>CAJFMX010000004.1 GCA_904393115.1 uncultured Clostridia bacterium
CATCCTCTTCATCGACGAGCTGCACACCATCGTCGGCGCGGGCAAGACCGAGGGCAGCATGGACGCCGGCAACCTGCTCAAGCCCATGCTGGCGCGCGGGGAGCTGCACTGCATCGGCGCCACGACCCTGAACGAATACGCCAAGTACATCGAAAAGGACCCCGCCCTGGAGCGCCGCTTCCAGCCGGTCATGGTCAACGAGCCCTCCGTCGAGGACACGATCTCCATCCTGCGCGGCCTCAAGGAGCGCTACGAGGTCTTCCACGGCGTCAAGATCCAGGACCAGGCCCTGATCGCGGCGGCGACGCTGTCCAACCGCTACATCACGGACCGCTTCCTGCCGGACAAGGCCATCGACCTTGTGGACGAGGCCTGCGCCATGATCCGCAGCGAGATGGACTCCATGCCCGCGGAGATGGATGAGCTCAACCGCAAGATCATGCGCCACGAGATCGAGGAAGCCGCCCTGAAGAAGGAGACGGACACCCTGTCCCAGGAGCACCTGGCGGACATCCAGAAGGAGCTGGCCGACATGCGCGCGCAGTTCAGCGAGATGAAGGCCAAGTGGGAGAACGAGAAGAGCGCCATCGGCAAGGTGCAGAAGCTGCGCGAGGAGATCGAGCAGCTCAACGCCGAGATGGAAAAGGCCGAGCGCGAGTACGACCTGAACCGCGCCGCGGAGATCAAGTACGGCCGCCTGCCCCAGCTCAGGAAGGAGCTGGAGGAAGAGGAGCGCACCGCGGAGGAGGGCAAGCGCACCCTGCTGCGCGACCGCGTCACCGAGGAGGAGATCGCCAAGATCGTCGCCCGGTGGACCGGCATCCCGGTCTCCAAGCTCATGGAGGGCGAGCGCGAAAAGCTCCTGCACCTGGAGGACATCCTGCACCAGCGCGTCATCGGCCAGGACGAGGCCGTGACCAAGGTCACCGAGGCCATCCTGCGCTCCCGCGCGGGCATCCAGGACCCGAACCGGCCCATCGGCTCGTTCCTGTTCCTCGGCCCCACGGGCGTGGGCAAGACGGAGCTGGCCAAGGCCCTTGCGCAGGTGCTCTTCGACGACGAGCGCAACATGGTCCGCATCGACATGACCGAGTACATGGAGAAATACTCCGTCTCGCGCCTGATCGGCGCGCCTCCGGGATACGTCGGCTACGAGGAGGGCGGCCAGCTCACCGAGGCCGTGCGCAAGAAGCCGTATTCCGTCGTGCTCTTCGACGAGATCGAGAAGGCGCACCCGGACGTGTTCAACATCCTGCTGCAGGTGCTGGACGACGGCCGCATCACGGACTCCCAGGGCCGCACGGTGGACTTCAAGAACACGATCATCATCCTCACCTCCAACCTCGGCTCCCAGTACATCCTGGAGGGCATCCAGGACGGCCGCATCACGGACGAGGCCCGCGAGAAGGTCGAGGCCCTGCTCAAGACGCAGTTCCGCCCGGAGTTCCTCAACCGCATCGACGAGATCGTCTTCTACAAGCCGCTGATGAAGAACGAGATCGACCGCATCGTCGACCTGCAGATCGCCGACCTGCGCCGCCGGCTCAAGGAGAAGCAGCTGGACGTGGAGCTCACGGACAGCGCCCGCAGCTACATCGTGGACGCGGGGTACGACCCGGTCTACGGCGCGCGGCCGCTCAAGCGCTTCATCCAGTCCAAGGTCGAGACGCTCATCGCCCGCAAGATCCTCTCCGAGGACCTGCACCACGGCAGCGTGCTCACCGTCGATTACGACGGTCACGACCTCTTCGTCACGACCAAGTGATCCGCATAAAAAACGAGGGGGGTTCCTCCAAACTTTGGAGGAACCCCCTTTTTTTGCCGCGCTCACGCCCGCTTTGCGCGCACCGCGCCCAGGCCCAGGAAGAACACGCCCGAGAACAGGGAGAGCGTGTAATCGTCAAACAGAAGCCACGAAATGGGCTTTGGCGCGGTCATACTCGCATCGGGGATGTCCACGAGCGCCATGCTGACTGCCGCCAGATCCACCGCCAGGCAGAAGCCGCCGACCGCCAGCAGCGCCGCGCCGGCCGGGCGGTTGCGCCGAGCGAGGAAGAAGAACAGCGCGCCCGCCGCCAGGCGCAGGAGCGGCGGCGCATAGACCCCGATATAGCGCGCCGCTGCGGAGCGGTCCATCGTGGCGCTGCGCACGGCGTTGGCCGCGTCGCCCGGCCACTCCGAGGCCGCAAGGAGGAACGCCAGCAGCGCCAGGGCCAGCGCCGCTTTCCAGCGGAAGCGCCAGCCGCGCCGCTGCCAGACCCCCAGCGCCGCATCCACGCAGCCGATGCCGACGAGCGCCAGCAGGAGCGTGGAGAGCCGCACGCTGTTTTCCGGGTAAGGCGTGAACCAGGCGGGCGATTCGCTGTGCATCCAGAGGGGAATGCACAGCAGCAGGGCGGGCAGCCACTCCAGCGGGGCGATGTCGCGGCGCAGCGCGCCCGTCAGGTGCAGGGCGAGCCCCAGCAGCAGCCCAAAGAGCAGGGGAGAGAAGCTGGCCACATGGACGAGGTGCCCGTCCACAACCCCCGACCGCGGCCCGGCCAGGCGCACGCCGTAGACCAGCAGCACACACAGCGCCGCCGCACCCACGGCCAACGCCGCCCACTTTGTCTTTTTTTCCATTTTTCCTCCTCCCTTTCTTTTCCCGTGATTTTTCCAATTTCAAAGACATGCGCGCGCTTTACGCCGCCCGGCCCGGCCGCAGGGACGCCTCGTCCCCGAGATACTCCAGGCCCTGGGACGACGCCTCCCAGAACACCGTCGGCCAAGCCAGGCAGAGCAGCGCCGTGCACAGCGCCGCGGCCGGCCAGGGCCGCAGCAGGGAGCGCGCGGCCATCGCCAGGCAGACCGCCTTGCCCAGGCCCACCCCGACGACCAGGGGCCAATAGTAGCCGCTGATGTTCACGGGCCCGATCCCGGTCGCGGCCGTATAGATCGACACCCCTCCGGTGCGCACGAATTCCGCGCCGATGGCGATGCACGCGCACGCGCAGAGCAGCGCCCAGCCGCGGGCGCTGCGGCCCTGCGCCCAGCGCAGCGCCGCGTCAAAGCCCGCGCCCACCGCCAGCCCCGCCGCGCAGGCCAGCACGGCATAGAGCTGGAAGTAGTACAGGCGGAAGGCCACCTGCACGATCTCCAGCGCGAGCGCCAGGGCGAGAATCCCCCCGCTCCACGCGAGCGGATGCTTCGCATCGCGCCAGAGCAGCGCGCCCACCGGCACCAGCATGGCCGCGCGCAGCACGTAGAGCGCCTTGTCCTCCGCCCAGGGGGCGTACAGCGGGAAGAGGGGATCGTAGAGCTGTATCAGAAGCGCCACGCTCTGCGGCTCCCGGTGGAGAATCTCCGAAAAGACCAAAGCGAGTATGAAAACACAGACGCCCACCCGCACGGCCTTCGGCGCGCAGCTCCAGATGCTCTTTCCCATTTCCCTCTCCCCCTCTCGATGCAAGATGTCGCCTCGCGGCGGACAGTGCGGCCCTCCGCGCAAATGCCGCGCCAAAAAGCGATAAAATTGTAGTATTCCTATGAAAATGATATCATATCTTTTGTTTCCCGCCAAGCGCGTTTTGGAGCATTATTTTATTTCTTCATTCCCAAATCGCTCTCTAATTCCGAATCCCAGTCCGCTTATATGTCCATTTTCCTATGTTAACAAAAAACGCCAGCCGAAACCAGCAAAACGCTGATTTCGGCCGGCACGCGAAAAGGATCTCACTCCGCGTAGTTGTCGAAATACCCCTGCACGAGGATGATGGGCGTGCCCTTGTCCCCGCTGCCGGAGGTGAGGTCGCACAGCGAGCCGATCAGGTCCGTCAGGCGGCGCGGCGTGGTCCCCTGGGAGACCATCTTACCCGTGAGGTCCCCGTCCTTCTTGCGGATGTAGTCGGAGATGGCCGCCTGCAGGGCCTCGCCGGACAGGTCGGCAAAGTCGTTGTCCGCCAGGTACTTGAGCTTGACCTCGTTGGGCTGGCCCTCGAGCCCGGCGGTGTAGGCCGGGGAGACCACCGGGTCCGCCAGCTCCCAGATCTTGCCCACGGGGTCGCGGAAGGCGCCGTCGCCGTAGACCATGACCTCCACGCGCTTGCCCGTGCGCGCCAGGAGCTCCGCCTGGATGCGCTCGACGATGGGCTGGCAGTCGCGGGGGAAGAGCTTGACCTTGTCCTCCGTGGCCTTGTTGGAGCCGAGCAGGCCGTACTTCTCGTTGCAGCCGCTGCCGTCCACGGGCGCGTTCAGGATGTCGTCCAGGCCGAAGACCTTCTCGGCGCCGGCGGCGGTGAGCAGGCGCTTGGTGCGCGCGCGGCTGTGGATGTCGCAGCAGAGCACGGTCTTGGCGTAGGGCAGGATGGCGCGGCAGTCGTTGGCCAGGATCACCTCGGCCTCGCAGCCGCAGCTCTCGATCAGCTCCTTGTAGTAGGCGATGTAGTCCACGCCCGTGAAGAGATGCTTCGTGTAGCCGAAGAGCTCGCGCCACTTCGCCTCCGTCAGCACGTCGCGGTAGGGGTCCACGCCCTTTTCGTCCAGCGCGTCCAGGTCCACCAGGGCGTTGCCGACCTCGTCCGCGGGGTAGCTGAGCTGCAGCACGATCTTCTTTGCGCCCATGGCGATGCCCTTGAGGCAGATGGCGAAGCGGTTGCGGCTCAGGATCGGGAAGAGCACGCCCAGCGTCTCCTCCCCGACCTTTTCCCGCACGTCCTTGGCGATCTGCGCGGTGGTGGCGTAGTTGCCCTGGGCGCGGGCCACGACCGCCTCGGTCACGGCCACGACGTCCCGGTCGCGCAGGGCGAAGCCCTCGCTCTTGGCGGCGGCGAGCACGCTATCGACGACGATTGCGGCGATGTCGTCCCCTTCGCGGATGATGGGGGCGCGAATGCCCCGGGATATGGTTCCAACCAGTCGTTCCATTTTCCTTTTCCTCCATCTTTTCCTTGCGTCTTTTTTATGTGCCGGACTTCTGCGCGGCGCCGGATTCGGCCTTCCTTTGGCGCAGGAGCGTGTGCAGCGCGCCCGTGGGGCAGGCGCGCAGGCATTCCCCGCACCGGATGCACTCCCGGCTGTTGGGGGTCTTATAGGCGGCGATGTCCAGCTTGCAGGCGCTTTGGCACTTGCCGCAGCGCACGCACTTGTGCTCCTCCACCGCGAAGCGGTGCAGCGCGATGGGGTTGAACAGCCCGTAGACCGCGCCCAGCGGGCAGAGGTACCGGCAGAAGGGCCGGTACACGGCGACCGAGAGCAGGAGCAGCGCCGCCAGCAGCGCCGCCTTCCAGGCGAAGAGCCCGCCCGCCACCGCCCGGAGCGGCGGATTCGTCAAAAGCAGCGGAACGCCCCCCATCAGCGTCCCGGAGGGGCAGATGTACTCGCAGAACCACGGCATTCCCTGCCCGGTCACGTCCACGACGAGCGAGGGCAGCAGCAGCACGAATCCCACGAGGATGCCGTACTTCAGCAGCCGCAGGCCGCGGTCCCCGGGGAGCTTCTTCCGCTTCCACCCCTTGGGCAGGGGGATCTTGTGCAGCAGGTCCTGCACGAGCCCGAACGGGCAGAGCCAGCCGCAGACAAAGCGCCCCAGCGCCGCCCCGAACAGGAACAGGAATCCCACCACATACAGGCAGATGCGGTAGCTGCGGCTGCCGAGCACGGCCTGGAGCGCGCCGATCGGGCAGGATCCCAGCGCCCCCGGGCAGGAGTAGCAGTTGAGGCCCGGCACGCAGACGGCCTTTGCCGCCCCGCGATAGATCCTTCCCTGCAGGAACCCGGCGACATAGCCGTTTGTCAGCGCGGCAAAGGCGACCTGCACGGCGGTGCGCAGATGTCGCCGGAGCCAGCGCCAGGCCCTACCCAAGGCCGATGCACTCCATGCAGATGGTTATGGCCTTGCGCAGCACGGTTTCCGCCTCCCCGCGCCACGCGCCCAGGCCCACAAAGGCCGCCCCCGTGAGCAGGAGCGCGCAGGCCCAGAGGTTGCGCCGAAGGAAGCTCATGCGCCCGCCTCCCCGAGGAGTTCGTCCACGATGGCGGCCCACTCGTCCTCCGACTTTGCGCCCAGGTACGTCTGCCCGACCTGCGCGCCCGTCTCATCCACAAAGAAGGTCGTGGGCACGGCGAAGATCTGCTGCAGCAGGAAGATCAGGTCCTCCGAGGGCACGATGTGCGGGTAGGCGGCGCCCGTCTCCTCCACGATGGCGCGGGCGTCGGCCACCTGGCTCTCGCTGACGCTGCCGTCCATGCCGAGGGCGTCGCTGACCAGGCCCACGACCTGCACGCCCTTGTCCGCATAGGCCTCGTGCAGCGCGGCAAGGTCCGGCATCTCCTGGATGCAGGGCCCGCAGTCCGTGCCCCAGACGTTGATCATGGTCAGGTCATACCCCGCAAAGAGCGAGGCGTCCACCGCGTTGCCGTCCAGGTCCGTTGCGGCAAAGTCGCTCAGGATGCCGGCGGGTTCTTCCGCGCCGCCCGCCGGGGACTCGGCAGGGGCGCTGTCCGGCGATGCGGCCGGCGCGCCGCCCGCCTGCGCTGCGCTCTCGTCGTTGGTCAGGGCCTCCCCGGTTTCGGGGAGCGTGGCCGGCGCACAGGCCGCAAGGGTCAGCGTCAGGAGCAGCAGCGCCAGCGGCGCAGCAAGTCGTCTCGTCCAGCTTCTCGACATAGGGGGTTTTCCTCCGTTTTTCTCAAAGTTCTCGTAGGGCGCGCGCGGACGCGCGCAGGGCCGCCTCGGTCTTGACCTCCACGACGGCGCGGACGCCCCTTGCGCGGGCCAGCGCCAGGGAGCCCCGCCAATCGAGCGCGCCCGCGCCCAGGGGCAGGTGGTCCTGCCCGCCCCGGCAGTCGTGCAGGTGCATGTGGCGCAGCCGGTCCGCGTGCGCGGCGAAGAAGTCCGCGTCCGCGTTCCCCGCCGCGCACAGGTGGCCGACGTCCAGCGTCAGCCCAAAGCGCGGGCTTTCGAGCAGGCGCTCGAGCCCCTCGCGCGCAAAGGCGGGGAAGCCGCCCGTGTTCTCCACGCAGACCGCAAGGCCGGCCGGCGCCTCGCGCTCCGCGAGGCTGCGCAGGGCCTCCAGCCCCGCCAGGAAGCGCGCCCCCTCCCGTTCATAGAGGTAGGCGCGCCCCTGTGGCAGGGTGAAGTAGACCCCGAGGCTCAGGTGCAGGTTCACAAGGGGCATTTCCGCCTCCGCGGCGAGCTCCAGCGCCCGGCGGAACGTGTCCCGCCACGCGTCGCGCACGCGGGGGTTGAAGTCGCAGGCGTCCAGCCGCTCGTCCAGGTGGAGCGTAAAGCCCACGCCCAGCTCCTGCGCGGCCCGGCGCAGCGCCCGGCGGTCCACCGCGTCCGGATCGGCGAACTGCGGCAGGTTCGCGTTCAGCTCCACAAAGCCGAAGCCCAGCTCCGCGCACAGCGCCGCGCTGGACAGGATGTCCGGCCGCTCCAGGAGCGTCGGAATCCCCAGATCCCGCGTCATAGCGCGCGCATGTAGCGGACGAAGGCGGGGAAGACCTCCTCCGGCTCGGCCAGGGAGGGCACCCACTTCTTCTCCCATTCCAAGGAGAAGTAGCCGTCGTATCCGTCCCGAAGGAGGGTACGAACGATCTCCGGCAGCGGGATGTCGCCCTCGCCCACGGGGCAGAGGGTGAACTGCCCGTTCTCCCCGCGGTGGTAGTCCTTGATGTGGACGTGGCGCAGGAGCGGCCGCACGGCCGCATAGAAGGGCAGGAAGTCGTCGCCGCAGGTCTTGTCGCTGTGCTCGACGTCCCAGAGGATGCCAAAGCCCGGCGCGCCCGCCATCTCCTGCGCGACAAGGCGCATCGCCTCCACGGTGTTGAAGTCGCCGTGGACCTCGAGCAGCGTCTGCACGCCCTTGTCCGCGGCGCGCTCGCAGACCTTGCGGATGCCCTGGCAGGCGAAGGCGATCGTCTCCGCGGCCCGCGCCTTGTCCGGGATGTCGTTGCCGAACACGCGCAGGGCGGGGATGCCCATGCGCGCGCACACCTCGGCGGCCTCCCAGCCGGCGCGGATGTTCTCCTCCTGCGCCGCGGGGTCGTGGAACTTGCAGGAGGTGCCAAAGCCCACGATCTTCCGCCCGTGCGCGGCCAGGAGCGCCTTTGTCTCCTGCGCGCGCGCCGGGGAGAACCGCGCGATGCGCCCGGCCTCCATCTCGCCGTCCACGCCGCGGACCTCGATGTCCACGCCCAAGTCCTCAAACGCCTGCACCACGCGGTCAAAGCCCCAGTCCGGGCAGCCCAGCGTGGAAATGGATAGCTTCATCGCTCTTCCTCCTCTTTGGATACCCCAATCCGGCCCGGCGCAAACCCTAGGCCATGGTGGGGAGCATCTCCAGCGTGACGCGGCCGTCCAGCTCGCGCCCGGCGAGGTAGTTGTCCAGCTCCTCGATCATCTTGTCCGCAAAGAGGTAGACCTCCTTGGCGGCATATCCCGCGACGTGCGGGAACAGGAACGCGTTGGGCAGGCCCCACAGGGGCGACGCCGCCGGCGCGGGCTCGGGGTCCGTCACGTCCAGTATGGCCGAGCGCAGGGGCTTTTCCCGCAGCGCCCGCACCAGGTCCGCCTCCACGACCTGCGCGCCGCGCCCGGTGTTGACAAAGCAGGCCGTGTCCCCCATGCGCGAGAAGAGGCGGTAGTCCAGCATCCCGCGCGTCTGCTCGTTGTTGGCGATGTGGCAGGAGATGGTCTGGCAGGTGGAAAAGATCTCCTCCAGGCTGTAGAGGCGGTCAAGGCCCAGCGCCTCCTGCCGCGCCCTGGGCAGGAAGGGGTCGTAGACCATCAGCTCCACGCGCTCGCGGCGGAGCCTCTCGATCACGCGGGAGCCGATGGCCCCCGCGCCCAGGATTCCCACGGGCGTGTCGCACGTCCCGGGAAAGATCTGCTCCACGAGGCGCTTCCCCTCGGCATAGCCCTGCTCGCGGTAGGCGCGAAGGGCCAGGTGCGCGCCCTTGTTCGCCAGGGTGATGAGCGCGGCCGTGAACTGCGCCACGGGCTCGGCCATCACCTGCCAGGCCGAGAGCACCGTGACCCCGCGGCGGAGGAACGGCGCCGCGAAGTAGCGCACGGACCCCGCCGCGTAGAAGATCACCCGCAGGTTGGGGAAGAACTCCGCCACCTGCTCCTCCGTCAGCTCCAGCATGTCCCAGCCGCAGAAGATCGCCTCGCACGCGCGCAGCTCCTCCCGGCGCGCGGACAGGTTCTCCTCGTCCACGACGCCGGGCAGGATCTCGATGCGCGCTTCGATGGCCTCGCGCCGGCCGCCGCCGTAGAGGTAGCCGATGCGCCCGCCCTTTTTGCAGGCGAAGCAGCCCTTCACGCCTCCTCGCCTCCGATCTTGGCCCGGCCCTGGACCGCGAGGACGGTTTTGCCGTTCGCGACGAGCTCCAGGGGCACGTCCTTGGGGCCTTCCACGGCCGCGCGCAGGGCGCCGCCGGCCGTCTTCTCCCAGCGCACGGCGACGGGGCCCTTGGGCGTGGGCACGGTGCCGGAGAGGCGGTCCAGCCCGACGGCGTGGGGCTCTACGCGGATGCGCGCCCAGCCGGGGGCGGCGGGCTGCACGCCCAGCAGCATGCGCGGCACCTCGTAGAGGGGCAGGGCGCTCCAGGCGTGGCAGTCGCTGCGCGTCTCGCCCGGGCGCTCGGGCACGGTGGTGAGGTTGCGGTCCAGCATCTCGAAGTACTGGTCCCAGATGGGCGCGGTGCGGTCGTAGAGGCCGACCGCCTCCAGCGCGCGGAAGAGCGTGAACTGCCAGGGGAAGGTGCAGGGCAGCACCTCCTCGCCCGAGAGGGCGTAGAGCATGGCCCGCCGGCCCTCCTGCGCGCTGAGCGCGCCCGTCAGCACGCCGAGCGCCTGGCTGTGCTGCGTGACCTGGTCAAAGCCCGGCCCCTCCAGCAGCACGCCGCGCCCTTCGTCCCAGGCCAGGGCGCGCACGCGGGCGCAGATCTCGTCCGCGCGCTCGTCGTAGGGCCGGTCCTCGCCGCCGGTCAGGCGCATCATGCGCGCCGCCGTGCGCAGGCCCAGGGCATAGGTGAGGTTGTGGAGCGTGGCCGGCCCCCGCCAGGTCGCGTCCGGAACGCCCGCGTGGTCGTCCCACTTCTCCACCCAGTCGCCGAACTCCCAGTAGCCCAGGTTTTCGACCAGGCCGCTCTCGCCCCTGTGGCGCGCGAAGTAGTCCAGCACGCCGTCCATCGTGGGCTTGTAGAAGCGGATGGGCTCCAGGTCCCCGGTCTGCAGGGCGTACTCCTCCAGCATGTAGATCCAGTGGATGGCAAAGTCCGGGATGACCTGCGTGTGCGTGCAGGGATAGCGGGACTGCAGGATCCCGTCCGGCAGGCGGGAGCAGTGGTAGTCCCAGAGCACGTTCGCGGCCATGCGCGCATCCCCGGAGACGGCGTAGGTGAAGAGCATCTGCAGCCGCGTGTCCAGCGTGTACTGCAGCTGTTCGTAATAGGGGCAGTCCTCGTGCGTGTCGTGCATACAGCGCTTGAGCGTGCGCACGGAGATCTCCCAGAGCCGGCGCATCCGCTCGTCCGGGAAGTCGAACTCCGCCTTTACCTCCAGTGGATAGCCGGTCTCCAGGAACTCCGGCATCGCAAGGCAGAGCGGCTCCTTGCCGGCGGTCGCCTCGATGCGCACGAACCGGAACGTGCGGAACCAGAAGTTCTCAAACGTCCGCTCCTCCGCCGCGGTCTCCACCTCGTCGTGGAAGCCCGTGAGCACGCCGTTTTCGCGGTCGTCCCGGCGCATGGGGCCCTTTGGCGCCTTTTCATCCTTAGGGAAGTAGCGCTCGGCGTAGGTGATGCGCACGCGGCCGCCCGCGCCCTTTCCCGCAAGCCGCAGGTAGGCGGTGCGCAGCACGCCCGCATCCAGCTCCACGGCGCGCGTCTGCCCGGCCGGGATCACGGCGCGGCCGCCCTCGTCAAAGGCGAACCCGCCCTCCCCCTCGAGGTTCGGGAGCTGGCGCACAAACGCGCCGGGCGTCTCGCGCTGGTTGGGGATCATGCGCTTTTTCAGCAGCAGGGGCGAAAACTCGCCATAGGGGTTGATCTCCGTGGCAAAGCCCGTTTCGGCCGCGGGCAGGGCGAGGTGCGCCGCCTCCCGCCAGGGCAGGCAGCGCGCGGCGAAGAACTTCTCCGTCGCGCCGACATAGAAGGCGCCGGTCGTGTCCAGGCCGAAGGACTCGTCCGCGCAGGCGGTCCAGGCCGCCTCGCCCGTGGACAGGGGAAGGGTCGCCCCGTCCGCGGTCTGCACGTCTCCCTTTGCCAGGAAGAGAGGCCCTACTGGCGCGACGTAGACCGACAGCGGCGCGTTCTGCGCCGTCTGCGCGCTCTCAAACGCGTAGGAGACGACGCGCGCGGTCAGGCTGTTGTCCCCGGGCCGCAGGTGCGGCGCGAGGTCCACCGTCTCGTAATAGCGGTTCCACTGGTCGCCCTTGCGGGGGCCGCTGACAAGGGATTCGCCGTTTACATACAGGCGATAGCGGTCCGCGGCGGATACGCGCAGCTCGGCCCGCTGCACCGGCCCCTCCAGGCGGAACTCCAGGCGGAAGAGCGCGGCCTGGGCCTGGTCGCGCCGCCCGTCGCCCAGGCCGGCGACGCGCGCCCACTTCGCGCCCGCAAGGTCGCGATCGATCAGCATTTCCACAGCTAATGACCTCCTTTTTTCGGATCCGCGCCGTTTCTTCAGCTCCGCTTGGACAGGACCTCCTGCTCGTAGCGGAGGACCTGCGCAAACCAGCTCTCGTCCGCGGGCACGCCCTGGCGGCGGCAGTATTCCTCCCAGACCGCGCCGAAGGGATAGGTCTTCATCTCCTCCTGCTGCATGAGCATGCAGGTGAAGTCGCCCTTGTCCTGCATGGCCTTCAGGCTCGCGCTCGGCTGGAGCAGGGCGTTGAGCAGCGCTTTCTGCATGTTGCGGGTGCCGATGACCCAGGCCGCGACGCGGTTGATGGAGGCGTCGAAGTAGTCCAGGCCGATGAGCACGCGGTCCAGCGCGCCGTTGCGCACGATCTCCAGGGCGATCTCGCGGATCTCGTCGTCCAGGCGGACGACGTGGTCGCTGTCCCAGCGCATGGGCCGGGTCACGTGCAGGGGCAGCACGTCGAAGAAGGACAGCAGCGCGGAGATCTTGTCGCTGACCATCTCCGTGGGGTGGTAGTGGCCGTTGTCCAGCAGGTTGTAGACGCCGGGGTGCTGCGCGGCATAGGCCAGATAGAACTCCGAGGAGCCGACCGTGTACGCCTCCACGCCGATGCCGAAGACCTTGCTCTCCACGCAGTCGATGACGCCGGGCAGCTTCTCTGCGTAGATCTTGTCCAGGCTGTCCTTCAGGCGCAGGCGCGGGCCGAGGCGGTCGGCGGGGATCTCCTTGTAGCCGTCCGGAATCCAGAGGTTGCACAGCACCTTGTCCCCGAGCTTGTCGGCGATGTACTGGGAGATGCGGCGGCTGGCGATGCCGTGGCGGACCCAGAAGGCGCGGATCTCGTCGTTGGGGTGGGAAAGGGTCAGCGTGTCCGCCGCAAGGGGGTGGGAGAAGAACGTGGGGTTGAAGTCGATGCCGAGGCCGTTCTCCTTGGCAAAGTCGATCCAATCGTCAAAATGGCGGCCCTCCAGGGCGTCGCGGTCGACCGTTTCGCCGTGCAGGATCGCGTAGCTGGCGTGGAGGTTGATGCGCTTTTTGCCCGGGATGAGGGAAATGGCTTCCAAGAAGTCCTGCATGAGCTCCTGCGGCGTGCGGGCGCGGCCGGGGTAGTTGCCCGTGGCCTGGATGCCGCCGGAGAGGGCCTGGCCGGCGTTCTCAAAGCCGAGCACGTCGTCGCCCTGCCAGCAGTGGATGGAGATGGCCTTCTGCGCGAGGCGGCCGATGGCCTCCTCCGTGTCGACGCCCAGCGCGGCGTAGCGCGCCTTGGCCAGTTCGTATGCGTTCATGTGGGACACATCCTTTCTGCGTTCGGTCTTTTTCTGCGAAAGGGGGATTTTCTTTCTTCCCCCATTATACCGCACGGGCGGAGAGAACGGAAGGGGCGATTTCCTCCCCCTCAAAAAAGAGGACGGCTTGCCGCGGCGCGTTCTGCGCCGCGGCAAGCCGCTTATCTCAGGCCCGGAATACGCGCGTTGCGCGCTCGAGGATTCCCTGCATATAGGCGATGAGCAGGCCGTAATTGATGAACGGCACGCCCTGGCGTTCGGCCTCGCGCAGGCGGTAGAGCACCTCGCGCTCGTTGAGCATGCACCCGCCGCAGTGGATGACGAGCCGGTAGGGCGTCAGGTCCTGCGGGAAGGCGGCGCCGGAGCAGGTCTTGATGCGGATGTCCTTGCCGCTGTGGGCGCGCAGCCACTTGGGGATCTTGACGGTGCCGATGTCCTCGCACTGGCGGTGGTGCGTGCAGCCCTCGGCGATGAGCACGGTGTCCCCGTCCCGCAGGGACTCCACCGCGGGGATGGAGCGCAGCGCGGCGTCCAGATACCCCTTGTAGCGCGCCATGAGGATGGAGAAGGAGGTCAGCGCCACGTCCTGCGGCGTATCCTGCGCGACCTTGGCAAAGACCTGGCTGTCGGTGACGACCATGCGCGGCTTCTCCTGGCAGGCGGCAAGGGCCTGCGGCAGCTCCGTCTCCCGGACGGTGAGCGACAGGGCGCCGGCCTCCAGGATGTCGCGGATGGTCTGCTGCTGGGGCAGGATCAGGCGGCCCTTGGGCGCGGCCTTGTCGATGGGCACCACGAGGATCACCAGTTCCCCCGGCTGGAGCAGGTCCGCGATGAGGCGGCGGCCGCTCTCACCCGGGTTCAGGTGCGCGATGCGCTCCTTGAGGGCGTCGATCCCCCGCTTTGTGCGCGCGGAGACGCACACGGCGCGCTCTGCGAGGGATTCCGGCAGGGGGCAGTCGCCCGCGTCGCACTTGTTCCAGACCACGAGGCAGGGGATTTCCATGCCGCGGATGCGCTCGAGCAGGGCGCGGTCCACCTCGGCCAGGCCCTCGGCCGCGTCCACGACCAGCAGGGCGATGTCCGTGCGGCGCAGCTCCTCCAGCGCCTTGTCCATGCGCTTTTGGCCGAGCTCCCCCTCGTCGTCCAGGCCGGGGGTGTCCACCAGCACGACCGGGCCCAGGGGCAGCAGCTCCATCGCCTTTTTGACGGGGTCGGTCGTTGTGCCCTTGGTCTCGGAGACGACGGCCAGGTCCTGGCCGGTCAGGGCGTTGATGAGGCTGGACTTGCCCGCGTTGCGCCGGCCGAAGATGCCGATGCGCGTGCGGTTTGCAGAAGGCGTTGCATTCAAGCTCATGAGAATTTCCCTCCTTGCGTTCATTCCATGGGGTAGTCGCCGCGGTCCACGACGACCTCGTACCCGGCGGCCGCCATGCGCGCGCGCAGGGCGGCGAGCCCCTCGGCGGCCTCGTCCCCGTCGGAGCGCTTGTTGTCGTAGAGCAGGTATTTTTTGCGGGTGTCCTTGGGCGAGAGGTTCGGCATGACCACGTTGCAGCCGGCGTTCATGCCCCGCTCCCGCCCGTCGTCCGCGAGGGTGCCCAGCGCCGTCGTCGCCGGCAGCAGGGCGCGCGGCAGCAGCAGCCGCACGATGGCCAGGCACAGGAGCGTCCGCTCCGCGCTGCCGGCGGGCTCGTCCCGGAAGGGCGTGTCGCGGTGGGGCAGGAACGGGCCGATGCCCACCATCTGCGGCTGGAGGTCCTGCAGCAGGCGGAAGTCCTGCACGAGGCAGCCGCTCGTCTGCCCGGGCGAGCCGACCATGAAGCCCGCGCCGGTCTGGAAGCCGATCGCCTTGAGGTCGCGCAGGCAGCGCAGGCGGTTTTCCAGGGAGAGCTCCGGCGGGTGCAGCCGGGCGTAGTGGTCCGGGTCCGCCGTCTCGTGCCGGAGGAGGTAGCGGTTTGCGCCGGCGGCAAAGAGCCGCTCGTAGCTGGCCCGGCTGCGCTCGCCGATGGAGAGCGTGATGGCGCAGTCCGGGAACGAGGCGCGGATGGCGGAGACGATGTCCGCCATTCTGTCGTCCGTGAAGTACGGGTCCTCCCCGCCCTGGAGCACGAAGGTGCGGAAGCCCAGTTCGTACCCGGCCTGGCAGCAGGCGAGGATCTGCGCCTTGTCCAGGCGGTAGCGCTGCGCGCAGGGGTTGCTGCGCCGGATGCCGCAGTAGCGGCAGTCGTTCTTGCAGAAGTTGGTGAACTCGATCAGGCCGCGGATGAAGACGCGGCGGCCGTAGGTGCGGTCGCGCACGGCGCGGGCGCGGGCAAAGAGGTAGTCGCGGTCCGCCGGCGCGCTCTCCTCCAGCAGCGCGCGGAACTCCGCATCCGTCAGGTCCCGCGTCCGCTCGAGCCGGTCAATGTACGCCTTCATGCCTGCTTCTCCCCGTTCCGGCGGGAAAAGACCGTCCGCGCGCTGACGCCCGGGAGGCTGCCGGGCTTCCCGGCGAGGGCGGAGATCTCGTCCGCCGCGGCGTTGAGGGCCACGCTGACGAGCGCTGCGCAGGATTCCGGTTCCCGATTTTCCATTGGGAATGCACTTCCTTTCCAAGTCTGTGGGCACGGGCTTTCCGGAGAAAACGCAAAACGCGCGCGCCGGTGCGGCGCGCGCGGGACATTGGCTCCCCCGTGATCGCACCTTCCCCCGCTGGCCGCACCATTGGGGTCAGATCCCACGGATTTTCCCTTCTCGGATTCGCCCGGTCCGTAAAGCGGGTCCGGGTTCCTCTCCCCTACTATATCACCGGTTTTTCCGCGCGTCAAACGCAAAAACCGCCCCCGCTGCGCTTCCTTGCGCGGCGGGGGCGGGCGTTTACGCGGTCTCGATGGCCTCGGCGGCCTGGAGGGAGAGCTTCTGCACGGCGGCCTCGCGCATCTTGTACTTGAGGATCTTGCCGGCGGCGTTCATGGGGAACTCCTTGACGAACTCGACATAGCGGGGCACCTTGTGCTTGGCCATGTGGGTGCGCACGAAGTCCTTGACCTCCTCCTCGGTCATGGTTTCGCCCTCCTTGAGGATGACGCAGGCCATGATCTCCTCGCCGTAGTCCTTGGACGGCACGCCGATGACCTGCACGTCCTTGACCTTGGGGTGGGTGTAGATGAAGTCCTCGATCTCCTTGGGATAGATGTTCTCGCCCCCGCGGATGATCATGTCCTTGATGCGGCCGGTGATCTTGTAGCGGCCGTTCTCGTCGCGGCGGGCGAGGTCGCCGGAGTGGAGCCAGCCGTCCTTGTCGATGGCCGCGGCCGTCGCGGTGGGCATCTTGTAGTAGCCCTTCATGATGTTGTAGCCGCGGGCGAGGAACTCGCCGTCCTGGTTGTCGGGCAGGTCTTCGCCGGTCTCGGGGTCGACGACCTTGCACTCCACGCCGAAGATCGGGCCGCCGACGGTGTTGACGCGCACCTCGAGCGGGTCGGTGATCTTGGACATGGTGGTCGCGGGCGAGGCCTCGGTCTGGCCGTAGGTGATGCAGATCTCGCTCATGTGCATCTTGTCCACGACGTCCTGCATGACCTTGATCGGGCAGGGGCTGCCGGCCATGATGCCGGTGCGCATGTGGCTGAAGTCCGTCTTTTCAAAGTTCGGGTGCTCGAGCATGGCGATGAACATGGTCGGCACGCCGTGGAAGGCGGTGATCTGCTTTTCGTTGATGCAGTGCAGGCCCTTGCGCGGCGAGAAGGCCGTGATCGGGTACATGGAGGTTCCGTGCGTCATGGCGGCGGTCATGGCCAGCACCATGCCGAAGCAGTGGAACATGGGCACCTGGATCATCAGGCGGTCCGCCGTGGAGAGGTCCATGCAGTCGCCGATGGCCTTGCCGTTGTTGACGACGTTGTAGTGCGTGAGCATGACGCCCTTGGGGAAGCCCGTGGTGCCGGAGGTATACTGCATGTTGCAGACGTCGTGCTTGTCGATGTTCATGGCGCGCAGCAGGACCTCCTGCATGGGCACGCGCTCGGCCATGGTCAGCGCCTCCTCCCAGGAGAAGCAGCCCTCCTGCTTGCTCTCGCAGGTGATGACGTTGCGCAGGAAGGGCAGGCGCTTTGCGTGCAGGGGCGTGCGGGGGTCGTGCCCCGCCAGCTCCGGGCAGAGCTCCCTGACGATGCCGATGTAGTCCGAGTCCTTGAACCCGTCGATCATCACGAGGGTGTGCGTGTCGCTCTGGCGCAGCAGGTACTCGGCCTCGTGGATCTTATAGGCGGTGTTGACGGTGACCAGCACCGCGCCGATCTTGGTCGTGGCCCAGAAGGTGATGTACCAGGCCGGGACGTTCGTGGCCCAGATGGCCACGTGGTCGCCGCGCTTTACGCCCATGCCGATGAGCGCGCGGGCAAACTCGTCCACGTCGTCGCGGAACTGGGAATAGGTGCGCTTGTAGTCGAGCTCCGTGTAGTCAAAGCAGACCTGGTCCGGGAACTCCTCGACCATGCGGTCCAGAACCTGCGGAAAGGTCAGGTCCAGGAGCTGGTTGTGCGGCCAGACATAGTGGCCGAGGCCCGTGTGCGCGGTGTAGAGCTTGTGGTCGGCGACGGGCTTGTCCAGATAGGCCTCCATGTAGTGGAGGAACTGGGGGAAGACCACGCCCGCGTCGTACATGTTGCGGCTCCAGTAGCGGACCCACTCCAGGGTGACATAGCCCTCGTAATTGATGGAGCGCAGCGCCCGCATCATCTCGTCGATGGGCAGGTCGCCGTCGCCCATGAGGCGGTAGACGAGCTTGCCGTCCTCCAGCACGGAGTCCTTGATGTGGACGTGCTTGATGTAGGTGCCCAGGTTCTGCAGCGTCTGCTCCGGGCTCTCGTGCATGAAGCGGTAGGGGTGGTGCATGTCCCACAGCGCGGCCACGTTGTCGGACGCAAGGTCCGTCAAAAGGTCGCGCAGGCGCTCGGTGTTGGCGTAGACGCCGTTGGTCTCCACCAGCAGCGTGACCCCGCACTTTTCCGCCTCGGGGATGAGTTCGCGCAGCTGCGACTTGACGGCCTCATCGTCCACCTCGCCGCCGGGCGCGGCGTCCCAGTCGCCCATGACGCGCACATAGGGCGCGCCCAGGCGCGCGGCCATGTGGATGTAGTCCGTAAGCTCCGCAATGTTCGCCGCCCGCTTGTCGGCGAACTTCAGCGCGATGCCGCTGGATAGGCAGGGAATGGATAGTCGCAAATCCGCAAGGGTCCGGACCGTTCGGTCGATCTCCCCCTCTGAAAAAGGCTGCATGTTGAAGGTGGAGATCTCCTTGCCCAGGCCGCGCACCTCGATGCCGTCAAAGCCGAGGTCCTTTGCCATGGAGTAGATCTCCGACCATTGGAAGTCCGGACAGCCAACCGTTGAGAATGCGAGTTTCATTTTCTGTTCCTCCTGTTTTTTTGCGGATTTTGCGACAGCGCCATGCCTGCCTTTGCATGCGCTTGCTTAAGCATAAATACTAACCGAAACTCGCTATATTGTCAAGTTTTTTCCTGTTAACTGCATAATAAAACCCAAATATTCAAGAACTGGTGCGGTTTTATGCATCCCCTGCCGAGTCGAGGGGCGCGACGTTGTACGCGCCCTCGCTGCGGACGATCCCTTCCGCGCCAAAGTCGAGCAGGATCTGCAGATGCCCCGCGCCGCTCTCCCGCAGGGCCGCCGCGGACAGCAGCGCGGCATGTTCCCCGTCCAGGGGGAGCGCTGCGGCCAGGATCTGCGCCTCCCCTGCGGTCTCCGATCCGGCCGGGGTGAAGACCAGCTGCACGGTCGCCGGCGTGCCGCCCTCCCACTGCACGAGGAGGCAGACCGCGCGGTCCGCGTCGTACCAGTTCGCCTCAGGCAGGACCTCCTGCATGGCCTCGTCGTAGAAGCGCACGCTTTGCAGGCGGGGCCCTGCCGGCGCTTCCGGAGCCATGCGCGGCAGGAGCAGCGCCCCCGCGAGCGCGAGCAGCAGGACCCCCGCCGCGATCCATCCGGCCCGCGCGCGCCATGCGCGGCGCGGCGGCAGGGGCGCCGCCTCCTCTTCCCGCAGGTCCAGCGCCTGCAATAAGGCGCGCCGGTTTGCGCCCGTGGGCTGGGCCGCGCCGCTCTCCCACTTGGAGACGGCCTGCCGGCTGACGCCCACCGCCTCGGCCAGCTCCTCCTGGGAGAGGTGCCTCTCCTCCCGCCGCCTGCGAATCTCTTCACGCCAATCCATGACCTTTCCCACTTCTTTTCCTTCTCGGATGGGAAAAGTATAGCCGCAACCGCGGTTGCGGGCAACCAATTCCCCGCCACTTTGCGGTTGCGGCCGAGTTTTTTTCATCGTTCCGCGGCTTTTGCCAGGTCAATCCGGACGAGATTCGGCCCCGCGTCCGTCTCCTCCCAGTAGTAGACGGTTTCCGCATCCGCGCCCAGCGGCGCACCGCAGGCCGCGGGCACGGCAGCTGTGCCGACGAGTTCTCCCGCGGCGTCGTATCGCCAAAGCGCGCGCTCGGCGGCGGGGAAGGCAAGCCCTTCGTCCACCAGCAGGCTGTCGCCCGCCGGGCAGAGCAGGGGGTACGTCTCCGTCGTGCAGAGCGTGTGCACCGCCTGCCCCGATTCCGCCAGCAGCACGACCTCGTAGTCCGTTTCCCCCTGCCGCACCGCGGCAAGGCCGCCCTCCAGCGGCACGAGGCAGTGCCCGCCAGCGTTCTCGGCAAAGACCTCGCAGGCGCTGCCATCCGGCCGCACGCGCACGAGGTTCATCTGCCCGCCCGGGTCCATGCGCACCTCCGTCAGGTAGATCCAGCCGTCCAGGAGCTGCGCGCAGCCGATGTAGCTGCCCGCGCCGTCCAACTCGTAGAGCGGGACCGGCGCTTCGCCCGCGCTGTCCCGCGGCACGCTGTAGAAGCCGCCGCCCTCCGCCCCTTGCAGGGAAAAGACGATCGCCTCCTCCAGCACGAGGAAGCAGCGCAGGTTCCCCTCCGTCTCGAGCACAACCTCCGGCGCGCCGCCCTCTGGATCATAGCGCACGATGCGGCGTCCATCGCTGGCGTAGAGCGCGTCCCCGGCGGCGAGCAGCCCGCGCCCGGCCGCGGCATAGGCGTTGCAGGGGTCGACCAGCGCGCTCTGCTCCATGTGGGCGCAGCCGGCGCGGTTGCAGACGGGGCGGGGCGCCTGCCCCTGGCGCAGCTCGCAGAGATAGGTCCGCGGCCCCGCCTCGCCCGTCTTCGGCAGAAAGGCGTAGAGCGCCTTCCCCACCTGCGCCACGCTCTCGTCCGCGAGGTATCCGTGGGGAATGAACGCCGGCCCGGCCTGCGCGCAGCCGGTCAGCAGCAGGGCGCACAGCGCCGCACAGAGGATTTTCCGGATACACATGTGGTTCGCCTCCTTTCTTCGTCGGTCGATTTGGATGTCTGCTTTTGTTGTCTCTTGTTATTCATATTTTCGCATATAACTCTGCATCCGTCCATGTGTTTTCTGATTTTTCGTTTGCGTGTGC
The DNA here is from genome assembly GCA_904393115.1 of uncultured Clostridia bacterium. Taxonomy (GTDB): domain Bacteria; phylum Bacillota; class Clostridia; order Christensenellales; family UBA1750; genus Spyradocola; species Spyradocola merdavium. The sequence continues at coordinate 20,384 of CAJFMX010000004.1, forward strand.
GTAATTTTCATGCAACGATATTCCGCGGAATCAAACAGATTCCGTTGCCAAGGAACACGATACGCTCCTGCATCGCAAAAAAGCCGAAATCCGTCTTGGATTTCGGCTGAATTGTCCGTTTTTCCGCCCAAATTGCGCGCCCGGCGTCAGAGCAGGGGGCGCAGGGCCTCGGCCAGGAGCGCGGCGAGGATCTCGTTGCCCTCGTCGGTCGGGTGCAGGCCGTCATAGGTCAGGGCGCGGGCCTCGGGCGGATAGGGGTAGGGGTCCTTTTCCGGGTCGAAGGGCAGCCCGGCATAGTCGGGATAGGGCAGGTCGCGCACGCCGTCCGCCGTGCGCACGCGCTTGAAGCGCACGGCGTTTTCCGGGGTGATGCCGCTGCGGCCGTGCAGGTCAAGCGCCGGGACGCCCTCGGCGCGGCAGGCGTCGTAGATGCCGCGGGCGATGCCGGCGAGCGTCTGCCCGTGCTCGGGCGCGTAACTGCCCGGCGCGTTGTTGTAGGGATCAAAGAGGTAGACGAAGTCCGCGCGCTCCACAGGGTTGCACACGAGCACGCGCGCCTGCGGACACAGGGCGCGAAGGCGCCCCAGCAGGTTGCCGAGGTTCCCCAGGATCGTGCCGGGCGCGCCGTCCCGGAAGGCGGCGCGGTCGCCCAGGGGGATGCCCTGGTGCCAGTCGTTTGTGCCGAGCAGGATCGTGTACACGTCCGCGGGGACGAGCGGCGCGGTCAGCCAGTCGCGCGTGGTGGAGCCGTTGATGCCGAGGTTGCGCAGGCAAAGCGGCGGGAGCTTGTCGAGCGCGCGGCTGAGGTATCCGCGCGCGACGATGTTGCCCGTCTCGTCCAGGTGGTCGTTGAGATACGTAAAGGAATCGCCGATGGCGCACCAGGTCTGCATGGGGCGCACACCTCCTTCAAAAAGATTATGGCGCGGCCGCCAGGGCCGTGAGGTTCTTGCACTGGGCGTAGATCTCCGGAAAGCGCTCGATGGGCACGGGGATGCCCCAGGCGCTCGCGCCCGTCTCGATCGTGAAGGCGGGGATGCCCAGCGTCTCCACGCAATAGTCCTTGTAGCCGCCAAAGCTCGTGACCGTCAGGTCCTCCCCGCGCGCCAGGCCCGCGTACCCCGTGAGGTCCAGGAGGCGCCGGGCCAGGCGCGCATCCCGCTCCAGCGCCTCTCCCTCCTGGAAGAAGTACCAATAGATCGTCTCTCCCCGGGAGTGGTAGCTGAGGGTGACGGTGGGCGCGTAGTCCTCTGTCAGGGCCAAAAGCGCCCGCGTCTCCGGCTCGCTCTCAGGCGCGGGGCCGGGATAGTGCGCGTAGGCCGGGCCCTCGATGCCCTCGATCACGCGGCTGTCCTCCCAGTGGGCGTCAAAGTTGCGGTTGAGGTCCACGCCGCGGCCGTTGGCCTTCCAGAGGGTGTGGGAGCGGCCGCTCTCCTCGATCAGGCGCTCGACCAGGGCGCGGTAGGCCGCGTTTTCGATCCAGGCCGCGCCCTCCTGCGCGATGCGCACGCCGTCCGGATTGCTCATGGGCACAAAGAGAAAGCTCGCCCGCTCGAGCATGGGGTCGTACATGTCCTTGGCCAGGTAGTCCTCGATCTGGGCCATGAGGATCTGCACGTTGATCCATTCCCGACCGTGCATGCCCGCCTGCACGAGCACGCGGGTTGTCGCCTCGGGATTGCCGATCTCCATGGCGTACAGGGGCTGGCCCAAACAGGACGTCCCGTAGACGGAAAGGCGCGTCTCCTCCGGGTAGCGGGCGTGCAGGGCCTCGAGCTCCGCGGCCAGGGTTTCGGGGCTGTAGGTCGGGCTGTCGCGCGTCACGATGGGCGCGGAATCCGCCGTGGGCGCAGGGGTCGGCATGGGCTCTTCCTCCCTCCAAGGGGTTGCGGCGGCGGGCGGCGCGCTCGCCGGGGCATCCGCGCCCTCGGCCTGCGGCGCGGCCGCCGCAAGCGCCGCCGCCAGCACGCCCGCGAGCGCCGCGCACAGCGCGCGGCACAGGTACTCTCCAAGCTCTTTACGCAAGCGTCAAGTCCCCCATCACGATGTTGAGCGTGCCCGCGCTGCCGCGAACCTCCTCCAGCATGAGCGTCAGCTCCTGCGCGCCGCGCAGGTCGATTTCGATCTCCGCAAAGGACGACGAAACGTCGCCCCAGCCGGTGGAGTAGACCTCCTGCCCATCCACGAGCACCGTCAGGCAGAAGGTGCCGGAGGCCGCGCCGTCGTTCCACTCCTGGTCCGCGGAGACGGTCATGCGCAGCGTCCGATACTGGCCGCCGAGGTCGTAGCGGGCCTCGACCTGGCCCTGCGCGCCCTCTTCCCCGCCCAGCGCCGAGGACGGCACGAACCAGCCGATGCCGTCGCAGGCGCGGACCTCAGCCCCGTCCAGGAGCTGGAAATCGCCCTCGTAGGTGGGGTTGGTCCACTGGTGCAGGTAGTAATGCGTCGGCGACTCGGCAGGGCTCAAATCCATGAGCGTCGCGCCCTCCTGCACGGAGGTCGACCCGTCGTCCTGCGGCGCCGAGGTCTCCTGGGGCGTCTCCGGCAGGAGGAAGGCCCCGGACCGCTCCGCCAGGTACAGCCCGCCCACCGCCGCCACCGCAAGGATGGCCAGCGTGCACAGCACCAGCGCGGCGGTCCGCCCGCGCCGTTTCCTTCTCCTTCGGGGCGGCGCGTCGTCCTCTTCCTCCGGGGGTGGCGCGTCGGGCTCGTCCTCCGGCGCATCGTCCTCAGGCGCGGCCTGCGAAAAGAGGTCCCCGCGGTAGGGCTCCAGCAGCAGGCGGAGGATGGTCAGGTTCACGTCCTCCCCTTCCGCCTCCGCGGGCAGGTCGCCCTTGGGGCCCTGGGCAAAGGCGCGCTTGTCCTCCTCGCGGGTGAGGGCGTTGAAGGCGTCCAGGCGCTCCTTCCAGCCCTGCGCGCCCGCGCGGCGGCGCAGCTCGGTCAGCGCCGGGTCCTCGCCCGCCGCGGCCGGGGGCAGCTGCCCCTCCACCTCGCGCAGGAGGCGCTTGCGGGCCTTTTCCGGCGCGCGGTCGATCTGGTCGAGCCTCTGCTGCCAGGGGAGATCCTCCGGGTGCGCGGCGGCCTGGCGCAGCAGGGCGCGCGCCTCCTCCCATTCCTGGCGAACGGGCAGGCTCCCGGCGGAGAGCACGTCCAGCCGGCGCAGGGCGTTTTCCGCGTACTGCTTGCGGTCCGCCGGCGCGTTGCACCGCTCCAGGCCGCGGCACAGGTCCAGGAGCACGGCGCGCATCTCCCGCACGAGCGCCGCGCGGTAGCGCGCGAGGGCCTCGTCCTCGCCCGCCGCCTCGGCCGGGAGCTCGCCATACTCCCGCGCCAGGGACGAAAACGCGTCCGGCTCGGCGCGCCGCCCGGCCAGGCTGCGGAGCCGCGCGTTCCAGTCCGGCGCGGGCTCGGCGGTCTTCTCCGGCTCCGCCTCGCCCGGAAAGGCGCGCTCCACGGCGGCGCAGAGCGCGTCATATTCCGCGCAGGGCGCCTGCGCGTACAGATCCTGCGCCGGCCGCAGGAACTCCCGCGCAAAGAACCGCGCCCGCTCGCGCAAAACCTTCGGATTGCGCTCCCCCTTGGGGGAGTCCGGGTCAAAATAGGGGATGAAGATCTCCCACCGGGCGCGCAGCTCCTCCCGCAGTTCCGCGCGGAAGGCGGCAAGGTCCCGGTCCTCGCCCGCCGCCGGGGGCGGGAGCTTGTGCAGCGTGTCGATGGCAAAGCGCATGGCCTTGATGGGGTCGCGGCGCAGCTTTTCCCGCTGGGCGCGCAGGGCGGCGAGGGTTCCCCCGCGGGCCTTGGCGTCCGCTGCCTGCGCGGGGCGCGCGCGCAGCAGGCGGTCGGCCGCCGCGCACAGCGCCGCGTATTCCGGGCAGTCTTCGCCGGCGCAGAGGTCCCGCGCCGGGATCAGCAGCTCCCGCTCCGCCGCGGCGGCCTGCCGCTTCCGCTCCGCAAGGGGCGCGTTTTCGTCCTGTATGCGGGCAAGGAGCGCCGCCCAGCCCGCGCGCAGGCTCTCCCAGAGCTCCGCGCGGAAGGCGGCAAGGTCCTCCGCCTCGTCCGCGCGCTTCCCGGGAAGGCGGTGCAGCGTCTCCACCGCAAGGCGCAGCGCGGGGGCGCTCGCCTTGTCCGTCTCCTCCCACCGCGCGCGCAGCGCGGCCAGGCCGTCCGGGTCCGCATCCGCGCCCTCGATCAGCCGGAGGACCGCGTCGCACACCGCGTCAAACGCGGGCGCGCGCCGCCCCTCGTACAGGGGCGAGGCGGGCTCCAGCACCTCCCAGGCAAAGCGGCGCGCGCGCTGCACCGCCGCAGAATCGGCCGGGTTCTCCGCGGCAAATAACCCGGCCAAACCCTGCCACTGCGCGTCCAGCGCCGCGAGGAGCGCATCGCGCTGCGGGCCCTGCGGCGCGCGCTGCGCCTCCTCGACGCGGGCGCGCAGGTCCCCGTCCTCCGCCGCGGGCCGCATGCGCCGGGTGTGCGGCTCCGCGGGCTGCGCGCGGCTGGGCAGGACGAAGGGCTTGCGCGCGGGCGCGGCCCGCTCTTCCGCCGGGGCAGCCGGCTCCCGTGGAGCAGCCGGCTCCCGTGGAGCAGCCGGCTCCCGTGGAGCAGCCGGCTCCCGTGGAGCGGCCGGCTCCGGTGGGGCCGGCGTCTCCGGCGCGGGGGGCGGCGCTTCGGGCTTTGGCGGCGCGGGCTTTGGGGGCTCGGGGACGCTGCGGAGCGCCTGCCGCAGCGCGGCCAGGGGCCTTGCCTCGTCCTCGCGCGCCTCGGGGAGCTGGGGCAGCAGCTCCTGCCGCAGGGCCCAGCGCTCGCGCGGGTCGGCGCAGGCGCGCAGGCGCGCCAGGTCCACGGCGTAGCGCCGGAATTCCTCCGGCGGCTCGGCCAGGAGCGCGCGCAGCTGGTCCGCCTCCGGGCCCTGGCCCTCGGGGAGGGAGGCGCACAGCTCGCGGTTCTCGTAGACGGCGCTCTTGTCCGCGTCGTTCAGCGCCTGGAAGAAGGCGAGCGCGCCCGCCGCGTCGCCGCGCTGGAGCGCACCGGCCAGGACGCGGTCCGCGCCCGTCCCGGCCAGGAGCGCGCGGCGGTAGAGCTCCTGGCGCAGGGCGCGCGCCTCCCCGCCTTCGCGCCGGGTGGGGCCGGCAAAGAGCAGCGCCCGGTCGACGAAGGCGGCCTTGTCCGGGATCTTCTCCCAGTTCTCCAGGACGCAGCGCAGGGCCTCGCCGTACTTCTGCGCCTCGGCGCTGGCGCGGTAGGCGTCCAGGTACAGCCCGTCCTGCGTGCAGAGGCGGATGTAGCGCAGGCGCGCGACCTCGCTGCCGCCCTTGGCGACCGTCTGCAGCAGGCGGCGCGCGGCCGCGTGGTCCGCGGGCAGGCCCTCGGCCCCGGCCTCGTAGAGCTCGGCCAGCTGCATCTCCGCGCGGGGCTCGGCCATGGCCTGCTGCTTCTCCAGCTCCATGGCGCGGCGGAGCAGGCGCTCGGCGGAGCGGCCGTCGGGCCGCGTGCCCCGCCCCTTCTCGTACATGCGCGCCAGGGTCAGGCAGGCCTGTATGCCCAGCTGCGCGCCCTCGCGGTCCTTCTTGAGCAGCTCGCGGTAGAGGGCGTCGCGCGTCTCCGGCTCCGCGCCCAGGGTCTCCAGGCGGTCGGCCGTCTCGTAGAGCACGGCGCTGTCGCCGGAGAGCGCGGCGTACTTTGCGGCCTTGGCAAGGTCCACGCCCGCGATCTCGCCCGTGAGGTAGAGGCGCGCCGCGCGGGCGGCGGCCTCCTTGTCCCCGGCCTCGGCGGCCTCGGTCAGGAGCTGCAGGCCGCGCGCGGCGCGGTCCTCGCTCTCCAGGTACAGGCGCGTCAGCTGCGTGCGCGCGGTGGTGCTGCCCAGGGCCAGGGCCTGCTCGTAGTAGACCATGGCCTGCTTCTTGTCCTGGGGCACGTCCCCCTCGCCGTAGAGGTAGGCGCTGCCGAGCCGCTCGCAGGCCTGGAGGTGGCGCTTCTTCGCGGCGTTCTTCAGGTGCTCCATCCCCTCCAGCGCGCGGCCCCTCTGCCCGAGCAGGCGCTGGCCCAGAAGATACTCGGCCTCCGTGTCGCCCTCCATGGCGCAGAGGCGCAGCTCGTCAAGACTCATGCGGGAATAGGACGAAGGCATAGGCGCGGCCCTCCTTACGGCTCAAAAGACGGGATCGGGGTTACAGGTTGTAGGCGACGAGCCTGCCCTTGCGCTCGACGGCGAGCAGGCGCTTGCTCTCCCGCGCCTCGTTCTGCACGGTCTCGCCCGACTCGCGGGCGATGGCCAGGCTTTGCAGGACGAAGTGCGGCGCGGCGTTCTCCGGATCGCTCCGGCGGTCGATGTCGTACCAGTCCGCAAGGGCCGGCGCGTCCAGGCTGATGCGGTAGGGCACGACGTACTTTCCGGTCTTCATGACCGCGACGTTGCTCGGGTTGATGCGGCTGTAGGCGCAGAACTCTGCGTAGTCCGCGTCCTGCAGCTTCCGCTGCGGCCGCACGTAGTGCAGCAGCTCCACGCGGGCGAGCTCCGCCGGCGGGAAGGCGCGCTGCATGGCGCGGTCCGGGCTCTCCGCGCCGCTGAGCACGCGGTTCATGGCCGCAAGGAGGTCCTGCTCCTCGGACCGCGCGCCCGCGCCGCGGGGCGCGGCGGCCGCGCTCCTTGGCGGCGGGACGGGCGCCGCCGGCGCGACCGGTGCGACCGGTGCGACCGGGCGCTGCGCCGATGCGATCGGGGCGACCGACGCGCCCGGGGCGCCCGGGCGGTACGCGGCGGCTCCATAGGTGGGCTGCGGGGTCACGGTCGGCTGCGCCGCGCCGCTGCGGGGCAGCGCGCGCTCCACGGCGGTCAGGGCCGCGTCCAGCGCGTCCACGTCGCGCTCCAGGTCCTGGACGCGGCGGCCCAGGTCCGCGCCCGCGGCCTCGTCCCTGCGGCGGGCGAGCGCGGCCTCCAGCTCGCGCAGGCGGCGCTGCATTTCGGCGCTCGCGCGCTCGTGCTCCTGGTTGGTGCGGCGCATGGCCACAAAGAGCACCGCCGCCGCGGCCAGGGCCAGCGCCGCCAGCAGCACGGCGACGATCTCCACGGCCGAGGGGCCGGCGGCAGCCGGCGCGCCGGTCGTGGCCAGGGCCGCGGGCATCCACAGGAGCGCCCCCAGCAAAGCCGCCAGGAAGAGGAAGAGCTTCCGCCTCATGCCCGGCCACCTTCTCTCCAATACCAGACGGCGAACACGCGCTTGAAGCACTCGGAGAGCGCGGTCTCGTCCGTGACGCTCGCGTCAAAGGCGTTGAGCTTGCCGATGATGGTCATGGGATCGGTGCAGTTGCCGTTCTCGTCCACAAAGGGCGTGAGCCACGGCGCGTGCGTGAGGTACGCGTAGAGGGACAGGAACTCGAGCACGCGCTCCTGCCGGGTGGGCACGTCCGCCGCCTTGGCGGGCGCGGCGGGCGCGGCCGCGGGCTGGCTGGCCGTGGCCATGGCAAAGGGATTGCTCTGCGCGGCCAGGCCGTCGCTCACGACGCCAAAGGGGTTGGCCGCGGCGCGCGCCCCCGGCGCGTTCACCGCGCCGCGCGCGAGGGAGGAGTCCAGCTTGTGCACGCCCATGGCGACCTCTGTCTTGGGGTTGAGGCACATCTGCACGGCGTCCGGCGCGGTGCGCGTGCCGTAGACCGCGTCAAAGACCTGCCGCACGAGGGCTTGGTCCTCGGGCGTGAGCCACTGGAACAGCCGGCCGCCGTTGCCGGCGAAGAACAGGCGCATCAGGCCCCCGGCGTTGAGCGCGCGGCCCGTCTCCTGGGAGAAGCGGCGCGCATTCTCCGCGATGAGGTAGATGACGGAGGCGAAGTTGAACCGGATGGACTCGTAGACCGAGGGGCAGGCCGCGCCGCCCGCGCGCAGCTGGCTCATCATGTCGTCGGCGTGGTTGGCGCACAACAGGTCCACAATCAGGGAGAAGGCCTCGGGCATGGCGTCCGCGGAGCCGGACTGGCGCGCGGCCATGTCCCGCAGCATGTGGATGCGGGAGAGGTCCTTCTGCGCGATGGACTTGCGCGTCTCGTCCGGGGAGGCGGCGTGGATGCCCGCGGCGCGCGTCAGGAACTCCTGCTCGGGGCAGGCGTCCTCCCCGCGCTGGCAGCTGAGCAGCAGGCCCTTGTAGACGGCCTCGGTGAGGATGTTCCGCCCGCCGATGACCACGGAGAACTCGCGCTGGGGCCGCTGGATGTCGTCCAGCCACAGGGAGACGTCCGTCGAGCCGCCGCCCACGTCCGCGCAGAGGAAGCCGTCCGCCAGCGCCGTGACCCCCGCGGCGATGAAGAAGGCGCCCGCGGCCTGGCTCTCGGTGAACAGCTCCACGCTCCCAAGGTCGATGCCGGTCGTGGCCGCGACCCACTTGGCGCTGTCCGCCGCGCAGGTGCGGAAGCCCTGCACGTCAAAGGACGCCGTGTTCGGGAAGGTGAAGCGCCAGTTGATCTTCGTGCCCTGGTTGATGGCGGCGATCAGCGCGTACTGCAGCATGACCTGGCGCAGGAACAGGCGCAGGGCGGCCTTGTGCGTCGGGGTCAGGCCCTCGCCGTCGCCCCACTTCAGGCCCGTGACGATGGCGTCCCGCTCGCTGAAGTCGCGCGTAGAGTGGCAGATGTGCCCGTCCAGCAGCACCTGCGTGCGCTCGACGTCCTCGGCCGTCATCTGGCCGAAGGCGTTGCCGTCAAAGACCTCCAGGGCCGTAGAGATGCCGCCGCCGGTCTTGAGCTGCGCGTCGCAGACGAACTCGCGCAGCATGTTCGTCTCGGTCTCCGTGTCGCGCAGGATGTGCTTGTGCAGGTGCATGGCGTCCTCGAGCTGGACGGTGCGGTAGTTGCCGTCGATCTCCATGGCGCCGATGGTGTTGGAGGTGCCAAAGTCCAGGCCGATCTGCACGGTCTTGGGCAGGACCACGGAGGGCCCCTCAAACCGCCCGTCGTCGGCAAAGAAGCAGCCCACGCTGCACGGCCCCGCGGGCAGCTGCACGCGGAAGGCCACGATCTTGGGGAAGAAGGGCGAGAGCGCGACCTGCCAGGTGTTTTCGCCCACGCCGCCGCTGGAGGCGACCTGCTGGCGCACGCGGAAGGCCGGGCGCACGTCGTTTTCGCCCACGGCGGCCATCTCCAGCGGGTTGCGGCCCGCGCTGCCGTTGCTCTGCTTAAAATAGGTGTAGTAGCACTTCCACTTGGGCAGGCGCACGTTCGGCCAGACCACCAGGTCCGACAGCGCCACGTCCTCCGAGACGATGACGCGCGTCTCCGGCATGGACTTGCGGATGATGTAGCGCCGCGCGGCAAAGCCCGGCGCGTGGGACTCGACCGTGATGTCCACGACGATGTCGCCATAGTCGCGCGCGGTCATGCGCAGGTCCTGGATGGTGACCTCTCCGCGCAGCTCCAGCTGCATGAGCGCCTCGCCCACCGGCGGCACGGCGTGGTCCACGACCTCCCCCGCCTCGTTGTAGATGGCGGAGAAGTTGACGTTCTTCATGATGTCGCGGTTGACGTTGTCCGTGAGGTTGAAGTCCGAGAGCACGGAGCGGCTGAACTTGTAGATGCCCAGGGCCACCAGGTCCTCGCCGCGGGCAAAGGGCAGCGCGTTGACGGGGTTGACCACGTGCGCAAACGGCGCGGGCAGGGGGAACTCCACCGGCGGGGGCGCGTCCAGGTCCACCAGCGTATCCGGCAGGGCGAGGTTGCTCACCGCGGGCATGCGCGCCCGCTCGATAAGGTTCAGGCACTCGACGTCCAATGTATTTACCTGGGACAGCGCGCCCAGCATCTTGTTGATCATGTCGCAGTTGTAGGAGAACTGCGGCCGCGCGGGGTCGAGCTGGTAGTCCACGCTCATGTTGAGGCTCACCAGCGCCGGGTCGGACACGCCGCCCAGCGGCACCCAGAAGAACTCCCGGGAGAGGTAGGCGATGCTCCTGCCGTTGTAGAAGAGGTAGACGCCCTGCGGGCTCTGGCGGCGGATGTTCTCCGGAAGGCCCGCCACGGCCATGGTCAGGTTCAGCAGGCGCACGCTGCGCCGCGCGCTCTCCAGGGTGTTCGCGGGGTCGCCCATCTGCACGCTCAGCCCCAGGTCCGCGTAATACGTGCCCAGGAAATAGCCGCGCGTCACCAGCAGCCAGAGGTTGCGCGCCTCCTCCGAAGCGCGCATGGCGTGCAGGGCGCTCGTCTCCTCGGCGCGCAGGTCGCGCAGGAACTCCTCCGCCAGGCGCGCGATGAGCTTTTCGCCGAACACCGGGGAGTTCGGCATCTGCGTCATGGTCAGCACGCCCGTCAGGCGGCTGACGAGCACGTCCCGCTGCAGCACGGGCAGCTGCGCGTCGCACGGATCGCGGAACAGGCCCGTGGGGTAGTGGAACCAGGGGATGTTCCGCGCGCCCTTGGGGTCCGGCCGCACGGCCGCGGGGAAGACCAGGAGCCTGCGGGAAAAGATCAGGCGCGGCGCGCCGTCGAAGCAGCCGACCTGCATGCCCGCCGGGGCGAAATTGCCGTGCGCGGCGTCCGCGGGCAGGAAGAAGTCCTCGCCCGCGGGCGCGTAGTCGCACCCGATGGCCGCAAAGTCCGACCGGGGCCGGCCCGGCCGGTCGTCCGCCGCAAGGGTCAGGGTGTTGACCTCAAAGGGGTATTCGTCCTGCAGCAGGGCCAGGGCCGTCATGCCGCGCCACTGGCGCACCGCGTCCTCCATGCCCATCTCCAGGGCCGCCTGGAAGGAGAAATAATTGGAGTAGATCTCCGGGAAGGAGGAGGAGATGAGCGCATCGCCCGCCTTCATGCGCTTGGCGATCTTCTCGCACAGGTTAAAGGGCGCGTTGCCGTCGGACCCGACGCGTTCCCAGCCCTTGCGGCTGAGCGTGGGCAGGGCCTCGCCCGCGTTGAGCTCCACGATCATGGATTCCAGCATGTCTCTTCCCCCTTTCTCACTGCACGCTGCACGCGTAGAGCAGGCTGGACAGGAACGTCTCAAAGCAGGTGGAGCCGCTCACGCTGTCCGAGGTCTGCGCCACGACGCTGCGGTTGATCGCGTCGAAGGTGTATTCGCCGTTGAGGCCGCCGATGAGGGTCTTTACGTCCTCCTGCGAGGCGTCGCCGCCCAGGGGCTTCTGCGCGTCGTAGCGGCCGTCCGGCATCTCCAGGTAATATTTATAGAGCAGGGCCAGCAGCGCGCCGTCCACCAGCTCGTTGCTGGGCACGTCCACGCGCCAGCCGCCCGCGCCGCCCACGGCGTAGCCCTCGCCGGGGTTGGAGCGGACGTAGGGCGGCGGCAGGGTCACGATCAGCTCCGTCAGCCACCGCACAAATTCCGTGAAGTACCGCCCCGCCGTGCGGAAGCGCAGCACGGCCTCCTCCCGCTCCTCGTCCGAGCGGACCTTGCGGAAGTAGCGGCGGGTCACGGCGTCCTGCGTGCGGAAGATGCTCTGCTTGCCCGTCAGGTCCTTGACCATGGGATAGCCGTAGGAGGTGGCCAGCACATACGCCGCCCGCAGCAGGCGCGCAAAGCCGCTGCGGACCGCCATGTCCGGGAAGGAGTCCCAGGTCAGGAACGTCTTCCCCTCGGCGTTGGGCGCGGTCAGGTCCAGGTTGAACAGGTAGTGGCCGTCCTGCTCCTGGGGGTTGTAGGCGCCGGGGTTCGTGGTCAGGAAGTGGGACACGGCCTGCGCGCCCAGCCAGTCCACCAGGTGCGCGGCGTTGTTCTGGTCCTGGCCGCCGGTGCAGTAGTCGTAGACCACCTTGTCCTGCGAGCCGACCATGTAGATGGCGTTGAAGACCTTGTTTTCGCCGTAGCCCACGCCCTCGCGCGCGTAGTATTCCAGGGCCGCCTTGGCCTTGGGCTCAAACTGCGAGGCCTCGATCACGCCGTCGCCCTTTGTCGTGGCGAAGTAGGGCAGCAGGAGCATCGCGCCGATGATGGCGCCGCCGCCCACGGCGCGCCGGGCGTCCGGGTTCGGGTTTTCGTCCGTCAGGTTGCGGATGTAGCGGGCGATGGAGGGAATGGCCGAGGCGCCCGTCCCGCCGAAGATGGAGCCGGCCAGCAGGATGCGCGGCTGCCCGCCCTTGACGAGCTCGCGCCGGATCTCCTCGATGACCTCGGAGAAGCTGTGCTCGGCCGGCAGGCGCGGCAGCTCCGAGGCAAAGAAGTGCGCGCCCACGTTCGGGTGGCCGTAGAAGCCCTTCTTATAGCTCATCTCCAGCTCGTAGTCCGTATAGAGCGCGCGGGCGATCTCCCGGTCGTTGCCCATGCCGGTCGAGCGCAGGATGCCGCCCATGGCCTGCTCCTCCACCGCGGTCAGGCGGTAGAGGGCAAAGTCCGCGGAAAAGCCGATGTCCGTCTCCTCCTCGGCCTCGGCCTGCGCGGCGGAGACGCAGGCGCGCATGTCCCCGTAGAGCGCGGTCAGGCTCTCGGCGCGCTTGAGGTTGCCGCCCGTCTGGTCCAGGTCCACAATCACCGCGCGGATGGCCGCGCCCGGGTGGCGCAGGACGCCCGCCGCCGCCGCGTGCAGGGTCGCCTCCAGCATCTTGGAACCGGAGCCGCCCACGAAAAATACATAGCTGCCCAAGGGTTTCCGCCTCCTCTCACCACTTTTTAAACAGGGAACTGCGCATGCCAACGGGCGAGAAGAGCCACAGCCCCAGGATAAACGGCACGTTGTACAGGAACAGCCCGTGGTAGGCCAGGATGTCATAGGCGTCCAGCACCATGGAGGTCGCAAAGCCGAACACGCCGCTGAGGATGGAGACCAGCAGCGTCATGAGCACGTGCACCGCGACAAACACCGCAAAGAGGATGTTCTCCAGGCTTCTGCGGTCGGGCTTGCCCGCCTTCCAGAAGACCGCGTACCAGACCGCCAGCAGCAGCACCGAAAGGCCCGCCGTCGTGCCGTACGTCCCGGCCATGACCGAGAACCAGACCTGGCGCACGGCCTCGTCCGTCAGGTTCTCCACGCCCGCGATGCCGACGCTCTGCAAAAACTCGTAGGCAAAGGGCGTGCTCGCCATGTTCCACGAAAGGAACGCCAGCAGCAACCCCGTGAGCACCGCGTACATCACCACCAGTATGGCGATGTGCTTGCCGTTGTTGTCCTTGCTTCTAGCCAACTCTTCATCCTCCCCTTCTTCTGTGCGTTATTCGGTGCGGAAGTACCCCTGCTCGTCCACATAGAGGTCGACGTAAAAGCGCACGAGCTCGTGCGTGGGCGACAGGGCGTTCTCGCCCGTGGTCTGCACCGTGTTGGAGGAGACCACGAGCTGGTTCATGATGCGCTTCAGGTACAGCGTCTTGGACCCGTCAAAGCTCTCGGGGTCGTTGAGCCAGGTCAGCTCGTCCGCCACCGAGATGTCCCACTCGTCCACCCAGGGCTCCAGGTCCGTCGGGAACAGGTCCGCCGGGCACTGCGCCGACGCGCTGAGCAGGATGCGGTAGATGCCGATGTCCTCCGGGGCCTGCATCGTCACGCGGAAGGTGACCGGGCAGGTGAGCGTCTCCCCGTCGCGCTGCGCCGCGCCGACGGAGACGACCTCGACGCTCTGCACGAGCGCCGCGGCGGTCTCGTCCGCGGCAAAGTCGCCGGCATACCGGCTGGACCCGACGGTCGCGGTGATGGGCAGGCCCGTCTCCTCCGCGGTGGCCGCGCCCGCATCGCTGCCGGTGCGCCGGCCGGAGGCGACCTCCTGCAGGACCGTGCGCTCGACCTGCGCCTCCGCCGTGAAGGTGAAGGTCGAAAAGTCCACGTCCTTGTCCGTCACGACGCTGACCGGGACGGTGAAGTCAAAGGACAGGCCCTGCACGTCTGCGGCGGGCGCGGGCGTCTGGCCGCGGGCCGCAGCCTCCTGGCGGGGGATGGTGTAGCGCAGGTCCGCGACCTGGCCGCTGGCCAGCCGCGTCTCGTCCTGCTGGGTCTGGCCGGTGAGCACGCCGTCGGTGGCAAAGCCGGTGATGTCCGAATAGTCCGCGGCCTCGCCCCAGTCGCCGGTCTTCATCAGCTGCACTTCACAGGTATAGAACTCGTTGTCCGCAATTTCCGCGTCAAACTTCTCCTGCAGCGCCTGGGCAAAGGCGTTGACCTCGCTCTCCTCGCCGATGAGCAGCAGGTAGAAGGGGTGCGGCTTGTACTCGACGAAGCTGCGGTTCTCGTCCACGCCGTAGTTGATGGTCTGGTCGCTCTCGCCGATGTCGTAGATGGGGCCGGCGAACTCGCTCTGGATGCCGAGCACGGCCACGGTCTTTCCCTGGGAGAGGAAGCGCTCCGTCATGAGCCGGCCGATGCTCTCGACCATGCCCTTTTCCTCGTAGAGGTCCGTCACGATGACGTTGAGGCTGTCGGGATCGGCCATGGTCAGGGCCGTGCGCAGGGGCGGCAGGGACTGGCTATCCCAGTTGACGGCGGCGATGGAGCGGACCTGGTCGGTCACATCCTCCAAAACGTCGCCCGTGCCCGCGCTGTAGTCCGCAAAGTAGGTGGTCTTGCTGTAAAAATCCGGCTGCTCATAGGCGCGGACCGTGTCCCCGGCGGAGATGGGCGCAAAGGCGTAGAGCGAGCGCGTGAACGCCTCCAGCGTCTGGCCGCTCTCATTCAGGTACTCGTCCATCCCCTCGATGTCCGCAAAGTCCTCGGGCAGCAGGGAGATCTCAAAGCGGTAGTAGTCGACCTGCGCGTTGATCCAGGTGTTGTAGGCGGTCTCCTCGATGCGGGGCAGGGCCTTGCGGTAGGCCGTGGCCAGGTCCCCGGCCACAAACCCCGCCATGGAGGGCGTGCCGTCCACCCAGACGTCGATTTGGATGTCGGCGTTGGGGTCGATTGCGGCGGAGGTTCCGTCCGCCCCGCCGTCTGCGGTCGGCTGCTCGTAAGCGGGCACGCCCGCGTAGTCCCGAATGTGCACCTGGCTCGCCGTCGTGCTCGTCCGCCCTCTGCACCCGGTCAGCAGCAGGACCAGCGCCAGCGCCGCGCACAATGCGCTTCTCTTTTTCATGGGCATCCTTCCTCCAAGATTTCTTCCTCTATTATACGGCACAGCTCCCCGAATCCGCAACCAAAAAAGCCGCGCGCTCCACGGCTGTACCCATGAAGATAAACGCTTTGCGCCGGGAAAACGTGCCCTGCCAAAACGCAAAAAAACCGGGGAACCCGGTTCTTTTGCGTTTTGCAGATTTTAGACGTAGTAGAGATCCTTGTTCGGATAGGAATCCTCGCAGGTGTACTGCAAGCCGAGGCGCGAGAGCATCACCTCATTGCTCTGGGAGAGCATGTAGGAGGCGTGGGCCTGACAGTTGCGCAGGTCCGTGAGCTTCTTGACGGCCAGCTCCGCGACGGGATTTGTCGCCGCGCAGATGGACAGGGCCAGCAGCACCTCGTCCAGGCTGAGCACCGGCTCTGCGATGCCCAGCACGTCCTTCTTGAGCCGGACGATGGGCTCCAGGATGATGTGGGAGAGGAGGTAGATGTCGTCCGCGATGCCGGCCAGGCGCTTGACGGCGTTGAGCACGGCGCTGGCGTCCGGGTTCATGATGCCCGCGCCGCGGCCCGTGACCACGGACCCATCCGGCAGCTCGATGGCAAAGGCCGGGCAGCCGGTCTGCTCCGCGCGTTCGAGCGCGGGGCGCACCACGCGCCGGTCCTCGGGCGAGAGGTCCAGGCTCTTCATGACCATCTCGGTCTTCTGCACGGTTTCCTCGTCCGTGCGGCCCTTGGCGTAGTCGACCTTGGCGCGGTAGTAGCGGCGGATGATCTCCTGCTTGGCGGCCTCGCGCACGGCCTCGTCGTCGAAGATGCCGTATCCCGCCATGTTGACGCCCATGTCCGTGGGGGAGTGGTAGATGGAGTCGCTGCCGGTGATCTTCATCAGGATTCTGCGCAGCACGGGGAAGGCCTCGATGTCGCGGTTGTAGTTGACGGTGGTGATGCCGTAGGCCTCCAGGTGGAAGGGGTCGATCATGTTCACGTCCTTCAGGTCCGCCGTCGCCGCCTCGTAGGCCAGGTTGACCGGGTGCTTGAGCGGCAGGTTCCACACCGGGAAGGTCTCAAACTTGGCGTATCCGGCCTGGACCCCGCGCTTGTACTCGTGGTAGAGCTGGGAAAGGCAGGTCGCCAGCTTTCCCGAGCAGGGGCCCGGCGCCGTGACCACGACCAGGGGCCGCGTGGTCTCGACAAAGTCGTTCTTGCCGTAGCCCTCGTCGGAGACGACCAGGTCCACGTCCATGGGGTAGCCCTGGATGGGGTAGTGCAGGTACGCGCGCTCGCCGCGCATCTCCAGCATCTTGCGGAATGCGTCGGCCGCGGGCTGGCCCTTGTACTGCGTGATGACCACGGCCGACACGTACAGGCCCATGCGGCGGAGCTGGTCCATCAGGCGCAGCAGGTCCATGTCGTAGGTGATGCCCAGGTCCGCGCGGTACTTGCCGTTGCCGATGTCCCCGGCGTTGATGCAGAAGAGGATCTCCGCCTGGTCGCGGAACTGCTGCAGCAGGCCGATCTTGGCGTCGGGCTTAAAGCCCGGCAGCACGCGCGAGGCGTGCAGATCGTCAAAGAGCTTGCCGCCGAATTCCAGGTAGAGCTTGTTGCCAAACCGCGCGATGCGCTCCTGGATGGCCTGGGACTGGCGCCGGATGTACAGATCGTTGTCAAAACCGATTTTTTGCATGCTTCTCCCCCTCCCCGTCGGGAAACCAAAACACTTTCCAACAAGCAGGGGAACGCCGCGAGCGACGGCGCTCCCCAATCCACTCTTTTTTTCGCACTTACATCTTTTCCGGCGCTTCCACGCCGATCAGGCCCAGCGCCGTGCGCAGGCAGGAGGCCGTGGCCGCCGTCAGGTTCACGCGCGCAGCGGAGGCCGCCGCGTCCTCGGTGAGGATGCGGTTCTCGTAGTAGTAGCGGTTGAAGTTGGACGCCAGCTCCACCGTAAAGCGCGTGAGGAGCGAGGGCTCGTTGCGCTGGCAGGCCTCCCGCACCAGCTCCGGGAAGCGCTCGAGGGAGCGGACCACCTCCTGCGCCTGGGCGTTGTCCAGCGCGGCGTAATCCGGCGCCGCGGAGAGCTCGCCCGCCTTGGCCAGCACGGAGCAGCAGCGCGCGTGCGTGTACTGCACGTAGGGCCCGGTCTCGCCGTCGAAGTTCAGGACGCGCTCCCAGCGGAAGTCGATGTCCTTGATGCGGTTGTTGAACAGGTCGAAGAACACGACCGCGCCGATGCCCACCTGGCGCGCGACCTTGTCCTTGTCCGCGAGGTTCGGGCTCTTCTCCTCGATGATCTCGCGCGCCTTTTCCACCGCGCGGGTGAGCAGCTCGTCCAGGTAGACGACGTAGCCCTCGCGCGTGGACAGGGCGCGGCCCTCGTAGGAGACCATGCCGAAGGCCACGTGCTCCAGGTCCTTGGCCCAGTCGTAGCCCATCTTCTCCACGACCTTGAACCACTGGCGGAAGTGCAGGTCCTGCTGGTAGGCCACGACGTAGAGGTCCTTGTAGAAGTCGTAGGTCTTCTTGCGGTAGAAGGCCGCGGCCAGGTCGCGCGTGGCGTAGAGCGTCGCGCCGTCCTTCTTGAGGATCAGGCAAGGGGGCATCCCCTCGTCCTCCAGGTCCACGACGTAGGCGCCCTGGCTCTCCTTGAGCAGGCCCTTTTCCCGCAGCTCGTCGATGACGGGCTGCATCTTGTCGTTGTAGAAGCTCTCGCCCGCGTAGGAGTCGAACTGCACGCCCAGCATGTCGTAGACGCGCTGTGCGTCCTTCAGAGTGATCTCCTTGAACTTGTTGAAGATGCGCAGGGCCTCGGGATCGCCGTCCTCGATCTTCTTGAACCACAGGCGGCCTTCGTCCTCGAGGGCGGGGTCCGTTTCCGCCTCCTTGTGAAAGCGGACGTAGAGCTCGGTCAGGGCGTTGACGCCGCCCTGCTCGACCTGCTCGGGGCTGCCCCACTTGCGGTAGGCGGCGATCATCTTGCCGAACTGCGTGCCCCAGTCGCCCAGGTGGTTGATGCCCACGCACTTGTAGCCCAGGTGCTCATAGATCTTGTAGAGCGCGTTGCCGATCATCGTGGTGGACAGGTGTCCGATGTGGAAGCGCTTGGCGATGTTGATGGAGGAGTAGTCGATGCAGATCACGCGGCCCTGCCCCTCGTCCGAGGAGCCGTAGCGCTCGCCCTGCTCGAGAACGCGCTCGACGATGGACTGCGCATACCCCGTCTTGTGCAGGAAGAAGTTGAGGTATCCGCCCACGCACTCCACGCGCTCGATCACCGGGTCCGGCGCGATGCGCTCGGAGAGCTTGCCCGCAATGGCGGGCGGCGCCATGCGCAGCGCCTTGGACAGTCGGAAGCAGGGGAAGGCAAAGTCCCCCATCTCGGGGTTGGGCGGCGTCTCGAGGAAGCCGGGGATTCCGTCCACGCTCGCGTCGAAGGCCTCGCGCAGGGCCCCGGCGATCTTTTCGGCAAGGTACGCCTTAAATTCCATAGTCCACCTCTCCTAAAAACACATTTCAAACCTAATCATAGCATATTCCCCGCCTTTTTCCTAGGGGACGGCAGACATTTTACAATGCACAAAGAAAGAACCCCGCCGGATAGATCCGGCAGGGTTCCCAGCGGGCAGTTAGGCCGCAGCGCTCTCCGCAGGGGCTTCGGTAGCCTCAGCGCTCTCGGCAGGGGCCTCGCTCTCGGCGGGCGCCTCAGAAGCAGCGGGCTCCTCGGAAGCGGCAGGCTCCTCAGAGGCAGCGGGCTCCTCGGAAGCGGCAGGCTCCTCGGAAGCGGCAGGCTCCTCGGAAGTCGTGGGCTCCGCAGAGGCAGCGGGCACTTCGACAGCGCCGACGGTCTCTCTCCACTCGTCGTACTGCGCCTGGACATCGGCCTTCAGCTCGTCAAGGCCGGCGGCCTTCAGGTCCGCGATGTACTGGGGCAGAGCGGTGGCGGGATCCACAGCGCCGGAGATCAGGGCGTTGTTCATGCCCTCGGCGACGTTGTTCAGGGACGCGATGGTGGTCTCCATCTCCGCGGGCATCTTGTAACGGAAGCCCAGGGACGGGTGCGCAACGGCGTCCGCAGAGTAGTCCTGGAGGAGCTGGTTCTTCTCGGGATCCTCGTCAACGGTCACGTCCTGCAGGACGGTGTTGCCGAAAGTCCAGGCGCCGCCGTGCGCGCCGTACCAAGAGGTATCGATCAGCTCAACGCGGCCGTCGTCGGAGAAGGTCCACATGGTCTCGGGCACGCCGAAGACCAGCATATCCAGCAGGGTGGTGTCGCTGTACATCATGTTGATGAACTGCATGGCGACATCCGGGTTCTCAGAGGTGACGGGGATGGCGAGCATGGAGCCGCCGGTGTGGTTGGTGGTGACGATCTTGGGCTGCGTGTAGATCTCGCTGAGGTTCAGGTCCGGGTTGCCGGAGGCGTTCTTCATCTCCTGGGCCTTGATGTTGTTGCCCTTCAGCGGGGCCGTGTAGACCAGGAACTCACCCGCGTTGAACTGGGTCAGCGCGTCGTACTGCGCCAGGGAGGTGTCCGGATGGACGTAACCGGCCTGCGCGTACTCGTACATGGTCTGCGCGTAGTAGGCGTACTCCTCAGACTCCCAGGTGGAGTAGACGGTGTTGTCCCAGGTGCCGTCCTCGTTGGGGGAGAGGTAGGTGCTCAGCAGGTTGAAGTTGAGGCCCGCGACGAAGCTCTCGCTCCAGGGATCCTCGCACCAGCGGCGGTCGGTGACGTAGGGGTACTGCTCCGGATGGAGCTCCTTGTACGCAGCCAGGTAGGGCTCCAGGTCCGCGATGCCGGTGATCGTGGTGGGATCCATGCCGACTTCCTCAGCCGCGTCGAGGTTGACGATGTAGCCGTTCGGCACAGCCAGCTCCTTGTTGACGGGCACCGCGTAGTTGATGCCGTCGATCTGGGTACCGGTGATGAACAGCGGGTTCAGGCTGTTGGTGATGTCCTGGCCGTAGGTCTCCAGCAGGTTGCCGTAGGCGCCGTTGTCATCGTTCAGCGCGGTGAACAGGCCCTGCATGACGGAGCGGGTATACTGCTTCCAGTCCGCGGTGAAGAACAGGTCGATTTCCTCGCCGGACTGCAGAGCGGTCAGCGCGCGGGAATCCCAGTCCGCCCAGCTGACGATGCGGAACTCGACGTTCGCGCCGATCAGCGGCTCGATGTAAGCGTTGATCGCCTCCTGGACCGCCTCGCGAGAGTTGGTGTCCTGGTTGCCGATCTCATAATAGAGCAGGTTGACAACTTCGCCGGAATCGGCGCTGGCGGTGGGCTCGGTGCTTTCCGTGCCGGCATCGTCCGTAGCGGCCGGAGACTCGGCGGGCTCTTCCGTGCTGGTGCAGGCGGTCATCGCGAACACCATGACCAGCGCCAGAACCAACGCAAGAATCTTCTTGGTCATGTCCTTTTCCTCCTTAGAATTCGCTCTTGCAAAGCTCGTCTCGGGCGCATTCCCCCGAGAGTGCTCCCTTTGAACGATGGTGATTATACCACCTCTCATAACAGTTTGCAACACCTTTGTTAAGCACGATTTGCGCCATTTTTTGTGGATTCTGTCCAAATTGTGGACAGAAAACTTCCACACATCTCATAATTTTACATGCGCGAAACAGTGCTCAATCGGATTTAACATAGTTTTGAATTCAGAACGATTTTCAGGACTTTGCATGACTTTGCTCCTTCTTGCATGATTTGGAAAATATAATGATTATGTCAGAATCATTTTCCCCCATTTTTCCGCATCTGCTCCCGCTGCATTTCAAAAAAAACTTTGTGTCTCCCATCCCTCTCGCCCAGGAGCCGCTCCCTACCTGGGCGGACATCTATGAATTTTCCGTTTCAAAACCATGGCTGCGTTTACATAACAAAAAATTAACCTTCCGTTTTCGTAGCGCCGGGCCTGCGCGCGCACAAAAAAACTGTTCCCGGAGAGGGAATCCTCTCCGGGAACAGCATGGATTCAGCGTTGGGATCGCAGCGGTTACGCAGCCGCGCTCTCCTCAGGGGCCGCAGTCGCTTCCGCAGCAGCGGTCTCCTCAGCGGCGGTGCTCTCCGCGGGCGTCTCGGTGGTGGTCTCAGCGGTCTCGGTGGTGGCGCCGGTGGCAGCCTTCCACTCCGCGTACTGACGCTCGATGTCCGCCTTCAGATCATCCAGGCCAGCAGCCTTCAGATCGGCGACGTACTGGTCCAGCGTGGTAGCGGGATCCACAGCACCGGTCAGCAGCGAGCGGTTCATGGCATCCTGCACGTTGACGACAGCCGCCAGCTGGTTCTCCAGCTCGGTGGGAACGATGTAGCGGAAACCAAGGGAGACGTGCGGGATCGCGTCCGCAGAGTACTCCTGCAGCTTCTGGTTCTTCTCGGGATCCTCGTCCGTGGTGACATCCTGGATCGCGGTGTTACCCATGGTCCAAGCGCCGCCGTGCACGCCGTACCAGGACGGGTCGAGCAGCTCGACGCGGCCATCCTCGGCGAACTCCCACTGCTCGCCCTGGACGCCAAAGAGCATCATGTCAAGCAGCTCGGTGTCGGTGTGCATGAGGTTGATGTACTGCATGGCCTTGACCGGGTTTTCGCTCGTCTGCGGGATGGCGAGCATGGAGCCGCCGGCGTGGGTCGTGATCATGACCTTGCCCTGCATGTAGACTTCCTGGAGGTTGAGGTCGAGGTTACCGGAGGTGATCATCATCTCCTGGGCCTTGATGTTCTCGCCCTTCAGAGGAGCGGAGATGAACAGCCACTCGCCAGCCGCGAAGGGCGCGCTGGTGTTGACGTCGAAGGTGGACAGGGGGCTGTCGGGATGGATGTAGCCAGCCTGGAACCACTTGTACATGGTGTTGACGTGATTGCGGTTCTCCTCGGTCTCCCAGACGGAGTACCAGGTCTCGTCAAAGACGCCGTTCTCATCGGGGTCATACTTCTGGGCGATCAGGTTACCGGTCAGGCCATTGACCTGGTTGGCAACCCAGGGCTCGTCGCCCCAGCCGCCGTCGTTCAGGTAGCCGTACTGCTCGGGATGGAGCTCCTTGTAGGCCGCCAGGTAGGGCTCAAAGTCCTCCAGGCAGGTGATCTGCGTGGTGGGGTCGGTCAGGCCAACTTCGTTCGCGGCGTCCATGTTGACGATGAAGCCCATGGGAACGCACAGCTCCTTGTTGGTGGGGACCGCGTAGTTGACGCCGTTGATCTGGGTACCGGTGATGAACGCGGGGTTCAGGGTCTCCAGAATGCCCTGGCCGTACTGCTCCAGCAGGTTGCCGTTGGCGCCGTTGTCATCGTTCAGGGGCAGGAGCAGGTTGCGGGTCACTTCGTTGACGTAGCCCTGCCAGTCCGCGGTGAAGAAGATATCGATCTTCTCGCCAGCCTGCAGAGCGGTGACCGCACGAGCGTTCCAGTCACCGGCGGAGACGACGACAAAGTTGATGTTCGCGCCGATCAGGGGCTCGATGTGGGCGTTGATGGCTTCCTGAACGGACTCGCGCACGGCGTTGTCCTGCATGCCGTACATGTAGTAGGTCAGGGTGTAGACATCGCCGGAAGCCGCCGGGGCCTCCGCGGCGCCGTCGTCCGTCGCGGCGGGCTCGCTGCCGCCGTCGGTCGCAGCAGGAGATTCCGCAGGAGTCTCGGTCGTTGAACAGGCGGTCATCGCGAAGACGAGGACCAAAGCCATGAGCAACGCCACGATCTTCTTGGTCATGTGAATTCCTCCTTAGAGTGTTTGGTTCCGTCCCGAGCGCTGAAGGGGCAGCCGCCGGGCAGGGTCCGTTTACGGTATTAATCCTAACACGTTTCCTTTACAAATGCAATATGCTTTTTAATTCTCTTTGAAATTTTTTTGTGCGACTTGTATAAGATTTTTCCCCTTGATATTGCGGATATTCCCAACTTCTCCCCCCGGCGGCCAGGGTTCGAGTCCCCCGAAAGATGAATTTCCGGTAAATTTCTTTATGCTTTCATTTCCTTTTGTACGTAACAATTATTATGTTTATATAAAAAAATCTCCCGAAATCCACGGCCTTTCCTGCAAAAAATTGGCAGCAGCCCCGCGCTTTGCGCGGGGCTGCTGCCCTGTAACACTCTTTTCGTAAGGAGGAAAAACTTCTGCGTCTTATTCCGCGGTCTGGGTGGTCTTCCACTCCGCGTACTGGCGCTCGACGTCCGCCTTGATCTCCTGCAGGCCGGCGGCGTTGAGCTGCTCGACGTAGGAGGGGATGGTGGTGGCAGGGTCTACGGCGCCGGTCAGCAGCGCGCGGTTGGTGGCGTCCTGGACGTTGTTGACGGCGGCCCACTGGCTCTCCAGCTCAGTCGGGCAGACGTAGCGGAAGCCCAGTGTGGGATGCGGGATCGCGTCTTCCGAGTACTCCTGGAGGAGCTGATTCTTCTCGGGATCCTCGATGGTGGTGACATCCTGGATCGCGGTGTTGCCCATGGTCCAAGCGCCGCCGTGCGCGCTGTACCACTGGGAATCCAGGATCTCAACGCGGCCGTCCTCGGCAAAGGTCCACATGGTCTCGGGCACGCCGTAGAGCATCATGTCCAGCAGCTCGGTGTCGGTGTGCATGAGGTTGATGTACTGCATGGCCTTGACCGGGTTCTCGGAGGTGACGGGGATGGCGAGCATGGAGCCGCCGGAGTGGGTGGTCACGACATACTTGCCCTGGCCGTAGATCTCGTTGACCTCAAGGTCCGGGTTACCGGAGGCGTTGACCAGCTCCTGGCCCTTGATGTTGTTGCCCTTCAGGGGCTGCGGGACAACCAGGAAGTTTCCAGCATTGAAGGTGTCTGTAGTAGCATACGTGGAAAGAGAGGAATCCGGGTCAATATACCCAGCCTGCATCCACTTGTACATCAGCTCCGCGTGCTCGCGGTTCCAATCGGTCTCCCAAACGGAGTACCAGGTCTCGTCGAAGTTGCCGTTCTCGTCGCATTCCTGCAGCATGTTGATCAGGTTGCCGTTGAGGTTGGAAACCGCGCCGGGAACCCAGGGCTCGTCGCCCCAGGAGCCGTCCGTCAGGAACGGGTATTGGGTGGGATAGAGCTCCTTGTAGGCCGCCAGGTAGGGCTCAAAGTCCGCCGTGCAGGTGATGGTGCTGGGGTCCATGCCGACTTCTTCCGCGGCCTTGACGTTGTAGACCCAGCCCATGGGAACGCACAGTTCCTTGTTGGTGGGGACCGCGTAGTTCACGCCGTCAAACTGGGTGCCGGTGATGAACGCGGGGTTCAGGCTTTCCAGGATGCCCTGGCCGTACTGCTCCAGCAGGTTGCCGTTGGGGCCTTCGTCGTCGTTGAGGGGGGTGAACAGGCCCTGAGAAATGGAGCGGACGTAGCTCAGCCAGTCGGCGGTGAAGAAGATGTCGACCTTCTCGCCGGACTGGAGGGCCGTCAGGGCCTTCTGGCTCCAGTCGCCGGAGGAGATGATCTGGAACTCGACATGCGCACCGATCAGCGGCTCGATGTAGGCATTGATCGCGTTCTGGACATCCGTGCGGACGTTGACGTCCTGGTTGCCGAACTCATAGTAAACCAGCGTCGGGACGTCGCCGGAGGCGGCAGGCGCTTCGCCGGCGCTCTCCGCAGGCGTTTCCGCGGTTCCGTCGGTCGCGGCGGGGGAGTCCGCAGGGGTCTCGGTGGTCGTGCAGGCCGTCATGGCCAGAACCATCACCAAAACCATGAACAACGCGGTGATCTTTTTGATCATTCTGGTTTCCTCCTTTGTATTGGGTTGTCCTCCCGGTCGGGCTCGGGTTGGGATATCTGAATGATAGCATATACTTTCCACAATTTCAATAGTTTTTTAAAATTATTTTTACGCAATTTACCCAAGGGAAATCGGCAGAAAATGCTTTATTCTGCATAAATTTTATGTATTCATCAAGATTTCTCCCAATCCATCGATTAACCTTGAATTTACATTGAACGATTTTTTTGCCGCTCCCCGCGCTTTAACGGACTCTGTCTTTTCTATTGATGCAAGCGCCTGCCCTTTGATGATAAGAAAAGGGCTTTCCGCTTTTTGTGGCCTTCTGCGCGGCGGGTCCAAAAATCAGCCCGTTTTTCTGCAGAATCTGTCGCATTTTTTGTATATTTCCCCTCGATTTTGCAGAAAAAAGCGACCCGAGGGAAGGAAATTCCCTCGGGTCGCCGCAGAAAACAATGGTTTTTTTGGCTTAGCCCTTGACCGCGCCGATGGTCAGGCCCTTGACAAAGTACTTCTGGAAGAAGGGGTAGGCCAGGATGATGGGTCCCATGGTGACCATGGCCATGGCCATACGGAAGGTCTCGGAGGGCAGGTTCGCGACCATGGATGCGAGCGCGCCGACCTGCGAGGCCATCTCTCTCAGGAAGCGGATGTTGTTCAGGGTCTGGTAGATGGTGTACTGCAGGTTGTAGTACTTGGCCTCGTCAACCAGCAGCATGCAGTTGAAGAAGTTGTTCCAGATGCTGATGGCGGCGAACAGGGCGACCGTGGCCAGGCCGGGAACGGCCAGCGGCAGGACGATCTGGATCAGCGTTCTCCACTCGCCCGCGCCGTCGATGCGCGCCGACTCGATGACCGCATCCGGGACGTTGGACTTGTAGAAGGAGCGCATGACGAGCACCCAGTACGCGCTGAAGGACAGCGGCAGGAACAGCGCCCAGATGGAGTTGCCGATGTGCAGGATCTGGCGGCAGGTCACGTAGAAGGCAACGGTACCGGCCGTGAACAGCTGCGTGAAGAAGGAGATGAAGGTGAACGCCCGGCGCCAGCGGAAGTCCGCGCGGGAGATCGGGTAGGCGTACAGGCCGACGGAAGCCACGCACAGCACCGTGCCGACGACGGTGGCGATGATGGTGTTCTTGTAGGCCGTGCCGATGATGGAGCCCTTGGAGAACAGGAACTTATAGGCCTCAACCGACCACTCCTGCGGCCAGAAGCCGTAGCCATAAGTGGTCAGCGCTTTCTCCGACGTGAAGGAAGCAACGATGATGACCCAGATCGGGATGACCGTGACCAGCACGGCGATGATGAACACGATGTTCAGTACAGTGTTCGCGCCGTTGGAGATCTCGTTCATGTCCCGGTTTTTCTTGACAATTTTGACCTTTGGGGTAGCGTGCGTCTGCGAAGTCATGAATCTGCTCCTCCTTTCTTAGAACATGGCCATATCGGGGGAGACCTTGCGCACGATCAGGTTCGTGGTCAGAACCAGAACGAAGCCGACGATCGACTGGAAGAAAGCCGCCGCGGATGCAAGGCCGAGCTGGGCGCCCGACTTCATCGTGTTGTAGACGTAGACGTCCAGGGTGGTGGACACGTTCTTCAACGGACCGGAGCCGTTGGGGAGGGAGTAGAACATATCGAAGTCGCCGTTAAAGATACGGCCGACAGCCAGGATCTGCAGAAGCACGATCGTGGGCGTGAGCAGCGGGATGGTGATGTTGGTGATCTGCTTCCACTTGTTCGCGCCGTCGATGGCCGCCGCCTCGTACAGCTCCTGGTCAAAGCCCGTCAGGGTCGCCAGGTAGATGATCGAGTTGTTGCCCGTGTACTTCCAGATATTACAGAATACGAAGATGAAGGGCCAGTACTGCGCCGAGGAGTAGAAGTTGATGGTGTTCTGCCCCAGAGCCTTGAGCCACTGGTTGAAAACGCCGTTGGCGCTGACGAACGCGTAGACGACGTAAGCGACGATGATCCAGGAGATGAAGTAGGGCATGAAGAGGATGGTGTGGTACACCTTGGCCAGGATGCGGTTGCGCAGCTCGTTGACCATGATGGCCAGCGCGACCGACAGGATCAGACCCAACACCATGAAGACGATGTTGTATCCCAAGGTATTGCGCAGCACCATTGCAGCGTCAGGGGTGTTGAAGATGTACTCGAAGTTGGAGAACCCGACCCACTCGTTGTCAATGAACAAGCTGTAGATGAAGCGGTTCTGGATCCAGTAGTCGGCCGGCGGAGTGGCCAGCTGGTAGCGCTTAAAGGCCAGAACCAGGGCGGGCATCGGCATGTAGCTGAAGCAAAACAGGAAAACCAAGCCCGGGAGCAGCATCGTCAGGAATGCCAGATGCCGCTTGATTTCGCCCGAGCCCCATTTATTGTGCTTCAGAGTCTTTGCCGTTCCGGGCGTCAGTGCGGATTTTGCAGCCATTGTTTCTCCTCCTGTTCTAAGAATATGACCTCGCGGTACAGCAAACGGAGCCGCGCACAAGGCGCCTTTCTCCGTTCCTCTGAACCCCTGCACGCACCCGCTGCCCGACGGGGGGGGAACAGCGCGTCCCTCCTTCGCGTTTACAAGCCAGGGGGCCCACGGTGTTTTCGGACGGCCCGTGCGTTTTCGTCTTAGTTATTATAGCATCCTCTTTTTACATTTACAATCCCTTTGTTAAGAAAAAATGTCAGAATTTCTATTTATTTTAACCGTCTTTTTTACAAGGGATTTGGCAACCTATCACAAAAATCTTCCCTGCAAATCGCAAACCGCGGGCGGACCGAGGGGTGGAATGGTTCCTCCGGACTCGTTTCAAAATTCCGCCGGCTGCTTTTTGCGCGCGCGGCAATTCCTTCTGAAATCATATCTATTTTTTGGATTTCCTTCCATTAATAATGGATATGCCCCTTTTCCGGCAGGAATTCCGGCCGGCGCCGGCGAATTGCTCTTTCCAAACACAAATGCAAAGGGAGGGTTGACCCATGAACCTGACGACAAAAAAGCGCCTGAACGACGGGCGCGAAATGCCCATCTTCGGCCTTGGCGTGTTCCGCTCCAAGGACGGGGAAGAGACCTATAACGCGGTGCGCTATGCGCTGGACGCGGGCTACCGCCACATCGATACCGCCGCCGTCTACGGCAACGAGGCCTCCGTTGGCCGCGCCATCCACGACAGCGGCATCCCGCGCGAGGAGATCTGGATCACCACCAAGCTCTGGAACGACGAAATCCGCGCGCACAACGAAGAAGCCGCGCTGCAGGCGAGCCTGAAGCGCCTGGGCACGGACTACGTGGACCTCTACCTCATCCACTGGCCCGTGCGCGAGGAGCAGGGGTATCTCCGCGCCTGGAAGAAGATGGAGGACTTCCGCCGCCGGGGCCTGGCGCGGTCCATCGGCGTGAGCAACTACCACATCCACCACCTCGAGGATGTGCTCCGCGAGGCGGAGGTCGTGCCGGCGGTCGACCAGGTGGAGTGCCATCCGGAGCTGACGCAGGTGGAGCTGGCGGACTTCTGCGCGGGCAAGGGCATCGCCTTTGAGCCCTGGTCGCCGCTGGGCGCGGGCAAGCTCCTGGAGGACCCGGAGCTGCTGTCCATCGCCGCCTCCTACGGCAAGACCGTGGCGCAGGTCATCCTCCGCTGGGGGCTGCAGCGCGGTTTCATCTGCATCCCCAAGTCCGTGCACAGGGAGCGCATCGAGTCCAACGCGCAGGTCTTCGACTTCGAGCTCAGCGCCGCGGACATGGACCGCATCTTCGCCCTCAACAAGAACGCCCGCGTGGGCTCCGACCCGGAGACCTTCCCCTTCTAACCCCGAATCCAAAAGACAGGGCCCCTGCCGATCCCGTTGGGATCGGCGGGGGCCTCCTTTTGTCCGCGGTTTACCCCAGCAGCAGGGTGCGGACCGCCTCCATCAGGTCCACGACGTCCTCGCGCGCGACCAGGGCGGCCGGCTCCCCGTCGAACACCGCAAGGCAGCTGGCGCCGTCGTAGCGGTAGAGCTGAATGCGCACCTGCGGGACGTCCTCGTCGTTGAGGTCGAGCGTCAGGGAGATCTCCAGCTGGTCGGCGGGGGCCTCCTCCGTGAACGCCTCCGCGGTCAGGGCGGCGAGCTTGTCGCGGATGCCCGTCACGTCCACGGTTTCCCCGTTGCAGATCCAGGTGATCTCCGCATCGTCCTCGGCAGCGGCCGCGGCGGTGGGTTCCGCGCTCCCGGCCGGCTCCTCCGCAGCCGCAGCGTCCGCGGTTTCGGCGGTCTGGGCGGTGAGGGTATAGGTCTGGTTGTCCAGCAGGATTGTGGCCTGCGTCACGTCGTCAAAGTCGCCCCAGAAGAGCTGGCGGTGGCGCAGGTCGTCATAGGAGCCGGCAAACAGCGCCTCGCCGTCCGCGTCGGAGAGGTTGTAGACGATCTGGGAATCGCCCACGCGGAGGTAGTATGCGTACTGCACGTCCTCCTGCGCGGTTTCCTCCCCGTCCTGGGCGTCCTCCGCGCTCTCCTCCGTCTCCTCGGCGGCTGCATCCGTCTCCTCGGCGGACTCCTCCGCCTCCTCCACGCGGCCGATGTGCAGCGCGAGGGTTCCGGCGGTGGTCTCGGGCTCCGCGCCCTCCTCCGCCGCTTCGGCCTGCTGCTCGTACTCCACGGTCACAGTGAGGGCCGGGTCGTTCAGGCCAAAGGAGGCCAGTTCGATCTCCGTGGCGTTATAGGTCGCGTAGTCGGTCAGGACGAGGTCGCGGATCCCGCCGAGGTAGTCCTCGACCAAGTCCGTGTCCAGGGGCAGAGACTCCTCCCCGCTCTGCAGGAAGTAGACGTTCTCGTCGCTGTAGGAGGGGCCGCCCGCCTCGACGTAGGCGATGGTCTCCTCGACCGCGCCGGTCAGGGAGAGCGCGGTCACGGTGTCCATCTGCGGGATCTCGTCGTTGTCGATCAGGTCCGAAAGCTCGACCGCAAAGGCGTCCATGGGGTCGGTCACGGCCAGGTAGACGTTGCCGTCCCCGATGGAGACGTAGCGCTGGTCGTCCATGGCGCTCATGTCGCCGAGCGCGATGGTGTAGGAGGCGTCGGCCGTGCCGATCTCGATGGTGCACTCCGGCTCCTCCAGGCCGTACTGCGCGTAGTCCGTGACGTCGCGGATGACAAAGGCCGCGTTGAAGGAGGAGAAGGGCGCGAGCAGTTCCTCCAGGGCCTCGGCGCTCACGGGGAACGCCTCGTCCGCGTCGTAGATCCAGGTTCCGTCCTTGTGGAAGGCGTATTCCGCCTCGCCGCTCGTCCAGGCGAGGGAGGCCACGTTCCCGGCGTCGATGGCCAGGACGGTTTCCCCGCTCGCCTCGACTTGCTCCTGCTGCTCCTGCACGCGCGCGGCCAGAAACGCCGCCGCGCACACCACAGCGAGCACACCGACCAGGATCAGCAGCCGCTTAGACCGGTGCATTCTGATTCCTCCTTCTTCTCAAGACCACCAGGATGCCGATGCCCAGGCACCCGAGCGGGCAGATTCCGATCATCACGGCCTTCAGCAGCGACGCTGTGGACTCGCTGATGGTCAGGAAATTGTAGTTGAGGGATTTGCTGCGGATGGACAGGGCCTCCCGCTCGCCGATCAGGGCGGAGAGCGCGTTCATGGCCAGGTCCCCGTTTGCGCCGGAGGAGTAGGCGTTGTACATGTCCTCCAGGAAGCTGGAGGAGGAGAACCAGATTATCTCCCCGCCGTCGTTGATTTCGACCTGGACCGCCAGGGCGAACGGCCCGTCGATGTCGCCGTCCTCCTTTTCGTAGGTGGTCAAATCATAGCCCGCGACCTTGGAGAAGGCCTCGTCGGAGGTGGTCAGCAGCTCCGTGACCGTGGCCTGCGTGGTGCCGCCGGTCGAGGTCAGCCCCGCGGCAAGGGGCAGGATGGGCATGTAGTTCTCCTCGATGAGCGAGGCGGTGATGCCCGCGTCGGCCATGTCCGGCAGGAGCACATACGGCGACTGGAAGGCGTAGTAGCCGCGGTTGCCCTCGATGACGATGCCCTCCTGCGCGCTGACGCCGTAGATGGACAGCAGGCTGTAGAGGTTTTCGGGCAAGCCGTCCTCGGTCGGGCCGGCGACGGCCAGCAGCTTCCCGCCCGCCTCGACGTAGGCGGCCAGCAGGTCGGCCTCCTCCTCCGAGATG
Source organism: uncultured Clostridia bacterium (assembly GCA_904393115.1). Lineage (GTDB taxonomy): Bacteria > Bacillota > Clostridia > Christensenellales > UBA1750 > Spyradocola > Spyradocola merdavium. The sequence continues at coordinate 51,198 of CAJFMX010000004.1, forward strand.
TCGCTCGCGGGCGCATAGATCAACAGGGCGTCCGCGTCCTCGGGGATTTCGTCCACGTTCAGGAGCGACAGGGACTCGGTTTCGATGTTCTCCTTTTCGATCTGCTCGGCAAAGGTGGCGGGCAGCTCGGCCTCGCCGTGGCCCTCGAGCAGGTAGAGCTTGGGCAGGTCGTCGCTGGTGACGTAGTCGATGGCCGAGGTGATGGCCCCCTCCCCGTCAAAGGAGGTGCTGTAGGAATAGGAGTACGCGCTCGTCTCCTCGACGTAGATCTCGTCAAAGGCGATGTAGCGGCTGCGCTCCCCGCAGGTGACGACCAGGCTGTTGTTCTCGACCGTCTCGTCCGTGTACTGCGCGGCAAAGGTCGGGTATTCGTCCGGGTTGCGCGTTTCGACCGTGATGTGGTCGGAGAGCGCCGCGTAGCGGGAGAGGAGGTTTTCCAGCACGTCGTCCTCCTCGCCGGACTGGACGATCCAATAGATGTTGACGTCCTCCTCCAGCGCGCCGGCGACCGCCTTGGTGTTGCTGGTGACGGAATAGAGCTTGGAGGCGCTGATGTCATAGGTCGTCATCGACGAGGGCAGGGCGGAGACAAAGAAGTTCGCCGCGATCAGGATCGCCAGCACCACGGCCGTCAGCGCCACGGAATAGGAGCCGCCGCGCAGGGCGTTGCCCGGCGCCTGGGGCGCGGCCTTGTCCGCCTCCTGCGGGGTCTCAGGCTTGCTGCGGCGCTGCTCCAGCCAATTCTTCAGAGGATTCATCCGTTATACCTCCTCTTTTCCATCGACTGCACGGACAGGAACAGGAAAAACACGATCACGCTCAGGTAGAAGACCACCGCGCTCATGTCGAACATGCCGTTGACAAAGGGGGTGAAGCGCTCAAACAGCGAGAGCGAGGCCATCAGCGTGGGCAGCAGGTCGTCGAACATCGAGCTGTCCAGGTACGTCAGGAACACCAGCGCCACGCACAGCACCAGGCAGAACGCATAGGCCGTGCTCGCACTGCCCGTCATCCGCCAGACGACCAGGCTCAGCAGCACCGCGAGCACGAACAGGGCGATCACCGTGCCAAAGGCCGTGGAGGACACCGACTCCGACAGCGAGACGCTGAAGTAGTTGAACAGGATCACCGCGATGCCCAGCCCCGCGGCCAGGCCCTGGTTCTCCGTCAGCGACGAGAGGAAGAGCCCCGCCGCGATCAGCGCTGCGCCCAGCAGGAAGAAGGCCGCAAGCGACCCGTAGGCCGTGGGCAGGTACACCTCCCCGAACTGCGCGAAGATCAGCGGGTACAGCGCGACGACGCACAGGGGCACGAGGTACAGCACCAGCAGCGCCGCGTACTTGCCCAGGATCACCTGGAAGGTGGACAGCGGCAGGGAGTACAGGAGCTGGTCCGTCTTCTGCCGGCGCTCCTCGGCCAGGGAGCGCATAGTCAAAATCGGGATGATGACGACAAAGGCCAGGCTGCCAAAGCTCAGCACGTATTCGAAGTTGCTCACCGCAAGCTCGATGTTGTAGAGCATGGCGCCCACGCCGATCATGGCCAGCAGAAACGCCGCAAAGACATAGGCCGTCATCGAGTGGAAGCTGCTGCGCAGCTCGTGCCGAAAGACTGCCATCATGGGTTCTTCGCCTCCTCTTTTTCCTCGGGCTGGGCGCTCTGCGGGCCGGTTTCCTCCGCGGGCGGCTCGCCGGCGCTCTCCGTCAGCTCCAGGAAGACGTCCTCCAGGCTGGCGCGCTTGACCACGAGCTCGCACAGCGCCTTTTGCTCCTGCGCAAAGGCGAAGAACAGGCGGCGGGAGGCGGCGTAGACGTCCTGCGCGCCGGTCTGGATGCGCACGCGGAGCAGTCCGCCTTCGCCCGGGGCATACGCGGCCTGCCCGATGTCCGCAAGCCCGGAGAGGATCTTTTCCGCCTCCTCGCGGCTGGCGTCGGTGGTCAGGCGGATCTCGCTCTGGCCGCGCAGGCGGGTCTCGAGGTTTTCCGGCGTGTCAAAGGCGACGAGTTTTCCCTTTGCGATGATGAGGATCTGGTCGCAGAGGTTCTGCACCTCTGAGAGGATGTGGGAGCTGAACAGGACCGTGTGGGTCTTGCCCAGCTCCTTGATGAGCGTGCGGATCTCGATGATCTGCAAAGGGTCCAGGCCCACGGTGGGTTCGTCCAGAACGATGACCTCCGGGCTGCCCAGCAGGGCCTGGGCGATGCCGACGCGCTGCTTATATCCCTTGGACAGCGCGGCGATGCGCTTGTTGCGCACGGGCGCCACGCCCGTCTGCTCCAGGACCTCGCCGATCTGCCGCTTGAGCTCTGCGCCGCGCAGGCCCTTGGCCTCGCCCACGAACTGCAGGTACTCCACCGGGTTTTCGTTCATGTAGAGGGGCGGCTGCTCCGGCAGGTAGCCGATCCGCTTCTTGGCCTTCTTGGGCTCCTCGAAGATGTCGAATCCATCGATGCGCACGCTGCCCTCCGTGGCCGAGAGGCACCCGGTCAGGATGTTCATGGTGGTGGACTTTCCGGCGCCGTTCGGCCCGAGGAAGCCGTAGATCTGCCCGCTTCCGATGCGCAGGCTCAGGTCGGAGACTGCGGTGTGCGCTCCGTACCGCTTGGTCAGGTGCTCGATTTCGATCAGGGGAATCCCCTCCTCCTATCTTCAGATAGGGAGATTGTAGCGCTGCGACTTAAAACGAAGTTAAAACGCAGGGGGAAAGGCTCGCTCGTTTCGCCGCAGCACTTGTTCACGGTTTGTTTTCCGGTTTTAGGTTGATTTTGAGTTTCTCCCTTATCATAATGGTTGCAGGCCGAGGATCGAACCGGTGCGCGCCTGCAGATTGCAAAGGAGGTGTCGCGATGCGGTTCCTGGCGCGGTGCGCGCTCGTTCTTCTTCTGGCGGCTGTGTGCCTGCCCTTCTTTGGCTGCGCCGCCCCTGCTGCGCCGGAGCCCGAGGGGGAGATCTCCCTGACGGCCCGCTTCCAGGACGGCGGCGGCGATGCCCTGTCGTCGGGCGCGGTCCGCGTGCTGCGCGGGGGGCAGAGCGCGGACCACGCCTTGGAGGGCGGGGAGCTCCGCCTTGCGCAGCTTTCGCGCAGCGAGGAGCTGACGCTCATTTTGTTGGACGCGCAGGGGGCGGAGCTCGGCCGCACGACGGTCCGCTTCTCCACGGGCGCGGTCATCGACGCTTCCACGGACGCCGCGGGCACGAGCTTTGTGACGCTCAAGCCGGACACCGCGTCCGTCGACCTGCTCTTCGCCCTGCGCGGGGACGGCGCGCTGGCCTGCGCCCTGCGCCTTTGACGCGAAAAACCGCGAAAGGAGGATTCTTTCATCCCCATGGACCCCTTTACCCTGAATGTCACGAGCGCGGAACAGGACTTCTACGGGGACGCGCTGATCCTCCTGGAGGGCGCGATCTCGGAATTTCTCTCCTGCCTGCACATGATCCGCCGCTACCAGGCGCACCTGGGCCAGCGCGACCCGGTGGCCTCCTTTCAGGCGCGGATCAAGCGGGCCGAGAGCATGCAGCGCAAGCTCGCGCAGCGCGGCCTGCCGCTGACGGCTGCAAGCGCCCTGCGGGACGTGCAGGACGCGGCGGGCGTGCGGCTGATCTGTCCGTTTCAGCAGGACATCTACCGCACGGCCGCCCTCCTGCGGGAGATCCCGGGCGCGCGCGTTCTGCGGGAAAAGGACTACATCCAGTCGCCCAAGCCGAACGGATACCGCAGTTCCCACATGATCCTGTCCCTGCCGCTGCGCTTTCTGCCCGGCCAGCGGCTGATCGTGCAGGAGCGCAAGAAGTGCGCGGACGAGATCACCTCCACGGACCTGAGCCTGGAGACGATTCGGAACCTGATCGAGGCCCTGCGCTGACGAAATTCGGAAAGGAGGAACCCCATGCGCATATTGGTTGCCGACGACGAGCCGGAAATGACCCGCGTGCTCGAGGCGCTGCTGACCCGCGAGCACTTTTCCGTGGACGTGGTCCACGACGGCCAGGACGCCCTGCACTACGGCCTGGCGCAGAACTACGACTGCCTGGTGCTGGACATCATGATGCCCAAGATGGACGGCATCGAGGTGCTGCGCGCGCTGCGGGCGGAAAACGTATCCACCCCGGTGCTCCTGCTGACGGCCAAGAGCCAGGTCGAGGACCGGATCGCGGGCCTGAACAGCGGCGCGGACGACTACCTGCCCAAGCCCTTCCACAACGGGGAGTTCCTGGCGCGGGTGCGGGCGCTGACGCGGCGCGGCCAGGCCTACACGCCCAGCGTCCTGACGTGCGGAAACATCGCCCTGGACTGCTCGACCTTTGAGCTGCGGTGCGGCGCCTCCTCCCTGCGCCTGGGCAGCAAGGAGTTCCAGATGCTGGAGCTGCTGCTCCGCCGCAAGGGGCGCTGCATCTCCACGGAGGAGTTCATGGAGCGCATCTGGGGCTACGACAGCGAGGCGGAGATCAACGTGGTCTGGGCCTACATTTCGTATCTTCGGCGCAAGCTCGAGGCCGTGGGCGCAAACGTGCACATCCTCGCCCGCCGCGGCCAGGGCTACCTGCTGGAGGAGGGCGCATGATCCGCAAGCTGCGCAGAAAGTTCCTCGGCATCGCCATGCTCTCGCTCCTGGGGACGCTGGCCTTCCTCGTGGCGGCCATCGCCACCGGGAACGCCATCCTCTCGGCCAACCGCGCGGACCGCGCCATCGCCCTGCTCTACGAGAACGGCGGGGCCTTCCCCCTGCCCGACTCCGCCCCGAACCCGGCCCTGGGCTTTGACTTTCAGGTCCGCGAGGAGACGCCCTTTGAGACGCGCTATTTCATCGCGCGCCTTTCCGAAAACCAGGAGGTGCTCTCCGTGGACACGGAGCACATCGCCGCGCTGGACCGCCAGACCGTGATCGAGAGTCTGAACGCGGTGCTGCGCTCCGGGGCGGAAAAGGGATATGTGGACCACTACTACCGCTTCGGCGTGTTCGCGGACGAGGGCGGCGGGAGCACGGTCATCGTGCTGGACTGCTTTCTGCAGGTGCAGGCCTCGCTCAACATGCTGCGGGTGACGCTCCTGGTGTCCCTGGCCGGGGCGCTGATCGTGTTTGTGATCCTGCTCTTCTCCTCGCGCGTGGCCATCCGCCCGTTTGTGGAGAACCTGGAGCGCCAGCGCCGCTTCGTCACGGACGCCTCGCACGAGCTCAAGACGCCCCTGGCCATCCTCTCGGCGGACCTGGGCCTGCTCTCGGACGGCGCGCAGGAGAGCCCCTGGCTCGAGAGCGCAAACGCGCAGGTCGCGCGCCTGAACCGCCTGATCCACAACCTGGTGGAGCTGGCGCGCACGGAGGAAAGCGTCAAGCCCGCGGCCATGGAGACCCTCAACCTGAGCGAGATCGTGCAGGCGAACGTGGACGCCTTCCAGCCCCTGGCCGAGGCGGACGGCAAGGTCCTCGCCTCCGACGTCGCGCCGGGCGTGCGGATGCGCGGCGTGCAGGACAACCTCTTCCGCCTGCTGACGATCCTGCTGGACAACGCGGTCAAGTACTGCGACGCGGGCGGGGAGGTGCGCGTCTCCCTCGCCCTGCGCGGGCGGAGCGCGCTCCTTTCCGTGTCCAACCCGTGCCAGGGCCTGAACCCGGCGGACCTGCCGAAGTACTTCGACCGCTTCTACCGCGCCGACTCCTCCCGCGCGCGGGAGACGGGCGGATACGGCATCGGCCTGTCCACGGCCAAGGCGATCGTGACGCGCCACAAGGGGCGCATCGCCAACAAGTACGCCTCCGGGGTCATCACCTTCTCGGTGCTCCTCCCCCTGGGGCTCCGCCGCGCCAGGGACTGACGCGCGCGCCCGGATTTCCTTCTTTTCCTCCCCCCTTGCGCATAGCCTTGCGCGAGGGGGGATTTTTGCGTGGAGGTGCTGCGGTTCGTCGTTGCGCTGGGGATCTTTCTCTTCGGCGCGTACTTCACGGGAAAGCTGCGGGGCGTTCCGCTCCGGGAGGCGTTCGCCCGGGGCGCGGCGCAGGCGCCGGGCGCGCTGTCCCCGGCGGCGGCGCTCTCCTCCGCCCTGTGCGGGACGCTGGGCGTGGGGACGGTGCTGGCGGCGATCTCCGCGCTGGCCGAGGGCGGGCCGGGCGTGCTCCTCCCCCTGCTGGTGGGGACGCTGACGGGCTGCGCGCTCAAGTACGCGGAGATCTTCGTCACCATGCGGCACCGGCAGAGCGGCCTTGCGGGGCCGCTGGCCGCGCTGCAGGAACGCGCGCCGTGCCTGGCCAGGGCCTATGCGCTGCTCCTGCTGCCGGTGGCGCTGCTGGGCATGGGGAACCTTGCGCAGGTGCAGGTGCTCTCCGAGGCGCTGGCGCGCGGGGCGCACCTTCCGCGCCTGGCCGTAGGATTCGGGGTGCTGGCCGTGCTGCTGCCGCTGGTGCGGGGCGGGATCGGGCGGATCGGCCGGGCGGCCTCGCTCTGCCTCCCGGCGGCGGGCGCGCTGTACGTCGGCGCCTGCGCCCTGGCGCTGTGGCGGCTGCGGCCGGCGCTGCCCGGGGCGCTGCTCTCGATTTTCCAGGGCGCACTCCCCTTCCGCCCGGAGCTGTTCGCGCTGGGGATCGCGCGGGGGCTCTTCCTGTGCGAGGCGGGCATGGGCACCTCGGCCTTTGCGCACGGCCAGTCGCGCGCAGAAGCGCGGGTCCAGGGCGCGCTGGGCGCGTGCGAGGTGCTGTTTTCGACCTTCCTCTGCGTGCTGACGGCGCTGCTGGTCCTGGCAACGGGCGTGCCGCTCTCGGGCAGCGCGGTGGAGGTGGCGCTCTCGGCCTTCCGCGCGGCGATGGGGCCGGCCGGCGGCGCGCTGCTGTGCGGGATGCTGGCGTTTTTCGCGCTCTCGACGCTGCCGGTGTGGTGGTTTTACGGCCTGCAGTGCGCGCGCTTTCTGCGCTCCGGCCGCCTGGCGGAGGCGCTCTATACCGCGGCCTTTTTGGCGGTTGCGTTCCTGGGCTGCCTGTTCCCGCTCACAGCGGTCTGGCGCTTTGCGGATGGGTTCAACCTGCTGCTGGCCCTGCCCTGCCTTGCGATGCTCTTCCTCTACCGCCGGGAGGTCGTGCGCGGCGGCCCTGCCAAAAAAAGAAAGTGAAAATTTCGTGCGATATTGCACTAGTAATTTAGCAGGCCAAAGTGTATAATGTTCCCGTGCCCCAACGCGGGCAAGACGCTTGAGGAGGAGAACACAAATGAGAAACGGAAAGCGCATCCTTGCGCTGGCGCTGTGCCTGCTGGTCGCGGCGCTGTGCGCGGCCTGCTCGTCCACCCCGGCCGCGACGGAAAAGGACACCCTGGTCGTCGGCCTGGACGACAGCTTCCCGCCCATGGGCTTCCGCGACGACGAGAGCAACATCGTGGGCTTTGACGTGGACCTGGCCAAGGAAGTGGCCTCGCGCCTGGGCATGGAGATCGAACTCAAGCCCATCGACTGGACGGCCAACGTCATGGAGCTGAACTCCGGCAGCGTGGACTGCCTGTGGAACGGCCTGAGCATCACGCCGGAGCGCGAGGCGGAGATCGACTTCAGCCGCCCGTACCTGGCCAACCGCCAGGTGATCATCGTCCTGGCGGGGTCGGACATCGTGGACATCCCGTCGCTGGCGGGCAAGACCGTCGGCCTGCAGGACGGCTCCTCCGCGGTGAGCGCCCTGGAGAAGAACGAGATCGCGTCCCAGGTGACGCAGCAGAAGTACGCGGACAACGTCACGGCGCTGACGGACCTGAGCATCGGCCGCGTGGACGCGGTGCTGCTGGACGAGGTCGTCGCGCGCTACTACGAGACGCAGAACCCCGGCGTGTACACGGTTCTGGACGACTCCTTTGCGGAGGAGGAGTACGGCATCGGCTTTAAGAAGGGCAACGACGAGCTGCGCGAGGCCGTGCAGAAGGTCTTCGACGAGATGATCGAGGACGGCACCGCGGCCGAGATCTCCGAAAAGTGGTTCGGCAAGGACATCGTCGTCAAGCCGTAACCGCAAGGGAAGACAATCCGCGCTCTGCGGGGCGAACGGCTGCGCGGCCGTTCGCCCCTTCTTTGGCGGAAACAAGGAGGAAGGACCATGGACCTGAGCTACATCGTGCGCATCGTGCCGGCGCTGCTGCGCGGCGCGGGGGTGACGCTGGCGCTGTTTGCGCTGGTGTTTCCGCTCTCGCTGCCGCTGGGCTTTCTCATCACGCTCTGCGCGAACTGCCGCTTTAAGCCCGTCAAGTGGCTGGCGGAGGCCTACATCTTCGTCATGCGCGGCACGCCGCTGATGCTGCAGCTCTTCTTTTTCTATTACGGCCTGCCCTTCCTGCCGGGCATCGGGCAGTACCTGCGGCTGAGCAGCTTTGCGGCGGCGGCGCTGTCGTTCACGCTGAACTATGCGGCCTACTTTGCGGAGATCTTCCGCGGGGGACTGCTCTCCATCGACCGGGGGCAGTACGAGGTCTCGCACGTCCTGGGCCTTACGTCCTTCCAGACCATGACGCGCATCATCATTCCGCAGATGATCCGCGTGACCCTGCCCTCCATCGGCAACGAGGCCATCACCTTGGTCAAGGACACGGCGCTCGTCGCCTCCATCGCGCTGCCGGAGCTCCTGCACTATGCAAAGGGCATCGTCACCCGCGACTTCACCACGACGCCCTTCATCGTCGCGGCCTTCATCTATCTGCTCATCACCTTTGTCGTGACGGTGCTGTTCAAGTTTGCCGAGCGCAAGACGAACTACGAATGAGGAGGGACGCGCCATGTCCATGATCGAAGTAACGAACCTGCGCAAGAGCTTCGGCGCCCTCGAGGTGCTGCGCGACGTGAGCTTCCGCGTGGAAAAGGGGGACGTCGTGGCGGTGATCGGCTCCTCGGGCTCGGGCAAGAGCACGCTGCTGCGGTGCCTGATCGGCCTGGAGGAGGTCACCGGCGGCTCGATCCGCATCGACGGCCAGGACCTCTGCCGGGACGGCGTCTACGCTTCCGCCGCGGCGCGCAAGGCCATCATCCTGCGCATGGGGATGGTCTTTCAGCACTTCAACCTCTACCCGCACCTGTCCGTGGTCAAGAACCTGGAGATCGCGCCGCGCCTGGTCAAGGGCCGCAAGGGGCCGGATCTGCGCGCCCAGGCCATGGAGCTGCTGGGCAAGGTGGGCCTTGCCGACCGCGCGGACGAGATGCCGGGCCGCCTCTCCGGCGGGCAGAAGCAGCGCGTGGCCATCGCCCGCGCGCTGATGATGAACCCGGAGATCCTGCTCTTTGACGAGCCGACCTCGGCGCTGGACCCGGAGCTGACGGGCGAGGTGCTCGAGGTCATGCGCGACCTCGCCCGCGAGAAGATGACCATGATCGTCGTGACCCACGAGATGGGCTTTGCGCGGAACGTGGCCAGCCGCGTGGCCTTCATGGACGCCGGCGCCATCCTGGAGGAGGGCGCCCCGGAGGAGATCTTCACCGCGCCCAAGCAGGAGCGCACCCGTGCCTTCCTCTCCCGCGCGGAAAAGTGAGCCCCGCGCGCGGGGGGCGGTTCCAAGGATTGGGAGGGTTTTCATCATGCAGCACAAGGTTCGTCTCACCGTAATCGACAAAAAGGTCTATCCGGAACTGCAGGCCGCCTACTGCGCAGATCCGAACGCCGGCCCCTGCCCCTGTTACCATGTGGGCGATACCTTCCTCTTTGCGCGCTATGGCGCGGCGGACGACTTCTGGCATGGGGGCCTGCACACGCTCTGCCAGACCGCCCAAACGGCGGACGGGACCGCCGGCGGCGAGGTTCCGCACTGCTCGGAGGCCTGGGACGCCATCTCCCGCTACATCTACGCGGGCCTGCAGGGCGGCTCCCTCATGCGCGGCTGGATGCGCGAGGAGAACACGATGATCGCCTGCTGCTCGGACGGCACGCGCCCGGTTCTCTTCCGCATCGAGCGCCTGGACTACAAGGCCGTCTATCCCGCCGCGTCGGGCGCTCCGGACGCTCCGGACGCTCCGGCGCAGGCGCGCATTCGGGAGGCGCTCTGCGCGCTGGACGGGGTGACGGACGTGCAGTTCCCGGGCGAATTCTTCGAGGTCTACATGGACCGCGACGTGCCGGACGCGCAGCTCTCCGCCGCCATCCCGGGCGGGGCTGCCCGCATCGACTAAAAACCGCGCTGCGCGCAAGGAACAAAGTCTGTTCACGAAACATTTCCTTGCGCCCAGCGCGGTTTTTTTCTATACTGGTCCCGAAATTCATCCGCAAGGAGGCTCTTTCATGGCCACGGAAAGAAAAATCCTGGAGATTCTTCGGGAAGCGGGCTTCGATCCGATCGAGGACCGCGGCATCGTCGTGAAATACGCGCCGGAAAACCTGAGCGCGCGCCTGGCGCAGTTCTTCAGCATGGAGTTCTACGCGCTGCAGCTCTGCCGCCGGGAGCTGGTGCTGCTCCCCTTCAGCGCGCTGACGGCGGGCATCCGCCGGGAGGTCTCGCTGCGCCTGCCCTACGACGAGATCCGCCGCGTCACCGTGTCGGAGGACCTTCTGAACTACCGCATCGCCATCGAGACGGGTGAGGGCGCCGTCACCCTCACCGCGCAGCAGAAGGAGCTGAGCGACCTGCGCACCGCGGGCATGCTGAGCTTCTACAGTGAGGGTCTGCTCAGTGTCTCCAGCTGGCACAGGGAGAACCTGGACGCGACGCTGCAGGCGCTCCAGGCCCTGGGCGCCTGAGGCGCTTGCGTCTTGCGTTTCCCCCCGCGGGCGCGTATACTCAAGGGGAATGCTTTTGCAGAAGGAGCGATTGGTCAGATGAGCAAGATCGTGCCGGGGATTTCCCCTTCGATGATGTGCGCGGACGCGCTGAACCTGGGCGCGGACGCCGTTGCCCTGGAGCAGGCGGGCGCGCAGTTCTTCCACTACGACGTCATGGACGGCGACTTTGTGCCGAACTTCATGCTCGGGCCGGACGTGATCCGCGCCGTGCGCAAGGTCAGCGCCGTCCCGGCGGACATCCACCTGATGGTGAAGAATCCGGAGCGGCACCTGCACCTGTTCGACCTGCGGCCCGGGGACGTGGTCTCCGTGCACCAGGAATCCACCGTGCACCTGCAGCGGGCGCTCTCCGCCATCCGCGCCGCGGGCGCAAAGGCCGCGGTGGCCCTGAACCCCGCGACGCCCCTGTGCGCCATCGAGGACGTTCTGCCGGACCTGGACATGGTCCTGCTCATGACGGTGAACCCCGGCTTTGCGGGCCAGAAGCTCGTCCCGGCGACGCTCCCCAAGATCGCGCGGCTGCGCGCCATGCTGGACAGCGCGGGGTATCCGCAGGTGCGCATCGAGGTGGACGGCAACGTCTCCTTCGAGAACGCGGTCAGGATGCGCCAGGCGGGCGCGGACCTGTTCGTCGCGGGCACCTCGTCGGTCTTCCGCGAGGGCGGAATCGCCGCGAACATGGAAAAGCTGCTCGCCTGCATCCAGTAGAGCTTCGAAAAACGAGCGAGGGCTTCCGGTTTTTTCGGAAGCTCTCGCTCTTTTTGGAGATTTTAGCTCCTGTTGCGGTAGACGCGCAGGACCTTGACCGCGCTGTCCACGGCGTCCAGCGCCAGGGCGAACAGGATGACCCCCAGCAGGAAGACCTGGAAGTTTCCAAAGATGGTCATCACCACGTCGTTCATCCCCAGGTTCTCCATGACCCGCAGGAAGGTCGGGTTCATCAGGTCCTTGCCCAGGAAGATCAGGCAGGCCAGCAGCGCGCTGACCACCGCGCAGCCCAGGTCCGCCGCCAGAACGCGCATCGTGTAGCGCCCCTCGACCAGGTGGAACACCTCCCGCGCCATGCCCGCCAGGCCAAACAGCGCGATCCACAGCCACTGGGCGCGCAGCGCGTCGACGTCAAAGACCGTGACCCGCTGCATGCGCGCTCCCATGTCCACCACCGCGCACATCACCTGCGGAAAGGCGAGGAACACCAGCAGCATCAGCGCGCACATGGCCAGGCCCGCGATGCTCTCCCACCGGGGGATGAGCTCGCTGTGCTGCGGCACGGGCGGCAGGTTCTCGATGGTGTCGTCCGCGCGCTCGAGCTTGACGCCCCGCCGCTCAAAGAAGGCGAACAGCAGCGTAACCGCCGTAAACCCGCACCCCAGGCCCGAGGCGATGCCCCCCAGCAGCCCCAGCGGCAGGTCGCCCAGCGCCCGCTCCCCGGTCAAAACCTCCAGCACCTGGGCCAGCACGACGCCGAAGGCCAGCGCGCCGAGCACCACGGCCAGCGCCCATTTATACTGCGGGTAGTAGTCCGGGCCGATCAGCCCGCGCGCCGGGCGCGGGTTGTACTTTTCGCGGATCTCCGCCGGGGTGCCCAGGTCCGTCAGCACGACGCGCAGGTCCTTTTCCGTGGGTTCGCGGCCCGCGCACCGCTCCTCCAGCAGGTCGTCGATGAGGGTGCGCAGCTCCTGCTCGATGTCCGCGCGGCTGGCCCGCGGAAGGCCGCGCGTCGCGGCGTAGATGTAGCGCTCCCTGAGGTCATTCTCCCTGTTCATCCGTCTTCCCCTCCCACTCGGTTTCCATCGCCCGCTGCACGCTCTCCACCGTCGCCTGCCAGGCCGCCTTCAGGCGCGCGCAAACCTCCCGCCCCTCGGGCGTGACCCGGTAATACTTGCGCGGCTTGCTGCCGCCCGTCTCCCACTCGCTCGTGAGCAGCCCCTGCCCCTCCAGCCGCCGCAGCAGCGGGTAGAGCGTGTTGGCCTCGACCGGCACCCCCTTCTTGGAGAGCGCCCCGACCAGGCTGTAGCCGTACATCGGCCATTCCAGCTGGCAGAGCACACAGAGCACCAGCGTCCCCCGCCGCAGCTCCTGCTCCATGGAGGCGAACAATTCCTCCTGTCCCACAGACGCAGCCTCCTTCCTGCACGATATTGTTTATTTCATTATACTGTGTATTGCACACTATGTCAATGCCCGCGAGCGAAAAAAATTGGGGCTTGCAAAGCGGCAGGCAGGGGTGTATACTATCCTCAAACCTTTGAGGAAGAGGTAAAACTGCGCGGACGGTTCCGCAGCGAGCGGGGGACGGTGCAAGCCCCGCGAATACGGCGCAGACAAATGGGCTTCCGAGGGTGCGGTGAAAGGGTACGGCGAAGGGGCGCGGCAAAGGGGCACAGCGACGGCGCTTCGCGTCTTCTCCCCGAGTAGCTTGCAACGCTTCATCCGCGTTATGGGATGCCAGAGGGGGTTCCCTTACTGCAAAAAGGAATCAATCAAGGTGGTACCGCAGATTTATTCAAAAATCTGTCCTTGCGTCGGGTTTTCCGACCATGGGCAGATTTTTTTCTTTCCGAAAGAGGAACCAAGCAAAACAACAGGAGGGAAGAACACAAAATGGCGGAAAAATTTCTCATGGGCAACGAGGCCATCGCTCTGGGCGCGCTGGACGCGGGCGTGGGCTTTGTTTCGGGCTATCCGGGCACGCCCTCGACCGAGGTGCTGGAGACGGTGGCCAAGTACAACGACGGCTCGGTCTACGTGGAATGGTCGGTCAACGAAAAGTCCGCCATGGAGGCGGCGGCCGGCGCGGCCTATGCCGGCGCGCGGGCGATGGTCACCATGAAGCAGGTGGGCCTGAACGTGGCCTCGGACCCGCTGATGAGCCTGGCCTACGTGGGCGTTCAGGGCGGCATGGTGGTGCTGGTGGCGGACGATCCCGGCCCCATCTCCTCGCAGACGGAGCAGGACACGCGCACGTTCGCCATGTTCTCCAAGCTGCCGGTCTTTGACCCCTCCTCGCCGGAGGAGGCGTATGCGATGGTGGGCGCGGCCTTCGACCTCTCCGAGAAGGTTCAGACGCCCGTGCTCCTGCGGTCGACCACGCGCGTCTGTCACGGCTGCGCCACGGTCCGCGTCCAGGACGAGCGCCGCGTCAAGCCCGCGCAGGGCTTTGTCAAGGACACGCAGCGCTGGGTCATCTTCCCGCGGACGTCCTTTTTGAACCACCAGAAGATCGAGGCGCGCAACCCCGCGCTGGGCGATGCGCTGGGGAACACGCCCTTCAACTTCGTGGACCACGCCGGGTCCGGCCGCCGGGGCATCGCGACGCACGGCATCAACTACGCCTACACGTCCGAGGCGCTGGAGCTCCTCTGCGCGCAGGCGCCCGTCCTCAAGGTGGGCACGCCCTTCCCCCTGCCGGAGGAAAAGATGGTCGCCTTCCTGCGGAGCGTGGACGAGGTGCTCTGCGTGGAGGAGCTGGACCCGGTGCTCGAGCGCGCCCTGACCTACCTGTGCGGGAAGCACCACCTGCCGACCGTCGTCCGGGGCAAGCGCACGGGCGACATGCCCACCGCCGGCGAAAACACGGTGGAATCCGTGGAAAAGGCGCTCTCCGCCTACCTCGGCGTTCCCCTGCCGCAGGGCGCGCAGCGCGAGGCGCCGCCGCCGCTGCCCGTGCGGCCGCCGGTGCTCTGCGCGGGCTGCCCGCACCGCGGCTCCTTCTACGCGGTCAAGGTTGCGATGAAGGGGCGCAAGGCGGTCTTCTCCGGGGACATCGGCTGTTACACGCTGGGCAACGCCATGCCGCTGGACATGGTGGACACCTGCCTGTGCATGGGCGCGGGCGTGACCATCGCCCAGGGCCTGCACCGCGTGGAGCCGGACGCCGTGAACTTCGCCTTCATCGGGGATTCGACCTTCTTCCACACGGGGATTCCCGGCGTCATCAACGCGGTCTACAACGAGCACGACATCGTGCTGATCGTGCTGGACAACTCCACCACCGCCATGACCGGCCACCAGCCCCACCCCGGCACGGGCAAGACCATGATGGGCGAGGTGAGCCAGAAGGTCAGCATCGAGAAGGTGCTGCGCGCCGTGGGCGTAGAGTGCGTGAAGAAGGCGGACCCGCTCAACCTGGCGCAGGCGGTCTCCGCCGTGCGCGAGGCCGCGGATTTCCACGGCGTCTCCGCGGTGATCTTCGAGTCGCCGTGCATCGCGGTGACAAAGCCCAAGCCGGCCCTGCGCGTGGACGCGGCGGCCTGCGTCGGCTGCAAGCGCTGCATCCGGGAGCTGGGCTGCCCGGCGCTGATCATGGACGGCGGCAAGGCGCGGATCGAACCCGGCCTGTGCACGGGCTGCGGCCTGTGCAGCCAGGTCTGCCCCGCGGGCGCGATCCGCGCGGAGAACGCGTAAAAGGAGGGTGCGAATATGAACTGCATTTTGGCGGGCGTCGGCGGCCAGGGAACGGTCCTGGCCTCCAAACTCATCGCCCAGGCGGGGCGCACCGCCGGGCGGCAGGTGCGCACGGCCGAGACCATCGGCATGGCGCAGCGCGGCGGCTGCGTGGTCAGCCACGTGCGCACGGGGGACGTCGTGCTCTCCCCGCTGGTGCCCCTGGGCCAGGCGGACGTGCTGATCGGCTTTGAGCCGGCGGAGGCGGTGCGCTGCCTGCCGTATCTCAAGGCCGAGGGCACGGCCATCGTCTGCACAAAGGCCGTGCGCCCGGTGACGGCGTCGCTGACGGGCTCGTCCTACGACGGCAGCGAGATGATCGAATACCTGCAAAAGAACGTTCCCCACCTCATCCTGGTGGATGGCGAGGCGATCTGCGCGGCGGTCGGCTCCCCGCGGGCGCTGAACGTGGCGCTGCTGGGCGCGGCGCTGCCGGCGCTGGGCATCGCGCCGGCGGACATGGAGCAGGCGCTGCGCGCCAGCGTGCGGCCGCAGTTCGTGGAGATGAACCTTGCCGCCCTGCGCCTGGGCGCGCAGGCGCAGAAAAAGGCAGACGAGAAGGGAGAGACGGACCATGACTAACGAGATGCTGGAAAAGATCCGGGCGAGCATTCGCCACGCGATGGAGGGCGGCGCGTTCTACGCCCAGCGCTTTGCGGGCATAAACGCGGACGACATCCGCACCGAGGAGGACTTCCGCAAGCTGCCCTTTACGGACAAGGGCGACCTGCGCGGGGCCTATCCCCTCGGGCTGCAGGCCGTGCCGGACGAGCAGGTCGTGCGCATCCACTCCTCCTCCGGCACGACGGGCACGCCCGTCATCATCCCCTACACCGCCCAGGACGTGACGGATTGGGCGATCATGTTCGAGCGCTGCTACCGCGTCGCGGGCATCACGAACCTGGACCGCATCCAGGTCACGCCGGGCTACGGCCTGTGGACCGCGGGCATCGGCTTTCAGAACGGCGCGGAGCGCCTGGGCGCCATGGTCATCCCCATGGGCCCCGGCAACACGGAAAAGCAGCTGCGCATGATGGTGGACCTGAAGTCCACGGTGCTGTGCGCGACCTCCTCCTACGCGCTGCTGCTGGCCGAGGAGATCGAGCGCCGCGGCATCAAGGACCAGATCCACCTGAAGAAGGGCGTCATCGGCTCCGAGCGCTGGGGCGAAAAGATGCGCCGCCGCATCGCGGGTGAGCTTGGCGTGCAGCTCTACGACATCTATGGCCTAACGGAGATCTACGGCCCGGGCATCGCCATCTCCTGCGACTATGAGGACGGCATGCACTACTGGGACGACTACGTCTACTGCGAGGTCATCGACCCCAAGACCGGCGAGAACGTGCCCGACGGCACCATGGGCGAGCTGGTCATCACCACCCTGCGCAAGCAGGGCGCGCCCCTGATCCGCTACCGCACGCACGACCTGAGCCGCATCCTCACCGGCTCCTGCCCCTGCGGCTGCCCCTATCCGCGCATCGACACGATTTTGGGCCGCACGGACGACATGGTCAAGGTCAAGGGCGTCAACATCTTCCCCGCGCAGATCGAGGAGATGCTCCGCGAGGTGGAGGGCACCTCCAGCGAGTACCAGGTGATGATCGACCACCTCAACGGCCGGGACATCATGACCATCTTCTTTGAGGCGAATCTGACGGACGACGCGCGCCGCCACCTGGAAAACGCCGTGCGCGACCACTGCAAGGCCAAGATCGGCATCCAGATCGTGCCCAAGGCCGTGTCCATCGGCGAGCTTCCCCGCTCCGAGAAGAAGTCCACGCGCATCTACGACAACCGCTATTGAGGTAAGCAAAAATAAATGGAACAGCCAAGAGCAGGGAGGAGAATCCTTCCTGCTCTTGGCTGTATGATTCCGGTGTTTTTTGATTTGCATTATTGGCGGTGGGATATAGAATTTGAGATAGACAAACGATAATTTCTGAGGAAGAAGTCATAATGGAGTATATCGTAAGACCCTATAGACCAGGAGAGGAACAGTATGTTGCCGATCTTCACAGGAGGCTCTATTCGACAGAGTATTCTTGGGGACCGAGTTTTACAGATTATGCGGTAAAGATTGCGCTGGACTTTGCCAAGAAGGACAAAAACGACCGGGAAGAATCGGTCAGTTACGCCTTTATGCGGTAGAAATGGACTATCGTCGCTATGGAGTCGGGACTGCTCTGATGAACGCCTTCATGGAAAAAGCGAAGTCTGCCGGGTATAAGAAACTTATTTTATGGACGGCAAGCCCGCTTACTGATGCGATACACCACTATGAAAAACTGGGATTTCAGCGTACTGACTCGGTGGAAAATCATACATGGAGTACCGAAAGCGTATTGGTTGAAGAAATAAAGATGGAGATGGAGCTGAACGAAAACACAATTTCATTTTGCGGTTTGGATTGGAGACCGCGTTTCCCGCATGAAAAATCGCCCCGCCGCGCAAGATAGCGGCGAGGTGATTTTTTTATGATCCTGACGCAAAAGGAAACCATGCTCCTCCAGGACCTGAAGACCCAGGAACAGGTCTGCATCGAAAAGTACAACCAGTACGCCGAGCGGGCGAACGACCCCAAGCTCTCCCAGCTCCTGCGCACGATCTCCAGCGCGGAGCAGCAGCACCTGAGTACCCTCGAGCAGATGGAAAAGGGAACGGTCCCCGCCATGGGCGGCGGGCAGAAGCAGCCCTTCCAGCCGCCGGCCTCCGCGCCCGCCAGCGCCATCTCCCCGCAGGGAAAGCAGCAGGACGCCTACCTCTGCCAGGACCTGCTCGCGACGGAAAAGCACGTCTCCTCCGTCTACAACACGGGCATCTTCGAGTTCAAGGACGCCGGCATGCGCGACGCGCTCAACCACATCCAGAAGGAAGAGCAGGAGCACGGCAAGAAGCTCTACGACTACATGTCGCAGAACGGCATGTACTGATTCCTCCCCCAAAGACGCGCAGCGCGCGCAGGGTCCCGCAAAGGCCCTGCGCGCGCTGCGCGTTATTCCGCCTCCCAGAGCGTGCGGACGGCCGCGACGTGCAGGTCGTCCACCACCCTTGCCGAGAGGATCTCGTCCCCGTCGAGCAGGAGGCTCAGCCAGCGCGGCTCTCCTTCTTCCTGGGGCAGGTCGTAGAAGGCGCGGCCCTCGCCCGCGCACGGCTCGCCGAAGCGCTCCCGGAACGCGGTCCAGTCCCCGCCGCGCGCTTGGAGGAAGGCCTGCACCTCGGCCTCGTCCAGGGGCGGGACCTGCGCCTCGTAGAGATAGGGATAGCCGCCGATGACGCGCACCTCGCCCTCCAGCGGGGAACCGGCGCACACGTTCAGTCCCTGGTCCTCGGGCCAATCCACGCCCAGGTCGAGGCCCAGCGCGCAGTATTCCTCCTTGGTGAAGAAATCCACCTCCAGCAGGCCCACATTGTCCGCGTCGAAGTCATCCTGGTAGCACAGCTGCAAAAAGCAGAAGAAGATCTCCCCCTCCGACACGACGGGGAAGGTGGAATCCACCACCGCGCGCTCCTTCCCCTCGTGGTCCCGATAGGCGCCGTGCACCTGCATGCCGTCGCGGCCGTTCTCCTGCGTCGGCCCGGGATAGAGGGCGAACAGCGCCTCGATCTGTTCCTCCAGGTCCGCGTCCTCCGCCTGCACGCGGGGCGCAAACTGGCCGCGGAGCCCTTCCGCGTCCCGGACGTCCAGGGCGGCGAAGAATGCGTCCGCGGCCTCGTTGTAGAGGTACCCCTCGTAGCTCACGTAGGAGCCGTCCTCCTGGAAGCCCACGCCCTCGATCCCGCCGCTCTGGATCTCGTCCCACGCCGCGCGCAGGAGCGTCCCCGCCGCCGCGCAGCCCGAGAGCAGCGCCAGCAGCGCCGGGACCCACAGCGCGGCGAGGAGGCGCTTTACCGCCACTGCACGCGGCTGGGGTCAAAGCGGTCGTGCGGCGCCGCCTTTTCCGCCGGATAGCCCACGGCCACCAGCGCAAAGGCCTGCAGGCCCTCCCTCAGGCCCAGGATCTCCGCCACGGCGCGCATCCGCTCCTCCAGCGGGGCGATGCCCATCCACACCGCGCCAAGGCCCTGGTGCTCCGCCTCCAGCAGGAGGTTCTGCGTGCACGCGCCCAGGTCCTGCTGCCAATACTCCGGGAAGCGCAGGCCCTGCGTGCGGCTGAGCACCGCGATGCCCGCCGGCGCGGCGAGCAGGGGCTTGGCGTACGGGCTCGCCCCCGCCAGGCGGTCCAGCAGCGCGCGGTCCTGCACGACTGCGAACTCCCAGGGCTGCTGGTTTCCGGCCGAGGGCGCGGCCATCGCCGCGCGCAGGAGCGCCTCCAGCTTCTCCCGCTCCACCGGGCGCGCTTCATATTTGCGCACGCTCACGCGTTCCAAGATTTCCTTCATTTTGTCCTCTCCTCCTCGATTCCCTTCAAAATGTCGCGCAGATCCGTCAGGACGATTTCCGCCTCCGTAGAGACGTCCGGCTCCTCCGGCGCAAAGCGGCAGGCGAGAATGCCCGCGTTGTGCGCGGCGAGCACGTCGATCTCCCGGTCGCCGACCATGGCGAACGCCTCCCGCGGCGCCCCGCTCCGCTGCAAAATCCGCAGGATGCCATCCGGCGCGGGCTTGCGGGGAAGGCCGTCCTCGCTGGTGACCAGGAGGGAAAACCGGTCCAGCAGGCCGTGTTCCCGCAGGTACCAGCGGGTGGAGGACCCGCGGTGCGTGAAGATGTGGTTGTGGCCGCCCGCCTGCTGGACGCGCGCCAGGGCCTCCGCCGCGCCGGGATAGGGCGCGACGCCCTGCGGCCCGGCCTCCTGGATGTACTGCCGGTAGCGGGCGATCGTCGCCTCCTCTGCGCCGAAGTGCTGGAAGGCCTGCGCAAGGCTCACGGCCATCTGCGCGCGGATCTCCTCGCAGCCGGCCTCTTGTCCCGCGTCCGCCAGCGCGCGCTGCAAGCAGCGCGCCATGAGCGGATAGGTGTCGAACAGCGTCCCGTCAAAGTCCCAGATGATCTCCACGCCGCTTCCCCCCTTTCCCTTAAGGATACCGCATCGCGCGGCCCTTGTAAATCCGGAAAATTCCCTGTATACTGAGGGCACAGAAATCCGCAAGGAGGAGAAACTGCATGGAAAAGTGCACCTGGAAGGCGACCCTTCTGCCTGGAAAGAAGGCGGAATACATCCGCCGGCACGACGCCCTCTGGCCGGAGATGGCCGAAACGCTGCGGCAGGCCGGCATCCGGAACTACACGATCTGGTGCTGCGGCGACGAGCTCTTCGGCTACTACGAGTGCGAGCGCGGCGCGGCCTACGCCGCCAGGGTGCAGGCGGAGAGCCCGGTCGTCGCCCGCTGGAACGAGTATATGCGCGACGTGATGCGCATGGAGTTCGACCCCCATACCGGCACGGCCGTGGCGCTGGAGCCCGTGTTCGCCTTCCGCGTCGATGAAGAGGACGGGCCCTGTTCATAGAAATGTAAAAAATTTGGCCTTCTCTCTTGACAGCGGGAAAATCCATGGTATGATATTCCCATCAAGAGGACAACGGCGTTCCCGGGAAACGCCGCTGTCCTCTTTTTCTTTTTCCCTTGAACCGAAAAAGAGGAGGCATGGCAAGTGGAATTTTCCTTGATCGACACCTTATGGGTGTTCCTCGCCGCGATACTCGTCTTCTTCATGAACCTGGGCTTTGCCAGCGTGGAAGCGGGCTTTGCCCGGTCCAAGAACACAGTCAACATCCTCTCCAAGAACTTCATCGTCTTTGCGGTTTCGTCCCTGGGCTTTCTGCTGCTCGGCTGGGGCCTGATGTTCGGCGGTGACAATCCCTTCATCGGGACGGAGCATCTCTTCATCCTGGGCTCGCAGGATCTCTCCTTCTATGACAACACGCTGACCTCGTCCGTTCCCTTCTGGGGCAAGTTCTTCTTCCAGCTCGTGTTCTGCGGCACGGCGGCGACGATCGTCTCCGGTTCCGTGGCGGAGCGCGTGAAGTACATCACCTTCATCCTGTTCTCCTTTGTCCTGACGCTGGTGATCTATCCCATCGTCGGCCACTGGGTCTGGGGCGGCGGCTGGCTGGCGGACCTCGGGTTCCGGGACTTCGCGGGCGACGCGGTGGTCCACTCCCTGGGCGGCTGGTCCGCGCTGGCGGGCGCCATGCTCCTCGGCCCGCGCATCGGCAAATACGGCAAGGACGGCAAGCCGCGCGCCATCCCCGGCCACAGCATGTCCCTTGCGGTCATCGGCCTGTTCGTCCTGTGGCTGGGCTGGTTCGGCTTCAACCCCGGCTCCACCATGAGCTTCCAGAACCCCTCGGACGTCGTACACATCCTGATGACGACCAACACCGCCGCCATCGCCGCGGTCGTGACCTCCACGGCCACCTCGTGGCTGCTGCTCAAGAAGCCGGACCTGGGCATGACGGTCAACGGCTGCCTGGCGGGCCTTGTCGGCATCACGGGAAGCTGCGCCTACGTTTCCGTCGAGTCCTCGCTGCTCATCGGCGCGCTCTCCGGCATCCTGGTGGTGTTCGCGGTGCAGTTCTTTGACCGCATCCACATCGACGACCCCGTCGGCGCCACGGCCGTGCACCTCTGCTGCGGCGTGTTCGGGACGATCTGCGTGGGCCTCTTCTCCCAGGCGGGCGTGACCTCCCTGTCCACGGTGGACGGCCTGTTCTTCGGCGGCGGCTTCGGGCCGCTGGGCATCCAGCTTCTGGGCGTTGTGGTCATCGGCGCGTTCAGCTTCCTTTCCTCGGGCCTGGTCTGGCTCGTGCTCAAGAAGACCATCGGCATCCGCGTCTCCCCGGAGGAGGAGATCCAGGGCCTGGACATCGGCGAGCACGGCAACGTCGCCTACCCCGACTTTGCGCTGGCCGCCGAGACCGTGGAGAGCGGCTTCTCCCCGGCGCCCATCTCCGCCGCGCCGGCCAGTCAGGCTGTGCCGGTTGAGAAGGCTGTGCCGGTCGAGCACCTCGAGACCCCCGGCGCCAAGATCACCAAGGTCACGATCCTGACCAATCCCAACAAGTTCTCCGCTCTGCAGGAGGCCCTGGACGGCCTGGGCATCACCGGCATCACGGTGACCAACGTCTTCGGCTACGGCGTGCAGCACGGGCACACGGTCTTCTTCCGCGGCAACCCGGTGGAATCCCGCCTGCTGCCCAAGGTCAAGATCGACATCGTCGTCTGCAAGGTCCCGGTCGAAACGCTGCTTGCGACCGTGCAGAAGACGCTCTACACCGGCAACATCGGCGACGGCAAGGTCTTCCTCTTCGACGTGGAGGACGTGCTCAAGATCCGCACCGGCGAGCGCGGCTACGACGCGCTGCAGGACGAGCCGGACGCAAGCGCCTGACCTTTTCCCCATATTCCCCATAACAAAAGCCCCGGGCCGCGGCAGTGCCGCAAACCCGGAGCTTTTTTTGCCGTTTTAGCCGACCAGCTTTGCGCCCAGGTCGCGGCAGGCGGCCAGCGCCTCGTCGTCCGGCGCCTCGTTGGCGATCACGCCGTCGGCCACCAGCGTGCAGCCGTCGCCCTCGACGCCCGCCTGCCAGGTGCGCATCCACTCGCCGTCGCCCCAGCCGTAGGAGCCGAACAGACCGACCTTCTTGCCCGCAAGGGACGGCTCCACCGCGCGGAACATGGGCTCGAACTCGTCGCTCTCCAGCTCCTCGGAGCCCATGGACGGGCAGCCAAAGGCCAGGCCCTCGTACTCCGGCACCTTGTCCGGGCCAAAGTCCGCGGCGGTAAAGACCTCCGCCTGGCCGCCGGCCGCGGCGATGCCCTCGGCCACGGCGTTGGCCATCTGCTCGGTATTTCCGGTTCCGCTCCAATACACAACTGCAAACTTGCTCATCGTTTTCTCTCCTTTTGCTGTTTTTCTCTATCCTTCAACCCGCGACGGTCAGCCGCGAGAGAGAATGCCCATTCTGATAGCACTGCAGGTAGACGCGCGCGCACTTTTCATACCGCGCGAAGCACCGCAGCGCGGCCTGCGGGTCCCCATAGACCTTCCAGCAGCCGCAGAGGCGGTAGTTTTTGCCGCAGTTCTCGATAAAGCCCTGCACGTCCTCCAGGGGATACCCCAGGAACAGGCCGATTTCGTGGGGAAAGCAGGGGCGGCGCGCGATGCGCCGCAGGAGAAGCTCCACGTTTTCCTGAACCGCCGCGCCCGGCTCGTACCCATGGCGCCGCAGGAAGTCCGCCGCGCCCGGCTTCTCCCATTCGCGCCGCAGATGCCCTTCCCGGTAGAGGTAGAGCAGGGCGCTGTCGCCGTCCCACCGGGCCGTGCGCACGTGCACGCCCCGCGGCGCGAGGGTCGCCCGCCAGGCCTGCGTCGCCGCCTCCAGCTCCGCGCGCGGGCCGGTCAGCCGCACGAGGTTTGCGCACTTGAGCCCCGCCAGCGTCGGCGCGCAGTGCGTCAGCAGCACGCGCTCCATCTCCCTGCTCACGGCACAGCCTCCAGAACGCGCTCCTCCAGCAAGCCCTTCAGGGCGGAGGCGCTGCTGCTGTGGCACCGCGCGACCGGCGTGTTGCACCGCTTGGCCTCGCGCAGGGCCATCTCCACCATCTTGTGCGAGACGGTGCTGGTGAACAGGATCATCAGGTCCGGGTTGCCGATCTTACACTTCATTCCGTCCCGCATCTTGCAAAACACCTTCGCCTCATAGCCGTATTTGCTGCAAATTTCGCGGTATCTGCACGCCATGCACTCGTTGCCGCCTACGATCACGATGGACATCTTCTGCCTCCTTTGCTGGTTAGTTATAACTAACTACAGCGTCAGTATAGCATACCCTGCCCGCGTTGGTCAATACGCAGTTTGCAAAAAAACAGCGGCTGAAGAACCTTCTTCAGCCGCCAGGGTTGGTCATTGCGGTCTTTTGCAGCCTCCGCAGGCGCTGCAGTTGCCGCAGCAGCCCTTCTGCTTTTGCCGGCGCATCGCGCGGCAGGCGCCCCATGCGCCGAGCGCAAGCAGCAGCAAAAGCAAAACGTCGAGCGCACCCATGCGTCACACCCCCAGAATTAATCCCCCGATCTGATAGACCAGGAAGGCCACGATCCACGCCACGCAGCACTGGGCGAACATGGCCAGCGCCGCATAGCGCGCGCTGCCGAGCTCCCGCTTGACGGCCGCCACCGCGGCAAAGCAGGGCATGTACAGCAGCGTAAACGTCAGGAAGGACACCGCGGAAAGCGGCGTGAACAGCGAGCCCAGGACCGTGGAGAGCTGGGCCGTATCCGGCACATTGGTCAGCACCGCGAGGGTCGAAACCACGGCCTCCTTGGCGGAAAGGCCGGTGAGCAGCGCCGTGGAGCTGATCCAGTTGCCAAAGCCCAGGGGCGCGAAGACCGGCGCGATGAACCGGCCGATGCCCGCCAGCATGCTGTCGCTGCTGTCGCTGACCATCATCAGGCGCGTATCAAAGCTCTGCAGGACCCAGATGACGATGGACGCCATGAAGATGATCGTAAACGCCTTGACGAGGAAGTCCTTCGCCTTTTCCCACATGTGGATGACGACGGACTTGGCGCTGGGCAAGCGGTAGGCGGGCAGCTCCATGACAAAGGGGAC
The DNA here is from genome assembly GCA_904393115.1 of uncultured Clostridia bacterium. Taxonomy (GTDB): domain Bacteria; phylum Bacillota; class Clostridia; order Christensenellales; family UBA1750; genus Spyradocola; species Spyradocola merdavium. Next base: position 75,918 of record CAJFMX010000004.1, read on the forward strand.
GGGCTTTCCCTTGAAGACCGAGTGCTTGAGCAACAGCCCATAGAGCACGCCCACGACCATGCCGCCGACGTACAGCCCGATCATCACCAGCGGCGCCGCGTTCGGGAAGAAGGCGGCCGTAAACGTCGCGTAGATGGGGAGCTTTGCGGAGCAGGACATGAAGGGCGTGAGCAGAATCGTCATGCGCCGGTCGCGCTCGCTGGCCAGCGTGCGCGTGGCCATGATTGCCGGCACCGAGCAGCCAAAGCCGATCAGCATCGGCACGAACGACCGGCCGGAGAGCCCGATCTTGCGCAGCAGCTTGTCCATCACGAACGCGACGCGCGCCATGTACCCGCTGTCCTCCAGGATGGAGAGGAAGAAGAACAGCGTCACGATCGTGGGCAGGAAGGACAGAACCGATCCGACGCCCACGCACACGCCGTCGATCAGCAGGGAGTGCACCGCCGCATTGATCCCGAGGTTCGTCAGCGCCTGGTCCAGCAGGCCCGTCAGCCCGTCGATCCCCAGCGAGAGCCAGTCCGAGAGCAGCGCGCCGATGACGTTGAACGTCAGGAAGAACGTCAGCAGCATCACGCACAGGAAGATCGGGATGCCGAAGTACTTGTGCGTCAGCACGCGGTCGATCTGGATGGAGCGCTGCAGCTCGCGGGAGTTCCCGTTCTTCTTGACCGCGTCCTTGCAGGCGTTGGCGATGAAGTCATAGCGCATGTCCGCGAGCGCCGCCTCGCGGTCCGTGCCCAGGTTCGTCTCCATCTCGCGGACGATGTTGTCGATGATCTCCTTCTCGCTGTCGGTGAGGTTCAGCTTGCTCAGCGTGATCGGATCGCCCTCGACCACCTTGGTCGCCGCGTACCGCGAGGGAAGCCCCGCGTCCTTGACCTCTTTTTCGATGATGTGCGCGATGGAGTGCACGGCCCGGTGCACTTCCCCCTGGCAGAGGTCCAACCCGCGCGGCCGGTCCTTCTGCTGCGCCGCCTCGATCGTCCGCTGGACGAGCTCCTCGCAGCCCTCGTTCTTCGCCGCGGAGATGGGCACGATGGGCAGCCCCAGGTTCTGCGAGAGGAGCGGCACGTCGATGGAGTCGCCGTTCTGCCGGACCTCGTCCATCATGTTGAGCGCGACGACGACCGGCACGCCGACCTCCATGAGCTGCAGCGTCAAGTAGAGGTTGCGCTCGATGTTCGTGGCGTCCACGATGTTGATGACCGCCTCCGGCTTGTTGACCAGGAGAAAGTCCCGCGTCACGACCTCCTCCGCCGTGTAGGGCGAGAGCGAGTAGATGCCGGGCAGGTCCACGAGCGTCATGTTCTTTTGCCCGCGGATGGCGCCCTCCTTCTTCTCCACCGTCACGCCCGGAAAATTGCCGACGTGCTGGTTGGACCCGGTGAGCTGGTTGAAAAGCGTGGTCTTTCCCGAATTCGGGTTGCCGAGCAATGCGATGATCATGCTTTTTCCTCCGTGATCTCGATTTTCTGGGCGTCCTCCAGGCGGATGGTCAGCTCGTACCCGCGCAGAAACAGCTCGATCGGGTCGCCCATGGGCGCGACCTTGCGCACCATCACGCGCGTGCGGGGCGTGAGCCCCATGTCCAGCAGTCTGCGGCGAAGCGCGCCCTCTCCCCCGACGGCCTCAATTACACCATATGCGCCGACTTTCAATTTATCCAGCGTCATACTCCTCTTCTCCCCCTCAATTGTTAGCGCTTGCTAACTTTTCCCACAAAAGAAATCGGCCAAAAGTTAGCCTCTGCTTACAATATACGCATCTCCCTGGGATTTGTCAATCCCATCCCCGTTAAGTTCTGCATTTTGTTCTTCAAATCAAAAAAGCGCCGCGTGTTTCACGTGAAACACGCAGCGCTGCGCGTTCATTCTTCCCGAATGCGCAGGAATTCATAGATGCGGTCGAGGTCCTCCGCGGAGCTGTAGTGCAGGACGACCTTTCCGTGCCGGGCGTTGCCGGTGACGGTGACCTTCGTCCCGAAGCGCTGGCGGGCGGCCTCCTCGACGAGGGCAAGCTCTGCGCAGCGCGGCCGCTCCGGCTTGGGCGCGGCCTCCTCCCGCATGTACTTGACGAGGGATTCCGTCTGCCGCACGTTGAGCCCGCGCTGGACGACCTGGCGGGAGAGGTTGACGATGTCGCGCTCGTTCTCCGCGCCGAGCAGGGCGCGGGCGTGGCCCTCCGTGAGGTCGCCGGAGGCGACGAGCTCCGCGACCTCCTGGGGCAGGCTGAGCAGCCGCAGCAGATTCGCCACCGCCGAGCGGCTCTTGCCCAGCCGCTGGGCGACCTGCTCCTGCGTCAGGCCGCATTGCTGCATGAGCGCGTGGATGGCCTGCGCCTCTTCCATGGGATTGAGGTCCGTACGCTGGATGTTCTCAATCAGGGACATCTCCATGCGACGGATCTCCTCGACGTCGCGGACGATGGCCGGAACCTCGCTCAGCTCAGCCATGCGGGCCGCGCGCCAGCGGCGCTCGCCTGCGACAATGGTATAGCGCTTGCCGTTCGGCGCAAGGATGATCGGCTGGATCACGCCCACGGACCGGATCGAGGCCGCGAGCTGATCAAGCGCCTCGGGCGCGAACTGTTTGCGCGGCTGGTTTTTATTGGGATCAATGCTCCCGATGGGGATCATCTGGATGCTGTTTTCCGCGTTCTCCTCGTCCACCTCGGGAATGTCGCCAAAGAGCGCGTTGATTCCCTTCCCCAGGCCGCCGCTCGTCTTCGCCATGTCATTTCCCTCCATTCCACTTCAAAAATTCGTCTGCCAGGCTCTCATACGCCAGCGCGCCCGCGGAGCGGGGATCGTACAGATTGATGGGCTGGCCAAAGCTGGGCGCCTCGCCCAAGCGCACGTTTCGTGGGATGATGGTGGCGTAAACCTTTTGGGCAAAGAACTTCTTTACCTCCTCCACCACCTGCACGCCGAGCTTTGTGCGCCCGTCCAGCATCGTCAAGACCACGCCCTCGATGTCCAAATTCGGGTTGAGGCGCTTCTTGACCAGGCGGACGGTGTTCATCAGCTGGGTCAATCCCTCCAGCGCATAGTATTCGCACTGGATCGGCACGAGCACGGTGTCCGAAGCGGTCAGCGCATTGAGCGTCAGCAGGCCGAGCGAGGGCGGACAATCGATGAACACGTAGTCGTACAGCGGCTGGACCACCTCGAGCTGATGCGACAGAATGTGCTCCCGCGCGAGGGCGGAAACCAATTCAATCTCCGCGCCCGCGAGCTGAATGTTCGAGGGCAGGGCGTAGAGATTCTTGATGCAGGTTCCCTGCACCGCCTCCTGCACAGAGGTGTCGTTCATCAAGACGTCGTAGACCGACGTCTCCACGCGGTCGTGATCGATGCCCACGCCGCTGGTCGCATTCCCCTGCGGGTCCAGATCGACCAGCAGAACGCGAAACCCCTTGGAGGCGACGCAGGCGGACAAATTGACTGCGGTCGTCGTCTTCCCCACGCCGCCTTTTTGGTTTGCAATACTGATCACTTTAGACAAAAAAGACCCGCCTTCCTTCCGTTACAAGAGCTCGTCCACAAAGGGCACGAACCTATTATAGCGGATTTCGACGGGAAAGAGAAGGGGGATGGCTCAATTCCGGATGAGGATTTTCAAAATCCTGCTCAAAAACTGCCGGATCAGCGGAAGATAGCAAACGGAAGCGGGAGAACGATGCTTTATTATAGCACATCCTGGTGAAAAAAGGAAGACCTTATTTTGCAGGCAGGTGCGGAATCCAAACGCGGATCTCCAATCCCCCGTCGCTTTCGCTCGAATCGAATTTCGGCGCGAGGCCCGCATCCGACATCTGCCGGACGACGGTCTTGATGGAGTTCACAAACAGCCGCGTGTCGCGCACAAATCCGCTGATCTTGCCGGTTTTTGTCGGTTCTTCCGCCTCGATGCCGTACATCCGGGAGAGCGTCCTCTCCACGAGGTCTTCCGTGGCCTTGACGTTCAGGTTTTGCTGAACGATCACGTTCACAATCTTGATTTGCATCTCCTCGTCGTGCAGGCGGAGCAGGGCGCGCGCGTGGCGCTCCGTCAGGTTGTACTGCAGGAGCATGCGCTTGACGGTCAAGGGCAGCTTCAGGATGCGCATCTTGTTCGCGATCGTGGACTGGTTCTTCCCCAGGCGCCTGGCCAGCTCGTCCTGGGAGAGGCCGTGATCCCGAATCAGGTTCTGATAGCCCTCCGCCTCCTCCATGTAATGCAGGTTTTCCCGCTGCAAGTTCTCCATCATGGCGATGACCGCGCTGTCCTGCTCGTAGGCGGAGAACACGATCGCATCGATCGCCGTCATGCCGGCCATGCGGCAGGCGCGCAGCCTCCTCTCCCCTGCGATGAGCTCGTAGGCATCGTTCCCCGCCTTGCGGACACTGATGGGCTGCAAAAGGCCGTATTGCTTGATGGAAGCGCAGAGTTCCTCCAGCGCCTCCTGGGCAAAGACGCGCCGCGGCTGATAGGGATTGGGGCGAATGGCTTCGATGGGAATCCGCGCGACCTCCCTTTCGCGCATCCGGAGGTTCCGTCGATTCATTGTGCTCTGTGCCTGCATACATTTCACTCCATTTCCTGCTGTTTCACGTGAAACAAGGCTCCTCGCATCTGTTTTCTGCCTTCATTATACAGAAAAATCCCCCGATGTAAATCGAAATCGTATGCGAGGAATCGACAGCCTGAAAAGACTCTTTGTCGTATTTCAGGGTCCTATTCCGCATAACGTGCGATTTTCATCGGAGGATTGGCACAGTTTGTCGGGAAATATGGGGCGAAAGTTCTGGAAATGCGCCCGCCTTACAGGGGATTCCGCGTGGGCGTGCCCGCCTTGCGCGGGTAGGTCTTGGGGGTTGGCCGGACCTTGTCCACCAGGAAGAGGTTGTGCTTCCAGTCGTCGCGGTGGGGAATGGCGTAGGGCAGCGGCTCCCGCGCCTTCCCGCCGAGCAGGAAGAGCGCGCGCCGCGCCGCGGCCGCCTCCTCCTCCACGCCGGGGCCCTTCCAGCAGATGGCGACGCCCTCCCGCCGGACGCAGGGCAGCAGGTATTCCATCAGGGGCGAGAGCGAGGCCAGGGCGCGCGCCATGGCGACGTCATACTGCTCGCGGTGCGCGGCCTGATGGGAGAAGTCCTCGGCGCGCATGTGGACGATCTCCGCCGAGAGGCCCAGCCGGTTGAGCACATCCCGCAGGAACTCGAGCCGCTTGTTGAGCGAGTCGACGAGCGTGAGCCGCAGGTCCGGCCGCGCGATGAGCAGCGGAATGCCGGGAAAGCCCGCGCCCGTCCCGACGTCCACGGCGCGCGCGCCCTGCGGGAGAAGGCCGAGCGCGACGGGCGCCAGGCTGTCGAGGAAGTGCCGGTCCACGGCCTCTTCCGGTTCGAGGACGGTGGTGAGGTTCATGCGCGCATTGCCCTCGACGAGGAGCGCATGGTAGAGCGCAAAGCGCTCGGCCGCCTCCGGCGGGAGCGCGATGCCCATCTGCAGGGCGCCCTGCTGTACGCGTTCCGAGATCACGGTTTTCTCTCCCTTCTCATCTGTTCGAGCTTAATCATCAGCACGGCGATGTCCCCGGGCGAAACGCCGGAGATCCTCTGCGCCGCGCCGAGCGTCTCGGGCCGAATCCTTTCGAGCTTCTGCTGCGCCTCGATGCGCAGGCCCTTGATGTCGGAATAGCGGATCTCCTGGGGAATTTTGACGTTTTCCGTCCGCTGGAAGGCCTCGACCTGGCGGCGCTGGCGGTCGAGGTAGCCCTCGTAGCGCAGGTTGATCTCCGCCTGCTCCGCGACGCTGTCAGCCACCTCGGGCAGCTCCGGGTCGATGCGCCGCAGGTCTGCATACGTCACGCCCGCGCGCCGGAGCAGATCCGCCGCCGAGATCCCGCTGGACACCGTCCCCTCCCCCAGGACGCGGTTGACGTCCTGCGGCTTCAGGTGCGCCTTGGGCAAGGCGTTTAAGAGATTATCCGTTCCCCTTTTCTTTTCAAGCATGCGCGCATGGCGCTCGTCCGAGGCGAGGCCCACCTTCCAGCCCCTCTCGGTCAGCCGGAGGTCGGCGTTGTCCTGGCGCAGGAGCAGGCGGTACTCGGCGCGGCTGGTCATCATGCGGTAGGGCTCGTTCGTCCCCTTGCCCGTCAGGTCGTCCACGAGCACGCCGATGTAGGCGTCCGCGCGGGAGAGCAGCAGCGGCTCCCGCCCGCTGAGCTTGCAGGCCGCATTGATACCGGCATAGAGTCCCTGGGCCGCGGCCTCCTCGTAGCCGGAGGAGCCGTTGATCTGCCCGGCGAAGTAGAGGTTCTCCACGCCCTTGGCCTCCAGCGTCGGCCGCAGCTGCGTGGGGTCGATGCAGTCGTACTCGATGGCGTAGGCCAGGCGCGTGAGCTGCACGCGCTCCAGGCCGGGGATCGAGCGGTAGACCGCCCACTGCACGTCCTCCGGCAGGGAGGAGGACATGCCCTGCACGTACCACTCGAGCGTATCGAGTCCCTCGGGCTCGAGGAAGAGCGGGTGCCGCTCGCGGTCCGCGAACCGAACGACCTTGTCCTCGATCGAGGGGCAGTAGCGCGGGCCGACGCCGTGGATCTCCCCGGAGAACAGAGGCGCGCGGTGAAGGTTCTCGCGGATGATGCGGTGGGTTTCGGGCGTGGTATACCCCAGGTAGCAGGAGATCTGCTCCTTCTCCAGACGGTCCGTAAGGAAGGAGAACGGGACGATCCGCTCGTCTCCGGGCTGCTCCTCGAACTTGGAGAAGTCGACGGTGCGGCAGTCGATGCGCGCGGGCGTGCCAGTCTTGAACCGGCGCAGCGGGAAGCCGAGCCGCTCCAGCGCGCCGGAGAGGGCCTTGGCGTTGCCCAGGCCCGAGGGGCCGGAATCCGCGTGCGCCTCGCCCACGATGACGCGGCTCTTGAGGTACACGCCCGTGGCGACGATGGCCGCCGCGCAGGGGTAGAGCGCGCCAGTGGTGGTCCGCACGCCGGAGACCCGGCCGCCGGCCGTCTCGATGGCCTCGACCTCGCCCTGGCGCAGCGTCAGGCGCTCCTGGTGCTGCAGGGCGTGGAGCATGCGCCGCTGGTACTGCTTCTTGTCGGCCTGGGCGCGCAGGGAGTGCACGGCCGGGCCCTTGCCCGTGTTGAGCATGCGGGACTGCAAAAACGTATCGTCGATGGCGCGGCCCATCTCGCCGCCCAGGGCGTCGATCTCGCGGACCAGGTGCCCCTTTGCCGTGCCCCCGATGGAGGGATTGCAGGGCATGAGCGCCACGCCGTCCATGTTGAGGGTGAGCAGGAGCGTCCTGTGCCCCATGCGGGCGCAGGCGAGCGCCGCCTCGCAGCCCGCGTGCCCCGCGCCCACCACGACGACCTCATAGCTTTCCAAGGTAAACGACATAGGCCCCTCACTTTCCAAGGCAGAACTTTTCAAAGATGCGGTCGATCACGTCCTCCGTCGCGGACTCGCCGGTGATCGCGCCCAGGGCATCCCAGGCGGCGCGCAGGTCGAGCGCCGCGCAGTCGAGCGTCCGGTCCTCCAGGGCGGTTACAGCGCTCTCCAGGGCCGCCAGGGCGTCCTTTGCGGCCTGCACGTGCCGCTCGTTGGTCAGATACGCCTCCTCCGGCGAGGCGCCGCGCAGGGCCGCCTCGTACAGCGCGCGGCGCAGGTCCTCGATCCCCTCCCCCGTGACGGCGGAGGTGAGCAGGATGGCAAACGCCTGCGCGCCCTGCAGCGCGGCGCGCACGTCCTCCACGCCCGTGCGCGCGTTGAGGTCCGTCTTGTTGAGCGCGACGACCAGGGGCACGCTCGTCTCCCGCAGGAGGCTGCGCTCCTCCGGCGTGAGCTCGCGGGCGCTGTCCAGCACGAGCAGCGCGACGTCCGCGCGGCGCAGCTCCTCCCGCGCGCGGTCGATGCCGATGCGCTCCACCGCGTCCTCCGCGCTGCGCAGGCCCGCGGTGTCCGAGAGCTGCACGGGCAGGCCGAAGAGGTCGAGCTCCTCGCGGAGCACGTCCCGCGTCGTTCCCGCCACATCCGTCACAATGGCGCGCTGCTCGCGCAGCAGGCAGTTGAGCAGGGAGGATTTACCGGTGTTCGGGCTGCCGGCCAGGACGATCCGCACGCCGGCGCTCAGCAGGCGCCCGGCGCGGGCGTTGCGCACGGCCTCCTGCAGCGCGGTCTGGACGGCCCTCGCCTCCTCCGCCGCGCGCCGGGCGGTCAAGGGCTCGATGTCCTCGTCCGGGTAGTCGAGCGTGGCCTCGAGATAGGCGATGGTGTCCAGGAGCTTGTCCTGCAGCGCGTGGATGCGGCGGGAGAGGTAGCCGTCCATCTGCTGCAGGCTCGCGTGCGCGGCGCGGGCGGTGCGGGCGGAGATGAGGTCCATGACGCTCTCGGCCTGCGCCAAATCGATGCGCCCGCCGAGGAACGCGCGCTTGGTGAACTCCCCGGGCTCGGCCAGGCGCGCGCCGGCGCGCAGCACGGCGGCGAGGACCTCCTGCGCCGTCACCGCGCCGCCGTGGCACTGGAATTCCACGACGTCCTCCGTGGTGTAGGTGTGCGGCGCCTTCATGTAGACCGCCATGCACTCGTCCACGCGCCTCTCCCCTTCCCACACCTCGCCATAGGTCAGGCGGTGCGACGTCATCGCACGATTTGCACGATGCGGCCGGAAGATGCGCGACAAAATGTCCTTCGCTCGGTGCCCCGAGACGCGGATGATGGCAATGCCGCCCAGGCCCACGGCCGTGGCGATGGACGCGATCGTATCCTCCATTTTGTATCCCCTTTCTCCCGTTTCCCTCTCAAAAAAAGCGGCGCCGAAGTGCATCGGTCGCCGCTTTGGACGTATGCGGTTTGTTCGCTGGGCCTTCCCGCCGGGGGGGCGCTTTTAAGCGCGCTTGGGCGCGATGACCACGCGGCGGTTGGGCTCCTCCCCCTCGGAATGCGTGGTGACGTGGGGGTTGTCCTGCAGCGTGGCGTGCAGGATGCGCCGCTCATACGGATTCATGGGCTCGAGCACCATGCGCCGGCCGCTGCGCTGCACCTTGGCGGCCATGCGGTTGGCCAGGTTGATGAGGGTCTGCTCGCGCTTGGCGCGGTAGCCCTCCGTGTCGAGGGTTACGCGGCGGTAGTCCTTTCCGCCCTTGTTGACCAGGAGCGAGGTCAGGTACTGCAGGGCGTCGAGCGTCTCCCCCCTGTGGCCGATGAGGATGCCCTGGTTGTCCCCCTGCATCTCGATGCGCAGCGCTTCCTCCTCGTCCTGGACGTCGAGCACGACGTCCAGTCCCATGAGCTCGGTCACGTTCTGGAGAAACTCCTCCGCGCGCAGGGCGGGGGTGTCCTTCTTCGTCAGGCGCAGGCGGTAGGGCTTTGCGCCGATGCCGAGGAATCCCTTGGAACCCTCCTCCAGGACTTCGACATCCACCTTGTCGGACGTCAGGCCCATCTGGGCAAGGCCCGCCATCAGCGCCTCTTCATAGGTCTTTCCGGTTGCCTCGAGTGTTTTCATGGGGAAGCCTCCTGTCTTTCGGAGCGAAAGAAAGCGGATGTTACTTGGCCTCCAAAGCCTTTTTCTTGGCCTTGTAGTCCGCGTAGAAGTTGAAGCCGACGTAGGTGATGATCATATAGATGTTGCTCGTAACCCAGTACAGGGCAAACGCGCCGTTGTACTGCCAGCAGAAGAAGACGGAGATCAACGGGAAGATGTAGTTCATCATCTTCTGGTTCTGGGCCTGGGGGTTGTTGCGCTGGGCGGCGGTCTGCTTGCCGTTCATCAGCCACGTGGTGAAGTACTGGGAAGCGCCGGCCAGGATCGGCAGGATGGCCCAGCCGTTGGACACCCCGACGTTGTACTGTTCGAGGATGGGGCGCATGACGATGTCATAGTTTGCGCGGATGACATTGATGATGTCCGTATTGAGCAGATCATTGCCGCTCACGGCGCTGAGGTTGACCGAGATCTCGCTCAGGGTGGGGATGACATTGGCCATGATGTTGTCCGGCTGCCAGATGTTGCGAATCCACAGGAAGCTCTCGGGCTCAAAGGGCAGGCCCTGGGTGACCTGCTGGACCATGAGCACGGCCTGCTCGCCGGCGATGTGGCGCATGACTGCAAACATGGCGTACAGGATCGGGAGCTGGATCAGCATGGGAAGACAGCCGCCCATGGGGTTGACCTTTTCCTTCTTGTAGAGCTCCATGGTCTTGGCGGAGCGCTTTTCGGGGTCCTTCTCGTACTTTTTGTTGATCTCCTCGATCTTGGGCTGGATATCCTGCATCTTGCGCATGGAGTGGCGCTGCTTGATGTCCAGCGGGAGCAGGACGAGCTTTACGGCGAGCGTAAAGAGAATGATGGCGACGCCGTAGGAGCCGACCCAGCTGTAGAGCAGGTCCACGACCCAGCGCAGCGGCGTGATGATGAAACTCACTTTTGTGTAATCCTCCCGTGCAGAAGTGTGCGAAAAAGGCTCCTCCTCTTCCCCTAGGGAACGGGATCATAGCCCCCGTCGTTGAACGGATGGCATCTGAGGATCCGCTTGAGCGCGAGCCAGCCGCCCTTGCGCGCGCCGTACTTTCCGATGGCCTCCAGGGCGTATGCCGAACAGGTGGGATAAAACCTGCAGCAGGGCGGAAACAGCGGAGAGAGAAAGCGCCGATAGAATTTGATGAGGCAAAGAAGAACCGTCTTCATTTTTTCCCTTTTTCGTCCATTGTCTGCGCCTTGTAGAGGCGCTGGCGCGTCAAAAGGTTATCCACGCTCCGCTCCATGCGGTGGAAGTCCGCCCCCACCGCGCCGGAGCGCGCAATCCATACGTAATAGCCGCACTTAAGTTGCGGAATCTTCGGGCGAATGCTCTCGCGCAGCAGGCGCTTGATGTGGTTGCGCTGCACGGCGCCGCCCAGCTTTTTGCTCACGGAAAAGCCGATGCGCAGCTTGCCCTGCCGCACAAACAGCAAAACCAGCTCGCGGTTGGCCTGCGACTTGCCGCGGCGGTAGACGAACTGGAACGCGCTGTTTTCCTTGAGCGAATAGACTCGTTTCACTCGACCATGGCTGCACCGGCGCAAAAAGCGCCGCCGATGCAGGCAAAAAAACGCCGCCGGGGCCAAAGGCGCAGCGCCGGTTTTCCGCGCGCGCCTTATACAGATCGATTCCCCGGGCGCCCCGCGTCTTTTACGCGGAAAGGACCTTGCGGCCCTTGGCGCGGCGGCGGGCAAGCACCTTGCGGCCGTTCTTGGTCTTCATGCGGGCACGGAAGCCGTGCACCTTGGCGCGCTGACGCTTCTTGGGCTGGAACGTCATCCACATCTGTCTTCACACCCCTTATCCGTAAAATGAAAACACTGCTCTACCTACAAAACAGCGATTGTATTATAAGACTTTCCGCTCTTTTCTGTCAAGCAAAGTCTGAACTTTTTACATCCTTTCGGAAAGCCTCTCCGCGGAATTCGTCAAATTGAATGAATTTCAAACCGAAAACCTTGAAAAAGAATCAAAGTGTCGGATAATCCAAAAACTGTGGATAACTTTGTGAAAAAGCATTGCATCGTCGGTTTTTTTTTGTTATGATGACTAGTGTGTCCCCAATGGGAGGATGCGATCTGGTTTGGGTTATCCACAAATTGTGGATAACCTTGTGGATAGAATTTCAAAATACTGTGCATATCGACCTGGGATTTCCACAATCGTCCGGGTCGAGCGGAATGCTGTTTCCGTTTTGTGCCGCTTTTAGGAGGAGAACCTGTGGAAAACCCGAGCGCAAAGGAGATTTGGGACAAGGCTTCCCAGCTCATCAAGTCCGAGATCAACGGCATCTCGTATGACTCCTGGTTCAAGGACATCGTTCCCGTTTCCTTCGACGGGCAGGTCTTGACCTTGCTTGTAAACATCGAGTTCATCCGCAACATGCTGCGCAACAACTATGACCAGCTCATCCAGGCCGCGCTCATGCAGGCGGCGGGCGAGCCGGTGCGCTATGTCGTTCGCATCCCGTCGGAGATGAATGCGCCGAGGGAGGAGGCCCCCGCGCGCCCGAGCGCGGCCGCCTCGATGCTCAATCCCAAGTACACCTTCTCCACATACGTCATCGGCAAGTCCAACAACTTCGCGCACGCGGCGGCCTACGCCGTCTCCCAGAGCCCGGGCGACACGTACAACCCCCTCTTCCTCTACTCGGGCGTGGGGCTGGGCAAGACGCACCTCATGCACGCCATCGGCCACGCTATATTAGAAAAGAACCCGCAGTCGCGCATTCTCTACATCACCTCGGAGACGTTCACCAACGACCTGATCAACGCCATCTCCAGCAATACCAACAGCGAGTTCCGCAACCGCTACCGCAACGTCGACGTGCTGATGGTGGACGATATCCAGTTCATCGCGGGCAAGGAGCAGACGCAGGAGGAGTTCTTCCACACCTTTAACGCGCTGTACGAGGCGCGCAAGCAGATCGTCATCTCGTCCGATAAGCCGCCCAAGGACATCCCGACCCTGGAGGAGCGGCTCCGCTCCCGGTTCGAGTGGGGCCTGATCGCGGACATCTCCAAGCCGGACCTGGAGACGCGCATCGCGATCCTGCGCAAAAAGGCGGAATTGGAAAACCTCGACGTCCCGGACGAGGTCAACGCCTACATCGCCTCCAAAGTCGAAAGCAACATCCGCGAATTGGAGGGGTGCCTGACGCGCGTGCTGGCCTATGCCAAGGCCAACGGCGGCGGCGCGCCCGTCACCGAGGAGCTCGCGGCCGAGGCCCTGCGGGACATGCTGCCCGTCAAGGACCCGCGCCGCATCACCACCGACCTCATCATGGCCATCGTCGCGGAATACTACTCGGTCTCCGTCGAGGACCTCAAGTCCAAGCGCCGCAACCGGGAGATCACCGTTCCCCGCCAGATCGCCATGTACCTTACGCGCGAGCTCAACGGCGCCTCGCTGCCGCGCATCGGCCTGGAATTCGGCGGCCGCGACCACACCACCGTCATCCACGCCTGCGACAAGGTCGCCGAGGACATGAAGCGCGACGCCGCGCTCAAGGGCACGATCGATACGCTCAAAAAGCGCATCCAGGGAGCCTGAGCCCATAACAACCGCCTTTTTCCTGAAACGGAGGGTTGAACACAATGAAATTCGTTTGCCAAAAAGAGGACCTGATGCAGGGACTTTCCGTGGCCTCCAAGGCCAGCGCCACGCGCTCGCCCCAGGCGGTGCTCGAGTGCGTGTCCATTGCGGCGGACTTTTCCGGCGTCCGCCTGCAGTGCACGGACCTGCAGATGGGGATCGAAACCGCGGTGCCGGCCATGGTCGCCGAGGAGGGGCGCGTGCTGCTCAACGCGCGGCTGCTCAACGAAATCGTGCGCAAGCTCCCGGACGGGGAGGTCACGCTCTCGGTCAGCGCCTCCAACCGCGCCACGATCAGCGCCGCCGGCTCCAAGACCACGCTGCAGGGCATGTCCGCGCAGGACTTCCCCCAGCTCCCCGCCGTGCCGGAGGACGATCCCATCGAGCTCCCGCAGGTGCTTTTGCGCGACATGATCCGCGAAACGGGCTTTGCCGTCGCCGCGGACGACGCCCGCCCGATCCTGATGGGCATCTACCTGGAGGTCGAGGACGACGTTTTGACGCTCGTGGCGCTGGACGGCTTCCGCCTGGCCCGCCGCCGCGGCAAGCTGCTCGCAAGCGCCGGCAAGGTCTCGGCCGTGGTCTCCGGGCACTACTTCATCGAGGCGGGCAAGATCCTGAGCGACGACGATGCGCCGGTGACCCTGGCGCTCTCCAAGACGCACCTTCTGCTGCGGGCCAAGGGCTTTACGGTCATCATCCGGCTCCTGGAGGGCGAGTACATCAAGTACCGCCAGCTCCTGCCGCCCAGCTACGCCATCTCCACGCGGGTCTCCCGCGGCGAGCTTGCGGACTGCATCGACCGCGCGTCCCTCATGGCGCGCGAGGGCAAGAACAACCTGCTGCGCTTCTCGATCCGCCAGGACAAGCTCTCCATCACCTCCAACTCGGAGATGGGCGACGTCTACGAGGAGATGGACGTCGAAACCACGGGCAGCGACATCGACATCGCCTTCAACGTGCGCTACATCACGGACGCAGTCAAGTCCATCGACGAGGAGCAGTTCCTCATCAAGCTCAATTCCAACATCTCCCCCTGCGTCTTGGTCCCCACCGAGGGCGAGGACTTCCTCTACCTGGTGCTGCCGGTGCGCACGGCGGGATAAAAAACCGCAAATCCTTGGGGGAAAGGTGGAGTCCGCCTTTCCCCTTTTTGCCGCATGGGGGAGGAACGACATGCGCATCACAAAGCTGACGCTGACGAATTTCCGGAACTACGCGCACTGCGAATTTGCGCCGGAGGGCGGCATCAACCTGATCGTGGGGGAAAACGCGCAGGGAAAGACCAACCTGCTGGAGGCCGTCTTCTTCTGCTGTTTCGGGCGCTCGCACAGGACCAGCCGGGAAAAGGACCTGATCGCCTACGACGAGGCCTTTGCGCGCATTCGCCTGGAGAGCGTGCGCACCGAAACGGCGCACGACCTGCGCGTGCGCCTGTCCCGCGAGGAAGGGCGCAAGATCCACGTCGACGGCGCGCCGCTCTCCCGCATCGGGGAGCTGATGGGCCTGAACACCTGCGTGCTGTTCGCGCCGGAGCACCTGTCCATCGTCAAGGACGGGCCCGCGGAGCGGCGCCGCTTCCTGGACATGGAGCTCTCCCAGACCTATCCCGCGTATTTCTTCCTGCTGCAGCAGTACATGCGCGCCCTGCGCCAGCGCAACACGCTGCTGCGCTCCCTGCGCGAGCAGCCCGAGCTTCGCCAGACGCTCCCGGTCTGGGAGCAGCAGCTCGCGTCGCTGGGCTTTAAGATCATGCGCTATCGGGAGGAGTTCTGCGCGCGCCTTTCGCGCCTGGCCTCGGAGAACCACCGGGACATCAGCGGCGGGCGCGAATCCCTCACCGTAGAGTACAAGCCGGACTGCGAGGCGGGCGACGAAGCGTCGCTCCTGCGCGCCCTGGAAGCCGCCCGCCCGGAGGACCTGCGCCGGTGCACCACGACGCGCGGCGTCCATCGCGACGAAATGGCGCTCACGCTCGACGGCCGCGAGATCCGCGCCTTTGGCTCCCAGGGCCAGCAGCGCACGGCCGCCCTCGCCCTCAAGCTCTCGGAGCTGGACCTCATCCGCGGGGAGACCGGCGAGTGGCCCATCCTCATGCTGGACGACGTCATGAGCGAACTGGACGACCGCCGCCAGCGCTACCTTTTGGAGCGCATCCTTCCCGTGCAGACGCTGGTCACGGCCACCGCACAGGATGTCGCCTGGCCCAGCGCACGACGATTCGTCGTCCGCAAGGGCGAAATCGTCGAATAGAAAAAGCCCCGCGCCAAGAAGTGGCGCGGGGACGTTGTTTTCTACAGGTGAAAGAGTTCACCTGCCCGAACTGAGAGTGATATTCGATCTGTCGCAGACGCTGGACCCTTGCTCTAAGGAGGAGAAAATGAAGCGTGGGTTTTCGCGAACGCACAACCCGCTGATGAAGTGCGCTGCGGCGCTGCCTGACAAGGAAAGATGTCGTTCTTCCTGGGAAAGCCCCTTTCGCTTTCCACACCAATATCTTACACAAAACGGCCGGTTTTGACAATAGAGAAAGGATCAAGAGACGGTTAAAGAAAATCAAACAATCCATGAAGGATTTTTGTCCGGCCCGCGCGGCGCAGATCCTTCCTTTTGTGCGCTGCGGAAGACGGGCCGGAAGAGGAGGTGTGGGATATAGAGAGTAGACGTAGTCGTAGTAGAGCCGTGGATTCTGTGGAAAACCTCGTTTTGTCGCATTTCTCTCGGGATTTCTAACCCCGGGCCGCTGTGGAATCCAGGGGCTTCCATCCACAAAACGCGCGGATTGTCCACACGGCCGGCGCTTTTGCGAAGGAAAGAACGCTTCCCGCTGTGGACGAATTTTCGGGCAAGTGCAGCAAAGCCCAATTGACAAACCGGTTATTCCTATTTTTGCATATTTATTCAATCTATGCACGGCCATGCAGGAGGAATATCCACAGAATGCAAGGGGTGTGGATGAATTTCAACAGCGGTTATCCACAGCGCGGGCGGGAGGTCAAATCCCTTCCGCTGCGCCCGTTGTTTTCCAGGCCGGGGCGAAAAACCTTGCGCTTGCGTGTGACTTATCCCCAAACTGTGCAGAGATTGTGGATAACTCGTTTTGTGTGGAAGGTTCCTGGCGCAGGCGCGGATATGCAGTCTGGACACGGCCTCTTTTGTTTTGGATTGATGCGGCAGACGCGGGCCGGGCTTCTGAATGGCACAGCAAGGGGATTCCGCGGGAGAAGGGACTTCCCTCCCTCTTTTCCAAATGGGAAAAGTGGTGTATAATGGCCTTGCAGGCCGGACCCCCTCCTGGATGCGGGAAACGGCAGAAGACGCTCGGCTGCGCGGGGGATACCGCGGCGAAACTGCCGGTCCATTGTGGCCGGTTGATGATAAAGGAGGAAGAGACCATGACAAAGATCCTGACTGGCGGCCCCTTGCCCAACATCCCCTGGGAGGACAAGCCCGCCTCCGTCGTCAACGCCCCGGTTTGGCGCTTCAGCGGCAACCCCGTCATCGACCGCAACCCCGTAAAGGGCGTGGCGCGCATCTTCAACAGCGCCGTGGCTCCCTTTGAGGACGGCTTTGTCGCGGTCCTGCGCGGCGAGCAGGTCAACGGCATCCCGCACATCTACATGGGCTATTCCCGCGACGCCATCCATTGGAAGATCGACGAAAACAAGATCCCCTTTGTGGACGAGGAGGGCAAGCCCTTCATGCCGGGCTACGCCTACGACCCGCGCCTGGTCAAGGTCGAGGACACCTACTACATCATGTGGTGCACGGACTTCTACGGCGCGGCCATAGGCCTAGCGCGCACGAAGGACTTCAAGACCTTTGTCCGCATGGAGAATCCCTTCATTCCCTTTAACCGCAACGCGGTCCTCTTCCCGCGCAAGGTCAACGGCAAATACCTCATGCTCTCGCGCCCCTCGGACAGCGGGCACACGCCCTTTGGCGACATCTTCCTGTCCGAATCGCCGGACATGATCTATTGGGGCCGGCACCGCCACGTCATGAGCCGCGGCTTGGAGTGGTGGCAGTCGCTCAAGGTCGGCGGCGGCGCGGCGCCCATCGAGACGGACGAGGGCTGGCTGCTGTTCTACCACGGCGTGTCGGGCACCTGCAACGGCTACGTCTACTCCATCGGCGGCGCGATTCTGGACATTGACCAGCCGTCCATCGTCAAGTACCGCTGCGAGAACTTCCTGCTCACGCCCGAGGCCCCGTACGAGGAGCGCGGATTCGTGGCCAACGTCTGCTTCCCCTGCGCGACGCTGCAGGACACCGAGACCGGCCGCATCGCCATCTACTACGGCGCGGCGGATTCCGTGGTGGGCCTTGCGTTTACCGAGGTAAACGAGGTCGTCTCCTACATCAAGGACCACAGCAAACTCACGGATACCGACACGGAAATCGGCATCCGCTAAGGTTTGACCCAAAGATTTCGGAGGAAAAAGAAACATGCTGCATCCCAATTATTACGTGGAAAAGGCGAAGGTGGACAAGCTGATCGCCCGCAAGAACGTCGTATCCGACATCTACAACGGCATCTATGACCGCTACGAGTATCCCGTGCTCACGCGCGAATTCGCGCCCGTGCACTGGAGATACGACCTCAACCCCGAGACGAACCCCTACTTCATGGAGCGCCTGGGCATCAACGCCGTGCTCAACAGCGGCGCGATCTACCTCAACGGCAAGTTCTACCTCGTCGTGCGCGTGGAGGGCGCGGACCGCAAGTCCTTCTTCGCGGTGGCTGAGTCCGACACCGGCATCGACGGCTTCCACTTCTGGGACTATCCCATTTCGCTGCCCGACACCTGCCCGGAGGAGACCAACGTCTACGACATGCGCCTGACCCAGCACGAGGACGGCTGGATCTACGGCGTGTTCTGCTCCGAGAGCAAGGACCCGAGCGATCCCGACCTCTCGGCCGCGGTCGCGGCGGCGGGCATCGTGCGCACCAAGGACCTCAAGAAGTGGGAGCGCCTGCCCAACCTCAAGACCCTGCGCTCGCCCCAGCA
Source organism: uncultured Clostridia bacterium (assembly GCA_904393115.1). Taxonomy (GTDB): domain Bacteria; phylum Bacillota; class Clostridia; order Christensenellales; family UBA1750; genus Spyradocola; species Spyradocola merdavium. The sequence goes on from CAJFMX010000004.1 coordinate 94,033, forward strand.
GCGCAACGTGGTCCTGCATCCGGAGTTCGTCGACGGAAAGTACGCCTTCTACACCCGGCCCATGGACGGCTTCATCGAGACGGGTTCCGGCTCGGGCATCGGCTTTGGCCTGTGCGAGGACATCACCCATCCCGTCATCGACGAGGAGAAGATGACCTCCATCCGCCGCTACCACACCATCACCGAGGCCAAGAACGGCGCGGGCTGCGTGCCGATCAAGACCGACCGCGGCTGGATCCACATCGCCCACGGCGTGCGCAACTGCGCCTCCGGCCTGCGCTACGTGCTCTACGTCTTTGCCACGGACCTCAACGACCCCAGCAAGGTCATCGCGGAGCCCTCGGGCGTGTTCCTCGTTCCCCGCAAGGAGGAGCGCGTGGGCGACGTCTCCAACGTCGTGTTTGCCTGCGGCGCCTGCGTCAAGGACGACGTGGTCTACATCTACTACGCCTCCTCGGACACGCGCATGCACGTGGCCACCACCACCATCGACCGCCTGGTGGACTATACCTTCAACACGCCCTCCGATCCCCTGCGCAGCCCGGACTGCGTCAAGCAGCGCTGCGAGCTCATCGACAGGAACCTGGAGATCCTCAAGACCATGGCCTAAGCTTCGCGCTTGCCAGCCCCCGGCGGAACGCTCCGCCGGGGGCTCTTTTTTCGGAAAAATTTTTTTGCAGCGCGCATTTGAAAAAAACAGAAAAATCTGCTATACTATAGACAATACAACGTGCAGTTTGCTTTGCGGAACGTAAGTCCTGTTGCAGCAAACTGCACGTTTTCTTTGAAAAGAGGGGATTCGATGCGCCGCTGTGACAACGGCATCCCGGCCTTTCCCAAGGGGGAAAGAAGGCTGCTGAACCTGCCGGACTGCGTGTTCCTCACCGAACAGGGCCGCTGCCGCATCCTCCGCGTTCCGGAGTGCGCGGGGGAAACCTGCTCCTTCTGCCGCAGCCGGGCCTGCGCCGAGGACGCGAATCGGCGCTGGAAAACGCGCATGAACGTCCTGGACGACGCGCGGCAGGCGCGCATCGCCGCGGCGTACTTCGGAGGAAAAATGCCCTGGAAGGAGGGAAAGAATGGCTGAAGTCAATGAGATCGTCCGCTATGGAGCGCAGGGCATCTGCCGCATCCAGCAGATCGAGGAAAAGTCCATCGGCGCCTCGCGCCGGCTCTACTACGTGCTCAAACCCGTGTACCACGAGGACTCGACGATCTTCGTCCCCGTGGATAACCCGGCCCTCACCGGGAAAATGCACCGGCTGCTCCGCGCGCAGGAGGTGCTGCAGCTCCTTTCCGGTTTGGCTGGCGACGATGGCCTGTGGGTGGAGGACGAGGCGCAGCGCCGGGAGGCCTACGAGCAGATCCTGCGCAGCGGCGACCGCGTGGGCATGGCGCGCCTCATCCGCGCGCTGTCCCTGCAAAAGGTCCGGCTCGGCGCGCAGCGCAAGAAGCTGCACGCCGCCGAGGAGGCCATCCTCAAGGAGGCGGAGCGCGAGCTGAACGAGGAGTTCGCCTACGTGCTCGGCCTCTCCCTGGAGGAGACGCCGGCCTTTATTCGGAATCTCATCAAAACGGACGAAGAAAGCGAGGAGGCCTTTGCCGCCCATTTGAAGGAAAAGAACTAGGAGGAACCCGCCATGAAGAGAATCCTGTCCGCTTGCTTAAACCAGACGATCCTGTTTTCCTGCAAGGAAAACGTGCCCCAGGAATGGGCCGTCCGCTCGGTCCAGGAGGAATACGCGGCCTATCTCCGCCAGCTCGACGAGAGAAAGATCCGCTACCGCATCGTGGAGGAGACCGCGCAGGCAGATGGCTCCATCCTCCTAAAAATCAAGCGCCAGAACAACCAGTATGACGTGGGAACCTATCTGGACGACTGAGAAAGGCGCGCCACCCCCGGGCCTTGGGGAGGGCGCGCCTTTTTTTAATCCGCGAGGGATTCCAGGTATTCCTCCAGGCAAAGGCCCAGGTCGTGCATCTCCTCCGCGGCCTCCTTTCCCACGAAGCGGAAGTGCCAGGGCTCGTACGCGATGCCGGTCTTTTCGGTCTTGTCGTTGGGATAGCGCAGGATGAAGCCGTATTTCCAGGCGTTTTCCGCCAGCCACTGGAACTCCGGCGTGCTCTCCTGGGTCTCGTCGAGCATCTGGTTGGAGAGGGAGACGATGTCCACCGCGAGCCCGGTCTGGTGCTCGCTCGTCCCCGGCCGGGCGACCCAGCGCGCGGCCTCCGCCTGCGCCGCCTCCAGGGAAACGCCCTCGGCCATCACGCGCTGGACCTTGTTGTCGTAGAGCTCCTGCTGCCGCTCCTGGGACCGGTAGGAGGAGCAGATCAGGGGCGAGAGCCCTGCCTGAGACATGTCGCCAAGCATGTTCTGCAGGTCGGGATACGCCCGCGCATCTACCGCCTGGTCGTTTTGCACGGGCACCAGCTCCCCCGGGACAAAGTCCTCGGGCAGGGGCGTCCAGGGGTTGACCAGGAGCAGGAGGCCGTCCGCCTCGCCGAAGGCGGCGTCGGCCGCGGCCCCCTCGTCTGCGGGCGGGGCGGGCTGTCCCTGCGCGCCGCCGTCCCCGGCGCCGCGCCCCGGATTCCGCTGGGAGAGAAAGGCAAACAGGGAGACCACCGCAAGGGCCGCGCACAGGAGTAGGAGGAGCGGCGCCCGGCCGTCCACGGGCTGCGCGCGCCGGGAAGCCCGCGGAGGCCGGCTCTGCGCGACGGCGCGCGCGGGTTCTTGATCTGGAAAGCGATTTTGCATGGAGAAAACGCCCCTTTCGCAAAAGTTTTGCCCCCGACAGAAGTTCTGCCCCCAGTATAGGGCGGCCGCGTATCCCCTCCATTGCAAAACCATATCCAAAGGGTATGCGGGTTGTGTACAAATTGAAAAAGCGGAGCAGGCGGGAGGGTTCTCCTCCGCCTGCTCCGCGCGCACTTGCGGCAAAGCGCTTATTTGCAGATCTCGCAGATGACCTGCGCGTACATCTCGATGGTCAGCAGCAGGTGCTCCTTCATCGCGAATTCGTCCGGGCCGTGCATGTTGTTGTTCACGCCGGGGAAAGCTGCGCCAAAGGAGACGCCGCCCTCCAGGTTGTGGACGTAGGTGCCGCCGCCGATGGCGATGCAGCTCCCCTTCTTGCCGGTGTAGCGCTCGTAGACCGAGAGCAGCGTCTGCACCAGCGGGGAATCCTCGGGGACGTAGTGCGGCTTGTACATGCAGTTGTCCGCCATGGTGAAGCCGATGGAGGCGTACTTTGCGCGCAGCACGTCGGTCAGGTTCGCATCCGAGGCGCACAGCGGCGCGCGGCAGTCCGCCTGCAGGGAGGCGCTCGTCTCGTCCATCTGGAGCACGTCCAGGGAGATGGTGAGCCGGCCGGAGACCTCGTCCTCCTGCGCGATGCCCGCGGAGACGCCGTAGAAGTCGCCGTGCGGGTAGATGTGCGTCAGGCCCCGCACGAGCTGCGCGCCCTTGCCCTGGAGCGGCAGGGCGGCCAGCAGCGTGCACAGCGCGGTCAGGGCGTTGACGCCCTCATAGGGCGTGGAGGCGTGCGCGTTGACGCCCTGGCAGGTGATGACGACGCCCTCGTCCCCCTCCTCGCAGGAGAACTTTGCGCCGGTCTTCTCCTGCGCGCTGGCGAGGTAGCGCTGCACGTCCTGCGCGCGCATGCCCTTGACCATGGCCTTGGACGAGGCGGGGACCACGTTGAACTTGATGCCCGCGTCGATCCAGCCGATGCGGGGCAGCACGTCCTCGGCGTCCCAGTGCGCCTGCGCGTCCGCGTGCAGGCCGCCCTTTTCGATGTTGATGACCGGGTAGTCCGCGTCCGGGGAGAGGGTCTTGGGCGGGACGGGGTTGGTCGCGAAGTAGTGGCGGATGTCGCTGGAGCCGCACTCCTCGTCCGCGCCCAGGATCAGCTTGCAGTTGCGGGAGAGCGGGATGCCCAGATCGCGCACCGCGCGCATGGCGTAAAACGCCGCAAGCGCCGGGCCCTTGTCGTCCGCCGTGCCGCGGCCGTAGACCTTTTCCGCGTCCTGCCGCATCTCCAGCGGCGGGAAGGACCAGCCGTCCCCCGTGGGGACGATGTCCAGGTGCGCGAGGATGCCAAGCTCCGTTTCCTGGTCGTTCAGGTCCGAGGTCAGGACGTAGTTGTCGTGGTTGACGGCGGAAAAGCCCGCCTTGTTCAGGATCTCCTCCGCCTTTTCCAGGACGAGCGCGCAGCCCTTGCCGTAGGGCATTCCGGGCAGCGCCTCGCCCTTGGCCGAGTCGATGGCGATCAGCGCGGCGAGGTCCTGATAAAACTCCTCCTCATGCGCCTTGGCCCAGGAAATGATGCTCTGCTGTATGTCCATTTCCGTTTTCCTTCCTTTCCTACTCATAAAATGAAAATCCGCTTTGCAGGGGACGCTTGCAGGAAATCAATGGATTCCAAGAACTACTATACCCACGCCGGCCGCGCGCTGTCAAGAGGAAGCGGCCGAAAATCCCTCCCCTCCCGGGAGCGAAGCCTGCAAAAAATTGGCAGGAAATTTCGCCAAGGCGCAAAATTTTTGTGACAAACGGAAAAGAAAGTGATAAGATGAAAGACAAGAGAGATTCATCTGTACATACAAAGAAAGACTCGGGTGGTTGACATGTTGCTGGAGCGGATGCGGGGCGGACTCTACGGTTTTGCGGTGGGCGACCTCCTGGAATGGCCTGCGGACGCCTGCGGCCAAAGCGCGGCCCGGATGCGGCAGGAGCCCGGCGGCTGCGCTGCGCCCTGCGCAGCTCCGGCGGACGCGTCCCTGACGCTGGCCGCCATGGACAGCCTGTGCGGCGGCTTTGACATGCAGGACCTCGTGCGCCGGTTTTCGCCGGGATGGCAGCCCGGCGCGCACAGCGCGCTGACGCGCGTTCTGCCCCTGGCCTTTTTCCTCTTCCCCTCGGCGGGGACGGAGGTGGCGCGCAGTCCCTGCGCGATGGAGAGAATCCACGCGGTCTCCGCCCTGACGAGCGCGCGGCCGGACAGCCTTGTGGCCTGCGGCCTGTATGTCTGCATCGCCTGCGGGCTGCTGGCCGGGCAGGGGGCGGAGATGGCCGTGCGCCAGGGCGTGCTCTCGGCCATGCGCTATTACCTCGAATGCGAGGGCGGCCGCTTCCAACGGGAGCTCTGCCGTTGGATCGGGATGGCCGACACGCAGACCTTTGCCGGCCGCGCGCCGGACGGGACGGACGCGTTTCGGACTGCGGTTCACTGCCTGCTCTGCACGCAGACCTACCCTGCGTGCGTGCAGAGGGCTGCGCGCCTCGGGGGAAGGCCGGCCGCCGCCGCGGCCGGGAGCCTTGCGGGCATCGCCTACGGCGAGGCGGGCATCCCCGCGCAGTGGCGGATGTGCATCCCGCTTCGCGGGGAGATGGACAGCCTTTGCGCGAAGATGTACGCGTTCTGCGCTCTGTATGCGTAGGGAGCGGCACAAAAATAGAAGGCGGAGCGCTCTTTTTCGTGCAATGGGGAAAGAGACGTGCTATAATCGTAGAGGGACGCCCCGTTTCCGGGGCGCAGACCCGGCGCCGGGCGCCGAAAACGGATGGAGGAGGCCAAACCATGATCGAGCTTGCATTGGGCGATTTGATCCAGACGCGCAAGAAGCACCCCTGCGGCAGCGACCGCTGGGTCGTCATTCGCGTCGGCGCGGACATCAAGATCAAGTGCAAGGGCTGTGGACGCATCGTCATGCTGGAGAGGCCGGAGTTTGAAAAGCGGATGAAAAAGCATTTGGGGAAAGATGCGCCGGAGGAGGGCTGATGCCCTCCCGCATGGAGCGGCGGCAGGAGCGGCTGCGCCGCCGCAGAAGGGAAGCGTGCGCCTGGATCGTCGAAATCGCGGTGGTCTTTGTGCTGGCGATGCTGGTGCGCACGTTTGTTTTTTCCCTGACCACCGTCCAAGGGCCTTCTATGCGCGAAACGCTGCATTCCGGCCAGATCGTGGCGGTGGATAAGCTCTATTTTTCCATCCACGACTTTTCCCGGGGGCAGGTCGTCATCTGCCGCTACCCGGGTTCGGACGAGTTCTACGTCAAGCGGATCGTGGGCCTGCCGGGGGAAACGATCGAGATCCACGGCGGGCAGACCTACATCGACGGCCAGGCCCTGGCGGAGGACTACGTCCTCTACCCCCCGGAGGAGGACTTTGGGCCCGTGCGCATCGCGGCGGACGAGGTCTTCGTCATGGGCGACAACCGCGCCAATTCCTATGATTCGCGCCAGGAGGGAACGCTGCCCCGCAGCATGATCGTTGGAAGGGTGATGGCCGTCTGCTTCCCCTTTGACGAGGCGCGCTGGATCGAGGACAAGCCGGCCTGACGCAAAAACAATGGAAAGGAACGCATCCATGGCAAAAAACAAGATCGCAAAGGAAATCCTGGAATGGGCGCTGACCATCATCATCCCGGTGGTGGCGGCGCTGCTCATTCACCAATACCTGTTCACCTTCGCCCGCGTGGACGGAACCAGCATGCTGGACACCCTGCACGAGAACAACATCATGGGCGTCTCCCGCCTGCACTACCGCCTCAACGAGCCGCAGCGCGGGGAGATCATCACCTGCAACTACCCCGGCGAGGGGAGCAAGCTCTTTGTCAAGCGCATCATCGGCCTGCCGGGCGAGACGATCGAGATCCGGGAGGGCACGGTCTACATCGACGGCGAGCCCATCGCGGAGACGTACCTCACCCGCGTGGACGACCAGAGCATGGACCCCATCACCCTTGCGAAGGACGAGATCTTCGTCATGGGCGACAACCGGCCCGTTTCGCGGGACAGCCGCGCGGTCGGCCCCCTCACTTTGGACGAGATCTACGGCCGCGTGCTGTTTGTGGCCTTCCCCTTCAACGAGATCCGCAGCACCATGGCCCTGCCGAAATACTGAGCCCAAGGAGAGAAGAAGGATGTTTCTCTACGATACGACGCTGCGCGACGGCGCGCAGGGGCAGTCTGTGACCTTTTCCCTGCAGGACAAGGAGCAGATCCTCCAGCGGCTGGACGAGGTCGGCATGCACTTCATCGAGGCGGGAAACCCCGCCAGCAACCCCAAGGACGCCGAGCTCTACGAGCGGCTGCGCACCTGGAGGCCCAAGCATGCGCGCCTTGTCGCCTTTGGATCGACCCACCGGGTCGGCGTGCGCGCCCACGAGGACGCCGGGCTCAACGTGCTTGCGGGCGTCGGATGCGAGTGCGCGGCGATCTTTGGAAAGTCCTGGGACTTTCACGTCACGGACGTCCTGCGCACCACGCTGCAGGACAACCTCAACATGATCTTTGACTCCGTGCAGTTCCTCGTGCGCGCGGGCAAGACCGTGTTCTTCGACGCGGAGCACTTCTTTGACGGCTACGCGGCCAACCCCCGCTACGCCCTGGAGACGCTCGAGGCCGCCCGCTCCGCCGGCGCGGAGTTCCTCGTGCTCTGCGACACCAACGGCGGAACCCTGCCCGAGGACATCCGCAACGCCGTCGCCGAGGTCTGCAAGCGCTACGCCGGCCACGTGGGCATCCACTGCCACAACGACAGCGGCGTGGCCGTTGCCGGGTCGCTGACCGCGGTGCGCATGGGCGCGACCATGGTCCAGGGCACCGTCAACGGCCTGGGCGAGCGCTGCGGAAACGCGGACCTGTGCGCCGTCATCCCCAACCTCGTGCTGAAGATGAAGGTCGACTGCTTCCCCGCCCTGCACGAGATCACGGCGCTCTCGCACTTTGTCAGCTCCGTGGCGAACCTCGCTCACGACGGCCGGATGCCCTATGTCGGCCAATCGGCCTTCACCCACAAGGGCGGCATGCACATCGACGGCGTGCTGAAAAACCCCAGGACCTTTGAGCACATCCGGCCCGAGGCCGTGGGAAACTCCCGCTCCTTCGTCATCTCGGACCTGGCCGGGCGGAACAGCCTCATCAACCGCATCCACGAGGTGGACCCCACCGTGGACCGGGACTCCCCCATCGTGCAGCACATCTTCCACAAGCTCAAGCAGATGGAGTTCGAAGGGTATCACTTCGAGGACGCGGACGACTCCTTCCTGCTGATGGTGCGCAAGCAGCTCGGCCTCTACCAGCGCTTTTACGAGGTGCTGGACTTCCAGGTCTTCTGCCAGAGGCCCGAGGACGTCACGAGCACCATCGCCACCATCAAGGTGCGCGTGGGCAACCAGGTGGAGGTCACCGCCGCCGAGGGCGACGGCCCCGTCAACGCCCTGGACTGCGCCCTGCGCAAGGTCCTGACCATCTTCTACCCCCAGCTGGAAAAGCTGCGCCTGACGGACTTCAAGGTCCGCGTGGTCTCCGACGGGGGCACGGCCTCCCGCGTGCGCGTCTTCATCCGCTCCACAGACGGCGTGCACAGCTTCGGCACGGTCGGCGTCTCCACCTCCATCCTGCAGGCGGCCTGGACCGCGCTCGTGGACTCCATCGACGCCATGCTGCTGTGCAGCCTGGCTGGCGATGGCGGCGCGCACGCGGGCCGATGAACCGGAAACGTCAACGCCTGGATCGACGGGTGCACGAGGGGATGCACGATCTTCGAGCTGCAAATCCTGGAAATTGCCGATCGCGACCATGTCGTGATTCTGCTGGCGGCCCCGGAGGTCTCCGTGAACCGCTTTTTCGACCGCCCGGACCGGGAAAAACAGTTTCTGTACCAGCTCCTCCTGTCGGAGGACGACCCCGAAGAGCGGTGGAAGAGACGCTTTCGATCGTAGAAAAATCCTTCAATATTGTGTGAATAGAAAAAAAGACTTGGGAGGTTTCACATGGACAAGAGAATCTGCGTGGTGGGCTGCGACCTGGGTCCCGGCCCCATGGCCTACCTGCGGGAGCAGTTCCCGGAGTTTGAATTCCTTTCCTATCCCCGAAACGCGAAGGTGCCCGACGAGGTCCTGGCGCGCGCCGAGGTGCTCATGAACTACGGCGACAAGTCCCAGATCGCCCCGGCCAAGAACGTGCGCTACATCCACACCATCTCCGCGGGCATCGACGGCTACATCGACGAGGTGGACCGCTGCCACGGCAGCGCCCTCCCCGTGACGAACGGCGCGGGCGTCTACAGCGACGCGGTCGGCGAGCACGTCATCGCCCTGCTGCTGGCCGTTGTGCACGGCATCGTCCCCTCCGTGCGGAACATGGCGGAAAAACAGTGGCCCGCCATCCCCATGCTCGGCAACGTCAACGGCAAGGCCATCGCGGTCCTGGGCACGGGCGACATCGGCAACAATGCGGCGCGCATCTGCGCGGCCATGGGCGCGCGCGTGCTGGGCTTTAAGCTCCACGCCTGCGAGCCCTTCCCGCCCTACTCGGAGATCTATACCGGCGACGACGGCCTGGACGCCCTCCTGCCCCAGGCGGACGCCGTGCTCGTGTGCCTGCCCGGCTCGCCCTTTACCAAGGACATGCTGGACGCCCGGCGCATCGGCTTGATGAAGGCGGGCAGCGTGCTCGTCAATATCGGCAGAGGCTCCATCGTCAACACCGAGGCCCTGATGGAGGCCCTGCGCTCCGGCCGCATCGCGGCGGCGGGCCTGGACGTCACCGACCCCGAGCCCCTGCCCCCGGACCACCCCCTCTGGGACTGCCCGAACGTGCTCATCACCCCGCACATCTCCGGCCTGGGCGCGTCCAAGCAGAAGCATGCCGAGTGGTTCGCGGAAAACCTGCGCGCCTACCTGGAAGGCCGTCCCCAGCCCGGCGCGGTCAATCGAGAGATGAAATACTAAAAAAATATGGCAGATTCTCAGGGTCTGCCATATTTTTTTCTTTTGTCGGGTTTTCCGGACAAGATGTAGGGTCAATCCGCTAGACGAAAGGGCGCGCTTTGCCGTATACTCCTTGCAGAAAAAACGCTGAAGCGAGGGAACAACCATGGCATTTTCTGAGAATTTGATCCGAGAGCGCCGGGCGCGCAACCTCTCCCAGGAGAAGCTCGCAGAGCTGGTGGGCGTCTCCCGGCAGACCGTTTCCCAGTGGGAAAACGGATACACGGAGCCGGACCTGACGCGGCTGCGCCGCCTGGCGGAGCTGTTCGATCTCTCCCTGGACGAATTGGTCGAGGGACCGCGCCCGGCAAAGGAGGAGGCCGCGCAGGAGGAGCCGGTCGGCCCCTGGCGGTGGGAGTCTGTGGCGAATAGCGGCGTGCGCACGCTGGCGTTTGAATACCGCAGCCGCCGCACGCTCTTTGGCCTGCCGCTGGTGCACATCCACCTCGGCTGCGGGCGCAGCGTGGCCACGGGCATCCTGGCCATCGGGAACGTGGCGCGCGGCGCCGTGGCCATCGGGGGCGTCTCCGCGGGGCTCATCGCGGTGGGCGGCGTCTCGGCGGGGCTGCTCTTCTCCCTCGGCGGCCTGGCGGTCGGGTTCCTCGCGCTGGGCGGCCTGGCGGTCGGATACCTGGCGCTCGGGGGGCTCGCGGTGGGAATCTATGCGATGGGCGGCGCAGCCATTGCCGCAAACGTCGCCGCCGGCGGCGCGGCCGTGGGCCCCATCGCCATCGGGGACGCGGCCATCGGCGAGGTTCCCTTCGACGTCCATCGCGCCTACCCGGAGGGCGCCGTGCGCGAGGCCATCCTGCAGCGCTTCCCCGGAACGCTGCCGCTGCTCGCGGACCTCTTCGAGGCGCTGCTCTAAAGCCGGCGGGCGAGATTGCAAAAGCGCGCCTGGCGGTGTATCCTAAAAGAGAAGCCGCAAAAAAACGGAGGGGGAACGAATGGGAGTCTACATGGGATTGGACATCGGCGGCACCAAGTGCGCCGCCGTTGCGGGCGTGCTGGAGGGGGAGAACCTGCGCATCCTCGCGCGCGAGGCGTTTGCGACGCCCCGCAGCCAGGAGGAGGCCATGGACCGCCTCTGCGCGCTGGCCGAGGGTTTGGCCCAGGGGCGGCAGATCCTGGGCGTGGGCATCAGCTCCGGCGGGCCCATGGACGCGGAGCGGGGAATGCTCTGCAACCCGCCGAACCTGCCCGGGTGGAGCGGGCTGTCGCTCACGGACTATGCCCGCGCGCGCCTGCACGCGCCGGCGCTCCTCGAAAACGACGCCAACGCCTGCGCGCTGGCCGAGTGGCGCTTTGGCGCGGGCCGCGGCAGCCGTCTTCTGCTCTTCCTGACGTTCGGCACGGGCCTTGGCGCGGGCATTGTCTGGGAGGGCCGCATCCTGCGCGGCGCAAACGGCAACGCCGGGGAGCTCGGCCACTGGCGCATGGCGGACTGCGGCCCCGCCGGATACGGCAAGATCGGGTCCTTTGAGGGGTTCTGCTCCGGCGGAGGCCTCGCGCAGCTCGGCCGGCTCTACGGCGCGGCCTGCGCCCAGCGCGGGGAGCCCGCCGCGTGGATGGAGGGCGAGGTCACGGCAAAATCCCTCGCCGAGGCGGCGCGCGCCGGGGACGCGGCCGCGCAGGCGGTCTTCCGGGAGAGCGCGCGCACGCTGGGCCGGGGGCTTGCGCTGGTCGTGGACCTGCTCAACCCGGACTGCATCGCCATCGGCTCCGTCTATGCCCGGTGCGAGGACCTCTTTGCGCAGGAGATGCGCCGTGTGCTCGAGCGCGAGGCCCTGCCGCAGTCGCTTGCGGCCTGCCGCATCGTGCCCGCGCAGCTCGGCGACCAGATCGGCGACTATGCAGCCCTGTCCCTCGCCGTGGAGGCGGCGGGAAGGGCATAAAAAATGGCGTGCGGTACGTTCCGCACGCCATTCTCCGGAAAGAAAGAGATCTTACGCTCTCCGGATTACGCCGCAGCTTCCGGGGACTCGGCAGGAGTCTCAGACTCGGCCGGGGTCTCGGACTCGGCAGGAGTCTCGGACTCGGCGGGAGTCTCGGACTCAGCCGGGGTCTCGGACTCGGTGGGAGTCTCGGACTCGGCAGGAGTCTCGGACTCAGCCGGGGTCTCGGACTCGGCGGGAGTCTCGGACTCAGTGGGAGTCTCGGACTCGGTGGGAGCCGCGCTCTCCTCGGGCTGGGCCGTGGCCTCAGTCGTGGCAGAGGGCGCCTCGGTGGCCTCCGGTTCCTCCGCGGTGCAGCCGGCGAAGACCGTCAGCATGGCCGCGCAAAGGAGAATGGAAAGGACCTTTTTCATCTGGATACACCTCCTGATGCATAGATCGTTCTGCTTTCAGAACAATCACATAAGAGACGAAACGCGCGTCTCGGAAGTTGCGTACAAATCGTAAAGAAATCCTATATATCTTGTGAACACACGGTAAAAAACTACAATATTACCGAATATTAGATATAAAATTTTAGAAGGAGGACGAGAGAATGAACCTGCTCTACCTGCACACCCACGACATGGGACGGTTTAACGCCATCTATGGCTACGCCATTCCGACCCCGAACATGCTCCGCGCCGCGCAGGCGTGCGCGGTGTTCCGCAACGCGCACTGCGCCTGCCCGACCTGTTCGCCCAGCCGCGCGGCCATGCTCACCGGGCAGCTCCCCCACAACAACGGCATGATGGGCCTGGCGCACCGGGGCTTTGCGCTGCGGCGGCCCGAACAGCACCTGGCGCAGTTCCTCGGCCGCAACGGGATGGAGACGGCGCTCTGCGGCATCCAGCACGAGGCGGCGGACGTGACGGCGCTCGGCTATGGCCAGGTCCTCGCGCAGGGCGCGCACAGCGACGCGGAGCGCGCGCAGGAAGCGGTGCGCTTCCTCTCCGCCCGCACGGCGGACAGCGCGCCCTTCTTCCTCTCGGTGGGCTTTTCCGAGTCGCACCGGGCCTACGCGAAGCACAGCGACATCAACCCGGACTTTGTGCAGGTGCCGCCCTGCCTCCCGGACACGGCCGAGACCCGCGCGGACATGGCCGATTACATGACCAGCGTGCGCGAGGTGGACCGCTGCATGGGGCTGGTGCTGGACGCGCTGCGGGATTCAGGACTGTGGGAGGACACCATCCTGCTGCTGACGACCGACCACGGCATCGCCTTCCCGCACATGAAGTGCAACCTGTACGACACGGGCACGGGCGTGACCCTGTGCATCAAGCCCGCGGGGAACTGGTGCACGCCGCGCGCGCTGGACGCCCTCGTCTCCCAGCTGGACGTCTTCCCCACGCTGTGCGACCTGCTGCACCTGGAAAAGCCGGACTGGCTGCAGGGAACGTCCCTCCTCCCCCTGCTGTTGGGCGAAAAGGAGGAGGTCCGCGGCGAGCTCGTCACCGAGGTCACCTACCACGCGGCGTACGAGCCCCTGCGCGCGCTCCGGACCCAGCGCTATACCTACATCCGCCGCTTTGACGAGGAATTCTGCCGGCCGGTGCTGCCCAATATCGACGCCAGCCCCTCCAAGGACCTGGTGGTCGCCGCGGGCTTTGGCGAAAGGAACCTCCCCGCAGAGGAGCTCTACGACCGGATTCTCGACCCGGCCGAGCGGAACAACCTCGCGGGCAGGGCCGAGGCGGAGCCCATCCGGCGCCGGATGGCCGAGCGCCTGCGCGTGGCCATGGCGGCCACGGACGATCCCCTGTGCGCTGCGCCCCATGGCCGCGTGCCCGCGCCAAAGGGCGCGCGCAGCAACCTGCGCAGCGACCTGGAGCCGAACGAGACCGTCTTTGAGTGAGGCGCGCGCCTCCTCCCCGCCGGGCCTTTACAAGAGGGCGGAGCCGGGTGTATACTGAGCACGTATGCGCGAATTTTGGGAGGAAGAGAGACGATGCAGAAGCTCATCTGGTTCTTGCAGAAGAGGAGAATCTTTTTCGGCTGGGTGGTGGTGGCCTGCGGCATCCTGGTCATGAGCGTGACGCACGGCGTGGTCCAGAACTGCTTCAGCCTCTACATCAAGCCCGTCACCGAGGCGCTGGGCTTCACCCGCCAGGGCTTCAGCGTCTGCCAGACGCTGACCAACGTCATCTACATGGGCATCGCCCTGTTTTCCGGCAAGATCTTTGAGCGGTTCAAGGTCCTGGGGCTGATGCGCATCGCCTGCATCGTGCTGCCGGCCGCCTATTTCTGCTACTCCCTCTGCACGCAGCTCTGGATGTTTTACGCGGTCTCGGTGGTCGTGGGGGTCGCCACGTCCTTCCTGACCTTTTTGCCCTTTACGCTCATCATCTCCAACTGGTTTGAGGACCGGCGCGGCCTGGCCATCGGCATCTGCTTCATGGGCAGCGGCCTGGGCGGCATGCTCTTCAACGCCCTGGCCGGCGGCTGGATCGAGGCCTTCGGCTGGCACGCGGTGTTCCGCATCCTCGCCGGCATCCAGGCGCTGGTCATGATCCCCATCCTCTTCCTCATGCTGCGCGTCTCGCCCCAGGAGGTCGGCCTGCAGCCCCTGGGCAGCGGCCCCGTCGCCAGCGAGGGCGGCAGCGCGCCGGTCTACGGCCTGACGCTCGCGCAGGCCATGCGCTCCTTCCGCTTCTGGGCGCTGATCTTCACGGCCCTGATCGTGGGCCTGACCTCCACCATGCTCTCCAACACCATCGTGCCGCACCTGAGCGACATCGGCTACGCCGCGACCTATGCCTCCGGCGTCATGTCCTGCTACATGGGCCTGCTGGCCGTGTGCAAGATCCTGCTGGGCGGCATGTACGACCGCCTGGGCATGCGCAAGAGCACGTTCATCTCCGTCTCCGCCATCCTCGTCGGCCTCCTGGGGCTGTACTTTGGCGCCTTCCAGCCCATGCACCTGTTCATCGTGGCGGGCGCTGCGCTGGGCTGCGCCGTGGGCACCGTGGCCTACCCCATCCTCACGCAGTCGGCCTTCGGCACCCGGGCCTATGCCACCATCTATGGCATCATCACCGCGGCCAACTCCCTCGCAAGCTCCGTCTGCCCCATCTTCACCAATTCGGTCTACGATGGAACCGGGTCCTACAGCCCGGCGCTTGTGACGAGCATCGTGCTGGCCCTCGCGGTGCTGGGCCTGCTCTTCACCATCCGCCCGCTGCGCCCGGAGGAGATGAACCGTAAACCGGATTTGGAGAAAATGGCTTAATTGTAAACCAGAATTTTCACCCGCTCTTCACGGAGCGGGTTTTTTTGCAGGCGCCAACATGGGGAAATTGCAAAATCTACCCCCGAAAGCGACAAAAAACTCGAAAATCGCATAAATTCCGTTTTTTGCACTTGACTTTGCCTTGATAAAGTTATAAACTAACCAATAATAAATTATTACCGATGATAATAATTTATTAACTGACATTTTTGAGGAAGGACGTCGCACATGAACCCAAGGCTGCAGGGGTATGTGCCCCTAGTGAATTTCATCGCCGAGGTCGTCGGGCCGAACTGCGAAGTGGTGCTGCACGACCTGAGCGACCTGGAGCATTCCGTCGTGGCCATCAGCGACAACCGGCTGACGGACCGGCAGATCGGCAGCAGCATCACGGACTTTGCCCTGCGGGTTCTGCAGAACCGGTGCGACCGGGAGCAGGACTACGTGACGAACTACGCCGGCCAGCCGCGGGACGAGAGGAGGACCTTCCGCTCCTCCACGCTGTTCATCAAGGACGAGGCGGGGAACACCGTCGGCATGCTGTGCGTGAACGTGGACATCACGGACCTGCGCGCGGCGCGCGAGGCGATGGACAAGTTCCTGCTGCAGGACCGGATGTTTTTCCTGGACGAAAGGCAGAAGGCGCACGAAACCTATGCCGAAAGCGTCGGCGACCTGCTGGAAAACCTGATCCGGGAGACGCGCGAACAGTTCTCCGCGCCGCCGGAGAGCCTGGGCGTTGCGGAGAAGCGGCGCTTCGTCGCCCTGCTGTCCCAGAAGGGCGGGTTCCTGCTCAAGGGCGCGGTCAGCCGCGCCGCCTCGGTGCTCGGCGTGTCCGAGCAGACGGTCTATCGATACCTCAAGGACAGCCCATGTCCATGACCGAACGATCCTGGGCAAATTGATTTTTTTTGAAAAGAGGGAAAAGAACCATGAAAACGCGCATTCACACGGATAAGGCCCCCGCGGCCATCGGCCCCTACTCCCAGGCGGTTCTTGCCGGGGATTTCCTCTACGTCTCCGGGCAGCTGCCCCTGGACCCGGTCTCCGGCGCGATGGCCGGCGACACCGCCGCCGAGCAGGCGGAGCAGTCCATCCGCAACCTTTCGGCGATCCTGGAGGCGGCGGGGATGACGCTGGACGACGTGGTCAAGACCACCGTGCTCCTTGCGGACATCGCGGACTTTGCCGCGGTCAACGAGGTCTACGCCAAGCACTTTACGGGCGCGGTCCTGCCCGCCCGCGCAGCCTTCGCCGTGCGCGACCTGCCCAAGGGCGCCAAGGTGGAGATCGAGCTTGTGGCCTACAAGGGCTGAAAATCGGAGGGAAAACGCGATGATGACGGTCAAGGAGCAGTACAGGCTCCACGATGAGATCCTCAAGGACCGCCTGGAGAACCTCATGCCCGCCCTGCTTGCGGAGTGCGGGGTCGAGATGTGGGTGGTCCTCTCCAAGGAATACAACGAAGACCCGGTCTTCCGCACGCTGGTGCCCGCGCTCGTCAAGAACGCCAGCCGCGTGACCTGCCTGGTCTTCTGCCGGAACAAGGACGGCTCGTACGAGGCGCTCAACGTCTCCCGGCCGAATCCCCGCTTTGACGGCTACTACAAGCAGGCCATGAACCGCAAGGACGACGTCTTCGAGGCGCTCAACCACCTGATCGCCAAGAAGAAGCCCGCCAAGGTCCACGTGGACATCTCCAACGAGTGCGCCCTGGCCGACGGCCTGAGCAAGAACCTCTACGACCGGCTGCAGACGGCGCTCTGCGGCAGCGTGCCGCTGGTGAGCGCGGAGGAGATCGTCATCCGCTGGATCGAGACGCGCACCGCCCGCGAGATGGAGCTCTATCCCATGATCTACAAGCTCTCCATGGACGTCGTGGACGAGGTGTTCTCCGCGGACTTCATTAAGCCCGGCGTCACCACCACCACGGACGTGGAGTGGGGCATCATGCAGCGCATCAACGACTACGGCCTGCCCTTCTGGTTTGCGCCGGACATCGACCTGCAGCGCAAGGGCGGCGACGACTTCCGCATGAGCGGCGTGGTCATCGAGGAGGGCGACATCGTCCACTGCGACATGGGCCTGACCTGCCTGGGCCTGCACACCGATACCCAGCGCAACGTCTACATCGGCAGAAAGGGCGAAACCGAGATCCCCGCCGGAATCCTCGCGGCCTTCCGGACCGGCAACCGGTTCCAGGACATCGTCCGCTCCTCCTTTGCGGTGGGCAAGACCGGCAACGAGATCTTCTTTGAAGCCATGGAAAAGGCCAAGGCCGAGGGCATCCAGGCCATGAGCTACTGCCACCCCATCGGCACCTATGGCCACAGCGCCGGCCCCTCGGTCGGCATGTACGACAACCAGGGCTTCGTCCCCGGCCACGGCGAGCTCGTCATGCACGACAACACCTGCTACGCGCTGGAGCTCAACATCACGCAGAACGTGCCCGAGTGGGACAACCAGCCCGTGTGCATGATGCTGGAGGAGACGATCGGCTTCTCCGGCGGCAAGACCTTCTTCCTGGACGACAAGCGCGAGATCCTCCGCTTTGTCCGCACCTAAAAAAAGCCCAGAGGAAGGAGCTTCCCGAATATGGACATTCGACTGAAGATGCGCGAGGGCTTCCGCGGCCTGCAGGGCGGCCTGTTCGGCAAGGTGGAAAAGGCGGACGTGGGCGGCGCGGCCGAGGAGGTGCAGCGCGCCGGCGGCGACATGCTCGGCTGGGCCGACCCCTTCATGCCGGACGACTGCATGCCCGCGGCGGTCAAGGCCATCGCGATCGACCGCATTGAAAAGGGCCTGAGCGCGCACTACACCCATCCCGTGGGCGACGCGGAGCTCAAGGCGGCCATCGCCCGCAAGCTCGCGCGGCAGAACGGCCTCTCCGTCGTGCCGGAGCGCAATATCCTCATCACCCCGGGATCGGATTCCGGCCTGCTGTTTGCGATGATGCCCTTCATCGAGCCGGGCGACGAGGTGCTCGTGCCGGACCCCAGCTACCCCAGCAACTTCCTGAACCCCAAGCTCCTGGGCGGCAGGGCCGTCTCCGTCCTCCTGGACGAAGCGAACGGCTTCCGCCTCACCCGCGCGGCGCTGGAGGCCGCCCTCTCCCCCCGCACGAAGATGGTGCTGCTGACCAACCCCAACAACCCCACGACCACGGTCTTTTCCCGGGAGGAGATGACCATGCTCGCGGAGTTTGTGATCGAGCACGACCTCGTCGCGGTGGTGGACCAGGCGTTTGAGGACTTCCTCTTCGACGGCCGGGAGATGGTGACGCTGGCCGCCCTGCCCGGCATGTGGGAGCGGACCGTCACGGTCTGCTCCGTGTCCAAGGGCATGGCCCTGAGCGGCGTGCGCGTGGGATACCTCGTCGCGGACGACCACATCATGGACGTGCTCTACGGCTGCGCGGTCAACGTCATCGGCGCGACGAACTCGACATTCCAGGCGGCCGTGGCCTACGCCATGGACCACCCCGAGTTCATGACCGAGGGGTATTATCCGATCTTTGAAGAGCGGCGCCGGCGCGTGCACGAGCTCCTCAGCGGAATCCCGGGCGTCAAGACCCAGCTTCCGCAGAGCGCGTTCCTGACCTGGGTGGACGTTTCCGCCCTGGGCACGGCCGGGGAGGTCGCCTCCTACCTCATGCGGGAGGCAAAGGTCTGCGTCAACGAGGGCGGGCCCTACGGCCGGCAGGGCGCGGGGCACATCCGCATCGTGCACGGCTGCTTCCAGGACTCGCAGCGCATCTACCGCGCCATGGAGCGCGTGCGCGCGGCCCTCATCCAGCTTGGAAGGGAAAAAGGACTCGCACAATAGGGAGGTTTGAGCGATATGGACGCAAGAGTACGGAAGTTGGCGCACAACCTCATCGCGCACTCGCTGAAATTGCAGCCGGGCGAAAAGGTGCTCATCGAGACGCGGGGGCTGAACGTGTCCCTCGTGCAGGCGCTGGTCCAGGAGGCCTACGCCGCGGGCGGCCTGCCCTTTGTCAACATCAAGAACCCGCGCGTGGACCGCGCGCTGATCGAGGGCTGCTCGCAGGAGCAGCTGCAGCTCATGTACAAGTGGGAAGAGGAGCGCATGCTGGCCATGGACTGCTACGTCGGCATCCGCCTGCCCGAGAATTCCTACGAGGAGATGGGCGTGGACTTTGAGAAGCTGGAGCTCTACAACGCCCTCTATGACCGCAAGCTGCTCATGGAGGTGCGCTGCCCCACCACCCGGTGGGTCGTGCTCCGCTACCCCACCCCGGCCATGGCCCAGGCCGCGCAGATGGGCACGGACGAGTTCGAGGACTTTTACTTCAACGTCTGCTGCCTGGACTACGACAGGATGTCCCGCGCCATGGACCCGCTCAAGGCCCTCATGGACCGGACGGACAAGGTCCGCATCACGGGCCGGGACACGGACCTGACCTTCTCCATCAAGGGCATCGGCGGCGTCAAGTGCGACGGCGCGTGCAACATCCCGGACGGCGAGGTCTACTCCGCGCCGGTGCGCGACTCGGTCAACGGCTACATCACCTACAACACGCCCTCCCTGGTGGACGGCTTCTGCTTCCAGAACATCCGCCTGGAGTTTGAAAACGGCAAAATCGTCAAGGCGACCGCCAACGATACCGAGCGCCTCAACGCCATCCTGGACACGGACGCGGGCGCGCGCTACATCGGCGAGTTCGCCATCGGCGTCAACCCGTACGTCACCCGCGTGATGAACGAGACGCTCTTTGACGAAAAGATCATGGGCAGCTTCCACTTCACGCCCGGCAACTGCGTCATGGGCTGCGACAACGGCAACGTCTCGCAGGTGCATTGGGACCTGGTCATGATCCAGCGGCCGGAATACGGCGGCGGGGAAATCCTCTTTGACGGCGAGGTCATCCGCAAGGACGGCGTCTTCGTTCGGGAGGACCTGAAAGGGCTGAATCCCGAGAATTTGAAATAAGGAGCTTACACGCAAAAGGGGAGAGAAGATTACCGTGGTCAAATACGTCATCAAGCGTCTGCTGATCGCCATCCTGACGCTGTGGATCATCCTGACGGCGACGTTCATCCTGATGAAGTCCATCCCGGGCGATCCGTTTGCCAACGAAAAGATGATCCTGCCGGAAATCCGCGCGAACATGGAGGCCAAGTACGGCCTGGACAAGCCGGAGATCGAGCAGTACTTCATCTACATGAACAACCTGCTGCACGGGGACTTCGGCGTCTCCTTTAAGTACAAGAACCGCTCGGTCAACGACGTCATCGCCACGGGCTTTCCCGTCTCCTGCACGCTGGGCCTTACGGCCTGCGCGATCGGACTGGTGCTGGGCGTAAGCTTCGGCATTTTGGCGGGCGTTAAGCGCGGCCGCTGGCCGGACTACCTGGTGATCTTCATCTCCATCCTCGGCGTGTCGGTCCCCGCGTTCGTATTTGCGAGCTTGTTCCAATACTTCTTTGCGGCAAAACTGCAGTGGTTCCCGGTGACCGGCTGGGGAACGCTGGCCACGATGGTGCTGCCCTCGCTGGCGCTGGGCTTCCGCATGGTCGCCTACATCGCGCGCATGATGCGCACCTCCATGCTGGACGTGCTCGGCCAGGACTACATCAAGACCGCAAAGGCCAAGGGCCTCTCCCAGCGGGAGATCATCTGGAAGCACGGCGTGCGCAACGCCATCATGCCGGTGGTGACCGTTTCCGGCTCCATGATCGCCTCGACCATGGTCGGCTCCTTCATCGTGGAGAACATCTTCAACATCCCCGGCATGGGCAAGTACCTGGTGGACGCGGTCAAGACCAGCGACTACACCATGATCATGGGCATGACCGCGTTCTACGCGATCGTCATGATCCTGATGATGTTCCTCGTGGACATCCTCTACATGCTCATCGACCCCAGAGTGAAAATGGACTAAAGGAGGTGCGCCCGAAATGCATGCAAATCCCCTGACCCGCGACCAGTTTGAGCGCACCCTGAAGTCTTCCGCCGCGCTCAACGAGATCAAGCGGCCCGCCACCACCTATTGGAAGGACGCCTGGCGCCGCCTGCGGTCCAATCCGGTGGCCATGGTCTCCATGGGAATCCTGGCCCTGATCGTGATCCTGGCCATCGTCATCCCCTTTGTCTCCCCCTATGCCTATGACCAGCAGGACTACACGGCCATCAACCAGGGCCCCAGCGCCCAGCACTGGTTCGGCACGGACTCCCTCGGCCGCGACATCTTCGTGCGCTGCTGGGCGGGCGCGCGCGTGTCGCTGCTGATCGCCCTGGTCGCCACCTGCATCAACGTCATCATCGGCGTGCTCTACGGCGGCATCTCCGGGTACTTCGGCGGCCGCGTGGACATGATCATGATGCGCGGTGTGGAGATCATCTACACCATCCCGGACCTGCTGTGGGTCATCATGCTCATGGTCGTCATGGGCTCGGGCCTGAACACCATCATCATCGCCATCGCCATCACCGGCTGGGGCTCCATGGCGCGCCTGGTCCGCGGCCAGGTGCTGCAGCTCAAGCAGAGCGAGTACGTCATGGCCTCCAAGACCCTGGGCGCGGGCTTTGGCCGCATCATCTTCAAGCACCTGATCCCCAACTGCATGGGCCCCATCATCATCGACCTGACCTTCTCCATCCCCAGCGCGATCTTCACCGAGGCCTCCCTCTCCTACCTGGGCATGGGCATCCCGGTGCCGCTGGCCAGCTGGGGCACCCTGGCCAACGACGGCGCGAACATGCTGCTGCTCTATCCCTATCAGCTGTTCTTCCCGGCGCTGCTGATCTCGCTGACGATGCTCGGCTTCAACCTCCTGGGCGACGGCCTGCGCGACGCGCTCGACCCGCGCCTGCGCAGATAACTTGAGAAAGGAGAAACGCATATGAGCGAAAGCAAAGAAAAGCAGCCGCTGCTGAAGATCGACGACCTGCACGTCTCCTTTCTGACCTATGCCGGCAAGGTGCAGGCCGTGCGCGGCGTGAGCCTTTCCATGCAGGAGGGCGAGATCCTGGCCATCGTCGGCGAGTCCGGGTGCGGAAAGTCCGTCACGGCGCAGACCATTTTGCAGCTCAACCCCTCCCCGCCCAGCGTCGTGGAAGGGGGCAGCATCGAGCTGGAGGGCCGGAACCTGCTCCAACTGGACGACGCCAAGATGCGCGCCATCCGCGGCCACGAGATCAGCATGATCTTCCAGGACCCGATGACCAGCCTCAACCCCACCATGCGCATCGGCAAGCAGATCATGGAGGCCATCTTAAAGCACCAGAAGGTCACCAAGAAGGAGGCCTACGACCGCGCCGTGGAGATGCTCCGCCTGGTCGGCCTGTCCAACCCCGAGCAGCGCATGAAGCAGTATCCCTTTGAGTTCTCCGGCGGCATGCGCCAGCGCGCCATGATCGCCATGGCCCTGGTCTGCCGGCCCAAGATCCTGATCGCGGACGAGCCCACCACGGCCCTGGACGTTACCATCCAGAGCCAGATCGTGGACCTGATGCTGGACCTTCGCCAGAAGCTCAAGACCGCCATCCTCATCATCACCCACGACATGGGCGTCGTGGCCGACATCGCGGACCGCGTGGCCGTCATGTACGCCGGCGTCATCGTGGAAAAGGGCGACGTCAAGGAGATCTTCTTCCACCCCAAGCACCCCTATACCTGGGGCCTGCTGGACTCCATTCCCCGGCCGGACACCCACGGCGAGCGCCTGATCCCCATCGAGGGCGCGCCGCCGGACCTCATCGCGCCGCCCAAGGGCTGCCCCTTTGCCGCGCGCTGCGACTACGCCATGAAGATCTGCCACGAGCAGATGCCGGAAATCACCGCCGAGGGCGACCACGAGGTGCGCTGCTGGCTCTGTCACGAGTTTGCGCCCAAGGTCGTCAACCGCTACACCGAGGGGAAGGAGGGCTGAAACCATGCTGCTGGAGGTCAAAAACCTAAAAAAATACTTCCCCGTCGGCCATAAAAAGCTGCTGCGCGCCGTGGACGACGTTACCCTCTCCATCGAAAAGGGCGAGACCCTCGGCCTGGTCGGCGAGTCCGGCTGCGGAAAGTCCACGCTCGGCCGCACCGTCATCGGCCTGTACGAGCCCACGGACGGCCAGATCCTCTTTGAGGGCAAGGACGTGACGCACCTGAAGGGCAAGGAGCGCAAGGAGTTCTCCAAGAACATCCAGATGATCTTCCAGGACCCCTACGCCTCCCTGAACCCTCGCATGACCGTCTCCGACATCATCGGCGAGGGGCTGGACATCCACAAGATCTACAAGGGCGAGGCGCGCCAGAAGCGCATCTTCGAGCTGCTGGACCTGGTCGGCCTCTCCCAGGAGCACGCCAGCCGGTTCCCGCACGAGTTTTCCGGCGGCCAACGCCAGCGCATCGGCATCGCCCGCGCCCTGGCCATCGAGCCCAAGCTCATCATCTGCGACGAGCCCATCTCCGCCCTGGACGTCTCCATCCAGGCGCAGGTGGTCAACCTCCTGGAGGACCTGCAGAAGGAGCTCGGCCTTACGTACCTGTTCATCGCGCACGACCTGGCCATGGTCGAGCACATCTCCGACCGCATCGCGGTGATGTACCTGGGCGCGCTGGTGGAGATGGCCCCGGCCGAGGAGCTGATGCGCAACCCGCTGCACCCGTATACGAAGGCGCTGCTCTCCGCCGTGCCCTTTGCGGACCCCGTGGCCTCCCGCGCGCGGCGCCGCATCAAGCTCGAGGGCGAGGTGCCCAGCCCCATCGCCATCCAGGGGGGCTGCAAGTTCCAGACCCGCTGCCCCCATTGTACCGAAAGCTGCAAGAGCCAGAACCCGGCCCTCAAGGAGGTCCGGCCCGGACACTTTGTCGCCTGCCTGAACGACCAGGCCATCGGCGAGACGTGAGGGGAAAGGAGATACAAACATGGACGCACAGGTTTTTGTCGCGCATCGCGCCGCGCTGGAGGAACAGCTCCCGGATAATTCGCTGCTCTTCCTCTTTGCCGGCGAGCCCAAGCAGAAGACGCTGGACATGGACTATCCCTTCCGCGTGGACAACAACTATTACTACATGACCGGCTTTGACCGGGCGAACTGGTTCCTGATGCTGACCAAGCTCCAGGGCAAGGTCAAGGAGTGGCTCTTCATCGAGCGGCCGGACCCGTATCTGGAGCGCTATTTCGGCAAGATGCCGGACCTTGCGGACGCGGCGGAGCAGAGCGGCGTGCGCGACGTCTACTACCTCGACCGCTTCGACTGGGAGATCGGCCGCCTGCTCTCGCGCAACACGTTTGAGACGCTGCTGTTCGACTTCCACAAGCGCGAGCTGAACGCCGTCTCCTACCCGGAAAACGAGATGTGCCGCCGCATCACCGAGGTGCACCCGTATCTCACGGTCCGCAACATCGGCCCCGTCATCAACAACCTGCGCCGCGTCAAGGCCCCGCAGGAGATCGAGTGCATCCGCCGCGCCATCGACATCACGGAGACGGGCATCCGCGCGATCCTGGACCACCTGCGCCCCGGCGTCAACGAGGCGGAGCTCCAGGCGCACTTCGACTTCGCCCTGACCATGAACGGCGCAAAGGACAACGCCTTTGACCCCATCATCGCCGGGGGAAAGAACTCCAACGTGCTCCACTACTCCCGCAACGACCAGACCGTGCGCGAGGGCGACGTGCTGCTCGTGGACCTGGGCGCGGAATACGGCTACTACGCCGCGGATATCAGCCGCACCTTCCCGGTCTCCGGCAAGTTCACCGAGGAGCAGAAGATCTACTACAACGCCGTGCTCTACGGCCAGCAGAAGGTGCTGGAGTACCTCGCGCCCGGCAAGCCCGTGGAGGACACGCTGCGCGTGGCCCGCGAGGCCATCGGCGAAAAGCTGCTGGAGGCTGGCAGGATCCAGAGCCTGGACGAGATGACCCGCCTGCTGCCCCACGGCGTGAGCCACTACGTCGGCCTGGACTGCCACGACGTCGGCGACCGCGGGCTGCTCGAGCCCGGCATGATCGTGACCATGGAGCCCGGCGCCTATATGCCGGATCTGGGCTTTGGCATCCGCATCGAGGACGACGCCCTAATCACCGAGGACGGCGCCGTGCTCCTCTCCCCCAACATCCCCAAGACCGTCGAAGAGATCGAGGCCTATATGGCCCGCCGCAACCCCTGATGGCGCCCGCGCCCGCTGCGCGGTTGACCATAGATCCCAACCCCATTCCACTCCATAGAAAGGAAGAGAACCCCATGAAAAGACTGACTGCATTGGTGTTGGCGCTGCTGATGATGGCCCTTGCGCTGACTGCCTGCACCAGCGAGCAGGCCCCTGCGGCCACGGAAGCCCCGGCCGAAACCTCCGGCGCGGCGACCGGCGAACCCGCGGCGACCGATAGCGCCGCCGGCACGACCGTCGACGGCGAGACCCTTGCCGCGGACCAGACGCTGCGCGTGTCCATCGGCGTGGACTTGACGGACCTGAGCCCCCTGACGGAGTCCACCACCGAAGGACATGAGATGCTGCTGACCGTCATGGATACCCTGGTCCGCCAAGGCGAAAACGGCACCATCGAGGAGGGCAGCGGCCTTGCCGAGAGCTGGGACGTCAGCGAGGACGGCAAGACCTACACCTTCCACCTGCGCGACGCGGTCTTCAGCAACGGCGACCCCATCCGCGCCCAGGACTTTGAGTACACCTGGAAGAAGGCCTTGGCCCCGGAGACCGCCTCGGAGTACGCCTACATGCTCTACACCATCGAGGGCGCGGAGGCCTATAATATCGGCGAGGGCTCCGTGGACGACGTCGCCATCCACGCCATCGACGACAAGACCCTGGAAGTGACCCTGGTCAACCCCATCGACTACTTCATCAGCACCCTGGTCATCACGCAGTTCTCCGTCGTCCCGGAGGGCTATGTCGAGGAGTGCGGCGACGCCTTCTTCACCGACATCGAGCACATGGTCTTCTCCGGTCCCTTCGTCATAACCGAGTGGACCCCCACCCAGCGCATCGTCGTGGAAAAGAACCCCAACTACTGGGATGCGGAAAACGTCAAGCTCGACACCATCATCTTTGAGATGGCGACCGAGACCAATACCATCGTCAACATGTACAACACCGACCAGATCGACGTCATGAAGGTGCAGGCCGACTTCCTGGATACCTACCGGAACGAGCCCGGCTTCATCTCCGTGACCGAGCCGGTCACCGAGTACGTCAAGTTCAACTGCCAGAACGAGTTCTTCGCCAATGCGAACATCCGCAAGGCCTTCTCCATGGCGCTGGACCGCGTCACCTACATGAACGACGTCATGCGCACGGGCTCTACCCCGGCTTACGGCTTCGTGCCCCCGTCTATCAAGGGCTCTAACGGCCAGGACTTCCGCACGAATAACGGCGACCTGTACACCGACATCGGCAACGGCGCGACCGTCGAAGAGGCGAACGCCCTGCTCGACCAGGGCCTGGCCGAGATCGGCAAGACCCGCGAGGACCTGAACCAGGGCCTGTCCCTGGTCATCGGCGAGGGCGACGACAACCTCAAGACCGCGCAGGTCTTCCAGCAGTACTGGAAGAACAACCTGGGCGTGGACGTGGAGATCAAGTCCCTGCAGTACGCCCTGCGCCAGGCGGAGTACCAGGGCGGCATGTACACCATCGGCAAGGAGGGCTGGGGCGCCGACTACAACGACGCCATGAGCTTCCTCGAGCTGTTCATCACCGACAGCCCCTACAACGACGTCTACTACAGCAACCCGGAGTACGACGCGCTGCTGGCCGAGGCCAACACCCTCACCGGCGACGAGCGCCTCGCCAAGATGGAAGAGGCGGAGAAGATCCTCATCCAGGAGGATGGCGTCATCGCGCCGACCTTCTTCCAGACCCGCTCCTGGGTGGCCAAGTCCGACGTGCGCGGCATCATCCGCAACGGCTGCGGCCTGCGCGTGGACTACAAGTACGCCTACATCGTCGAGGAGTAATCCCCACCGCGCAAAAAACCGCCCCTCTCCAATGGCCGGGGGTCATAAGAAAGTAATATTTACCTTTCGCAGGAACGGCATGGCTTCGGTCATGCCGTTTCCTGCTTCATCAGCTCGTCCACGGGAATAAATCCCACAAGGTCGTAGGAGATACGGATGTTCTGCCGCCGTTTGCCGCTGCTCTTGTCCGGCGCTTCAATGTAGATCGCCTTCACAAGCTCCCGCAACGCATAGGGGGTCAATTCCTGTAAATCCGCGTACTTGTGTACCCGCTGGATGAACTGCTCCAAGTTTTCAATCTGTCGTTCCTGTACTTCAATATCCTGCTGTAAG
>CAJFMX010000005.1 GCA_904393115.1 uncultured Clostridia bacterium
GAAAAATACAGCTGCTATTTCGATATTTTTCCTTTTTTCGGTCTTGCTTGCACGCAAAAAACCTGCTCTGGCTTAATTGCCACAGCAGGTTTTTCGACAGGCTGAGGTCCTGCCTCGAAAGAGGCAGGACCTTGCTGCGCCCGCGCGCTCACTCCGCGAAGAACTCGTCCTCGATCAGGGCGCACAGCGCGTGGTAGACGGGCAATGTGTACTCCTGCACGCGGGCCGTCTCCCGCGCGGGCAGGCGCAGGCAGACGTCGCACAGGGCGGAGAGGGCGCTCTCCCCCTCGCCCGTGATGCCGAGCGTGCGCATGCCCCGGGCGCGCGCGGCGTGCACGGCGTTGACGACGTTTTTCGAGTTGCCGGAGGTCGTCAGCGCGAGCAGCGCATCCCCGGCCCGGCCGTAGCCGTAGACCTGCTGGGCAAAGACCATGTCCGGGTCCACGTCGTTGGCAAAGGCGGTCAGCAGCGCGGCCTGCGCCGTCAGGTCTATGGCGGGCAGCGCCTGCTGCAGGCGCGCGGCAAAGCCCTGCGGCATCTGCGGCACCGCCTGCACGGCAGCCGCCTCCTTGGCCGGCAGCGGCCGCCGCTTGCGAAAGCCCTTCATCAGCTCGCCCACGACGTGCGCGCTGTCCGCCGCGCTGCCGCCGTTGCCGCAGACCAGGAGCTTTCCGCCGCCGGAGAACGCCTCCTGCAGCAGGGCGTGGGCGCGCAGCAGCTCCCCCTCCAGGGGCTGAAGCGCGGGATTGTTCGTGAGCAGCGCGGTGATCGTCTTTTCCTGTTCCAGGCGCATGGCGTTTCCTCCTCTCAAAGCAGGCGTTCGGCGAGAAAGACCACGAGCGGCAGCGACACCGCCGAAAGAATCGTCGTCACCGCAAAGAGTTCCGAGGCGTAGACCGCGTTCCGGTCGTAGCGGATGGCAAAGATCGTGCCCATCGTCGCCGTGGGCGAGGCCATGGCCACCGCCACCGTCAGCAGCACGATCTGCGGCAGGGGGAAGAGCGAGAGCGCCAGCACGATCAGCGCCGGCACGAGCAGGAGCTTCAGGAACGAGACGTAGTAGATGCGCCCGCGCGCAAAGGCCTTGAGCAGGTTGGTCTGCGCGACCGTCGCCCCGGCGATGAGCATGGCCAGGGGCGTGTTCATGTTGGAGACGTACTCCAGCGCGTCGTAGAGCACCTGCGGCACGCGCCATTGCAGCAAAAAGCACAAGAGCCCCACTGGCACCGCCAGAATCGCCGGCGAGCAGAGCGCCCGCAGCAGGCCCTTGATGCTGAATTGGCCCGTGCCCGTGAACAGAAACAGGCCGTGCGTCCAGACGATGAGGTTAAAGGCCGTCATCACGGCCGTCAGATAAAAGACGCCCTCCGTGCCGAGCATGGCCATCACCAGCGGGATGCCCATGAACCCGCAGTTGGAATAGATGACGGAAAACCGCTCGACGGCCACGTCGTACTTGCCGCTCCTGCGCAGGCAGAGGTAGGCCACCGCCATGGCGATGCCAAAGCCCAGCAGCGACAGCAGGAAGGCCTGCCCCAGCCCCGCCAGCAGCTCGGGCGAGAAGTCCCGCTGGTAGGATACGAAGATCACAACCGGATTGACCAGCAGGATCAACAGGTTGGACAGGTGCTTATTCCCTTCCCCGGTGATGATGTGGGTCTTGAAGCTGATGAACCCCGCCACCACGAGGATGAGCATCAGGATCACTTGGTTGAGGATTACGCTTACATAACTGGTCACGAGCCGTTCCACCCCTAGCTGTTTTTTTCGGAGTCCTCTCCCATTGTAGGGCTTTTTTCCGGGAAGCACAACGCCGCAGGCGCCAAAAAGCGGCGCCGGTTTTGTTAAATGCGCGTTATTCCCCGCCGCCGTTTCCCGTTCGGCATTTTTCGCCGCGTGTTTACAGGCTGGAAAATTTCTGTTATCCTAAGAGCATACGAACTCGTAAGGGAGGTCTTTTCATGCGCGAAATTCGCTTGGAACGGATGCGCCCCGACCAGATCGAGGCGGAAAAGGAGCGCTGCTCCATTGCCTATCTGCCCATTGGGCCGCTGGAGTGGCACGGGCCCGCGGCGCCCTTCGGGGTGGACCCGCTCGTCGCGCAGGAGAGCGCCCTGCGCTGCGCGCGCGCCGTCGGCGGCGTCGTGCTCCCCACGCTCTACGCCGGCACCGAGCGCGAGCGCGACCCCGAGACGCTCGCCCACCTCGGCTTTGCCGACACCGCGCAGTACATCGTGGGCATGGACTTTCCGGACAACTCCACGCCCTCCTATTACTTCCGCGAGGAGATCTTTGCCCTGACCGTGCGCGAATACCTGCGCCTGCTGGTCAAGCAGGGCTATAAGCTCGTTGTGCTGGTCAACGGGCACGGCGCAACGGGGCAGATGAGCTCCCTGTTCCGCCTTGCCGCGGAGTTCACGGGCGAGACGGGCACCCGCGTCCTCGTGGGCTTCCCGGCGGCCTCCCTGGGCTTCCCCGGCGAGGACCCGGGCCACGCCACCCGCGCGGAGATCTCCCAGGCCATGGCGCTCACGGACAGCGTAGACCTGACCAAGCTCCCGCCCGCGGGCGAGCCGATCTACATGTGGAAGACCGGCATGGCGGACGGCAGCGCCTTCGCCGGCCACCCGAGTGCGGACTTCTCCGTCCAGGACGACCCGCGCACGGGCGACCGGGACCTGGGCGAGCGCTACCTTGCCGCGGGCGCGGAGGCGCTCATCGCGCAGGTGCGCGCGGCCTGGGCGCAGGTCTGCGGGGCCTGACCGCGGCCGAAACAATCTGTACCCCTTCGTCGTGTAGGGCGGTGGGGCCGGCGGCAGCGCGCCCCGGCCCTCTGCTTTGCAGCGGAAAATCCAGCGCCCCCGGGAGGAACACATGCCAAAGAACAAGCCGATCTACGTCTGCACGGATTGCGGATACGAGTCCGCCAAGTGGATGGGCCGCTGCCCGTCCTGCGGCGCGTGGAACAAAATGGAGGAGCAGGCCCCGGCCGCGCCCGCGCCGGCCGCCGGCCCCGCGCGGAAGAGCACGGTGCTGGCGCCCGCCGCGCCGGCAAAGACCCTGCTGGAGATCGAGGAGAGCGAGCAGGAGCGCGTCCACTCCGGCATCGGGGAGTTCGACCGGGTGCTGGGCGGGGGCATCGTCCCGGGGTCGCTCGTGCTCATCGGCGGGGACCCGGGCATCGGCAAGTCCACGCTGCTGCTTCAGGTTTCGGCGCTGCTGGCGGAGGCGGGCGCGCGCGTGCTCTACGCCTCCGGCGAGGAGAGCACGCGCCAGATCAAGATGCGCGCCAAGCGCCTCGGCCTTGCCGGAAAAAACCTCTACGTCATGAGCGAGACGAACATGGACGAGATCGAGGCCCAGCGCGAGGCGCTCAGCCCGGACTTCCTGATCGTGGACTCGATCCAGACGGTCTACGTGCCGGGCAAGACGTCCACGCCCGGCTCCGTCTCCCAGGTGCGCGAGGCCACGGGCATCCTCATGCGCGCGGCCAAGCAGGCGGGCACGACCGTCTTCCTCGTCGGGCACGTGACCAAGGAGGGGGCGCTGGCCGGCCCGCGCGTGCTGGAGCACATGGTGGACGCGGTGCTCTACTTCGAGGGCGACCGCCACCAGGACTACCGCATCCTGCGCGCGGCCAAGAACCGCTTCGGCTCCGTCAACGAGATCGGCGTCTTCCGCATGGAGCAGACGGGCATGGAGCAGGTGGAGAACCCCTCGGAGTTCCTGCTCTCCGGCCGCATCCCCGGCGCGGCGGGGTCGGCGGTGGCGGTCTCGATGGAGGGCACGCGGCCGGTGCTGGTGGACCTGCAGGCGCTCATCGCGCCCACGGCCTTTGGCACGCCGCGCCGCCAGGCACTGGGCTTTGACTACAACCGCATGGCGCTGCTGCTGGCGGTGCTGGAAAAGCGTGCGGGCTTTGCGCTCTACAACCAGGACGCCTACGTCAACGTCGCGGGCGGGCTGGAGCTGGACGAGCCGGCGTGCGACCTGCCGCTGGCGGCGGCGGTCGTCTCCTCCCTGCGCGGGGCGCCGCTGCCGCCGGACTGGGCGCTCATCGGGGAGATCGGACTCACGGGCGAGGTCCGCGCGGTGAACATGATGGACCGCCGCCTGGCGGAGTGCGCGCGCATGGGCTTTACGCACCTGATCGTGCCCAAGACAAACCTGCGCGCGCTGCGCATCCCCGAGGGGCTGGACGTGCGCGGCGTGGCGACGCTGCGCGAGGCGCTCTCGCTCCTCTTCTGAGCGGCACGCCCGCCTTTGGAACGACAGAAAACGAGATTGGAGGTGGTTTTCCCGGTGAAAAAGCTCTTGCGCTGGTTCCTTGCGGCAGTGGGTCTGCTGCTGGGGATCGGCCTGGTGAATGAATTCCTCGCTTTCCTGGTGGAAAGCAAGCTGCTCTCTCCGGACCACGCGGACATCTATCCCTGGGTTTCGCTCGCCGCCTATGGCTTGGGCGCGGGCGTCTTTGCGGTCTCATTCTATTTCTTTTCCATTCCCTGCGGAAGGGCGGCGCTGCGCCTGATGCGGCGCATGGAAACCCGCCTCTCCTCCGTGCCCGTGATGGACCTGATCTTCGGCACGCTCGGCCTGCTGCTGGGCGTACTGCTCTCCTTCCTCATCCTGGCGATGTTTGCGCGGGGGCGGACCTCGCTGCTGTACACGGTGTTCGGCGTGGCGGTCTACCTGCTCTTTGGGTACCTGGGCACGACGCTCGGCATGAAGCGGTGGCGCGAGCTCAACTTTGCCTGGGTGCGCCGCCTGCAGCAGCAGACCGAGCGCGGCGCAGGCGGCCCGGACGCCGTCCCCGCCTCCGAGCGCGGCGGCGCGCAGCCCAAGGTGCTGGACACGAGCGTCATCATCGACGGGCGCATCTTCGACCTGTGCAAGACGGGGTTCCTCGAGGGCACGCTGATCCTGCCGAACTTCGTGCTCAAGGAGCTGCGGCACATTTCCGACTCCTCGGACGCGCTCAAGCGCAACCGCGGCCGCCGGGGGCTGGACGTGCTCGCGCGCATCCAGCAGGAGCTGCGCGTGCCGGTGACGGTGGACGAGCAGGACTTCCCGGACGTGGAGGAGGTGGACGTCAAGCTCCTCAAGCTCGCCAAGCTGCGCGACGGCTGCGTGCTGACGACGGACTACAACCTCAACAAGGTCGCGGGCGTTTCCGGAATCCAGGTGCTCAACATCAACGACCTGGCCAACGCGCTCAAGCCCGTGGCGCTCCCGGGCGAGGAGATGGAGGTCCTCATCGTCAAGGAGGGCAAGGAGCAGAACCAGGGCGTCGGGTACCTGGACGACGGCACCATGATCGTCGTCGAGGGCGGCAAGCAGGCCATCGGCCAGACCGTGACCGTCTCTGTCACCTCCGTGCTGCAAACCTCCGCCGGCCGCATGATCTTTGCCAAGATGCAGGAATAAAAAATAAGCAAATCCCGGCCCGGGACCGCAATCCCGGGCCGGGGTTTTTCGCAGCCTGCGCGGATGTCAGAGCCTCCGGACCGGGAAAAACAGGTACTGCTTTCCGCTTGCCGGGCAGGAGAAGTCGTGAACCGCTCCGGCCAGGGGAATCTGGTTGGCGCGCATGTAGTCCAGCACCTGCGAGAATGTGGTTTCGTCTTCCACCTCTGCGCGCAGATAGGTATAGCCCGGGATCGCCCACTTTGTCCAGCCCGCGGGCGCTTCCGCATCCAGCGCGCACTCCACGCCGGCCAGGTACAGCCCCTTTGTGAAGTTCTCTTCCCAGGGTTGGAAGGAACGGGAGAAATCGGACATCGCGCCCCAGATCCCCATAAGGTTCCCGTTTTCGTCCCGCTTTGCGAGCGGCTCGACTTCGCAAAAGTGCGCGTTCGCCTCCGCCCACAATTTTTGCAGAAAGCCCGGCCCCTCCGAAGTTGCGCCCTCTTTCCCGATCACGGCAAAGGCCGCCTTTGTGCAGGTTTCGATCTTCATGTAATCGCCTCCCAGGGTTTGTTTGCTTCCATCGTACCACACCCC
This sequence comes from uncultured Clostridia bacterium, assembly GCA_904393115.1. Classification (GTDB taxonomy): domain Bacteria; phylum Bacillota; class Clostridia; order Christensenellales; family UBA1750; genus Spyradocola; species Spyradocola merdavium. The sequence goes on from CAJFMX010000005.1 coordinate 6,001, forward strand.
AAGCAAGGACAGCCGCAGCAGGAGTTCCTGTTGCGGCTGTCCGCGGTTTTCTATCGCCGCCATTTTGGCGGAGAGGGTTTCGGTTAACGGGATTAGCGCTGCACGCGGCCGGAGGCGTTGCCGCCCATCAGGCTCTTGACCTCGGCGACGGACACCATGTTGAAGTCGCCCTCGATGGTGTGCTTGAGCGCGGAGGCCGCCGCCGCGTACTCCACGGCGCCCTGGTTGTCGTAGCCAGAGAGCAGGGCGTAGATCAGGCCGGAGCCGAAGCTGTCGCCGCCGCCGACGCGGTCCACGATGCGGATCGCGTACTTCTTGGAGATGGAGATCTCGCCGGTCGCGCCGTCGTAGAGCATGCCGGACCAGTTGTTATCGGAAGCGGAGAGGGACTCGCGCAGGGTGATGGCGACCTTCTCGCAGTGGAAGCGCTCCACCAGCTGGCGGGCGACGGACTTGTAGCCCTCGACGTCCAGCTTGCCGCTGTTGATGTCGGTGTGCTCGGCGTGGATGCCGAAGACGTCCGCGGAGTCCTCCTCGTTGGCGATCAGCACGTCGACGTAGGGAACCAGCTCGCCCATGACCTGGCCGGCCTTCTCGCGGGACCAGAGGTTCTTGCGGTAGTTGAGGTCGCAGCTGATCTTGACGCCGCGGGCCTTGGCCGCCTTGCAGGCCTCCAGGGTGACGGCCGCCGTGCTGTCGGACAGGGCGGGCGTGATGCCGGTCCAGTGGAACCAATCGGCGCCCTCGAAGATCTTGTCCCAGTCAAAGTCGCCGGGCTTGACGTTGGCAATGGCGGAATCCGCGCGGTCGTAGACGACCTTGGAGGGACGCATGGACACGCCCTTCTCGCAGAAGTAGATGCCCAGGCGCTTGTTGGAGCGGACGACGTCGGAGACGTCCACGCCAAAGGTGCGCAGCGCGTTCATCGCGGCGTCGCCGATGGGGTTGGAGGGAACGGCGGTGACGTAGTGGGCGTCCATGCCGTAGTTGGCCAGCGAAACGGCCACGTTGGCCTCCGCGCCGCCGTACACTGCGTCAAAGCAGTGCGCCTGCTGGAAGCGCTGATAGCCCTGCGGGGCCAGGCGGAGCATGATTTCACCAAAGGTTACGATTTTCGCCATTGAGGTACACTCCTTCTTTATGCGGGTTCGCATAATATATTTGTGTGGGCACAAAACTAAGCAGGGCGGCCCCCCGCTGCCTTGCGCCATGGGGCACGTTGGTTTAGTCGCGGTAGCCCATTCGCTGGGAGATGCTGTGCGCCGCGTCCATGACAAAGCCCGCGATCTCCTCATCCCTGGCCGGGGTGATGATCTGCTTGAGGCCCGAGGTGGACACCGCCGCGATGATGTTGCCGCGATAGTCGTAGATGGGCGCCGCGATGCAGCGGATGCCCGGCTCGTGCTCCTGGTCGTCGCGCGACCAGCCGCGCTGGCGCGTCAGCCGGATCTCCTTGATGAGCGCCTCCGGGTCCGTGATGGAGCGCGAGGTGTAGGTCGGAAGCTTGGTGGAGCGGATCTTCTCGCACAGCTCCGCGTCCGGCAGGCCCGACAGCAGCGCCTTGCCCGTCGCCGTGCACAGCGCCGGCGACCGCCTGCCGATCTGCGAATACATGCGGATGGAGTGGATGGTCTCGATCTTGTCGATGTAGATGATCTCCAGCCCGTCCAGCATCGCCAGGTGCACCGGCTGCTTGGTCAGCTGCAGAAGCCTGCGCAGATAGGGCTGGGCCTCCGTCTTGAGCTCCACCTGGTTGAGGTAGAGGCTCGACAGCTCGACGATCTTCATGCCGAGCCGGTAGGCTCCCCCGCTGCGCTGCTCCACATAGCCGCGCTCGCCAAGGGCGGACAGGAGCCTGTGCACCGTGGACTTGTGCAGCCCAACGCGCGTGGAAATCTCCGTAACGCCCAGGCCCTCTTTTTCCCCCGCGAGCGTCTCGATGATGGACAGCGCGCGGTCAATGGACTGAACGGTGGCTTTTTCCATGATGTGTCTCCTCCTGTGCGCGGCGTTCTACCATACAAAACGCCGTTTCAACACCCTGAGTATACCACAGAGCGCACCGCTCTGCAACCATTTTTGAAACGCCGTTCCGTCCTATGGAACTGTGTCGTCCAATGAAAAAAACTGTCGACTTTACGGTCTTCTCCTTGCGAAACGGCAGATCGGAAGATATAATGAATAAATAATGAAGTTGTGTGTAAGCGGACGGAGGGGAAGCATGGGAAGCAAGAGAGAGGCGGTTGTCATCGGCGCAGGCAAGATGGGCCGGGGCTTCTGCGCCGAAATTCTGGCCAGCGCCGGATGCCATCTGACGTTTGTGGACAGCGATGAGACCCGCGTCGAGCGCCTGCTCCACGCGGGCAGCTATACCATCTACAAAGCGCGCAAGACCTATTTTGAGACCGTCACAATCGAGGGGTTTGACGCGCTCCCCCTCAGCCGCGAGGGGGAGATCTCGGACCTTGTGGCGCGCCGCGGCGTCCTTGTGATGATCGCCGTGCCCTCCCAGCAGATCGAAAAGGTCGCCTCGCTCCTGTGCGTGTGCATCGCCCGCAAGGCCATGGAGACCCCGGAGGAGCCCCTGGACATCCTCCTTTGCATCAACGAGATCGACGCCAAGCGCCGCCTGATCGCCTGCTTTGAGGGGATGCTCGGCGGCAGCGCGCTGGAGTACGCGCAGCGGCGCGTCGGCATCGTGGAGACGGTCGCCATCTGCATGTGTCCGGAGCTTCCGGACAACCTGGCCGAGCGCGATCCCCTGGGGGTCCTCACAAACGGCTACCCCGAAATGCCCATGGACGCCACGGCCTTCAAGGGCGAGCCGCCCCGCTCGGAGAAGATCCGCCTGACCTACCACCTGGCGGCGGAGGCCCACCGCAAGATGTACACCTTCAACACCGCCTACGCCTCCATCGCCTACCTGTCCAGCCCCAAGCACTACGTCTGGGCCACGGAGGCCATGAAGGACCCGGAGATCCAGCAGAGCGTCCTGGACGCCCTTGCCGAGTCCACGATCGGCCTGTGCGGAGAATACGGCTTCACCCGGGAGGAGATGGCCGCCTGGAACGAGCGAATCCTCGCGGTGATCGACAACCCGCTCCTGGGCGACACGATCAACCGCCTGGGCTCGGACACGCCGCGCAAGGTCGGCCCGCAGGACCGCCTGGTCGGCGCGGCCCTGCTGTGCCTCAAGCACGGCGGGGACCCGGCGACACTGGCCCGCGTCATCGCCTACGCCTACCGCTACCCGGCCTCCGACGACCCCCGCACCGCCGCCTTCATGCGCTTTATCGAGTCCGAGGGGATCGAGACCGCGCTGGAGCGCTATTCCCGCCTGGCGCTGCGCAACCAGCTCCACCGCCGCATCCGCGAAATCTATGAGAAGTTGGAGGACCCCGCATGAGCCGCAGCGCCGCCTTTCTCTCCGACGTGCACGGAAACCTTCCGGCGCTGGAGGCCGTTCTTGCCGACATCGACGCGCGCGGAATCGACGAAATCTACTTCCTCGGCGACGTGCTGGGCAAGGGCCCGTCCGTCCACGAGGTGCTGGACCTCCTGCGCCGGCGCTGCCGCGGCGCGGTGTACGGCAACTGGGACCGGCTGGTGCTCTACTCCCCGGAGGGCGAGCGCTTCGGCGCGCCGTACTACCGCGAGCGCCTGACCGAGGCGGAGCGCGCGTACCTCGCCGCCCTGCCCGAGACGCTGGAGCTGGACTTCGCCGGCAAGCGCGTGCTTGGCTACCACGGCCGCTTCTCCATCGACCGCGTGGTCACGCCCATGTTCAACAACGAGCGGGAGAACGTGGAGGCGGCCATGTACCGCTTCGGCCCGCACGACGTGACGATCATGGGCGACGCGCACCACCCCTTCCTCCTGACGCACCAGGGCCGCTTCCTGATGAACACCGGCGCGGTGGGCAACCCCTGCGACCGCATCCCCCAGGCGAGCTACCTGATCCTGCACGAGCGCGGCGGCGCGTTTTCCTCCGAGCACGTGCGCGTGCCCTACGACCTTGCGCGCGCCGTCTCCCTGGCGCTGCACGCCCCGGACCTCCCCATGCTGGAGACCTACATCCGCGAGACGATCACCGCGGTCTACAGCCGCTCCTACAAGCCCAAGGCGCCCGCCCGCAGCCCGTGGGAGGACCTGCCCCTGCCGGTCTACGAGGCGTATGCCTCCGCAAGGGGCCTGGGGCAGGCGCTGTCGAGCATTTTGGCCGAGCAGATGCGCGACCTGCCCGCAAAGAGCGTGTGCCTGCTGGGCGTCGCGGGCGGAAACGGCCTCGCCTTTGCCGCGACGCTGCCCTATGCGCAGATCCTGGGCGTGGACGTCAGCGAGGCCTACCTTGCGGCCTGCCGCGCGCGCTTTCCGCAGCTGGGGGACCGGCTCTCCCTGCTGCGCCTGGACCTGCGCGACCCGGGCGCCCGCCTGCCGCACGCGGAGCTGGTTCTGGCGGACCTCCTCCTAGAGTACACGGGCCTTGCCGCCTTTGTCCGGCAGATTGAATCGTGCGCGCCCCGCGCGGTCTCCTGCGTGCTGCTGCCCGGCGGGGACGAGCCGGACGCCCGCTTTGCCGAGGCGCTCTCCCCCGTGGAAAAGCAGCGGCAGGAGGTCGACCCCACGGCGCTCGTGCGCGCCATGGAGGGCGCCGGCCTTGCGCTGCGGCGCGTGACCTCCTACCCCGCGCCGGGCCAGCGCCTCCTGCTGCGCATGGACTTTGCGCGGCCGTAGGGTCCGCGCGGAAGGAAGGAACCTCCCCCCCATGCAGGCAAAGCCTCTCCACCGCGACGCGATCAAGAGCATCGCCATGTTCACGATGCTCCTGAACCACATCGCCGTGATCTTTCTGCCCTCCGACACGCTCCTTGCCGAGGTCCTTGTGGACGTCGGCTATTTTACGGCCGTGACCATGTGCTTCTTTCTCGTGGAGGGCTATCGCTATACGCGCTCCAAGCTGCGGTATGGGCTGCGGCTCGCTCTCTTCGCGCTCCTGTCGGAGTTCCCGTTCTGCCTGGCCTTCTCCCAGGGTACGGACCTGACGTTCTGCGGGATGAACATGCTGTTTACGCTGCTGCTCTGCTTTCTCCTGCTCGTCGTCCGCGAAAAGGTGGCGCACCGGCCGCTGCGCATCCTCCTGCTGCTGGCCCTGGTCCTCCTGTCGGTCGGGAGCGACTGGGCGCTGCTCGCCCCGATCTTCACGCTCCTTTTCGCCTGGGCCGGCACGTCCCGGCCGCGCGTGCGGACCGCCTTCCTGGCGGCGATGCTCCTGTTCGGCCTCACGAGCTTTGCCGGCGGCGTCGGGCGCTTTTCGCCCGGCCGCAACCTGCTCGCTTCGCTCGGCTGCATGGCGGGCATCGCCCTTGCCGGTGTTGCGATCCTCTGCCTGTACAACGGCCGGCGCGCGCAGCGCGGGCGGCGGTTTTTCCAGTGGTTCTTCTACCTCTTCTATCCCCTGCACCTGCTCCTGCTGGGACTCCTCCGGCTCTGCCTGTGACGCCGCAAAAAACGCCCGCCCGGCCTCCGAAACTCCTTCGGGGCCGGGCGGGCGTTTTGCATTTTTCAGAAGCGGAGCAGCATGTCGTTCCAGGTCGCGCCGCCATGGGTGGAGGCGGACACGCCCTGGCAGACGAAGCCGAACTTCTCGTAATAGGGCTTCAAGTGGTCCTTGCATGTGAGCACGACGCCCCGGCAGCCGCGCGCGCGGGCCGCATTGATCAGGCGCGTGAGCAGCGCGGCGGCCACGCCCTGCCGCCGAAAGCCGGGCAGCACGTCCAGGCCGAACACGGTCTGGTACGCGCCGCCGGGCCGGTGCAGCGCGGCGTCGTGGTAGAGCTCGTCCGGCAGGGCCGGCGCGTCGGTCGTGCAGCCGTTGATAAAGCCCACGACCGCGCCCTCCGCCTCGGCCACGAAGAAATTCTCCGGGAAGGCGGCGAACCGCGCGCGGATCTGCTCCGCGCCCGCCGCCTCCGCCGCGGGGAAGCAGGCGCGCTCGATCTCGATGAGCGCGGGGACGTCTCCCTCTCTTGCGGGTCGAACGATCACTCCCGTCCCTCCTTTCTCGGGCGCGGGGTGCGGCGCGCGCCGCGCGGCAGCGTCTCGCGGGCCGCGTTGCGCCGGGCCATGACGTCCGCGACGCGCTCGGGCGTGGCGAGATAGGCGCGCTGGTGCATGACGAGCTTCTCGTTGTAGAGGCGCTTAAAGTGCATCTGCGCAAAGGCGGTGCCGTGCGCCGGGCACTCGCACAGGGCGAGGAACCGGCCGTGGCCGGAGTCGAACCAGGGCAGCGTCAGGCGCGTCTCCCCGCCGCAGACCGGGCAGCGCACGGCGGTAAAGCTCGCGTTCTCCAGCACGTCGTCGTAGCGGGTGAGGTTCGTTGGGACCGAGCGCGTGGCCGACCGCGCGGCGAGCGCCTCCTCCGCCGCCGCGCGGCGGAGGGACTCGATCGCCTCCGGCGGCGCGGCGTCCACAGCCTTCTGCAGGCGCGCCATGAGGCGCGCGGTGTAGAGTGCGTCGTTCAGGGCGCGGTGCGCGGGCAGGTCCATGGCCATGCCCAGCGCCTCCATGGCGGCCGAGAGCCCAACCTGCGCCGAGGGCTTGTCCGTCATCAGGTGCGCATAGACCATCTGCAGGTTGAGCGGCGGCTCCAGGGGCAGGTCCATCTTGTAGAACCGCGCGTTGCGCAGCAGCACGGGGTAGTCGTCCCGGCCCCAGGTGCACAGGCTCGCGCCCGGCCCGCACCACTTCAGGAAGCTCGAAAAGGCGCGCGCAAAGGTCTGCCCCTCCTTCAGCTCCTCCGGATCAATGCCCGTCACCTGGCGGATGTGCTTGTCCAGCACGGGGTAGACCACGGGCTTGATGATGTACTGCCGCTCGTCCAAGAGCCGCAGGTCCCGGTCGAGCTTGACCGCGCCGATCTCGATGATCTCGTGCGGAATGGCGTGGTTGGGGCGGCTCGCGTGCTGGTTCCACTCCAGGTCCATCACGACGAAGCACTGCGTGCCCTCGGGTACAAATCGTAGCATTGCAGAAAAACTCCTTCGCGCCCCACCGGGGCGCACCGTATTATTCGCGGCCGCGCAGGGCCTTGAGATCCTCCAGCGTCACGGCGTAGGGGCTCTCATAGGCGCGGCGGTACTGCTGCACGCTGTTCCACGCCCCGCCCGTGCAGAAGCCGCCGCACCAGGTCATCTGCCACAGCCAGGGCGCGCCGGCCTGCACGCAGCGCTCCGGGTCGGGGTTGGCGCCGCACTCGCTCAGGGCGACCATCTTGCCGTCCGCGCAGAGCGCGCGGGCGTAATCAAAGTCGCACTTGCAGGAGCCGTAGTTGCCGGCCTTGGCGTACAAGTCCGCCGCGACGATGTCCACGCAGTCGTCCCCCGGGTACCAGGCCGGGTCCAGGGAGTTCCACACCCAGATGAGGTTGTGCAGCCCGTGCACGCGGGTGAAGCGGTCGTACATCTCCCGCCAGAGGGCCTTGCAGGGCTCCGGCCCCTGGGCGCCCCACCAGAACCAGCCGCCCTCCGCCTCGTGCAGGGGCCGCCAGAGGATGGGGATGTCCCGCTCGGCAAAGACCTTGAGGTGCTGGGCGATGGCGTCCATGTCCCGGATCGCCGCCTCGTGCTCCGGCGTTCCGGGCTCGACGGCCCTGCGCGCGTCAAAGTCCGTGTGCTCGGTGTAGAAGGCCTTGTCGTTGCCGGAGAGCGGGGAGAACCAGTGCCAGCAGTAGGCGACGATGCCGCCCTGCTCCGCCCAGTCGAGGGCGCAGGGGATGGTGTTCTGGTTGTTGCGCGCCTCGGTCACGGTCGGCTCGTCCGAGGTCTCCCACTGGATGTTGGGCGAATAGCCCAGCAGCTCAAAGCCGCAGACCGCGGGCTTCTTGCCCGTGACGCGCTCGATGAAGGTGATCTCGCCCATGGGGATGTCCTTTGTGTGCTGGCCGAGCAGCACGCGCTTGCCGTAGAGGGACCCGAGCAGCGCCATGAGGTCGCGCGCCGCGGGCGAGGCCGCAGGGTCGCTCAGGCCCGTGCGCGCCGGCGGCAGGACCGCGGGCGCGGCGTCCTCCAGCAGGACCTGCAGGATCTGCGCGTCGCCCTCCCGGCGCGAAAGGCGCAATTCGTGCGCGCCAGCGGGCAGGCGCAGCGTCACCACCGTGCGCTCCTCACCGCCGGCGGGCAGGAACACGCCCGAAAGGCTCTCGCCGTCCAGGTCCACGGCGTACAGGTTGCGCCGCCCCGTCGCGCGGTAAATCAGGCGGATCTTCTTCCATCCCTCGCGCTCGGTCGAAAACTGCGCGGTAAAACTGCTCTCCTGTTGGAGCGTAAGTTCCATTGTCACGTTGGTTTTCCCCCCAGTCTGTGTTTCTCACCGGATTTCATTGTACGGAACAATGGCCGGTCTGTCAATGCCCGGGTCTTTTTTTTCCTTCCGCGCTGTGCTATCCTTACTCCATAGGGAAAAAAGGAGGGATTTTCATGCGGAACCAGCGCAACTTTCTGGAAACGCCTCTGCACGACGACTGCATCCACGAGGGCGAGGGCCTCTGCCATCACGCCACGATCCTCCCGGCCGACGCGTTCGAGGCGCCCATTCGCTTTGTGAATTACACCATCCTGCCCAAGGGCGCGAGCTTCGGCCTGCACACGCACGGGGACGACAACGAGCTCTACATCCTCCTCTCCGGCAGCGGGCACTACACCTGCAACGGCGAGACCGTGCCCTGCAAGGCGGGGGATATCCTCGTCAACCCGGCCTTTGGCACCCACGGCCTCTGCAACGACGGCGAGGGCGGCGAGGAGATGCGCGTCCTGGTGATCGAGGCCTACAACGCAAAATGAACCGGCGGATGAAGCGCCTGCGCAGGCGGAAGGCGATCGCCACGGCAGTTTTTTCGGAAGGGAAGTGATGCAAAAACCGCCATATTGGAAAGGAAGGAACCTCCATGAACGCCATCCCCAACCCCAACGCGGTGTTCCCCAACGAATACGGGACCACCTGCTTTCTGAAAAACGTCGTCACCGCGCCCAACATCTTCGTCGGCGACTACACCTATTACGACGACCCCGCGGACCCCACCGGGTTTGAGGCCAATAACGTGCTGTTCAACTGGCCGGAATTCGGGGATAAGCTCATCATCGGCAAGTTCTGCTGCATCGCCAGCGGGACGCAGTTCCTCATGGGCCCGGCCAACCACCGCCTGTGCAGCGCGACCACCTATCCCTTCGCCGTCTTCGGCGGCGCATGGGCGGCGTGCGCGCCGCCCCATCTGTCCCAGCTCCCCTTCAAGGGCGACATCGTCGTGGGCAACGACGTCTGGCTGGGGCGCAACTCAGTGGTCCTTCCCGGTTCCCGCATCGGCGACGGCGCGATCGTCGCCGCGCACTCGGTGGTCTCGGGCGTGGTGGAGCCGTATACGCTCGTCGGCGGCAACCCGGCGCGCAAGATCCGGCGCCGTTTTGACGAGGAGCTGACGGGGCTCCTGCTGGCCGCGCGCTGGTGGGACGCCGATCCCGAGGAGCTCCTGCACTGGATTCCGATCCTGTGCAGCCCCGATCTGGAGGCCCTGCGGGCCGAGCTCCGGCGCAAGGTCTCGATCCAGCGCCCCGCAACCAAATAGAATAGGAGAAAAACGCACATGAAATACGAAACTCTCGGCTCTTCTTCCCTCCAGATCTCCCGCATCGTGCACGGCTGCATGGAGCTGGGCGGCGGCCCGTGGGACGTGCGGACGGACGCGGAGAACGCCGCCCTGCTCCGGGCCGCGCTCGAGCACGGCGTCACCGCGTTTGACACCGCCGAAAGCTACGGCGGCGGCCACTCCGAGGAGGTCGTGGGCGCGGCGCTCGCCCCCGTGCGCGACAAGGTCGTGCTGTGCACCAAGGTCTCCAAGGAGCACCTGCACAGGGCGGACGTGCTCGCGGCCTGCGAGGGAAGCCTGCGCCGCCTGAAGACGGACTACATCGACCTCTACTACGTGCACTGGCCCAATCCGGACATCGACATCGGCGAGACGATGGAGGCCTTTAACCTCCTGAAGGCGCAGGGCAAGATCCGCGCCATCGGCGTTTCGAACTTCTCGGTCGAGCAGATGCGCGCGGCGCAGCGCTACGCCAAGCTGGACGCGCTCCAGCCGGAGTACAACCTGCTCTGCCGCGGGATCGAAGCGGACGTGCTCCCCTTCTGCCGGGAGAACGGGATCTCCATCCTGACCTATAACTCCATCGCCAAGGGCATCCTCTCGGGCGCGTTCCACCTGGGCGGGGCGCGGGTGACGGACTTCCGCACGGCAAAGCCGCTCTTCCAGGAGGCGGCGCTGGCCGAGGAGCTGCCGCTGATCGAGCTTATGCGCGACATCGCCCAGGCGCACAGCGTGAGCCTTGCGCAGGTCGCCATCGCCGCCAGCCTCGCGCGCCCGGGCGTGACCGCGACGATCGTGGGCACGCAGAACCCCGCGCACTTCCTGGACAACATCCAGGCCGCGGACCTCTCCCTTTCCGGGGAGGAGCTGCGCGCCATCGACGAGACGAGCGCCCGCGTGCTCCGCGCGCTGGAAGCCTGACCAGAAAAAAATGCGGACCTGCCGCGCTGCGGCAGGTCCGTTTGCGTTTTGGTTTATGCCAGATCGTCTGCAAGGAAGGTCACCGTCACGGCGTAGACGTGCTCGTAGTCGTGCTGCGCATAGGACTCCGGCGTGAAGAACTCCTCCACGCTGTAGCTGTAGACCTCGTTGCTTCTCGTCAAAACCTGGACGAGCAGCGGAATCTCCTGCCCGGCCACGATGTCCACCGGCTCCGAGAGGATGGCGGTCGAGATGGCCATGTCCGCAAAGTCGTCCACCGGATACTCGTGCTGCAGGGCGCTGGTTCCGCCCTCGCCCTGCACGGCGAAGCGGATCTCGTTCCGGCGCGGGTCCAGGGAGAGCGCGATGCGCCCCTCGCCCGCGGAGACGGAGAAGCTGCCGCCGCCAAACGACCGCCAGGCGCCGTTTGCGTCCAGCTCGTACCGCTCGACGTTCACGCTCTGGATGCTGTCGTCCAGCTGGAAGTCGAACAGGGACGCCGTCTGGCTCGAGCCGACCAGGGTGAGCAGGTTCTTCTCCTCGTCGGTGAGGTTCCCGGGCGCGAGCTGCATCTGGCTCGGGCCGGCGGGCTCCGTCGCGCAGGCCGTGAACAGGAGCAGAAATGCGGCGGCCAGCAGAACCGAAAGTAACTTCTTCATCCAAGGGCCTCCTTCCCCGGAGCGCACGCGCTCCATTTCCGTCCCCATTGTAGCACAGCCAGCCCGCAGGCGTAAAGCGCCTTTTTTGGGGTTCAGACGACGTCGATGTCGAAGTTCGCCCGGTGGTAGAGCGCCCGCCAGTCCAGCGCCTTCCACTCCGCGAAGGTGCGGGTCTGCGCGCGGGCGTACTTGGAGAAGTAGACGGGGTCCAGCCCCCGCCGCTGGAGCTTGAGCAGCAGGCCGGCCACGTCCTGCTTGAGGCGCTCATAATAGGGCGTAGCGTCGGCCGTGTCCGCGCGGACCGGCACGCGGATGCGGATCCAGGGCGTCTCCCCCGCCAGGTCCACGCGGATGCGCGCCGGGCCGGGGAAGGTCAGCTCCACGGGAACGCCGTCCACCTCGAGCGTGAGGCTCTCCAGCCCCCCGATGAGCAGATTGTACAGCTGCGTCTCGTATCCATCCAGCAGCAGGAGCTCCTCCTTGCCAAAGACCGCGCTGCCGCAGTAGTCGATGGCGCCGATGGTGTTGCGGGGCAGGTCCCCCGCGAGGTAGGACGTCACCTGTTCCCCGCGCGGCGAGGGGGTGGAGAGGTACTGCATCCCGTTGACCGCGCAGAGCATGGCCACGGCGTTCCGGTCGGAATCCGACAGATCGTAGCGGAACGCGCTCAGGGAGACGGACGGCACCACGCCGCGGGCGATGAGCTCCCGCCCCTGGGCGGACTGCGACTTGGACAGCCGCGCGCCGAAGAGCGGGACCTGGTTCATCAGCACGTCCTCCGCCCGCCCCCGCGTGACGAAGACATAGGCCGAGGGCCGCGCCTCGTGCGTGCCCAGCAGCTCCTCCAGGCAGCTCCACAGCAGGCTCCGCTCGTGCGTGAGGGATTCGCTTAAGAATACGCCGCGCAGGTGCATCAGGTCCACGTGCCGCGGCGTCACAAGGCCGATCAGCGTCAGGCACTCGCTCAGGCTGTCGCCCTCCACCTGCTCGATCGTGTAGCCGTCGCGGCTGAGCTCGCTGTCCTGCCCCGCGGCGGAGGAGGCCTCCTTGCCCACGGGCGTGATCTGCGGGAACTGCATCGTCAGCCGCAGCGCATGGGTCTCGCCCGTGTCCAGCGCCAGGTTGACCGCAAAGATCTGGTCGCCAAGGTCCATCGCGTCGTAGCAGCCGGACAGCGGCAGCAGCAGGAGGACCAGGAGCAGCAGAATCCCTCTACGCATGGCGGGCCCTCCTTTCCTGCCGCTTCTCCCGCAGCCTGCCCGCGAGGAGCGGGATGAGCAGCGGCAGCGCGACCAGCGCCTGCACGTTGGTCTGCAGCAGGTAGAGCAGCGCGGGCGGGCTGTGGTCGATGTCCGGAAAGCTCAGCGCCAGCGCGGCCAGCAGCGGAATGGGCACCAGCACGCGGGGGTTCTTTGCCGGGATCACCGCGCGCAGGCTGCGCACCGCATAGCACAGCCCGGCGCCCACGGCCGCCATCTGCACCGGCATCCACACGAAGATGAACAGCGAGTGCGTCCTCTGGAAGGCGCTGGAAAACCCGCCCGAGGCGCTGAGCCGGTGCAGGGGGAAGTCCGCGCCCTGCGCCGCGCCGTTGGGGAAGAGCAGCGCGTAAAACACATAGCCCGTCACGCACAGCGCGCAGCCGAGCAGGCCGCCCTTCCCCCCCACGGCGGCGGCGCGCGCAAGGCGCGGCCGGTCGATCCAGAGCATGGGCAGCCAGGCCGCAGCGCTCAGGCCGGAGACCGCCGTGCGCGCCAGCGCGGGCACCCCCTTCCCCAACAGGGGGAAGAAGTTGTAGACGTCCGCCTGGTTCCACACAGAGAGCACCAGCACGACCAGGTACAGCGCGCCGAGCACCGGCGCGAGGAGCTTGAGCGTCCGGGATACCGAGGCAATGCCCAGCGCCGCCATGCAGACGAGCAGCGGCAGCAGGAGCAGAACCAGAAACCAGCGCGGCGTCTCCGGCAGAAGGAAGAGGTTGAGCACGTTCAGCCCGTCCCGCAGCGCCGTGGCGGCCAGGAGCGTGAACAGCAGCGCGCCCAGCGCCGGAAACACGGCGAATCCCCGCATCTCCCGGCAGACCTCCCAGAGCCCCTTCCGGGGCGCGAGCGCGGCCAGCGCCCAGGCCAGCAGCGCGAGCACTGCGCCGCAGACCAGCATGGGCCACACGACCGCATTGCCGCAGGCCTCCAGGAATCCGTCGGCCGTGGAGGAAAACCACTGCGCCGCCAGGATCGCGCCCAGCAGCACCACCATCTCCGGGGAGCGGATTTCGTCATTCATGGCGCTGCCCTCCCCGATCCCACTTGCGCGGATTCGGCGCCTCTCCTTCCGCGACGGGGCGCGCCATGCCCGGGCGCCGCGTCTGCCAGAAGTCGGGCAGGCGCAGGAACAGATCCGGGTTGTGCCGCATGTGCGGCGTGACCGGCGCAAAGTACGGCGTGCCGAAGCTGTCCATCGCTGCGCCTGCGCACAGGATGCACAGCAGCGCCACAACCATCCCGACAAATCCCGCGAGCGTCGAGGCCAGCACCAGCAGAATCCGGGCGATGCGCACCGCAAGGGACAAAGGGTAGCTCGGCACCGCAAAGAGCCCCAGCCCCGCCACCGAGACCACGATGATGAGCAGCGGCGAGATCAGGTTGGCGCTCACGGCCGCCTGCCCGAGCACCAGGCCGCCGACGATGCCGAGCGTCGAGCCCATGTTGCCCGGCATGCGCAGGCTCGCCTCGTTGATGAGGTCGAAGACAAAGTCCATCAACAGCAGCTCCAGCGTGACCGAGAGCGGCACCAGCGTGTACCCCTCCAGGATCGAGGTCAGCATGTCCGTGGGCAAAAGCTCCTGGTGGTAGAGCAGGAGCGAATTGTACACCGCCGGCAGCAGCAGCGAGAGGAAGAACCCCAGCACCCGCACCAGGCGCATAAACGTGCCGTACTGCCAGCGGAGCGCGTGGTCGTCCGGGGTGTGCAGGAAGTGCCAAAACGTCGCGGGCGCGGCGAGCATGTACGGCGCGCCGTCGCAGGCGATGGCCACCATGCCGTCCGTCAGGAAGGAGGCCACGCGGTCCGGCCGCTCGGTCTGCATGATCTGCGGCAGAAGGCCGAAGGGCCGGTCCTCGATGAGCTGCTGCAGCTGGCCGATGGACAGGAGCCGCTCCACCGCCACCCCCTGCAGCCGGCGCTTGACCTCCCGCACCACTGCGGGGTTGGCCACGCCGCTCAGGTACGTCACGGCCACCTTGGTCTTGGAGCGGTCCCCGATCTCCAGGATCTCCGTGACAAAGTCCGGCGTGCGCAAAATCCGGTGCAGCAGCGTCAGGTTTGTGCGGATGGTCTCATTGAAGGCCTCGTGCGGGGCAAAGGCCGCGCTCTCGATGGGCGGCTGGTCCACCGCGCGGCTGGCAAAGCCGGGCATTTCCGCCAGGACCGCCTGCGCGCACCCGTCGCAGAGCACGGCGCAGTTTCCGTCCAGGACAAAGTCGGCGATTTTCCTCACGCCGCTCTCGAGCTTTCCCGTGCCGGTGGGCAGCACCTGCGCCGCCAGCGCGGCGCTGCGCCCCTCCGGGGCCATGCCGCCAAAGGGGCGCATGTTCATCAGCGGCCGGAGCACCATGTCCTCGAGGTTTCTGCGGTTCGCCATGCCGTCGATGTAGAGCGCAGCCATGCGCACGCCGTGGGGCGCCAGCTCGCGCACGACAAAATCGCAGTTCTCTGGGGCGTGGAACAGCGTCCGAAACGCCTCCAGGTTTTCCGCAAGTTCGCTTGCGAGTCGTTCCATTCTCGCGCACCTCCTCTTTTTTCCTTTTCCCCTAGTATGGCGCGCGGGCGCTCTCTTCATGTGCGCAAAAAAAGCCCCCGCATGGCGGGGGCTTTTGCGTCTTACCAGATGTTGTCGCCGTCGTCCTCCTCGGGCACGGCCGGCGTCTCCTCGGGCACGGGGTCGGGCTCCTCGTAGACGATCGCCGGGCCGTAGTTGATGATGGCGCGGATGGCGGGATAGGTGGTGGTAAAGAGGACCTTCTCCTCGATGACCTCGCCGTCCTTGATGTACTGGATGTAGGTGGTGGACTTCTTGCCGTCGCGGCCGCGGCGCACGGTCTCGGTCGTGCCGGGCGCGAGCGAGGGGTCGTAGACCATGGTGTCCTCCCCGCGGCGGATGGTGGAATCCGTGGTGGAGCGCAGGTCGATGGTCACGCCCTCCTCCACGACGGGCTTGCCGTAGACCTCCACCGTCAGCTGCCGGTCCTCAAAGGTGGAGACCAGGTAGATCGGCGCGTCGGAGACGTTCTTGAACTGGAAGTCCTTGGCCGGGTAGTCGATGGCCGCGTCCATGCCGATCTCCACGTAGTCGGAGGGCCAGGAGTGGCCGTGGCGCTCGACGATCTCCATGCCCGCGCGCACGACGGCGTTAAAGAGCGTGGTGGAGACCTGGCAGACGCCGCCGCCCGGCTCCTGCACCATGATGCCGTTCTGGATGGCGCCGGCGGGCTTATAGCCCTTGTCGGTGGTGCGCGGGCCGGTGAGCGTGTTCAGGGAGAAGACCTCGCCCGGGGCGACCACGTAGCCGTTGAACGCCTCCGCGCAGAGGCGGATGTTCGTGTTGCGCGAGGTGGAGGAGGTGGTCTCCGTCGTAAAGGAGGCGAGCAGCGTGTTCTGCTCCTGCAGCTGGGCCTTGGTGACGGTGGGCTTCGTCTCGACCATGGTCGGGACGATGGGCGTCGCATACGTGCCCTCGGCGACCGCCGTCTCGATGTCCTGGCGGAGCTGCTCCTTGTCCACGGCAAGGCCCGTGGCCTCGTCTGTGAAGGTAAAGGTCTTGGTCTCCGGGTCGAACTTTTCGACCGCGGCGTCCTTTGCCGGGACGTCGATGGCCTCGGCGACCTGCTGGACAAAGGCGTCCACGCCGTCCGCGGTCACCACGCAGGTCGTCGCAAAGTCCAGGGGCTGCTCGCGCAGGGCCGCGACCTTGTCGTAGCGCTCCTGCAGCTCGCCCTCCTTGGCGTAGTTATACGCCTCCACGATCACCTGATCCGTGTCGTAGCTGGAAAGGAGCGGCAGCGTAAAGCTCTGTCCCCCGTATTCCACGGTGATGACGCGCTCGTTGGCCTCCTCCTGCTGGCGCGCGAGGATCTCCTCGCGCACCTCGTCGTAGGAGCGGCCGCCCACGTCCTGCCCGTCGATGGTGATGCCGGGGTAGAAGCCCTGCACGTCCACCGCGGCCTTCATCTCCTCCAGCGTGTTGTAGGAGTGCGCGTAGAGGAGCCCGAGCACGCCGCCCACCGCGAACAGCGCGATGGCGATGCTGAGCAGAACGGCCACGGGCTTTCCGCGGCGGCGCTTCTTTCCCTCCCCGTCCGGCGGAAGGCCGCCCGCCTCCCCGTCCGCCTGCGCGGCCGGGGCCTCGGGCGCGGAATCCCCGGCCTGGGGCTCCTGCGCGGCGGGGGGCGTCTCCTCCCCCGATGCGGCGTCTTTTTCGATATGTTCTTCGCTCTGCGGCTGGGCGTCCGGCGCGCCCTGCTCATCTTTGCGGGTATTCTGCTCTTCTGCCATGTTTTCGACCTTCCTTTATTTCGGCGCGGCGGCCGACTTCTCTGCGTTCCATTTTAGCATATCCCAAAGCCCGGAATCAAGTATGGCGCGGCGTCAGCTTTTCCCTTCTGATGCAAAAGATAGAAGGGAAAAAAGAACCGCCCGGCATCGCGCGTTCCGGCGGTTCTTAGACGAATCAAGCGTCCAAATTGTTCTGCGGCGCGGCCTCTTCGCGCGCC
This sequence comes from uncultured Clostridia bacterium, assembly GCA_904393115.1. Taxonomy (GTDB): domain Bacteria; phylum Bacillota; class Clostridia; order Christensenellales; family UBA1750; genus Spyradocola; species Spyradocola merdavium. The sequence continues at coordinate 22,986 of CAJFMX010000005.1, forward strand.
TCCATCTGGTGCAGGCGGTAGGTGAGCACCAGCAGGCTGTCCGTCAGGTGGACGTTGTTGGCCACGACCCCCTCCGGGACCTTGAGGTCCATGGGCGCAAAGTTCCACAGCGCGCGCACGCCCCCCTCGATCATCTGCTGGGCGACCTGCTGCGCCACGCGCGCGGGCGTGGCGATGACGCCGATGTCCGCCGGGTGCTCCTCCAAAAAGGCGCGCAGCTCCGTGACGTTGTAGACCGGTACGCCCCGGATCACCCGGCCGATGAGGTCGGGCTTGACGTCGAACATGGCCGCCGGCGAAAACCCGCGCTGGGAAAAGCCGGGGTACCAGGCCACGGCCTGCCCGATGTTGCCCGCGCCGGCGATCACCATCTCGTACTTGCGGCCCAGGCCCAGGATTCCGCCGATGTGCGCGCGCAGCTCCGCCACGTTGTAGCCATAGCCCTGCTGGCCCAGCGTGCCGAAGCAGTTGATGTCCTGGCGGATCTGCGAGGCCGTCAGCCCCATGCGCGCGCCCAGCTCCTGCGAGGAGATGCGCGTGATCCCCACCTTTTCCAGCTCGCGCAGGTAGCGGTAATATCCCGGCAAGCGCCGGATCACAGCGTCGGAAATCCTATGCGCGGCCATTTTCTTCCCTCATTTTTCTCTTCCTCCCGATTTTCCAGGGTCCTATCGCGCCAAAGCCCCTTCGCCCCCGCGAAGTTTGCTAAAAGTTTAACATCCTGCCTTGCAGTATACCATTCCCCCGCCGCGCTGACAAGCGGAATTTGTTTCCCCCAAAGGGTTCACTCGGCCTTCTGCGCCTCCAGAATCCAGTAGCCGGCGTCCTTCTCCCGGACGCGGGCCAGGGCGAAGATCTCGCCGAGGTACTTCAGCGCCGAGGGCGCGCCCTGCTGCTTGCGGACCACCGCGTACAGCCAGCCGCCGGGCCGCAGCTTCTCCTGCGCCTGGGCAAAGAACCCGTAGACCACCGCTTTTCCCGCGCGGATGGGCGGGTTCGTCACGCAGACGTCCAGGCCCGGCTCCACCGCGGCAAGGCCGTCGCTGACCAGGGCGCGCGCGTTGTACACGCCGTTTGCCTCCGCATTGCGGCGCGCAAGGCCCACGGCGCGCTCGTTTACGTCCACCATCTCCACAAACAGGTCCGGATTCTGCGCGGCGAGCGCGACGCCGATGGCCCCCCAGCCGCAGCCGATGTCCGCGCAGCGGCCGGAAAGGGGCGGCAGCGCCTCCAGGAGCAGGCGGCTGCCCGGGTCCAGGCGCGTCTTGGAGAAGGTGCCGGCGTCCGTCTCAAAGGCGAGGGCGCGCCCGCCCGCCTGCACGCACACCGTGCGCGCCTCATGGCGGGAAGTGGGCTCCCCGGTAAAGTAATGCTCCGCCACGTGCCTTCCTCCTTAAAAGGATCGTTTTTTGCGCTAGTTTGCGTCAAAGAGCGCCAGGGCAAAGACGTTGCCAAAGTCCGCCAGGCTGCGGGCCTCGCCGTCCCCGGCCGCGGGGTCCAGCACGAGGAAGTCCTCGCTCGTGGAGCCCACGACGCAGAGCCAGTGCGCGCTCTCCCCCTTCTGCACGCGGACCATGCAGGCCCGCCCGTCCACGAGCGCCTGCGTGATGTCCTCGCCGTCAAAGTCCCGCGGCGCGGAGAAGACGATCCGCGGGTAGAGCTCGCTCAGGCGCGTCAGGTCCGCGGCGTTGCCGTTGACGTACATGTCGTTGTCCACAAAGGCCCGGTTGAGCGCGCCCGGGTCCGCGTCCACGCCGCAGGTCTCCAGCGCCATGGAGAGGCTGCAGAACAGGCTGCCCTCCTGCGCCATGGTGTAGCCCGTGTCGCCCAGGACCTCCTGCGCCCAGGCCGGGTCGTCCTGGGCGCGGTAGGTGACGGCGATGGGCTCGACGATCTGGCGGGGCGTGGGCAGAATCCCGCTGCTCTCGATCAGGCGCGTGTTGTAAAAGCGCAGAAAGAGCGCGCAAAGGATGAAGATCAGCGCCACGCCTCCATAGAGCTGGATGCGCTGGCTCAGCACCTTCTTTTCGTCCGGCGTCATGTCCTTGATTCGTTTGAACTTTGGCAGCTTGCGCGTCATTTCTGAAAAAATCCTCTCTGTTTTTTATCCTTCCGTTTCCAGCAGCGCCGGCTCGTACATGGTCAGCACGCGGCAGCGCTCCGCGCCCATCTCGCGCACAAAGTCCATGGGGTCCGCCGTGTTTTCGGCGAACATGCCGTAGTGCGTGGGGATGGCGAGCTTGACGTTCAGGCCCTTTGCCAGGCGCGCGGCCTCCTGCGCGCCCATGTTGCCCCACCGCCCGTTGATGCAGGGCACGAGGATGTCCGGCGCAAAGGGCGCGGCCTCCTCCTGCAGGCGGGGGTTGTAGAGGGTGTCCGCCGTAAAGTAGGCGGTCTGCCCGCCGGCGCGGACGACAAGGCCGATGCTGTCCTCCGTGTGGTCGGCAAAGACGGCGTGCAGCTCCGCGTCGCCGATGCCGAACTCCTCGCCCCGGTCAAAGGACAGGAGCCTGTCCTCCGGCACGCCCAGGGCGCGCAGGTGCTTGCGGCAGGAGGCCGGCGCGGCGAACAGGTGCGCCGTCAGGTCGATTTTTCGCAGCGTCCCCTCGTCCAGGTGGTCCATGTGGTCGTGCGTGATGACGAATACGTCCGCGTCGATGGACGCGGGGTCCAGGGGCGCGGGCGCGATGCGCGTGTGCCCGCCGCTCCGCTCGCAGCTGTCGGACAGATACGGGTCCAGGCAGATCGAGGCGCCGCCGCAGCGGATGAGGAAGCCTCCCTGGCCCAGCCAAACGAGTTCCATTGCCATGCGTGCATACCTCCCCCTCAGGCTTCTGCTCAACAGTATACCACACCGCGGGGGTTTGTGCACCGCCCTTTTTTCCTTTCCGCCGCTCCAGGGTGCAAAAACATTTAACAAAATCCGCCGCTTCTGCGCCTTCCTTCTCCCGTTGCCATTTTGCACCGCGCGGCCTATAATACTAGTATGTCGCAAGAAACGGCATACTGGAAGAGGGGCGAAAGCGCCGCTTCTGCGCCGAAAAAAACGCGCCTTTTTCCGGCGCAGGGCTGCAACGTTTGCAGGCTCTGCGTCGTGATAATTATTGGTATTTTCATGGGAATTCTGGCAGGAGGATGGGGTATGTCAAACTACTACAGCGATGGGCGCGGCCGCTCTACGCAGCCGAGAAGAAGCAACGGTGCACGGGGTCAGTCCTATTCACGTTCGTCCGGATCGTCCAACCGCGGCTCCGGCCGCGGCGGCAGCAACAAGAAGAAGGGCCGGAATCTCCTGCCGCTGCTCCTGTTGGTGCTGCTGGTCGTCGTCGGCGTCGTGGCCGGCGTGCAGTACTTTACCTCGCAGCAGGAGGAGGAGCAGCTCCGCCTGCAGGCCGAGGCGCAGGAACAGCAGAACGCGGAGAACATGGTTCTCTCGCAGGACACCATTTACGAGGGCGTATCCATCAACGGCATCGCCCTGGGCGGCATGACCAAGGAGGAGGCGGTCAGCGCCGTGGAGGCCGGTCTCGGCCTTGCGGAGCACACGCTGATGCTCTCCTATGAGGAGAAGACCTACCCGGTACCGCTGCTCACGGGTTCGGACCTTGCGTCCGTGGTCGAGGAGGCCTACCAGGTCGGCCGCTCCGGAACGCGGGAGGAGAACCTGGCCACCATCGAGGGCCTCGCCGCTTCGCCCGTAAACTTCACGGTCGAGGCGGGGTATTCCCTCCCGGACATGACGGAGATCCTGGCCGCCTGCGCCGCGGACATCAACACGGACCCGGTCAACGCCACCGTCACGGGCTTTGACGTGGACGACACGTCGTTCACCTTCTCGGACAGCCAGGCCGGCCGCACGGTGGACGAGGAGGCGACGCTCGCCGCCGTGCAGGCCGCGGTCGACGCGGGCAACCTGGACGCCACGGTGGAAATCGTCGTCACCGAGGTCGAGCCGGAGCTGGACGCCGATACGCTGGAATCCAAGTTTGAGCGCCTGGCCACCTACACCACGACCACGACCTCCAACTCCAACCGCAACACGAACATCCGCCTGTGCTCCGAGGCCATCAGCGGCGCCATCGTCCAGCCGGGCGAGGAGTTCTCCATCAACAACCTGACCGGCGAGCGCACCGCGGCCAAGGGCTATAAGGACGCCGCCGTCATCAAGAACGGCGTCTACATCGACGAGCCGGGCGGCGGCGTGTGCCAGGTCTCCTCCACGCTCTTCAACGCCGTCGTGCGCGCAGGGCTGGAGATCACCGAGCGCCACAACCACACCATCGCCTCCTCCTACGTGCCCCTGGGCGAGGACGCGGCCATCGACTACCCGGCCAAGGATTTTAAGTTCCGCAACAACTCCGAGGGCCCCGTGGCCGTGGTCATGTCCTTTGACGAGAGCGAAAAGAAGCTGACCGCCTCGGTCTACGGCATTCCGATCCTGGAGGACGGCGTGACCCTCGACCTGGAGAGCGAGGTCACGGCGACCATCCCCATGCCGGAGCCGACCTATCAGGAGGACCCGAACCTGCTCTACGGCGAGGAGCTCACCGTGGAGGAGGGCCGCGAGGGCAGCAAGGTCACCACCTACCTCCTCACCCTCAAGGACGGCGAGGAGATCGACCGCGAGGTGCTGCACACCTCCTCCTATCCGGCCAAGGCGCCGGTGATGGCCATCAACTCCAACGCCCTGCCGAACACCGCGCCCGACATCCCGGAGGAGGGCGGCTCGACGGACGGCGGCCTGGAGGAGGGTTCCTCCGAGGACGACGGCGTCTACCTCCCCGAGGAGGGCTCGGACAGCGGTTCGGAGGACTTCTTCATCCCGGAGGAGTGAGCCAAGTTTGCGTTGTCGCCGCTTTCGGGGATGCGGGAAGGGGCCTTGAGGCCCCTTCCTTTTGAATCCGCAGCGGCGGCGTGTACGCCGCGAGGAAGCGGGCCGAAGGCGCGCTTTCCGGTATTCGGCGCGTTGTGCGCGCAGCGCGCGGCGCGCCGAATGTCCCTCGAAACCATGCAGACCTGCATGGTTTCGAAGCGCGTCGACTTTGTCGACGCGCGTAGCGGCGCAGCCATGCGGCTGCGCCGCTTTTTTCTTGGGCTGCGAAAAATGGCGCCGCAGCGCAAAACGTGCTATACTGAGAGAAGAGAAAAACAGCGATGCGGCAAGGAGGATCAACATGAAATTCCTGCACTGTGCGGACCTGCACCTGGGCTGCCCCGGCGGGGGGGAGCGGATGCGTGCCTTCACCCACATGCTCGCCTTCTGCAAGAGCGAAAAGGTCGAGATCCTGCTCCTTGCGGGGGATCTGTTCGAGGCCGCGCGCGCGGACGAGCGCACGCGGCGCCAGGTCTTTTCCGCCTTTGCCGAAAATCCTTCGCTCTGCGTCCTGATCGCCGCGGGCAACCACGACCCCATCGGCCCGGGCGGCAACTACGACGGCCCCCTGCCGGAGAACGTCTACGTCTTTCCGCGGGAGTGGTCCTGCGCGGAGATCCCGGCCTACGGCGCGCGGGTCTGGGGCGCGAGCTTTGCCTCGGACAGGGAGCCGCCGTTCGCACCCGCCGCGCGCAAGCGCCGCCTGACGCCCGGCCTCTACGACCTGGGCGTGCTGCACGGGGACCTGACCTCCGCGGACAGCGCCTATCGCCCCCTGCGGCCGGAGCGCATCGCGGAGACCAACGTGCAGTACCTTGCGCTGGGCCACATCCATGCCCGCAGCGAGGTGCGGCGCGCGGGGCGCACGCTCTACGCCTACAGCGGCTGCCTGCAGGGCCTGGGCTTTGACGAAGTCGGCGAAAAGGGCGCCTACCTCGGCGAGGTCGGCGAAAACGGCCTCTCCCTCTCCTTTGTCAAGCTCTGCGGGTCCATGACGCTGGAGCGGACGCTCAACGTCACGGGCTGCCGCTCCCTCACGGAGGTCGCCCTGCTCTACGACCGCACGATCGGTCCCCTGCGCGGGCACCGGCTGCTGCTCACGCTCACGGGCTCGCCCAGCGGGTTCGCCGTGGATGCGCAGGCGCTCGCGCGGCTGCTCGCGGACCGCGCCGCAAAGATCCGCATCGAGGACGAGACGCGGCCGGAGCTGGACTTCTCCGCCGCCGCGCGGGAGGACACGCTCCGCGGCGCGTTTGTGCGGCAGATGCAGCGCCGCATCGACCAGGCGCAGGCGGGCGGCGGGGACGCGCGCACGGAGCTCCTCGCGCTGGAGCTCGGGCTTTCCGCCTTTGAAGGGGAGGTGACGGGCGATGCGGATTGAGTCCCTGCACATCGATAAATTCGGCAAGCTCCGCGCGTTCGACCTGGCCTTCCCGGAGGGGCTGACCATCGTCCGCGGGGACAACGAGAGCGGAAAGACCACGATCCTCGCCTTTTTGCGCGCCATGCTCTACGGCCTCAACGGCAAGTCCGCCTCCATCGCCCAGAACGACCGCCGCAAGTACATGCCCTGGGGCGAGACGAGCATGGGCGGCAGCCTGCGCCTGACCGACGGCCGCAGCGCCTGGGAGATCGCGCGCGTCTTTGGCCAGACGAAGAAGCAGGATACGCTGCGCGTCACGGACCTGGCCAGCGGCGAGGCGGTGGAGCTCCCCGCGGGGGACGAGCCGGGCCGCGTGCTGCTGGGCGTGGACGAGGCAGTCTTCGCGGACACGCTCTACGTCTCCGCGCGGGGGAGCCGCCCCAGCGGGGACGGCGCGGCGCTGACGGACAAGATCCGCAACCTCGTGGGCACGGGCTCGGAGGACGTGGACCTGAAGTCCGTCCTGGACCGCCTCCGCGCGGCGAAGAACGCGATCGCGCCCCGCGCCAAGGACAAGGGCCAGCTCGCCGCCGTGCAGCGGGAGCAGGACGAGGTGCAGCGCGCGCTCCTGGCCAGCGCGCAGGAGCAGCAGGAGCTTGCGCGCCTGCGCGAGCGCGTTCAGGCGCTCTCCGACGCCTCCGTGCCGGCTGCGGGCCGTGCGACGGCTGCGCTGCGCGAGCGCATCGCGGAAAAGGAGCGCGCCGCCCTGCGCCTTGCGGACTACCGCCGCCAGGTGGACGCGCTGGACGCGCGCATCGCCGCCCTGGAGGCGCAGGACCTCCCGGAGAAGGCCGCCGCGGCGGCTGCGGGCCGTGCGACGGCTGCGAGCCGCGCGCCCGAGCTCCTCTTCCTCGCGCTGGCCCTCCTCGTGTCCGCGGCGAGCGTCGCGTGCGGCCTGCTGTTTACGAACTATGCCTTTGCCGGGCTGATCGCGACCGCGGGGCTGAGCGTGCTCTACATGCGCGCCAAGGACGCGCGGGAGGCGGCTGAGGAGGCCTCGGCGGCCGCAGCCGCCGCCCCTGAGGCCGGGCGGGAGCTCGCCGCCGCCCGGCGGGAGCGCGCCATGTACGTCCAGCAGAGCGAGCGGCTCGCCGGGCAGATCGCCCAGATGGAGGCCGCCATCGAGGCGGAGATGGCGCCGCCGGACCCCGCGCGGCAGGAGGCGCTCATCTCCGCGCGCGTGGAGCTCGAGGCGCTGGAGAAGCGCGCGGGCGATCCCGCCGCGCTGCGGGCACGCCTGGCCGCTCTCAAGACGCAGGAGAGCGCGCTCCTGCAGCGCCTGGCCGCCCTGGACATGGCCGAGCAGGCCCTGGGCGAGGCCGCCCGGGAGCGGCAGCAGGGCTTTGCGCCGGAGCTGGCCGGCCATGTCGAGCGCATCCTCTCGCGCGTCACGGCGGGAAAGTACGCCCGCGCCGCCATCTCCCAGAGCCTGGAGATCTCGCTGCAGCCGGGCACCGGCGCGCTGCAGCCCTGGGAGTTCTTCAGCGGCGGCACGGTGGAGCTGATGTACCTGGCGCTGCGCCTGGGCCTGATCCGCATGCTGGAAAAGCACAGCGGGCCGCTCCCCGCGCTGCTGGACGACCCCTTCGTGCTCCTGGACGACGCGCGCTGCCGCGAGGCGCTCGGCGTTCTGCGCGACGCCGCGCAGGCCGGCAGCCAGGTGCTCCTGTTCACCTGCCAGGACCGGACGGTCCTGCCCGGCGCAAACGTGCTCGAGCTCGACCCCTGAGCCCCCGCGCCCCGGACGCCCGCGCGCCCGGGGCGCGGAATTTTTCCGTGCAGGCTTAGGCGGGATGTGATATACTGTCCCTAGAATTCTCTGCGGAAAGGACGGCGCCTATGGAAAATCTCGCCTTAGCCTTCAACGTGGTCATGCCCCTGTTCCTGATGATGGCGCTGGGGTACTGCATCCGCCTGCTCAAGCTGGGAGACGAAGCCACGTTCAAGAAGATGAACAACATCGTCTTCCGCGTGTTCCTGCCGATTCTGCTCTTCCACAACGTCATCTCCACCGACCTTTCCACGGCCTTCAACGGTCCCCTGCTGCTGACGGCGGTCTGCTTTGTCATCGCGGAGTTCGCGCTGTGCATGATCTTCGTGCCCCTGCTGGAAAAGGAGAACCGGCGGCGCGGCGTGCTCGTGCAGGGCATCATGCGCTCCAATTTCGTCATCTTCGGCCTGCCGGTGCTGGTCTCCCTCTGCGGGGAGAACAGCAACACGGGCGCGGTGTCCCTGGTGATCGCGGTGGTGGTGCCGATGTTCAACGCCTTTTCCGTCATCGCGCTGGAGGTTTACCGCGGGGGCAAGCTCAACTTCTGGAAGATCGCAAAGTCCGTCGCCTCCAATCCGCTGATCCTGAGCTCGCTGCTGGGCATCGTGCTCCTGGCGCTGGGCGTAAAGCTCCCGGAGGTGATCGAAAAGCCCTTGTCGGACCTTGCGGACGTGGCCACGCCCTTGGCCCTGGTCATCCTGGGCGCGGAGTTCAGCTTCCGCCAGGTCAAGTCCTGCCTGCGCCAGCTCGTCCTGGGCGTGACCGGGCGCCTGATCGTCATGCCCCTGATCTTCCTCACCATCGCGATCCTCCTGGGCTTCCGCGGGGAAGAGCTCATCGCGCTGATGGTGATGCTCGCCGCGCCGCCGGCCGTCTCCTCCTTCACGATGGCCCAGCAGATGGAGGGCGACAGCGAGCTGGCCGGGGGCCTTGTGGTGTTCGGGTCCCTGTTCGCGGTCCTGACCATGTTTGTCTGGATCTTTGCGCTCAAGAGCCTGATGCTGATCTGACGGCATCGCGGCGCGCGGCCTGCGCGCACGTCAAACATATCTCTCTTTTAGGGGGTTCAATATGATCACGCTTTCCCTGGACATCGGCGGCACGCGCATGAAGCTCGCGCTGCTGGAGGACGGCAAAATCCTGCTGGAGCGGATGGTGGAAGCCTACCGCGACGACAAGTATCAAAAGAACCTGGACACGGCCGAGCGCGAGGGCAAGGCCATGATGGCGGAGTTGGGCATCGCCCGCATCGACGGCCTGGGCATCGCCTTCCCCGGCCTGGTCAACCCGCGGGACAAGGTCGTGGTCTCGGCCAACGGCAAGTTCGTCGACGCCGTGGGCTACGACCTCAAGTCCTGGGTGGCGCGCACGTTCGCCTGCCCCTTCATCCTGGACAACGACGCAAACGCCGCGCTCGTGGGCGAGGTCGCCTACGGCTGCGCGCAGGACACGCGCGACGTCGTGATGATGATCTTCGGCACGGGCGTGGGCGCCGCCGCCATGATGGACGGCAGGCTCATCCGCGGCAAGCACTTCCAGGCGGCCTGCATCGGCGGGCACATGGTCATCGAGGCCGGCCCGGACGCCACGCCCTGCAACTGCGGCAACATCGGCTGCATGGAGGCCAACGCCAGCTCCTGGGCGCTGCCCCTCTTCGCGCGCAAGGACCCGCTGTTCCCGCAGAGCCTGCTCTCGCGCGTCGAGCCCATCGACTACAAGAACCTCAAGGCCTGCGCGGACGCGGGCGACGCGCTCGCCAAGAAGCTCCTGCAGCGCTCCCTGGACTGCTGGAGCGCCAACCTGTGCAACCTGATCGTGGCCTACGACCCGGAGGTCATCGTGCTCTCCGGCGGCATCTCGCGCATGGGCGAGGACCTGCGCCGCCCCCTGCAGGAGCACATCGACAAGTACGCCTGGACCCCCTGGGGCCATCCGCAGGTGCGCCTTGCGGAGAAGCCCGAGGCCTCCGTCGTCCTGGGTCTGCACAAGCTCGCCCTGGACGAAATTGCAGGAAATCCTGCGCTTTAGTGCGCTGAATCTGCAAAAAGCTTCGCGCCGTTTTTGCGAGGAACCCCGGCTTTTGCGAACATTGCAAAAGCCGGGGTTTGCATTTGTTCGGATTTTCTCCTGCAAATCGCGGGAAAGGCCGGCAAAAACGATGTTAAATTCCGGGTTTTTTCAGAAAAATCGTTGTATTTGCCAAAGTTTCTGCTATAATGCTACTAATCTAAAATCTGACCGATGAAGGAGAGAAGCGCCATGGCCTTTTACTATTCCGAGCCGAGCCGCACCTTTGGGGAATACCTTCTGGTTCCCGGCTATTCCTCTGCGGAGTGCATTCCGTCCAACGTGAGCCTGCGGACGCCGCTGGTGAAGTACCGCAAGGGCGAAGAAGAGTGCCCGCTGACCATGAACATCCCGCTGGTCTCGGCCATCATGCAGTCGGTCTCCGACGACAACATGGCCATCGCCCTGGCCAAGGAGGGCGGCGTTTCCTTCATTTACGGCTCGCAGTCCATCGCGGACGAGGCGGCCATGGTCGGCCGCGTCAAGAGCTATAAGGCGGGCTTTGTCAAGTCCGACTCCAACATCAAGCCGGACAACACCCTCGAAGACATCCTCAACCTCAAGGAAAAGACCGGCCACTCCACCGTCGCCGTGACCGAGGACGGCACGGCCGAGGGAAAGCTGCTGGGCATCGTCGCCAGCCGCGACTACCGCGTGAGCCGCATGAGCCTGGACACCAAGGTCTCCGAGTTCATGACGCCCTTTGACAAGCTGGTCACCGCGCCGGCGGACACGACCCTCAAGGTCGCCAACGACATCATCTGGGAGCACAAGCTCAACTCCCTGCCCCTGATCGACGAAAACCAGCACCTGGTCTACATGGTCTTCCGCAAGGACTACTCCCAGCACAAGGAGAACCCGGACGAGCTGCTCGACAGCCGCAAGCGCTACGTCGTGGGCGCGGGCATCAACACGCGCGACTACGCCGAGCGCGTGCCGGCGCTGGTGGAGGCGGGCGCGGACGTGCTGTGCATCGACTCCTCCGAGGGCTTTACCGAGTGGCAGAAGCGCACGCTCGCCTGGGTGCGCGAGCACTACGGCGACAAGGTCAAGATCGGCGCGGGCAACGTCGTGGACCGGGACGGGTTCCTGTTCCTGGCCAAGGCGGGCGCGGACTTTGTCAAGGTCGGCATCGGCGGCGGCTCCATCTGCATCACGCGCGAGACCAAGGGCATCGGCCGCGGCCAGGCCACGGCGCTGATCGAGGTGGCCGCCGCGCGCGACGAGTACTACCAGCAGACCGGCATCTACGTGCCCATCTGCTCGGACGGCGGCATCGTCCACGACTACCACATGACGCTGGCCCTGGCCATGGGCGCGGACTTCCTCATGCTGGGCCGCTACTTCGCCCGCTTTGACGAGTCCCCCACCAACAAGGTCAACATCAACGGCAACTACATGAAGGAGTACTGGGGCGAGGGCTCCAACCGCGCGCGCAACTGGCAGCGCTACGACCTGGGCGGCGCGGCCAAGCTCTCCTTCGAGGAGGGCGTGGACTCCTACGTGCCCTACGCCGGCTCCCTCAAGGACAACGTCTCCACCTCCCTGTACAAGGTCCGCTCCACGATGTGCAACTGCGGCGTGCTCAACATCCCGGACCTGCAGAAGAACGCGCGGCTGACGGTCGTGTCCTCCACCTCCATCGTCGAGGGCGGCTCGCACGACGTGCTGCTCAAGAACAAGGGCATCCAGGCCGAGTAACCCGGCTAAAAAACAGCAAAAAAGATGGGCTTTGCCCATCTTTTTTGCTGTTTTTGCTTGACGCCGCCCCGCCTCTTCCACTATCCTGAAGGAGAGGATGTGATCCCCATGAAAACATGCATACGATGTACGCCGCTGCTGCTCTTGCTCCTGCTCCTGAGCGCCTGCGCTGCCGCGCCAAAATTCGACCTTTCCGCGGGCGAGATCGCCGCTGGGGAGGGGCTGACGCTCCACATGCCCGCGTCAGACCTTCCCGCGCCCTGGACCGCGGAGGAAGAGCCCGGCAAATGGGAGGCTGCGCTCCCCCTACGCCGGCATCGCCTTTGACGCCAGCGCCCGCGCGGACGAAGAAGGGACGCTCAAGCAGGTGACGCTCTCCGCCGCCGACGACGGCAGCTGGGCGCAGGCGGATGTGGACGCGCTCGTGCAGGCGCTGAACGCGGACTACGGCATCGAGCTCGTGCCCGTCGTCGCCAACGGGACGGTTTCTCTCTACGCGTTCCAGCGCAATTGCAACGAGATCACCGTCACCTGGACCGCAGGCGTTTCCGTCAGCCTGACGTTCCAGGCGTCCACGCCCCTGCTTCCGCTCCTGCAGGAAGCGCAGGCCGCCATGGCCGGGGAGGAGGTGCAGCCATGAAGATGCGCAAATGGGCGCTGCTCTGCGCCGCGCTCCTGCTGCTGACCGCCTGCTCCGCCGCGCCGAAATTCGACCTTGCCGCGGGCGAGATCGCCGTGGCCGAGGACCTTGTGCTCGGCATGCCGATGGAGGACGTGCCGCAGGCTTGGCAGCAGGGAACTGCCGCCTGCACCTACGCGGGCATCGACTTCACCGGCGGCTTGGAGGCCCCGGCACTGCTGCTCCCCCTGCGCGGCACGCGCTCGGAGGATGCGCAGCTGACCTTCCTCTGCTGCGCGGCGGACGAGGCGCTCACCGCCCGCCAGATAGAGGACTTGCGCCGCGCCCTGGAGCGCGACTACGGCCTGGAGCTCCAGCTCCTGGCCGACAACCCCGGCGACACGCGCTGGTACCGCCTGGCGCACCCCGGCTGCGTCCGCCTCTTCAGTATGGGCGAGGACCCGGACGCCCAGAGCGCGTATCTCGTCTTCCTGCTCGCCAGCGATTGAACCCGCTTTCGGACCGACGACTGCAAAAAGGGGGATGCGCGATATGAAGCGCACGCTTTGTCTCCTGCTCTTTCTCTCCCTGGCGCTGACGGGCTGTGCCGCCGCCGCGCCGAGGTTCGACCTTGCCGCGGGCGAGATCGCCGCGGCGGAGGGGCTGACGCTGCACATGCCGCAGGCGGAACTGCCCGACCCGTGGACGGACGCGGACCCCAGCCTTGCGGACATCGAGTACGCGGGCCTGGACTTTGCCGCCGAGGCGAACTTTGCGGACGGCGAACTGACGAGCCTTTCCGCCTCCTGCGGGGAAGCGTCGCGCGAGGACGTGGACGCGCTCCTTGCGGCGCTGAACGCGGACTACGGCATCGAGCTGGTCAAGACGTACGACAAGGGGGATTTCCTCACCTATGCCTTCCGCCGCAACCGCCACAGCGTGCAGGTCAACCTGCGCGCCGGGCGCTCCCTCTCCTTCCGGATCTACTACCTGCCCGAGATGCCGGGCTATGAATGGGTGTGAACAGGATGAAGAAACTTCTATCGCTGCTCCTGCTGCTGCCGCTGCTGACGGCCTGCGCCGCGCCGCGGTGCGACCTGGACGCGGGGGAGCTCTTCGCCGACCCTTCGCTCCATGTGGGCATGCCCATGGCGGAGGTTCCGGCGGCCTGGAAGGAGGAAGCCGGCGCGCCCGTGCAGTACGCCGGGCTGGACTTCACCGGCGGCCTCTACTCCCGGCTCTACGCCGGCGTCCGCTCGGACGAGGTGCTGCTGCTCGCCGCCTGCCATTCCGACGGCGCGGCCACGGCCGGGCAGGTGCAGGCCGTGCGCGAGGCGCTGGAGCGCGACTACGGCGTCGAGCTCCTCCCCCTCGTCGAGGACGAGTCGCTTACGCGCTGGTTCCTCTGGAATGAGACGGCCTGCCTGGTGCTCAGCAGCATGGGCGAGGACCCGGACGCGCAGCAGGTCGAAATCGCCGTCTTTCTGCAAGACTACCAGGACTACACTTAAAGCATAAAAAAAGCGCGCGGACCGAGGCAGATGCCCTGGTCCGCGCGCCGTTTTGTCACGCCTTGCGGTCGTAGCGCGTCTTGCAGCCCTTGCAGGTGATGGTGACGCGGCCCGTCTTCTTGGGCACGCAGGCGATGCGTCCGCAGTTCGGGCAGAGGAAGTAGCGGTTCTTCTTGCAATAGCGGATGCTCAGGTACAGCCACTGGAACCAGTTGCGCACCGGGTTCCAGAGCTTGAGGAAGGCGAGGTTCTCCTGCGCGCGCTTTGTGCGGTTGCGCGAGAGCATGCGCACCACCGCCAGCACCAGGGGGATCATCGCGATCAGCGTGCCGATCAGCCCCAACGGCACAATGGAAAAGACGATGGAAAGCACCAGCGCCAGGACGATCAGCGCGAGGTTGAGCTGGTCCGCTCCGTAGCGCCCCATCATGAATTTTTGCAGCCACTGCATGTGCGCATCCCTCTTTCTTGGAGTCTTTGGTCCATTGTAGCGCAGATGCTGCGCCGCTGTCGCACGCGCGCGCGTAAAATCTTTATGGACAAAATTTGACGTCTAATCGTTGTCCACCTCGGGAACGAACAGCGACAGCGGGAACCAGCCGGCGGCGAAGGCGGGCAGGCGCAGGCGCTCCGGCGACCAGGGCCCGAAGAACAGGTTCATGGCCTGCCGGTGCGTGAGAGGCAGCGCCTCGCCCTCCGCCGCGGGCGCGACCTCGGGCTTTCCCCCGGACACGGCGACGCGCAGGCGCTCCGGCCCGGCATAGCCCTGGATGGCAAACGTGATCGCGCCGTCGGCCAGGGGAGCGCGCTGCGCCTTGAGCTCCAGGCAGGCGCGCAGCACGCGCTCGTAGCAGAGGACGTTGTAGCACTCGGTGCTCTCGATGGAGGCGCGCTCCGCCACGTCCCCGAGCAGGTCGAACATCGCCTGCGCGTGGAAGGGAACGTGCAAGGAGAGCCTTTCCTGCTGCAGGAAGGCATAGCACGCGCACAGGACGCCCGCCGCGTGCTCGGGCGCAGCGCAGTCGATCTCCGGGACATCGTTGCCATCCTTGGCGAGGAAGTAGCCGGCGATGCCGCCCTGCGGCCCGTCCACGACGCAGACCTGGCTCTCCCAGGTGTTCAGCACGTCGTAGAGCTTCTCCTGCGGGCGCAGGGGATGGCTCGCCTGGCGCTCGGTCATCGCGCGGATCGCCTCCAGCGCCGCGGCGTCCTCCGGGCCGATCTTCCGCGCCGCGTAGCCCTCGCCCGCGCCGGGCAGGGCGTGGCGCAGGTTCGCGCTGTTCAGGCCAAACGTGCCGCAAAGGCCCGCCGGCTCAAAGCCGAAGTAGGAGTAGCGCTGGCGCTGGCCGCCCAGGGCCGCAAAGTCCGCGCCGCTCTGCCGGATGGCCTCCATGGCCTGCCCCATGGCGTCCTTCATGTAGCCCTTGCGGCGGTGGAAGGGGTGGACGGCGACGTTGCCGATGCCCGCGCCGCGCAGGACGTGCCCGGCGACCTCCAGCTCGATGGGATAGGCGCCCACGGCGGCGCGCAGCTTCCCGTCCTCCAGGACGACGTAGTTGTAGTCCTCGGGACGGTTCTCGGGCTTGTAGAGCTTGGGCAGCAGGCGGTAGAACCCGCTGTCCGCGCCGTTCATGCCGAATACGTAATTGAGAAAATCGATGAGCTCTTCGTGGCCGCAGTGTCCGGCCGCAAGGCCCCGATAAATTTCCATGCTGTTCCCCCCATTTTTTTGTAAAGCGGTTCCCACCCAGTATACAGGAAAAACCCGCCGCGCGCAATGTACAATCCATCAAAAAGGTGCTATACTGTCACTTGCAAAAAATAGAGAACGCTGGGGGAACACGCATGGGACAGGTATTGCTCAAGGCTTCGGCCTACGTCTTCGTCATCGCGCTGGGATACGCGCTGAAAAAGCTGCACTTCTTCGGGCCGAACGACTACAAGCTCATCATGAAGATCGTGCTCAACATCACGACGCCCGCGGCCGTCATCACGAACTTCGCCTCCTTTGACTTTGACATTTCGCTCCTGTATGTGACGCTGCTGGGGCTGCTGTGCAACCTGGTGATGTGGGGGCTGGGCGCGCTCTTCGCCCTGCGCAGAGGGCGGGGGGAGCGGATCCTCTACCCGCTCAACTTCCCGGGGTACAACATCGGCTCCTTCACCATGCCCTACATCCAGGGGTTCCTGGGCGCGCTGGGCGTGGTCGTGACCTGCCTGTTCGACGCGGGCAACGCCATCATGTGCACGGGCGGCAGCTACGCGCTGACCTCGCGCTTTGCGGGCGGGGACGCGCGGCCGACGCTGCGCGACAGCCTGAAGAAGCTGTTTTCCACGCCGTTTTGCACGTACATGCTCATGCTGATCCTCGCCATCGCGGGCATCTCCATCCCCTCCTTCCTGCAGCCCATCACCACGACCATCGGCAATGCGAACGGGTTCATGGCCATGCTCATGGTGGGCACGATGTTCGAATTCAACCCGGACAGGGCCTTCCTGCGCCAGGCGTTTACGATCCTGCTCTCGCGCTACGTCATGGCGGCCGCGTTTTCCGCGCTGTTCTACTTCGTCCTGCCCTTCTCCCTGGAGGTGCGGCAGGTGCTGGCGATCGTGGCGTTTGCGCCCTGCTCGGCCATGTCCCCGGCCTTTACGGAAAAGCTCGGGGGCGACGCGGCGCTGTCCTCCTTCACGGGGAGCACGTCGATCCTGCTGTCCATCCTCATCATGACCACGATGATCGGCGCGATGGGCCTGCAATGACCCGATCCAAACAAGGCGCCGCCGGAGGGAGATTCCTCCGGCGGCGCCTTTGTCTTTTCGTTTTTTGGGGCGCTTACCCCTGCACGGGCGCGGCCTCGGTCAGGACCGCCTGCACGATGTAGCGCTGGTCGTCCGCGCTGCCGATGCAGGTCGACAGCGTGATGATGTTGCTGTCCGTCGTCAGCTCCACGTCGCGGAAGTGCCCGTCCGTGTGCGTGGCGATCTCGTCCAGGAAGGCCTGGCGGCCCTCGGCGCTGCTGTAGTCGAACTTGCGCATCAGGTGCGCGTCGTCGCGGGGATAGGCGGCGAAGATCGTGTAGGTGAGGCGCTGGGTCGGCGTGTAGATGACGACCGTGTCGTGCTCGTTAAAGAAGTCCTCGTCCTCAAACTTGTGCAGGGCGGCGAACATGCTGCCGTCGCGCATATTGTGGCCGTAGATCACGGTGTGGAAGTCGGAGAAGTCCGTGCTGTTGTAGCTGCCCTGGATGTAGATCGCGCCGGCGACGGCCTCCTGGCCCTTGACGTTGTGGGTGTGGTAATAGGCGTCGTCCTCCGGCCGGCAGAGGATGGGGTAGTCGATGACCGTGCCGTCCAGCGTGATCCAGGCGACGATCTCGTCGTTCTGCTCGTGCAGGGCGTCAAAGTCGATCTCCTGCGCGACGGGCGCCGTCGTGGGCGAGGCGCTGGGGTCCTGCGCAGCCGAGGGATCGGGCGTTGCCGTGGGGACCGGCGTCGCGCTCGGGTCCTGCGAGGGGCGGGCGATCTGGGACATCTCGCCGTCCAGCTGGCGCTGCTGCTGAATCTGGATGACCTGGCGGGCGATGCTCACGCCGCAGACGATCAAAATCAAAACCGATACGACCGCCAACACGGTCCATACCGTCTTCTTGCCATTTTTTCCACTTCCGCGCTTGGCCATGTTTTCCACTCCATTTCTAACAGTTTCACTATGTATGCGACGAAGGAGCCGCGGGTTTTGTTGCACCCGCGGCTCCAAAAGATGTAAAACACGCGCCGGAAGTTCCTCAGAGTTCCAATTTCTGGTCGCCGAAGCGGACCCAGCCGATCTTGCGCAGCAGCTCGCTGATCCCGAGCGAGAGCGCCGCCGGGAGCAGGACGTGCATCAGCAGGATCAGAAACAGCGTGTACGCCGGGGAAAAGCCCGCGGCCGTCATCGCGCTGTAGGCCCCGAACTGGCCGACCAGGCCGCTGGTGCCCATGCCCGCGCCCATGGCGTTGTTGACCATGCCAAAGACCGCGGTGGAGATCGGGCCCAGGATCGCGCTGGCGAGCGTCGGCGCGATCAGGATCTGCGGCCGGCGGCAGATGTTGCCGAACTGCAGCATCGAGGTGCCGATGCCCTGCGCGACCAGGCCGCCGATCTTGTTCTCCCGGTAGGAGGCCACGGCAAAGCCGACCATCTGCGCCGCGCAGCCGACCGCCGCCGCGCCCGCGGCCAGCCCCTCGAGCCCGAGGGAGATGGCGATGGCCGCGCTGGAGATCGGCGCCGTCAGGCACAGGCCCATGATCGTGGAGACCGCGATGCCCATGGGCACGGGCGCGAGCGTCGTGGCGTTGTTGATGAGCGCGCCCAGCCCCGTCATCAGCGCGGAGATCGGCGGCCCGACGAACGTGCCCGTCAGCCCTCCGCAGACGATGGTCACAATCGGCACCAGCACGATGTCCACGGGCGTGCGCCCGGCCACCAGGTTCCCCAGCTCCGCGCCGACCACCGCCGCCAGGAACGCGCCCACCGGGCCGCCCAGGTCGTAGCCGATGGCGCCCGTCACCGCCGAGGTGAACACCACCAGGGGCTTGGCCTTGAGCCCCGAGGCCACCGCGACGCCGATGGCCGAGCCCACCACCGGCGAGGACGAGGCCACCATGTCCGCATAGGGCTGCAGCCAGGCCAAAAAGGACACCTGCGCCAGCTGCGAAAGGATCAGCCCGATGATCAGCGAGGCGAAGAGCCCCAGCGCCATGGAGGACATGGCCTTGATGAAATAGCGGTCCCCCGCCCAGCACAACCACTGCCAAACCGTCTTTTTCTCCCGTTGTTCCGTCTGCGCATTCGCCATGGGATGCAAACCTCCTGCCTGTTCTTCCTAAGGCAGGAGTATACACTATGTCGCGTCAGGTGTAAAGACAGTAGTCCCCTTGCTTCGTGTTAAAATTCGTCACAATTCCTTCCGGAACACAAAGAAGCTGTGCCCGCCGCCGTGCGCCGCGGTGAGGCTGCGCTTGTCCATGGCGTCGTAGTCCACGACGGGCAGCACCGTCACGCCCGAGGGCGCGAAGATCTTCAGCTCCACCGGCACATAGCCGTTTTTCCGGTAAAACCGCTCGACGTAGCCGTCCGCCGAGCCCACGGAGACCGCCGCGTACCCGCGCCGCCGCGCCTCCCTTTCCAGGGCGCGCAGCAGCGCACCGCCCCGGCCCTGCGCGTTGTAGGGGTGGACGACGGCGATGCCCTGCAGGCAGAGCTCGTCCTGCGCGCGCGGCTCGGCATACGCCACGCCGATGAGCGCCTCCCCGCGCGCGAGGCACAGCTGCAAGGGCATGTCCGCAACGCGCGCGGGGGGAATGCCCGGCAAATACTCCGCCGCAATGGCGAGGAAGGCCGCGCGCTCCTCCGGCCGCGGCGGACGGATTTCCTCCTGCATGTGTCCAATCTCCTTTCCGGGGTTTGCTTTCACAACAAGTTCTGGATGAGCAGCGTGAGCGCGACGCCGGGGATGCCCAGGAACCCGGTCAGGATCGCGGAAAACGGGTTGATCACCGCGACCAGGCCAAAGTTCCCGCCCACAAGGGACGCCGCCCACAGCAAGAGGCCGCCCACGAGCGAATTGAAGAGGAAGTACAGCCCCTTCTGAAACGGCACGAGCAGCAGCCAGCCCACGCCGTAGAGCAGCGCCATGCCCAGCACAAAGAACAGCACGACCTCCCAGGAAATCGAAAGCCCCATATCCAATCCTCCTCCCCGGAAGATGGATATGGGGAAGCGCGCCGATTCATGCCTCAGCCGCCGCGCTCCGGCCGGCCGCGCGTTTCGTCGTGCAGGCGCACGTCCTCGCCAAAGAAGAGCAGCACCTGCGTCTCGCTGCGGTCCATGAGGCGCGAAAAGATGCGCTCCGTATAGCGGGCCTGCAGCTCCCGCGGGGTGAGGTTGGTCGCCACCAGCGTGGGCAGGCGGTTGGCCCGGCGCTCGTTCAGGAGCGTGAAGAGGTATTCGATGGTGATGTTTTCCAGCATGGGCTCGGTGCCCAGGTCGTCGATGACCAGGACCTCGGCCGTGGTCATCAGCTCCAGCCCGCCGTCGTCCTGGCCGCGGTGGTAGCGGCGCATGGCGTCGAGCATCCGGTAGGCGGTCAGCCGCAGCACGGCCTTGCCGCGGTCCAGCAGCCGCGCCGAGATGCAGTTGAGCAGATACGTCTTGCCCAGGCCCGTCGGCCCGGTGAGCAGCAGGTTTCTGCGCCGCACGTCTGGAAAGGCGTCGGCATACGCCTCGCAGTAGCTGCGATAGGCGGCCATGGTCTGCCGCTGGGACTTGCCGGTCTTCTCCTCCGGCACGTCGGAGAAGATGCGCAGGTCGAAGTTTTCAAACGTCTCGTCCCCGATGTTGGCCGCGTCGTAGAGCCGGCGCATGAGCGCGACCTTGATGCAGGCGCAGTATTCGTGCACAGGCGAGCCCACAAAGCCGGTGTCCTTGCAGACGGGGCAGTGGTAGCGGGGGCGGAGCGCCTCGGGCGAATAGCCGGCGGCGGCCAGCGCGCCCTCCGCCTCCTTTTGCAAACGCAGGACGCGCTGGCGACCCTCCTGCGCGATCTGCTGCGCGTTTGGCGGGTCCTCCAGCGCGCGGCGGGAGGTCTCCAGCAGGATGCCGGAGATCGCGCCGCTCAGGTCCGCATAGACCGGGACCTCCTCGGCGATGCGCGCGCGCACGCGGTCGGCCTCCCGCTCGGCCTCCTCCTTGTGCGCGCGGTATTCCGCCAGCAGGTCCCGAAGGATTGCCTTGCGCGAAACGATGTCCATGCCCTTCCCCTCCTTACGGCTTCAGGTCGTCCAGGTCCGTGTACAGCAGCGCGTCCAGCTCCTCGTCGGTATAGGCGCGCTGGGTGAACCGGTGCGCGCCCACCTCCTTGGAGGGGCGGGCGGGCGCATCAGGCCGCGGCGCGGCCGGGGCGGGCTCGGCGGCGCGCTGGCGCTGGCCCTCGGCCCACCGCTCGCGCTCGGCCCGCGCGGCCTCGGGCGTCGCGACGCCGCGCTCGGCCCAGTTGCTCACGACGTGGTCGATATAGCGCATGGGGTCCCCGGCGTTGCGGGCGCCCTCCGCGGCGACGAGGAGCACGTCCGTCCGGTAGCCCTTGAGCCGCCACTGCTCCGCCAGGCGGAAGTCCGCCGCGGCGGGCTGCCGCCCGATGCCCGCGGCCTCAAAGACCGCGCGCAGCGTCTGCGCGTCCTGCCTGCGCCGGGCGAGGAACGCGTCGATGGCCTCGGGCGTGTAGAGCGCCTGGCGCGCCCAGGCCTGCAGCCGCACGCCGACGTCCTCAAAGCGGCTGCTGCCCTGGCGCAGCGTATAGCGCGCCGCGCGCAGGACCGCCTCGTGGGAAAAGCCCATCTTCAGCCAGGCGGCGTAGACCATCGCCAGGTCCTCCGTGGGGGAGACGCCCTTTACGCCCAGGGCGTCGAGCACCTCGCGCACGGGCCGCATGACGTCCACGCGCGCCTGCTGGGCGCTGGCCATCTCCGCGCTGGTGTTGAGCTGCTTCTTGTGCCGGTTCTCCAGCACCTTGTCCAGGTAGGCGAAGTTCGGCTGGGAGATCTTGGTCGTCTCCCCGCACGAGTAGAGGATCGCCTCCAGGGAAAAGCCCCATTCGCGCGTCCACTTGGTGTAGAGCGCCTCCTCGGCGACCGTCGGGGCGCGGCGCAGGCCGAGCTGGCGCAGCACCTTCTGCGCGCCCTCGTAGGAGGCGGAGAGCGTGCGCAGGTAGTCCTCGGCCGTGCGCAGGGTCGTCGCGCCCTTCTTGGCCCAGCGCGCGGCCTCCTTCTCGATGGAGGCGAAGGTCACCGCCGTGCCCTTGCCGCTGCGCTCGATGCAGTGCTTGACCAGCATCAGCACGACCTCCGGCGCAAACCCCATCTCCTCCATGATCTTGTAGACGCGCTCATAGTCCTGCGCCTGCAGCAGCCGCGTGCCGAACAGGTCCTGCAGCGCGATGTTGAAGTCGCGGTCCGCCTTGGGGATGTCGCCCTCGGCCTTGCCGGTGAGCATGGCCTCCTTGAGGTTGAAGAAGCTGTAGGCCGGCGGGTTGTCCGCGATGCGGCGCAGCACGCCCACGCGCTCCCAATAGGCAAAGGCGTCCAGCACGGTCTTCTCCTCCAGGCCCAGCGCGCGGGAGATGGCCGGCACCGTCGCGTCCTCGACCGGGTGGTAGCACAGGCGCAGGCCATAGATGTAGACCTTGACAAAGTCCCCCGGCGCGCGCAGCATATACTCCTCGATGAACAGGTTCTCCAGGGGCGTTACGTCGAACATGGAAAATCCCTCGGCAAACGAACACATGGCCATGCGTTACTTCTCTCCTCGTGCGTCCTGAATGGCGTCCCCCTCCGCGGCATACCCATGAACCAGGGGCGGCAAGCGCCCGGATTCCATGGGGGGAGGGGATGGCGAATGCCCGCCAAAATTCGATCCTTCTGCAAAAGGCACAAGGCCTTTCTTCTGAGCTGCGCGCTGTTTGCGCTGCTGTGCGTCCTGCTCGCGCGCGCCGGCCAGCGCCCGGACCGCTACGCCGTGCAGGCGGAATGGGACGCGCAGGCGCGCACGCTGCGCGTTGAACAGACGGTGCTGCTCACCAACCGCACCGGCGCCGCCCTGTCCGTCCTCGACTTCCACCTCTACGCCAACGCCTTTTCGCAGGAGGAGAGCGCGCCGGTGCTCCCGCAGGAGCGCAAATACGCCTATCCGGAGGGCTTCTCCCCCGGTGGCGCGGAGGTTGCGGCCGTGCAGGTCAACGGCCGGGACGCGCCCTGGGAGCTCTCCGGGGAGGGGGACACGGTCCTGCGCGTGTTCCTGCCCTTCCGCCTGCGGCCGCAGGGCGGGGTGGAGGTCCGGCTCTCCTATTCGGTCGCGCTGTCGGACAACCGCCTGCGCACGGGCGTCTCCGCGCGGGACGTGCGGCTGTGCAACGCGTTTGCCACGCTCTGCGCGCACGACGGCGAGTCGTTCCGCCACGACGCCTACGGCGCCATCGGCGACCCGTTCGTCTCGGCGTGCGCGAGCTGGGAGGTCCATCTGCGCGCGCCAACCTCCCTCGTCGCGGCGGGGCCGGGCCTCGTCTCCGCGTCCGAGGGCAGCTGGACCTTCTCCGGCGAGAACCTGCGGGACTTTGCCCTGGTGCTGAGCCCGGACTTCTGCGTGGCGCAGGGCGAAGTGGACGGCGTCACGGTCCGCTCCTTCGCCTTTGACCAGGAAGGGGCGCAGCAGGCGCTCGACTGCGCGATGCGCGCGCTCTCCGTCTTCGGCGATCTCTTTGGCGGCTATCCCTTCCCGGACTTCACGGTCTGCGCCGCGGAGTTCTTTCCCGGCGGCATGGAGTACCCCGCCCTCGCCCTGGTGAACGCCGGGCTATATGAGACGGAGAACGGCATGCTGGAGTTCGCCATCGCCCACGAGGCCGCGCACCAGTGGTGGTACGCGGGCGTGGGCAGCGACCAGGTCCTCTATCCCTGGCAGGACGAGGCCCTGGCCGAATACTCCACGCTGCTGTACTACGAATCCCTCTACGGCGCGCAGTCCTTTGACTCCCTGTACGCGGCGCGCATCCGCCCGGCGACCGAGAGCCTGGCCCTGCAGGGCGTGGGCGTGTCCCAGTCCCTGGACCGGTTCGAGAGCGGCGCGGTCTACGACGCGCTCGTCTACCGCAAGGGCGCGGCCATGCTGCACGACCTGCGCGCGCGCCTGGGCAACGAGGCCTTTGTCGGCGCGCTGCGGAAATACTATGCGGAAAACCTCTTCACCGTGGCCGCGCCCGGGGATCTGCTGGCGGCCTTTGGCCCGGAGGGCGCGGACCGCGCGCTGCGCTGGCTGCGCGGGGACCTGCCCTAGGCGCGCGGCTCCTCCTGCGCATCGGGCGCGTCGTCGTCCGCGGCGGCGCGCCCCTGCTTTTCCTGCGCCAAGAGCGGCACGGCCGCGGGCTCGGACAGCGCGCCGGTCTGCCAAAGGCTGGTGAACCGGCTTCCCGCGATGATGAAATGATCCTCCAGGGTGATGTCCATCGTGCGCAGCGCGTCCCGAATCTCCAGCGTGATCCGGAGGTCATCCATGGAGGGGCGGGTATCCCCGCTGGGGTGGTTGTGCGCCAGGATCACCGAGTGCGCCTGATGCCGCAGCGCATAGGCGACCACCTCGCGCGGATACAGCGGCGTCTCGCTGACGGTGCCCTGGGTCAGCATCTCGCTGGCGAGCACCGCCTTGTGCACGTCCAGGCAGACGATCACGATGGACTCCACCTTCTGCCGCGAAAAGAGCGCCGTGCAGAACTCCCCCGCCTCCTTCCGGCTGAAGAGGCAGGGCCTTTTCCGCCAGCGGTCGCGCTGATAGACCGAAAAGACGCTGACCAGCGAGGAGAGCAGCGTCGCCGCGTTTTCGCCGACGCCGGGCACCTGCATCAGCTCCTCCGGCCGCGCGTCCAGCACGCCGGACAGGGAGCCGAAATGCTTGATCAGCTTGTGGGCCAGGGGATTGACGTCCCGCCGCGGGATGGCGTACATCAGGAGGAACTCCAGCACCTCGTGCGGCTGGAAGCCGCGCATATCGGTTTCCCGCACCCGCTGGCGCATCCGTTCCCTGTGGCCGTCGTGCTCTGCCATGTGCTTCGCCTCCTTGTGGGGGGACGTTCTCTCTCCCCCGGTGGTGCGGAACGCGTCCGCCCCGCGGCCGATGGACGAACACGCAGTTCCATATTGTTTTCTCTATTTTCCGCGAAAAAACGCGGCGCGGCCTAGCGCTTCCGCTCCAGCAGGGCCAGCGCGTTCTTCCAGGTGATCCTCTCGCGCTCCTCGGGGGTAAAGCCCGCGCGCTCCAGCAGGGGGAGCTCGCGCAGGGGCGTGGACCAAGGGCAGTCCGTGGCAAAGAGCACGCGGTCCAGGCCGTGGCCGCGCAGGATGCGGCCGTACTGCGCCTCGTCCTCGAGGTAGGGCGCGGTCATGGCGGTATCCAGGTAGAGGTTCCTGCGGCCGAGCAGGAACTTTTCCACCTGGTCATAGCGGCAGAGGCCGCCCAGGTGCGCGCCGATGACCGTCATGCGGGGAAAGGCGTCCAGCACGCGGGCCAGGCGCTCCGGCTCGGCGTGCACGACCTCGGGCGAAAGGGGGTCCCACCCCGCGTGGAAGGTCACCGGCAGGCCGAGCGACTGAATCTTCTCATAGATGGGGCCCATCTTGTCGTCGTCCACAAAGAAGTCCTGGTAGTCGGGGTGGAACTTGATGCCGTCCAGGCCCAGGGCCTGGATGCGGTCCAGCTCCTCGAGCGCGTCGGGCGCGTCGGGGTGCACGGAGCCAAAGCTGTAGAGCCGCTCGCTCTTTACGGCGGCGGCGAAGTCGTTGACCTTGTGCATGGCGTGCACGGAGGTGGCGATGTGCAGCGTCACGGCGCGGTCCACGCCCCACTCGTCCAGCCTGCGCAGCGTGCCCGGGAGCGTGCCGTCGGTGAAGTAGGGCGCGTCCTGCCCGTCGCGCCCGGAGATATGGGCCAGCTTGGGCAGGGTCTTTTTTGCCAGCGCCTCCGGAAACATGTGCACATGAAAGTCAATCAGCATCTTCTCACAGCCTTTCTCCCATCCTCGATCCTCTTGGGGAAATTATACCCCTTTTTCGCCGCATTGCGCAAGGCCCGCCTACAAAGAAGCGCGAAGCGGCGCACGAGCCGCTTCGCGCTTTCCCCCTTTAGCGCTATCCGCCGTAGCGCGCGGCCAGGGCGATGGCGCAGCGCAGGCCGTCCACCGCGGCGGACATGATGCCCCCGGCATAGCCCGCGCCCTCGCCGCAGGGATAGAGGCCGCGCAGGTTGGACTGCAGGTCCTCCCCGCGCTTGACGCGCACCGGGGAGGAGGAGCGCGTCTCCACGCCCGTGAGCACGGCGTCCTCGTCCGCGTAGCCGCGCAGCCTGCGGTCGAAGAGGCGCAGGGCCTCCCGCATGGCCTCCACGGCAAAGCCCGGCAGGCACCCCGCCAGGTCCGCGAGCTCGACCCCCGGCCGGTAGGAGGGCGCGACGCGCCCCAGGGAGGTCGACGCGCGCCCGTCGAGGAAGTCGCCCACCGTCTGCGCCGGGGCGCGGTAGCGCCCGCCGCCCAGCGCAAAGGCCAGGCGCTCGTACCTGCGCTGGAACTCCACGCCGGCCAGCACGTCCCCCGCCCCAAAGTCCTCGGGGGTCACGCTGCACAGCAGCGCGGCGTTGGCGTTCTCCCCGTCGCGGGCAAAGGCGCTCATGCCGTTTGTGACCACGCCGCCCGCCTCCGAGGCCGCGGCGACCACCTGCCCGCCCGGGCACATGCAGAAGGTGTAGACCGAGCGCCCGCCCGGCAGGTGGCAGGAGAGCTTGTAGTCCGCCGCGCCGAGCTTCTTCCAGGCCGGGCCGTACTGCGCGCGGGAGATGCGCTCCTGCTGGTGCTCGATGCGCGCGCCGATGGAGAAGGGCTTGCGCTCCATGTCCGCGCCGCGGTCCCGCAGCATGGCGAAGGTGTCCCGCGCGCTGTGCCCGCAGGCCAGCAGCAATGCCTCGCAGGGCAGGACGCTCCGCTCCCCGCCCTGGTCGATCTCGACCGCCGCGATGCGGTCCCCCTCCAGGCGCAGGTCCGCCAGCCGCGCGCCGAAGCGCACCTCCGCGCCCAGGGCCACGATCTCCTCCCGCAGGGACTTGACCATGCCCGTCAGCCGGTCCGTGCCGATGTGGGGCTTGGCCTCCCAGAGGATCTCCTCCGGCGCGCCGTGGGCGGCCATGATCTCCAGGACCTGGCCGCAAAGCGGGCTGGAGATGCCGGTGGTGAGCTTGCCGTCCGAGAACGTGCCCGCCCCGCCCTCGCCGAACTGCACGTTGCTCTCCGGGGCGAGCGCGCCGCCGGTCCAGAAGCGGTCCACGTCCTGCCGCCGGCGCTCGACGTCCTGCCCGCGCTCCAGCACGATGGGCCGCAGCCCGGCCCGCGCCAGGTACAGCGCCGCAAACAGCCCCGCCGGCCCCAGGCCCACGACGACCGGCCGCCGCGCGGGCGGGGCCAGGCGCGGCACGGCCAGGGGCGCCTGGGCCTCGGCGCGGGCGGCGTTGCGGTTCTTTGCGCGGCGGAGGATCTCGTCCTCGTTCCCCTCCACGGCGACCTGCACGGCGCAGACGTAGTGCAGGTTCTGCTTTTCGCGCGCGTCCACGGATTTCTTGACGAGCTTCAGCTCCCGGATGCGGCCGGGCTCCACGCGCAGCGCGCGCGCCGCCTGCGCGCGCAGGGCCTCCATTCCCTCGTCCAGGCCGAGTTTCAGGTTGTGGATTCGGATCAAGCGCCCGCCCCCTTTCCGGCCAGGGACCGCGCCGCCGCCGCGCCCGCGCATGCGCCGGAGGCCCAGGCCCATTGCAGATTGTAGCCGCCGCAGGGACCGTCCACGTCCAGCACCTCGCCGGCGAGGTACAGGCCCGGGCAGCGCTTGGAGGCGAGGGCCTCCGTCTCCGCAAGCGGCACGCCGCCCACCGTGACCTGCGCATTTGGGAAGCCCTGCGTGCCGGTCACGCGGTGGCGCCAGTCCTTCATCCGCTGCGCCAGGCGGTCCAGCGCGTCCTGCGGGATGGCCTCCACGCGCACCGCGCCGATGCCGCAGGCGCGCAGGAGGTTGGCGGCCAGGTTCTTGTGCATCATGCCGAGCAGGAAGGCGTCCGTCTCCCGCCAGGCGAGGAGCTTGGCCCGGGCGCGGAGCCATTCCCCGGCCTGGGCGGGCGTCTTGTCCGGCAGCAGGTCGAGCGACACCTCGCAGGGGCCCGCGGCCCGCGCGAGCGCGCGGGAGAGCTGAAAGACCGCGATGCCCGAGAGCCCGTAGTCCTTAAAGAGCACCTCGCCCTCCTCGCGCAGGAGCGTGCGCCCGCCCTGCACCAGGGACGCGGCGCAGCGGCAGCGCACGCCGTTGAGCCCCTTGAGCCCCGCGCCGTCCGTCTTGAGCGGCGCAAGGCCCGGCAAAAGGCGCGTGACGCTGTGGCCGAGCTGCCCGGCGACGTCGTATCCCGAGACGCGGCTGCCGGCCTTGCCGCCCGTGGCGAGCAGCAGGCGCGCGCCCTGCGCGCGCGCCCCGCCCTCCGCCTCCAGGGTGAAGCCCTCCCGGCCGCGGCGCGCGCGCACGGCCAAAAAGCCCGTGCGCTCCCGCACGCCCAGGTGCGCGCAGGTGAGCCGCAGGGCGTCGAGCACGGAGGAGGCCGCGTCGGAGGCGGGGTAGACGCGCCCGTCCTCCTCCTCGCGGAAGCACAGGCCCATCTGCGAAAACGCCGCGAGCACGCGCGCGGGCGGAAACTGCCCGAGCACCGCCCCCACCGGCGCGGGCGCGTAGTCCCCGGCGCGGGCGCGCAGGTTCGTCAGGTTGCAGCGGCCGTTGCCCGTGCTCAGGATCTTCTTGCCCACGCGGTCCCCCGCCTCCAGGATGGTCACGCGCGCCCCGGGCGCGGCGCGCTTTGCGGTGATGGCGGCCATGAGGCCCGCCGCGCCGCCGCCGAGGATCAAAATGTCGTCTTCCACTCGCTTCCCTCCCAAAAAGCCTGCATTTCCCGCTCGTAGTCCGCTTCGATGCAAAGGCGCGTCCAGCCGTGCGCCGCATCGTAGGGCGCAAAGGCGGCGTTCTGCGCAAGGAGCCAGTCCAGCGTCAGGGTTTCGCCCTCCCGGCGCTCGATGTCGCTGGCGTGGGCGCAGACCTGCGCAAACTGCGCGCGGAGGAATCCCTCCGAAAGCGCGAGGCACACGGCGCGCACCTGCGCGCAGGTCGCCGCGTCGAGCCCCGCCCGCCAGTCCGCCGGGATGTAGCACCCCTCCAGGACGAGGTTCTGCCCGTTCTCCGCGCAGGTGCGCGCGATCTCCCGCGCGATGGGCCACAGGAGCGCCGTGAGGGCCGCGTCCCCGCTCAGGGGCGTCAGCGGCGTCTGCCCGCTGCGGATCAGGCCCATCTTCAGGTGGTCCAGGCTGAGATAGGGCCAGCCCCTGCGCTCGAGCAGGCGCTGGGCGAGCTTGGTCTTTCCGGTGTGCGACGCGCCGGTCAGGAGCACGATCATGCGCGCCTCCTCCTCCCCGCGGTTTTTGTCTGGAAAGTTGTATTCTCCCTTTTGCGCGCATTTTCCTGCCCCTGCGCAAAAACGGCGCCGGGCGGCCGGGGGAAATCGGCCGTCCGGCGCCGCGGGGCTTTGCCCGGCGTCAGCCGTTTTGCAGGGCCTCCACCATGGAGGCGGGAATGGAGAACTCCGGCATCCCCATGGAGCCGGACGCAATGGCGCACTCGTCAAAGACCAGAACCAGCGCGCCGTCCGCCCCCCAGTAGAAGTTCTGGTTCGCGTCGATCGCGTCAAACGCCTCGGGGAAGAAGTCCTCGCCCGCCTCCGCGCGCGCCGTCATCTGGCTGCGCACCTCGTCCGAGAGGGCGGCCACGTAGTCCGCGCCCTCCGGGAACAGGTCGGAGAGCTGCACGCGCGCGCCGCTCCGCTTGTCGATGTGGTAGAAGCGGGAGATTTCCTCGCTGCTGCCCGCGGCAAGCGTCGCGTCCACGCGCAGGGTGAACCAATCCTGCGCATCCGTGACCACCGCGTACCGCACGTCCAGGGCGCGGACGCCGCCCGCCTCGCAGCCCGTCTCGAACGCCGCAAGGAGCGCGTCCACGTAGGCGCTGACCTCCTCGTTGATCGCCTCGCCCGCTTCCCCGGCGCCCTGCAGCTCCGGGATCTGCACGTGCAGGCTGCGCGTTTCGTCCTCCTGGTCGTAATTGCGCAGGGTGATGACCCGGACGATTGCGCCCAGGACCGGCACGTCCTCCATGGCGTAGGCCACGGTCGGCGAGACGTTGGGCAGCACGAGGAAGACCGCCAGCGCCGCGGCCGCGGCAAGGGCCGCCGCCCGGAAGCGGGGCCTGCGCCGGCGCTCTCCCCCTTCGGGCAGGTTCGCCAGCGTGGCCCGCAGCCGCTGGGCATAGCCTTTGGGCAAGGGAAACGGCTCGCTGCGCGCCCGCTCCCTGAGTTCCTGATCCCATTGATCCATCTTCTACTCCTCCCTATTGGTCGAGCATCTGCCTCAGGCGCCCCCGGGCCCGGGAGAGCCGCGTCTTGACCGTTCCCTGCGTGACGCCCAGGACCTCGCTGATGGCGCGGATGGGCAGGTCCTCGTAGTAGAACAGCGTGACCACGGCCTTTTGCTCCTCGGGCAGGCGCATCACCGCGCTCCACAGGCTCATGCGCTCCTCGCAGTCGCTCTGCGGGGCGGCGAGCGTCTCCTCGACGGCCTCCAGGTACACCGTGCTCCTGCGCCGCCTGCACGCGTCGTAGCAGGTATTGACCAGGATGCGGAGCAGCCAAGGCTTGAACTTTGCGGGGTCCCGCAGCGTGTGCAGGCGGGCGAAGGCCTGGGTGACGGCCTCCTGCACCGCGTCCTGCGCATCCTGCTCATTGCGCAGGATGCTGCGCGCCGTGCGGTAGAGGGTTTCCTGCAGCTCCGTCACCTGGGCGACGAAGCGCTCCCTGTCCAGAATCGGTTCCGCCATCTCGCCGCGAACCCCCTTTCTCTGAAATCGGACCGGTCTCGCTTATATGGACGCGCGCAGGGCGGGCAAAGGTTACGCAAAAAATGGGCGCGCCGCCGAA
The DNA here is from genome assembly GCA_904393115.1 of uncultured Clostridia bacterium. Lineage (GTDB taxonomy): Bacteria > Bacillota > Clostridia > Christensenellales > UBA1750 > Spyradocola > Spyradocola merdavium. The sequence continues at coordinate 53,572 of CAJFMX010000005.1, forward strand.
GAAAAATTTCTCCGGCGGCGCGCCCGGCACGGTCCCGGCCTCAAAGGCGCTCCGGGTCCAGGCCCTCCATCCCGGCGATGCAGCGCACCACGGCGTCCTGCGTGTTCTCGCCGATGACGCGGTCGGCCAGGGCGAGGATCCCGGGCGTGGCGTTGCGCACGGCGACGCGCAGGTCCGCGCCCGCAAAGAGCCCCTCGTCGTTCCCGTTGTCCCCAAAGGCGACGATGCGCCGCGCGCCCGTGAGCGCGCGCAGCGCCTCCACGCCCGCGCGCTTGGATACGGGTGTGATCTCCACAAAGCAGCCCTCTGTGCGCGCGCCGTAGAAGAGGTAGGCGTGCGCGCCCAGGCGCTGAATTTGGGGCAGGAGGGGTTCCAGCGCCGCGCGCTCCCCGCGCGCGGTGAGGTAGAAGGCCTTTTCCTCCAGCCGCTCCTCCAGGCGCAGGACCTCGCGCAGACGGTCGTCCCCGCGGGCGCGCAGGCCCGCGACGTAGGCGTGGACCGCCGCGTCCGCCCCGCGCTCGTAGTAGATGCGCTGCTCGTCGCGCGCGTCCTGCGTGTACAGCAGCGGGCAGAGCCCCGCGCCGCGCAGGATCTCCAGCGCCGCGCAGAGGCAGCCGCGCGGCAAAACGTGCTCGCGCAGGATGGTCCCGCGCGTTGCATCAAAGACGCGCGCGCCGCCCAGCAGCACCATCGGCGCGCGCAGGGGCGCGCCCGCCAGCACGTCCAGCGCCGTCCAGGACCGGCCGGTCGCCACCGTCACGGCGATCCCCTCGTCGTAGAACCGGCGCAGGGCGCGCGCGCTCCGTTCCGAGAGCCGGCTGTCCGCGCCCAGCAGCGTGCCGTCCAGATCCGTCAGGTACAGAGTATCCATGCGCAGTCCTCCTCCCGCGGCGCGCTCAGCGCGCGAACAGCAGGGGCATCAGGTCCGTTCCCTCCTCCATGCGCACGCCGGAGGCCGCCGCGCCCGCCTCGCTGTAGGGCTGGCCGTTTCCGGTGTCCACGCGGCTGTCGTAGAGCAGGTAGGGCACGGGCGTGCCGTCGTGCGTGCGGGTGGAAATGGGCGTGTAGTGGTCGGAGAGGAAGAGCAGGCGATAGTCGCCCAGGGCGGCAAGGCCCTTGCACAGCGGGACGAAGACCTCGCTGTCCAGAAGCTCGATGGCGCGCACCTTCTCCTTCGCGTCGCCCGCGTGGCCGCACTCGTCCGGGGCCTCGACGTGCAGGGCGGCAAAGTCGTCCGTCTCCAGGGCGCGCAGCGCCGCGGCGACCTTGCCGGCGTAGTTGGTGTCGATCTCGCCCGTGGCGCCCTCGACCGGCGTGTGCCTGAGCCCCGCCAGCTCCGCGATGCCCGCAACCAGCGGCACCGCGGTGATGACGTCGCCCGTGTGCCCGTACTTTTCCGCAAAGGGCGACAGCTCCACCGCGCTGCCCTGGCCCCAGAACCACAGGGAGTTGGCCGGAAGCTTTCCCTCGGCGCGGCGCTGCGCGTTGATCGGGTGCGCCTTGAGCACCGCATAGGAGGCGGCCATGATCTCCCGCAGCATGTCCGCGCCCTCGCCCACGGGCAGGTACTCCCGGATGGCGCGGCCGAGGATGTCGTGCGGCGGCGTGGTGGAAAGGTTCGCGCTGCCGCTGCGCAGCACGGCGATGTGCCGGTAGGAGGGGTTGACGGTGAAGGTCATGCCGTATTTTTCCAGCAGCGCGGCAAAGGACGGGTCCGCGAGCAGGCCGCGCATGAGGGCCATGGCGTCCTGGCCGTCGATGGCGCCGCCGCTGTGGGAGAGCATGTCCTGTTCCTCATACGCGCCGGGCTTTTCGCTCACCGCGGCCAGGTTGCAGCGGAAGGAGACGTTGCCCGGCTGCATCTTGACGCCGGAGCCCGCCGCCTCCAGGGGCGAGCGGCCCGTGTAGACCTTGCGCGGGTCGTAGCCGAAGATGGAGAGAATGGCCGTGTCGCTGCCGGCGGGCACGCCGTCGGGCACGGTCTTGACCTCCGAGACGATCCCGCGGCGCGCCAGGCCGTCGATCGTCGGCTTCTGCGCCGCCTCCAGCGGGGTGCGGCCCCCCAGCGCCTCCACGGGAAAGTCCGCCATGCCGTCCCCAATGACGAGTATGTACTTCATAAATCTCGCGCTCCTCTTTGTCCTTCGCCACATTCTTGTGGGAAACTGAACGATCCTCGGCCGCCCCTATCCGGCGGCCCTCTAAAAAATCTCTCGATGGAAAAAAGTATAGCACAGCCTGGATCGATTGCGCAAGTTCCCCGCCGATTCTTCCCTGCGGACGCGGCTTGCACGCAGCCTCTCTTGACTATGCAAATCCATATCTGGATGATCCAAGGTTTTTCCGCAGAAACCGAAGGTTGTTCTTGATTTTCCAAAGTCCACCTGCTATAATGAAATCCACTCAGGAGGGGGATGGAATGCACGAACGCTTGCGGGAATTGCGGCTTGCCCTGGGTTTGACGCAAAAGGCTTTCGGGGAAAAGATCGGCTTGCAGAACAGCTCGATCGCGACGTATGAAAGCGGGCGCAACAAGCCGTCCGGGGCTGCGATCAAACAGATTTGCGATCGGTTCCGCGTCAACGAGCGCTGGCTCCGCACGGGCGAGGGCGAGATGTTCGTTCCGTGCTCGCCGGACGAAGAGCTCTCCGAAGCGCTGGAGAAGATCCTTCTTGCAGAACCTTCCGACTTCAAAAAGCGCTTTTTTACCGCGCTGCTGCGGATGGACGACGCGGGATGGAAGGCGCTGGAAGCGCTCGTGGAGGCGCTGAAAAACGACCCGGGCGATTCCAGTCCGGTTGAGAAATAGGAAAGGACAAAAAACCATGCAGAAAATCAACCTGGCGTATCGCCGCAAGGACGATGCGATCGACGGCGTGCTCCTGGTCAAGACCGTGGACGTGCGCAAGTCCTCCAACGGCGGGCTGTACCTGGACATGACGGTCATGGACGCCACGGGCGAGATGAACGCCAAGTGCTGGAACTGGCAGGAGAACGCCGCGGTTCCGGCGGTGAACGCGCCCGTGCGCGTCAAGGCGCTCATCACGGAGTTCAACGGAAAGCTGCAGATGCGCGTGGACCGCATCCGCGCCGCGCGCGAGGAGGAGATCGAGTGGAGCGACCTGGTGCCCACCGCGCCGCGCGCCCCGCAGGAGATGTACGACGAATTGGTCGCCTGCGCCCGCTCCCTGGGAAATCCGGAGCTTTCCCGCCTGGCCGTGGCCCTGCTCGTGGAAAAGAAGGAGCAGCTCCTCTACTGGCCGGCCGCGGTGAGCTTCCACCACGCCGAGCGGTCGGGCCTGCTGCACCACACGACCACCATGCTGCGCGCGGCCCAGGCGCTGCTGCCCATCTACCCCTACCTCAACCGCAGCCTGCTGCTCTGCGGGGTCATCGCGCACGACCTGTGCAAGATCGACGAGCTGAGCGCCGGGGAGCTGGGCATCGCCTCCGAGTACACCAAGGAGGGCAACCTCCTGGGGCACATCGTGCAGGGCGTGGCGCACGTGCGCGAGGTCGGCGCGCAGCTCGGCCTCTCCCAGGAGGTGCTCCTGCTCGTGGAGCACATGATCCTCTCCCACCACGAGATCCCGGAGTATGGCTCGCCCAAGCCGCCCCTCTTCCCGGAGGCGCAGATGCTCCACCTGCTGGACATGATGGATGCGCGCATGTTTGCCATGCACGAGGCCCTGCTCATCACGCCCAAGGGCGCGTTCTCCGACCGCGTGCGCGCGCTGGAGGGCCGCAAGCTCTACCATCCGAACCTGCCGGAGGAGGAATGAGCCCGTGAATGCCGCCGTTCAGCGCCTGGAGGCCGTGCCAGGCCGGCGCGTCGTCGCCGTCTCCGACGTGCACGGCAACCTGCCCCTGCTCAAGGGGCTGCTGGAAACCGTCTCCCTCTGCGGGGAGGACCTCCTGCTGCTCGTGGGCGACATCGTGGAAAAGGGGCCGCAGAGCCTCGCGACGCTGCGCTACCTGCTGGACCTGCGCCGCCGCGTGCCCGTCGCCGGGGTGATCGGCAACTGCGACCTGGGGGTGCTGCAGGCGCTGGAGGGGGAGGACGCCTTCCGCTCCCTCCTCGCCCTGCGGCAGAAGCACCAATCTCCCTGCCTCCTGCAGGAGATGCTGGAGGAGCAGGGCCTTGCGCCCGGCGAGGCGGAGGACGTCCGCCCGTGCCTCCGCCTGCTCAACGAGCGCTACCGCGAGGAGCTGGCCTTCCTGCGCGGCCTGCCCACGGTGCTCTCCGCCCCGCATCACCTCTTCGTGCACGCGGGCCTGCCCACGGCGGACGAGGCCGCCCTGCCCGCGTGTCCCGTCCGGTCCTGCGTCAAGCGGGACGCCTTCCTGGACCAGGGGCTCGCCTTCCCCAAGTGGGTGGTGGTCGGCCACTGGCCGGTCGCCCTCTACCGGGAGGACTTCCCCTGCAACGCGCCCCTTGTCAGCCGGGAGGCGCGCGTCCTCAGCATCGACGGCGGCAACGTGCTGCGCGAGGACGGCCAGCTCAACGCGCTGCTCCTGCCGGACCTAAACCGCGAGGACTTCGCCTTTGCCGCCTACGACGGCCTGCCCCGGGCGCGCGTCCGGGACGCGCAGGCGGCAAGCACGCGCTTCTTCCACCTGCGCTGGATTGACAACGCCGTGGACATCCTCTCGGAGACCGGCGACGTCGCGCGCATCCGCCACAAGCGCACCGGCTACGAGATGGACATCCCGCGCGGCCTGCTCTTTTCCCGCGAACCGGACGCCCGCTGCCTGGACGTCACGGACTACCGCCTGCCCCTGCGCCCCGGGGACGTCGTCTCCGTGCTCGACCGCGAACCCTGCTCCCTGGGCCGCCGCGTGAAGAAGGACGGCGTCTGCGGCTGGTACGCCGGCCGCCTGGACTTCCTGGACGAATAAGACGACGGGAGCCGCTTCCCCGCAGAGGGGAAAGCGGCTCCCGTTTTGTGCGCCGGCAAAGTCGGCGCGCTTCAAAACCAGGCAAGCGGCGCGCACAACGCGCCGAATGTCAGAAAGCGGGCCTTCGGCCCGCTTTCTCGCGGCGTGCACGCCGCGCTGCGGAGTTCGGAGGAGGGCTTGGGCCTCTGGTTCTACCGTTTGGACAGGAGCCGCTTCCCCGCAGGGGGAAGCGGCTCCTGTTTCGCGTGTCGGCAAAGTCGGCGCGCTTCAAAACCAGGCAAGCAGCGCGCACAACGCGCCAAATGTCAGAAAGCGGGCCTTCGGCCCGCTTTCTCGCGGCGTGCACGCCGCCGCTGCGGGGTTCGGAGGAGGGCTTGGGCCCCTGGTTCTACCGCTTGGACGGGAACCGCTCCCTGCAGAGGGGGAACGGCTCCCGTTCTGCGTACCGGCAAAGTCGGCGCGCTTCAAAACCAGGCAAGCAGCGCGCACAACGCGCCGAATCTCGGGAATGGGCTTGGCCAGGCCCCCCAAGGCGCCAGCGGCTCCCGTTTTTTTGCCTCACAGCGCTTTGCGCAGCACCAGCTCTCCGTCCGGCCCCTGCGCGATCTGCTGGAAGCCGGCCTTCTCGTACAGGCGCACCGGGCCGGCGTAGTCCCACTCGTAGCGCGCCTCGCGCATCTGGGGATAGGCCTCGACCGCGGCATAGCCCTCGGCGGCGGCGTCCGCGATCGCGCGGGCGAGCAGCGCCGTGGCCACGCCCCGGCCGCGCCACTCCGGCGCGATCTCGAAGCAGAGCACGGCCTTGATCCGCGCCTCCGCCGGCGCGTGGCGGCAGGGGTCGACGCAGGGGTCCTCGGGCAGGTTGGCGCGGTCGCAGGCGTTGCACCAGCCGATGGCCTGTCCCCCGGCGTAGGCGAGGTACCCGCGCAGCCGCCCCTCCTGGATCTGGCGCTCGGCCTCCCGGCGGGCGGCCCGGCCCAGCTCCTCGGGCGCGAGGCCCGAATAGGCCGCCTCGGCCTCGGCCTTGCTCGCCTGGAACATCTGGCAGTAGCAGCGGTAGGGCGAGCCGTCCGTAAAGGCGCGGTTCTCGAAGAAGTCGAAGTAGTCCGGGGCGAGCTCCGGCGCAAGGGCGCGAATCTCCAGGTCCATGGGCGGTTTTCCCTCCTCTTTTCGTCAGAAGCGCGCGCCCTCGGCGTCCTCGGCGTAGGCGATGGGCGTCTTGCCGTGGAAGGGCGCGACAAAGGCGTTGGTGACCGTGACGTTGCGCACGCCGCGCAGGTAGAGCCAGGTCGGCTCCTCGGGCAGGCGCGCGGTGTTGGGCGCGGGGCTGATGTCGATGACCCGGCCCTTGACGCAGAGGTTCTCGCTGTCCTTGAGCTGCACGGTCAGGTGGTCCATGTGCACGTTCTCCACGCTGCCGTTTTCGCCCACGACGGCCAGGGCGTTCTCCGTGGTGCAGTTCAGGTTCTGCAGGAGCACGTTGCGGATGCAGGCGTGGGCCTCGCGCTGCGGCACGGGGTCGCGGTAGTTGGCCAGGTGGTGGTAGGTGCCCATGATGCACACGGCCTCGCCGTTGCCCCACCAGTTGCCCGCGCGGCAGCGGGTGTCCAGCCGGAGGTTGGAGGCGGTGACGTTTTCCACGATGCCGTCCGTGCTGGACATGATGCACAGGCTGCGGTTGCTGTCCAGGATCACGCAGTTGGAGATGTTGACGTTGCGCACGATGGAGTGCATGTACCCCACGACGATCGCCTTGGAGCTCGAGCGCAGGATGCAGTCGGCGATGACCACGTCCTCGCAGGGCTTGTCCCAGTTCGTGATGCAGGAGATGGCGATGCAGTCGTCCCCGGCGGAGATGTTGCAGCCGCGCACGATGACGCCCTTGCAGGAGCAGAAGTGCATGCCGTCGTTGTTGGGGATGCGGCGGTCGTTGTCGATGGTCAGGTCCTGCACGCGCACGTCCTCGCACTCGACAAAGGACATCGTCCAGCAGGGCGCGCCCGTGATGCGCACGCCCTCGACGCGCACGTGCCGGCAGCGCAGGAAGAAGATGGGCTGGTTGGGCCGGTTCACGTACGTGGCGGTGCATTCCGCGACCTGCGCGGGCGTGAGCTCGACCTCGCTCTCGGGGACCGTGCGCTTGTCCATGTCGTAGAAGGCCTCGGCGCTCAGGTCGATGGTCCCTTCGCCGTAGATGTGCACGTCCTGCTCGTCCATGACGTACAGCAGCGAGCGGACCTGCCCCATCTCGTTGTGGTCGTACCCGATCTCCGGGTAGTCCGCAAAGTCCGCCGAGCCCTTGAGCACCGCGCCCTTTTCCATGCACAGGGAGGCGCCGCGCAGGTTCAGCGCGCCGGTGCGGTAGGTGCCCCGCGGGATCACCGCGACGCCGCCGGCCGCGCTCGCCGCGTCCAGGGCGCGCTGGATGGCCTCTGTGCAGAGCGCGCCCTCTTTGGCTCCATAGTCTGCGATGGAAACGGATTGCATCCGTCTCTCCCCTTTCCGGCGCCCTTTACAGGTTGTAGAGGGCGGTGTATTTCCGCGTCAGGTAGTCGACGTAGAACTGCGGATCAAAGTCCGCGCCGCAGGCGCTGCGCAGGAGCTCGCCCGGGGTCTTGACCTTGCCAAAGCGGTAGATCCGCTCCGCAAGCCAGGCCGTGATGGGCGCAAGGTTCCCTGCCTCGGTCAGGGCGTCCACGTCCAGGTCCTTCTTCATGGATTCGAGGATCTGCGCGCCGTAGGCGCTGCCGATGGCGTAGCTCGGGAAGTAGCCAAAGCTCCCGCCGGACCAGTGGCTGTCCTGCAGGACGCCGTGCGCATCGTCCGGGACCGCGACGCCCAGGACCTCCTTGTAGAGGCGGTTCCACTCCGCCGGCAGGTCCTGGAGCGGCAGGTCTCCTGCGACGAGGCGCTTTTCCAGCTCGTAGCGGATCAGGATGTGGAAGGGATAGGTCAGCTCGTCCGCGTCGATGCGGATCAGGGAGGGCGCGCTGCGGTTGACCGCGCGGTAGAAGTCCTGCGCCGTCACGCCGGCGAGCTGCGCCGGGAAGAGCGCCTGCACCTTCGGGAACAGGAAGCGCGCAAAGCCCGCGCTGCGGCCGATCAGGTTCTCATAGAGGCGGGACTGCGACTCGTGCATGCCCATGCTCGCGCCGCCGGCCAGGGGCGAGCCGATGAGCGCATCGTCCGTGTTCAGCTCGTAGAGCGCGTGGCCGCCCTCGTGGATGACGGAGTAGAGCGAGCTGGCCAGGCTCTCCTCGTGGTAATGGGTGGTGATGCGCACGTCGTTCTTGGAGAAGTTCGTGGTGAAGGGGTGCTCGACCTCGCCCAGGGCGCAGCGGCTGCGGTCCAGGCCCATGACCTCCATGACGGCCCCGGCGAGCCGGCGCTGCTGCGCCACCGGGAAATGGCCGAAGAGGAAGCGGTCGTCCACCGCGTCCGCGCGCTCGGCGACGCGCTGCACCAGGGGCATCAGGTTCTCGCGCAGGGTTCCGAAGAAGCGGTCCAGCTCCGCCTGGGTCATGCCCTTCTCATACTCGTCCAACAGGACGTCGTACGGATCGCGGTCCGGCGCGTAGTAGCGCGCAAAGCGGCGCGTGCTGTCCAGGAGCTTTTGCAGGTGCGGCGCAAAGAGGGCGTAGTCGCTCCTCTGCTTGGCCTCCCGCCAGGCGCTGGAGGCCAGGCCCAGCTCCGTCTGGTACTCGACGAATTCCTGCACGGGCACGCAGTCCATGCGCGCCATCTCCTCGCCCAGGACCTCGGCCTCGCGCCGGGTGATCTCGTCCAGCTCCGCCTTGCGGCTGAGCAGCTCGCGGACCGCGCCCTTGAACGCGTCCGAGGTCTGGAGCTTGTAGACCTCCTCGGAGAGCGCGCCCATGGCCGCGGCATAGCCCGCCGCGCCCGCGCGCGGCATCGCCGTCTCCGAGTCGTACTGCATCACGCCCAGGGCGTGCTGATAGGCGTTCAGCTTTGCAAGGATTTCCTTGAACTTGCGAATCGTTTCCTGCATGGGTTTGTCTCCCCTTTCTTTATCTCGTGGACATGAGCAGCAGCACTTCGGCCAGCTGCGGCGGGTTCAGCGGCAGCGGGAAGCGCGTGCAGGCAATCGCGGCGCTGGCCGCGGCAAAGCGCACGGTGGAGATGTCGTCCATGCCCGCCCAGAGCGCGTAGACGCACCCGGCCTTGAACGTATCCCCCGCGCCCAGGGTCGAGACCACGTCCACCTTGTAGGGCGCAAAGGACTGAATCTGCCCGCCCTTCCGGCCAAAGCGGATCTCCCGCGCGCCGAGGGTGAAGATGGTCAACCCGTCGGAGGCCTCCATGTACTTGCGCAGCACGTCGTCGCGCGCCTCCTGCGGGTAGTGGTCGCGGTAGAACTCGTCGCTGACGACGTTGACCGCCGAATAGCGGTGCAGCACGCTGTCGTACGCGCAGTCGATGGTGACGTAGGGCTTCTTCAGGTCCCGGCAGATCTCCGCCGCATGGATGGAATCCTCGAAGAAGTAGGGATCGATCGCCGCGACCTGCGCCTGGCGGATGTCCTCCTCCTTCGGCGGGTTCCAGCGGTGGTTGGGGTCGGCGTAAAAGGCCTGAAACTGCCCCAGGGGCGTGCGCGTGTTGCCCGCGACGAGGACGTTGTCCTCCAGGCCGTCAAAGCTCTCGTCCAGGTGCAGGCTTGTCAGGTCGCAGGCCTTGTCCTTGTAGAAGTTCTGGATAAAAGGCATGGTCGTGCGGCCCATGTAGGTGCCGTCCATCTTGACCGAGCGCCCCAGGGAGAGCAGGACCGTGGCGCAGGTGCCGGTTTCCCCGCCCGGCAGGGAGTATTTCTTCAGGATTTCCCCATAGGTATCAGCCTTGGGATAGTCCCCCTTGAGCAGGAAGCTGTTGGTCCGCAGGATCATGCCGTAGAGGTATGCGTCATATGCCATGAAGATCACGCCTTTCGCTGTTTTTTGCGAGTAAGCGCGCGGTGCGGCCGTCCAGCTCCACCAGGCCCTCGCGCTTGAGGGCCATGAGCGCCACCGTCATCGCGCTGCGGTCCACGCACAGGTAGTCCGCAAGCTCCTGCCGCGTAAAGGGGATGTCGAACTGTCCGCCGCCGGCCTCCCGCGCGCACTCGGAGAGGTAGGCCAGGAGCTTTTCCCGCGTCGTGCGCCGGGAGAGGATGCGCGTCTTGCGCATGAGGGTCAGGTTCTTCTGCGCAAGGACCGCGACCATGTTCTCCACAAGGCGCCTGTGGCCGGCGCAGGCGCGCGGGCAGGCGCCGAGGATCCTGCCGTAGTCCAGCAGGAGGACCTCCCCGTCCTGCTGGCAGACCGCCTCCACGGGCGAGCGGGAAAGCCCCGCGCAGACGAAGGCCTCGCCAAAGAGGTCGCCGGGCCCCAGCTGCGCCAGGATCGTCTGGTTGCCGAAGAAGTCCGTGCTGCGCACCTGCACCGCGCCCCGGAGGACCACGCCGATTTCCCGCACCGGCCCGCCCGCCTCGAGCAGCGCCTGGCCGCGGACCATCTTCGCCCGGCGCGCGTCCAGGCAGCGCAGCATCTCCTCCCGCTCCGCCTGGCCGATGCCGGCAAAGAGCGCACAGTCCATTTTTTCACCTCCTTCGTTGGAAATCCAACAGACTTTTCGCCTTCAGTATAGTATGCTTGTCCCAGAAACGCAAGGAGAAAGGATGAAACGCGTGATTCGGAAGATCATTGTCATCGACGAGGAGAAGTGCAACGGCTGCGGGCTCTGCGCCGCGGCCTGCCACGAGGGCGCCATCGGCATGGTGAACGGCAAGGCCCGCCTGCTGCGGGAGGACTACTGCGACGGCCTGGGCGACTGTCTGCCCGCGTGCCCGGCCGGCGCCATCTCCTTTGAAGAGCGCGAGGCCGCGCCCTACGACGCGGCGGCGGTCGCCGCGGCCAAGGCCGGCGCAGCCCACGCGCACCCGGCCGGCGGCTGCCCCTCCGCGGCGGCGCGGACGCTGCGCCCCGCCTCCGCCCTGGCGGGCGAGGCCCGGATGGAGAGCCAGCTCGTCAACTGGCCCGTGCAGATCCAGCTTCTGCCCCTGCGCGCGCCGTACCTGCAGGGTGCGGACGTGCTCATCGCCGCGGACTGCACGGCGTTCGCCTATGCCAACCTGCACGCGGACTTCCTGCGCGGGCGCGTGACGCTCATCGGCTGCCCGAAGCTGGACGGCGTGGACTACGCGGAAAAGCTCGCGCAGGTCTTCCTGCAAAACGAGATCCGCTCCGTGACGGTGCTGCGCATGGAGGTGCCCTGCTGCGGCGGGCTCGCGGCGGCGGTGCAGCGGGCGCTTGCGGCCTCGGGCCGCGGCATCCCGCTGACGGTGCGCATCGTCGGCATCGACGGAACGCTCCGCTGAGCGCGAAAAAGCGCGCCGAAGGGCAATCCTTCGGCGCGTCAGGCTGTAGTCCCCCCTTCTTATCGCTTGGGGGAATGCAGGAAGGGGGGAACCCCCTTCCTCTGAAATCCGCAGCGGCGGCGTGTACGCCGCGAGGTCGCGGGCCTTAGGCCCGCTTTCCGGTATTCGGCGCGCCGAAGGGCAATCCTTCGGCGCGCTTTTTGTCGTTTTGGCGCTTATTCCGCCTTGGGCTCGTGGATGCCGCCCTCCTTGAAGGTGACCATGACGGTGCCCTTCTTGACGACGGTGCGCTCGGGCATGCCGGGGAACATGCCGGGCACGGTCTCGGCCTGGTAGTTGCCGGAGACGAGCGCGTCGCAGCAGTCGATCAGGTTGCCCATCACGTCGTCGTCCAGGGGCTTGCCAAAGGGGCGGAAGTCGTGGTGCCCGTTGAAGCAGACGTCCCAGAGCTTGCCCTTGAGGGCGTAGATGTCCTTCAGGGCCTTGCCCGCGGTCTCCACGCTGACAAAGGTCGCATCCCCCGGCAGGGAGCCGAAGAGCGTGTTGCAGTTGCAGGCGTCGCCCGCGAACAGGATGCGCGTCTTGGGGTCGAGCAGCACCATGGAGCCGGGGGTGTGGCCCGGCGCGCGCATGGCGGTGACCACGCGGTCGCCCAGGTCAAAGCTCTGCCCATCCTCCAGGTCGCGGCGCACGGGGTGCGCGTCCGCGGGCCAGGGCTGAATGTCCGTCTCCGGGTCGTAGGGATAGGTCTTGCCCGAGCGCTGCGCGATGGAGTGCGCATAGTTGCGGCGGAAGTCCGCGCCGCCCATGTCGTACTTGCCCTCGTCCGCGGCGTTCATGTAGTATTCGTCGAACCAGCCCAGGCCGCCGGTGTGGTCGCCGTGGGCGTGCGTGATGACCAGGACAATCGGCTTGTCCGTGATCTTGCGGATGACGGCCGGCAGGTCGCCGATGCCCGTGCCCGTGTCGATGACCATGGCCTTGTCCTTGCCCACCAGCACGAAGATGGACCCGCAGTCAAACTCGTCGATCTCGTAGGTGTCCTTGGCGATCTCCACAATGGGCTGTGCAGTCGTCAGCATCTCGCATTCCTCCTCTTTTTGCATCAATTCTTCTCTTTGATTTTACGTCCGCCTAACATGTCTTGTCAAGACAAATCCGGCGCGGGCAAAAAAGCGCCCCTGCGCAGGGATTGCGCAGGGGCGGCCATCGCGTCAGGCCTGCGGCAGGGCGCCGGGGAGCTCCTCCAGGGTGGCGAAGCCCTCGGACAGCGCGCGGTCGCGGAGCTTGGCGTAGAGCTCGGCATAGGTGGCCTGCACGTAGGGCTCGACGAAGAACAGGCCGATGCCGCACAGCAGCGAGCCCAGCAGAATCCAGCCCAAGAAGGAGAGCTGCAGGACGAAGATCTCCCACTTCTGCCCATCCGTCATCTGGGCGGAGATCGCGCGGGCACGCGCGCCGGACAGGTTCGGGTTCTCGGCCAGGATGTAGGGCACCTGCGACCAGGCCAGGCCCTTGATGATGCCGGGCACGATCAGCAGCAGCGACCACAGGCTGACGAAGAGGTTGGTCAGGAACATGGCGGTCGCGGTGTTCATGTAGTTCCGCTTAAACCCGTAGAAGAGCTGGCCAAAGCTCGAGGTTCCGTTCCGGCTCTCCATGTAGTAGCGGACCATGCCCACCTGCATCGGGCCAAAGACAAAGAACGAGAGCACAAAGCCGATCACCAGCCCGATGAGCGATCCGAGCAGGGCGATCAGCAGCAGCGTCCCCAGTACCTCCGTGGAAACCCCCATGCCCGCGCCCGTGCCCGGCGCAGAGCCCGACGACGAGTTGTTGACGAACGAACTGCCGCTGGAGACAATGCCCGTGATGAGGCTGTAGACCAGGGAGACCGCAAAGGCCATCCAGTAGTTGTTGCGCAGAACGTCCTTGGCGTTCTGCTTGAGTTCCGCACGCGTCCACATGGCGAACTCCTCCTTCTCCATCTCTTTCTAAGATTCGCTTATTTCACCAGGACGGCTTCGTATTCGCCGTCCGGTTCAAACCCGATCTTGCAGGCCAGGCGCAGGCTGATGGGATTGGCCGCGTCCCAGTTGAGCTTCCAGCCGCGGTCCAGGGCCTCCAGCGCCGCCCGCGCCGCCGCGGCCGTCGCAAGGCCCAAGCCGCGGTATGCGGGATGGGTGGCGATGCCCAGCTCCATTCCCTCGTCGTAGACGGTGAACGTGCAGCCCACGCAGGCGATGTCCGCGCCGCGCCGCACGATCTGCGCAAAGCCCTGCTCCACCAGGTCCCGCGCGCTGGCGAACTGCTCGACAAAGTGCGCGGACCACTCCATTTCCCGCAGGGCCTGCACGTCCGCCTCCTCTGCGCAAGCGAGGGAAAACCCTTCCGGCAGCGCGCAGAGCGCGCGCAGGTGCGCGCGGTCCAGCGCAGCCATCTCCCCCTTTACGCGGTAGCGCGTCCTTCCCTCGGCGCGCGGGCCCAGGACCTCGTAAAAGCGCGCCCGCCAGGCAGGCTCCAGGGAGACGAGGCAGCTCCCCGCCTCTGCCGCGCGGATGCAGGACGCGGCCTGCGGGTGCGCGGGGTCCCCGCCAAAGTAGAAGAAGTTGCCGCAGCGCGCGACGATCAGCCGGATGTTTTCCGGGTCGTCCGCCTGCACGCTGCCCGCGTACCCCTGCAGGACCGACAGCAGCGCGGTGTCCCGGATGCCCGGGAACCATGGCGCGCACCGGCGCGCGATGGAAGTTTGCAAGGAAACCATACGTCTCTCCCTTCCGTTTCGATCGTGCTTCCATTGTACTGCATGGGGGCGCGCCTGCTCTCCCAAACCTGGGGAGCGGACGCCCACTCGCTCTGCGGTTTATTCCTCGCGCACGGAGAACTGATCCTTGCCCACGCCGCACAGGGGGCAGGTCCAGTCGTCGGGGAGCTGCTCAAAGGGAACGTCGCCATCGTACTCGTAGCCGCAGACATCGCAGACATAGACCTTCTTCATGGGGTGTAACCTCCTCATCGTTTGCTTCTCTCATTATACCACACAAACGGGATTTGCAAACGGCTATTCCACATCTTCGCGCAAAAATTTCATCGGGTCCAGCGCCTCCTGCAGCTGCCAGAGCTCAAAGTGCAGGTGCGGCCCCTCCGCGCACTCGATCGCGGCGCTCGTCCCCATCGTGCCCAGGACCTGGCCGCAGGCGACCTTCGCCCCCTCCTGCACGAGGCCGGGCGTCGCAAGGGAGCCATAGCGCGTGATGTACCCCTCGCGGTGCGTGATCTCGATGCAGTTGCCCATCAGCGGGTCCTCCCAGACGCGGGTGACGGTGCCGTCCTCCGCCGCGCGCACGGGGTCGCCCTCCTCGCCGAGGAAGTCCACGCCCTCGTGCGTGCGGTATTCGCGCAGCGTCTCGCTGTAGACCAGCGTCTGCACGGCAAAGGGCATGCCCACCTGGCCGGCGCTCGGGAAAACGAAGGGCGCCTGCGTCTGCGCGGGCTCGATCGTCACCTCCACGGAGGCCGGCTGCGGCGTGGGCGCGGGCGTGGGCGAGGCATACCGCGTCACCTCCGGCGCCTGCGGCGCCTCCGCAATGGGCCGCGTCCAGACCGCCGTGACCGCCACCATCGCAAGACAGGCGCTCAGCACGCACAAATAGCCAAACCGGTCCCAGAACCGCTTCCATCCTTCGCGCAAGAAGCGTCACCTCCCCTTTGGAGGTAACGTTCCCCGCAGCGCGGCGCGCTATACGTCCCCGGCGCGCAAGGGCGCAAACGCCACGCCCGTGTAGTAGTGCTGCAGGATCTCCCGATAGCTGCTGCCCTGCGCGGCCATGGCGTTGGCGCCGACCTGGCTCATGCCCACGCCGTGGCCGTAGCCCACGGTGGTCAGGACCGCTTCCTCCCCTTGGTAGGCGATGGTGAAGTTCGTGGACCGGAGGTCGAGCGCCGTGCGCACCGCGCGCCCGGTCGCCGTCACCTCGCCGACCTGGACGACGTCCGCGCGGCCGCTGTCCGTGCGGCTGCGCACGGAAAATGCGCTGCGCACGTTCTGCTCCGTGAGGTTTGCGCCCGGAAACGCCTCGTTGAGCGCGGAGACGAGCGCCCCGATCTTCAGGCGCACCTCCTTGCCGCTCTCCCCTTCCTCCGCGCTCTCCACGGACGTCAGGTAGGGATACGCCGTGCCCCAGACCGCCTGCGCGTCCTCGGTCTGCCCGCCGCTGGCCGAGTGGAAGAGCGCCTGGATGGGGCTGCCGTTGTAGAGCATGACCTCGCCCGCGGTGGCGCGGACCGCCTCCTCGATGCGGGCGCGGTTCTCCGCGTAGGCCTCGCCCCAGCGCTCGCGCATCTCCTCCTCGCTCCAGTAGGCCATGCAGTGGGTGGAATCCGTGCACACGTCCGTGTCCACGCCCTGGCTGCACCCTCCGCCGCCAAAGGCCGGCATCTTCCAGGCGAGGTAGGACCGCGCGGCGACCGCCTGGGCCTTGAGCGCCTCCATCTCGTAGGAGGCGGGCATCTCCCCCGCCACGGCATAAATGAGGTAGTCCTCCATGTCCATGCGGACGGCGCGCCCCTCGTCCCAGACCGTCAGCACGATGGGCTCCTCCTGCGCCTGGGCGGAGAGCACGCGCGCCGCCTCCACGCGCACGGTCTGCGCGCGCGGCGCGGGATTTTCCGCCTGCGCTGGATCGGGCGGGGCGCCTTCCGTCCCCCCGCGGAGGAGATAGACGCCCGCCGCGCAGGCCAGCGCGCAGAGCAAAAGAGCGAACTTGCGCATTCTCTCACCTCGTTTCGGTGCATGTATACGCGCCGCGCCCCGCCTTGATGCGCCTCACTCCACGCGCACGATGGGCGCGCCCAGCGCGCGCAGCGCGCCGGCCAGGTCCACGTACCCGCGCTCGATGTGGGAGATCTCCGTCACCGTGGTGTGTCCCTCGGCCGTGAGGCCCGCCAGCACCAGCGCCGCGCCCGCGCGCAGGTCCGTCGCCGAGACGCGCGCGCCGTGCAGCGACTCCACGCCGCGCACCACGGCGCTGCGGCCGCGCACCGCGATGGAGGCGCCCATCTTCCGGAGCTGCGGCACCTGCAGAAACCGGTTCTCAAAGATGTGCTCCGTCAGGATAGAGGTCCCCTCCGCGCGGCACAATAGGGCCATCATGGGCGCCTGCAAATCCGTCGGGAAGCCGGGATAGGCCAGGGTCTCCACGTCCACGCCCTGCAGGCGCTCCGCACGCACGCGCAGGCCGGCGCTCTCCGCCGTCACCTGCGCGCCGCACTCGCGCATTTTCGCGATGACCGCGCCGAGCGTGTCCGCCTGCGCGCCGCGCAGCAGCACGTCCCCGCGCGTCGCAGCCGCGCAGAGCATGAGCGTTCCCGCTTCGATGCGGTCGGGCATGGGCGTAAAGCGCGCGCCGTGCAGCGCCGGGACGCCCTCCACGGTCAGCCGGCTCTGCCCGATGCCGGAGATCTTCGCGCCCATGCGCCGCAGCAGCCGCGCCAGGTCCGCGATCTCCGGCTCCTTGGCCGCGTTGTCGATGACGGTGACGCCCTTGGCCAGCGTCGCGGCCATCAGCAGGTTCTCCGTCGCGCCCACGGAGGGAACGTCCAGATAGATGACCGCCCCGTGCAGCCCGTCGGTCCGCGCCTCGACGCACCCCTCCTGCAGGGCAAAGCGCGCGCCCATGGCGCTCAGGCCCTTCAGGTGCAGGTCGATGGGGCGCGAACCGATCGCGCACCCGCCCGGAAAGCTCAGGCGCGCCCGGCCGAGCCGCACCAGCAGCGGCCCCAGCAGCAGCACCGAGGCGCGCATCCGCTCGGCATAGATTCCCTCCGCGCGGCAGCCGTCCAGGTTCTCCCCGCAAAGGCGCATCCCACCCCGCGCGCGGGATACCTGCACCCCGATTCCGCCAAGGAGCGCCGCCATGCCGTCCACATCGGTCAGCCGCGGCACATCCGTAAGTTCCAGCACCTCCCGCGTCAGCACCGCGCAGGCCATCATCGGCAAAACCGCGTTCTTGGAGCGCTGCACGCGCACTTCGCCCCGCAAAGGCGGGCTCTTTTCCATTCCATATTGCGCCATTTTTCTTCCCCTCTCCTTCGCCCCTAGTATTCGGGGCGCGCGCGCTCCCCATGCAGGCAATGGCCGGAAGCGCTGGGGAAAAAATAAAACAAAACTTGCGCTTCCCTATTGACTTTAATAAAATTAAAGATATAATTGAATTAAATTAAAACCCGCGCGGGAAGCGCGCGGGAGACGGGGGAGGGCAGCGCGTGGAGATCATACCCGAATGGATGGCGAACCTGGACGACGAAGACGTGACCTTCATCAAGAACTTTCTGCTGGTTTCCGGATCGCTCAAGGAGGCGGCGGCGATGTACGGGGTGACGTACCCGACGGTGCGCCTGCGCCTGGACCGGCTGATCCAAAAGATCCGCCTGAGCGAGGACGCGGCGAGCGACCCATACGTCATGCTCATCAAGCGCCTGGCGCTCAACGACAAGCTCGACTTTGACACGGCGAAACTCCTCATCACGGAGTATCGAAAGGCCCTCGGGGCGGCCGGCGCCCGGAAGGAGGGCCCGAACCGGAACCCCAAACCGACTGCGAAAGGAGAATGACCGCGATGTCTTACGCTGGATCTCTCTTCATCCTTCTCCCCTTCTTTGTGGGGCTGCTTCTGGCCTTTGCGGCCGTCTGCCTGGGCGTGTTCTTCCTCGTGCGCTATTTCCGCCGCCGCGGCGCGAAGAAACGCCAGCAGGCGGAGCAGGACCGGGAGATGGACCGCATGAAGATCGACGACCTCTAAGGGCAAAAAAAATCGCCCCTGCATCCGAAACGCTCGGGATGCAGGGGCGATTTTTGCGCCTAGTCCTTGAACTTGTCGAAGAATTCCTTGACGGATTTCTTCCAGTTGTCGCCCCGGCTCGCGCCGGAGGCCTTGCCGCCCATGGCCTCGTCGAAGAGGCGCAGGGCCATTCTCTGCCGCTCGTTGAGGCGCTTGGGGACCTCGACCTTGAGGGTCACGAACAGGTCGCCCCGCTGCGAGGGATTCCGCAGGCTGGGCACGCCCTCGCCGCGCACGCGGATGACCTGGCCGGGCTGCGTGCCCTCGGCGATGGTCTCCTTGACCGATCCCTTGAGGGTTTCGATCTCGACCTCGTCGCCCAGGGCCGCCTGGGCAAAGCTGATGGTCATCTCGCTGTAGAGGTTCGCGCCGTCGCGCCGGAACTTGCGGCTGGGCCGCACGGTGATGGCGATGTAGAGGTCGCCGGCCGGGCCCCCGCGCTGTCCGGGCTCGCCCTGGCCGCGCAGGGTGAGCGCCTGGCCGTTGTCGATGCCGGCCGGGATGGTCACGGTGATGCTGCGCTGGCGGCGGATGGTGCCCTTGCCGCCGCACTTGGGGCAGGGATCGGTGATGACCTTGCCCGTGCCGCCGCACTTGGGGCAGGGGGAGCTGGTGCGCATGGAGCCGAGCATGGTCTGCTGGATGCGCGTCACCTGGCCCGTGCCGTGGCACTGGTCGCAGGTCTTGGGGCTGGTGCCGGGCTTTGCGCCCGAGCCGCCGCAGGTATCGCAGGCCTCGTCGCGGGTGATGCTGATCTCCTTCTTGCAGCCGAAGACCGCCTCTTCAAAGTTGATGGTCAGGTTATACCGCAGGTCGTCGCCGCGCACCGGGCCGTTTGCGGCCTGGCGGGTGCTGCCGCCGAAGCCGCCGAAGCTGCCGAAAATGCTCTCGAAAATATCGTCAAAGCCGCCTGCGCCGCCGGTATAGGTGGTGTAGCTGCCGTAGTTTCCGCCCGCCGCGGTCGGGTCCTCGTGGCCAAACTGGTCGTATCTCGCTCTGCGCTGGTCATCGGAAAGCACCTCGTATGCTTCGTTGACCTCCTTAAACGCAGCCTCCGCCTGCTTATCGCCCGGGTTGAGGTCCGGGTGATACTTTTTGGCAAGCTTCCGGTAAGCGCTCTTGATCTCGGCCTGCGACGCACCGCGCTCTACGCCCAGCACTTCGTAATAATCGCGTTTTGCCAAAGGTGTTTCCTCCTCGCCTGAAAGGGAATGACGCCTGCTGCGCGCCATTCCCTCTCACGATCTCTTTCTGCGCTTACTTGTCGTCGTGCACTTCGTAGTCGGTCTCTACGTTGCCGTTGGCGTCGGGGCCGGGGTTGGTGGCGCCTGCGCCGGGCTGGCCGGCCTGCTGGCCGCCCTGCTGCTGGTAGATCTTGCCGAAGACCTCCATGGAGATCTGGTTGGTCTTCTCCATCTGCGCCTTGATGGCCTCGACGTCGCCGCTGTCCTTGGCCTTGCGCAGGTCGCTGAGCGCGTCCTCGACCTTGGCCTTGTCGGCGGGGTCGACCTTGTCGCCCAGGTCCTTGAGGGTCTTTTCGATCTGGTAGATGGTGGAGTCCGCGTTGTTGGTGGTCTCGACCTTCTCCTTGTTCTTCTTGTCCTCGTCGGCGTACTTCTCCGCGTCGGCGACGGCCTTCTTGATGTCCTCCTCGGAGAGGTTGGAGGAAGCGGTGATGGTGATCTTCTGCTCGTTGCCGGTGCCCAGGTCCTTGGCGGAGACGTGCACGATGCCGTTGGCGTCGATGTCGAAGGAGACCTCGATCTGCGGCACGCCGCGGGGCGCGGGCGCGATGCCGGTCAGGTTGAAGCGGCCCAGCGTCTTGTTGTAGGCGGCCATCTCGCGCTCGCCCTGGAGCACGTGGACCTCGACCTGGGTCTGGCCGTCGGCCGCGGTGGAGAACACCTGGCTCTTGTGGGTCGGGATGGTGGTGTTGCGGTCGATCAGGCGGGTGAAGACGCCGCCCATGGTCTCAATGCCCAGGGACAGGGGCGTGACGTCGAGCAGCAGCACGTCCTTGACCTCGCCGCCCAGGACGCCGGCCTGGATGGCCGCGCCGACCGCGACGCACTCGTCGGGGTTGATGCCCTTGAAGGGGTCCTTGCCGGTGGCGTTCTTTACGGCCTCCTGCACGGCCGGGATGCGGGTGGAGCCGCCGACCAGGATGACCTTATCGATGTCGTTGGCGGTCAGGGACGCGTCGGAGAGCGCCTGGCGCAGGGGCTTAATGGTGTCCTCGACCAGGTCCGCCGTCAGCTCGTTGAACTTGGCGCGGGTCAGGGTGACGTCCAGGTGCTTGGGGCCGGAGGCGTCCATGGTGATGAAGGGCTGGTTGATGTTCGTGCTCATGACGCCGGACAGCTCGATCTTGGCCTTCTCCGCGGCGTCCTTCAGGCGCTGCATGGCCTGGCGGTCCTTGGACAGGTCGATGCCCTCCGTGCGCTTGAACTCCGCGACCAGGTAGTCCATGATGCGCTGGTCGAAGTCATCGCCGCCCAGGTGCGTGTTGCCGTTGGTGGAGAGCACCTCGAACACGCCGTCGCCGATGTCCAGGATGGAGACATCGAAGGTGCCGCCGCCCAGGTCGTAGACGAGGATCTTCTGGCTGCCTTCCTTGTCCAGGCCGTAAGCCAGGGACGCGGCGGTGGGCTCGTTGACGATGCGGAGCACTTCCAGGCCCGCGATGCGGCCGGCGTCCTTGGTGGCCTGGCGCTGCGAGTCGTTGAAGTACGCGGGGACCGTGATGACGGCCTGGGTGACCGTCTCGCCCAGGTAGGCCTCGGCGTCGGCCTTGAGCTTCTGCAGGATCATGGCCGAGATCTCCGGCGGGGTGTAGGACTTGCCGTCGATGGTGATCTTTTCATTGGTGCCCATCTTGCGCTTGATGGAGATGATGGTGCGGTCGGGGTTGACGACGGCCTGGCGCTTGGCGATCTGGCCGACGAGGCGCTCGCCGTTCTTTGCAAAGGCGACGACGGACGGCGTGGTGCGCGCGCCCTCGGGGTTGGTGATGACAACGGGCTCGCCGCCCTCCATGACGGCGACGCAGGAATTGGTGGTACCAAGGTCAATACCGATGATCTTGCTCATAACTGATGAAGCCTCCTTCAAGACTTGTCAATACATTCAAAATAGATTCTTTTAATTGGCCACGCGGACCATTGCGTAGCGGACGACCTTGCCGCGGACGGCAAAGCCGGTCTGGAAGCATTCGATGATGGTGCCTTCGGGGTGTTCCTCGTCGGCCTCCGTCATCATGACGGCGTTGTGCTTTTCCGGGTCAAAGGCCGTGCCGGGCGCGGCTTCCACGCGCTCCATGCCCAGCTTCTTGAGCGCCTCCTCAAAGCCGCGGAGCGTCATCTCCACGCCCTTGTAGAGGCTGCCCTCCTCGCCGGCGGCCTTTGCCGCCTCGAGCGCGCGCTCGAGATTGTCCAGCGCGGGCAGGACCTCCTTGACCGCGTCGCGGACGGCGTCGTCCGCAACCTCGGTGCGCAGGGAGGCGTTTCGCTTGCGATAGTTGTCAAAGTCCGCCTGCACGCGCTGGGCCATGGCGAGGTATTCGTCCCGCTTCTGCTCCGCCGCCTTGACGTAGGCGTTGAGCTCTTCGAGCTTTTCGCGCGTGATGGTGATGTTGTTGCTCTCCTCCGGCGCCTCCTCGGGCGTTTCGCCCTCCGGCGCGGGATCGGCTGCGGCGCGGGCCTTCTTTTCCTCGGCCTTTGCGGCGGCCTCGGCCTTGTTCTTCTTATTGTCCTTCATGTTTCTCCTCTTTCCGCGTTCCGCCTTCCTTCCGGTTGCCCGGCGGAATCAGCGCTTCATTCATCACGTTTTTCATGGCTTCCAGCACGGAGATCACGCGTCCGTAGTGCATGCGCGTCGGGCCGATGATGCCCATGGTGCCGACCCCCGTGCCCACGCGGTAGGAAACCGTGACCAGGGAGCAGTCCTGCATGCCCTCCTCCGAGAGCTCCGGCCCAATGGCCACCGAGAACTCCACACCCGAGCGCCGCAGCAGCAGCTTTGCCAATTTCTCCTGCGTCTCCAGGGTGGAGAGCAGGCTGCGCGCCTTCTTCAGGTCGCTGTACTCGGGATGGGAGAGCATCCGGGCCGCGCCGGCCACGTGCACGGAGTGCGCGTCCGGCTCCATCTGCTTTTGCAGGCTATCCATCAGCCGCGTGAACAGCTCCCTTTGGCCGCTCATCTCCTTGCCGAGCTCCTGCATCACCTTGGGATATTCGCTCACGCGCTTCCCGGCGAGGCGCTCGGTCAGCAGGTTGCTGATGGCGTAGAGGTGATCGGGCGTGACGCCCGCGGGATAGGGGATGACCGAGTCCTTGTGCACGCCCTCGTCCGTCACGGTCACCATCAGGGCCGTGGTGTCGGTCAGCGGCACGAGCTGGATGCGCGCGATGGAGCGGATCTGCGGCGCGATCATCACCGAGGTGTAGTCGGTCATGGCCGACAGCGCCTGCGTGGCCGAGGAGAGCACGTCCTCCATCTGGCCCATGCGGCTGGAAAAGATCTTTCGCAGCAGGCTGTACTCGCTGGGCGGCAGGGCGCTGACCCGCAGAATCTGATCGACGTACAATCTGTACGCCCGCCAGGACGGCACCCGCCCCGCCGACGTGTGCGGGGAGGCCAGGTACCCCAGCTCCTCCAAGTCGCTCATCTCGTTGCGGATGGTGGCCGAGGACAGCCCCATCCCTTCCTTGCGCGAGATGGTCCGAGAGCCGACCGGCATGGCGGTCGTGATGTAGTCGTCGATGATGGCCTGCAAAATCTTAAACTTTCTCTCGTCCAAGTCCACGTTTCGTCCGGCTCCTTTCCTGCCCTTCGGGGCATCCTGTTAGCACTCAGGTTTGCCGAGTGCTAACTCATGATGTAAGCATAGCACCACATGCAAAACTTGTCAAGGGTTTTATGGAGAAAAACTTACGAAAGTTTGCAGGCAGCCGGGCGCGGCCTGCACTGCCAGTTTGTGCAGGCGCGCCGGCTTTTATAATAAGGAAAACGCTCCGCACTGGAAGCTCGTTCCAGCGCGGAGCGCCTTTTTTACGGCAAAAATTCCTCCAGGATGGCGTTCATGACGTCCATGCCCCGGGGCGTCAGGCGCACGCGGCGCCCCGCGCCCTCGAGCAGCCCCTGCGCCCGGAAGCGCTCGATCCCCGCCTGAAACCGGGCAAAGGCGCGCGCGGACAGCTCCACGCCGTCCACGAGGCGCAGGCCGAGCATGAGCGCCTCAAAGTCCTCGTCCTCGGGCGTCAGGCGCTCCTCCACGGCAAAGGGCGCGCCGGCGAGGTACGCCGCAAGGTCTGAGGGGTTCGCCCGGCGCAGGTTTCCCTCCAGGGAGTGCGCCGCGCAGCCCAGGCCGATGTAGTCCTCCCGCGTCCAATAGCCGAGGTTGTGCCGGCAGGCAAAGCCGGGCTGCGCGTAGTTGGAGACCTCGTAGCGCGCAAGGCCCGCCTGGCCGAGGATGCGGATCGCGCTCGCCTGTATGGCCAGCTCCTCGTCCTCGCTCGGGCGGGGCAGGCGGCCGCGCGCGTCCAGATCGCCAAAGGGCGTGCCCTCGGCCACGGTCAGCGCGTAGCAGGAGCAGTGCCGGGGCGAGAGCGAGAGCACCGCGCGCAGGCTCTCCTCCCAGTCCGCCAGCGTCTGCCCGGGCAGGGCGTACATCAGGTCCGCCGAGAGGTTGGCGATCCCCGCCGCCCGCGCCAGGGCAAACGTCTCCTGCGCCTGCGCAAAGTCGTGGATGCGGCCGATGCGCGCCAGCAGCGCCGGCTGCACGGCCTGAATCCCCACGCTCAGCCGGTTGACGCCGCCCTCGGCCGCGGCGGCCAGCCATTCGGCCGTGACGGTGCCGGGGTTGACCTCGGCGCTGATCTCGCAGTCCGGCGCGAGCGCGTAGCGCTGCCGCAGCCCCGCGAGCAGGCGCGTCAGCGCCGCCGGCGGCAGCAGCGAGGGCGTGCCCCCGCCGAAGAAGACGCTCGTCACCGTCCCGGCGCAGGGCCTGCGGTCCATCTCCGCCAGGAGCGCCTCTACATAGCGCGCGATCTTGTCCGCCTGCCCCGCGTAGGAGACGAAGTCGCAGTACGCGCACTTGCGCACGCAGAAGGGGATGTGCAGGTAGAGCATCATGCGCGCGCCGCCTCCTCCCCGCGCAGGCGGCGGCTGAGTTCCGCCGCGCCGCAGGCGGCGCTCCGCTCCGCGCCCGCGCGCAGGAGCGGCCGCGCCAGCTCGTCCGCGAGTTCATCCGCGTTGTGCACCGCCCACCAGGGCAGCGCAGGGCTGTACCCCTCCCGCTCCGCGATGCAGAAGCAGTACCCGCGCAGCCGCTCCCCCTCGAAGAGGAAGAGGAACTGCGGCAGGCTGCCGGCCCGCGCCGCCTGGGCCGCCGCCGCAAGCTCCGCCGCGCCGGCCCCGCCGCCCGGGCAAAAGCCCAGGGCCAGAACCTCCTGCAGGGCCTTCTCCCGTTCCGCCCTCGTCATGTCCAGGGAATTCCGAATGGAAATCATGTGCGTTCCCTCCCGTCTTTGCAGGAAAACCAGGGCAGCGCAGGGCTGTACCCCTCCCGTTCCGCGATGCAGAAGCAGTACCCGCGCAGCCGCTCCCCCTCGAAGAGGAAGAGGAACTGCGGCAGGCTGCCGGCCCGCGCCGCCTGGACCGCCGCAAGCTCCGCCGCGCCGGCCCCGCCGCCCGGGCAAAAGCCCAGGGCCAGGACCTCCCGCAGGGCCTTCTCCCGTTCCGCCCTCGTCATGTCCAGGGAATTCCGAATGGAAATCATGTGCGTTCCCTCCCGTTTTTGCAGGAAAACCAGGGCAGCGCAGGGCTGTACCCCTCGCGCTCCGCGATGCAGAAGCAGTACCCGCGCAGCCGCTCCCCCTCGAAGAGGAAGAGGAACTGCGGCAGGCTGCCGGCCTGCGCCGCGCCGGCCCCGCCGCCCGGGCAAAAGCCCAGGGCCAGGACCTCCCGCAGGGCCTTGTTCCGCTCCGCCCTTGTCATGTCCAGGGAATTCCGAATGGAAATCATGTGCGTTCCCTCCCGTCTTTGCAGGAAAAGAGCCCGCACCCCAAGGGGCGCGGGCCCAAAAAAGCGTCAGTCCGCCTTGAGCACGGCGATGAAGGCCTCGCTGGGGAGCTCGACGCTGCCCAGCGTGCGCATCCGCTTCTTGCCCTCCTTCTGCTTCTCGAGCAGCTTCTTCTTGCGGGTGATGTCGCCGCCGTAGCACTTGGCCAGCACGTCCTTGCGCATGGCCTTGACCGTCTCGCGGGCGATGATCTTGCCGCCGACCGCCGCCTGGATCGGGATCTCGAAGAGCTGGCGCGGAATGACCTCCTTGAGCTTTTCGGCGATGGCGCGGCCGCGCGGGTAGGCGCGGTCCTTGTGCACGATGATGGAGAGCGCGTCGCAGATCTCGCCGTTGAGCAGGATGTCGAGCTTGACCAGCTCCGAGCGGGCGTAGCCGTTGAGCTCGTAGTCAAAGGACGCGTAGCCGCGCGTGCGCGACTTGAGCGAGTCGAAGAAGTCGTAGATGATCTCGTTGAGCGGCATCTCGTAGTGGATCTGCACGCGGCCGGCCTCGATGTACTTCATGTCCACATAGACGCCGCGCTTCATCTGGCACAGCTCCATGATCGTGCCCACGTACTCCGAGGGCGCGAAGATCTGCGCCGAGACCATGGGCTCCTCCATGTACTCGATGTCCGCGGGGTCCGGCAGGTTTGTCGGGTTGTCGATGTAGAGCTCCGTGCCGTCGCGCTTGACCACGTGGTAGACGACGGAGGGCGCGGTGGTGATCAGGTCCAGGTCGAACTCGCGCTCCAGGCGCTCCTGGATGACCTCCATGTGCAGCAGGCCCAGGAACCCGGCGCGGAAGCCGAAGCCCAGCGCCACGGAGGTCTCCGGCTCAAAGGAGAGCGAGGCGTCGTTGAGCTTGAGCTTTTCCAGCGCGTCGCGCAGGTTTTCATAGTCCGAGCCGTCCGCGGGGTAGATGCCGCAGAAGACCATGGGCTGCACCTGCTTATAGCCGGGCAGCATCTCCCCCGCGGGGTTTTGGGCCAGGGTGATGGTGTCGCCCACGCGGGTGTCGGCCACCTCCTTGATGGAGGCGCCGATGTAGCCGACCTCGCCCGCGCGCAGCTCGCCCACGGGCACGAGCTCGCCGGGGCGGAAGTAGCCGACCTCCGTGACGTCGAACTCCGCGCCGGAGGACATCATGCGGATGCGGTCGCCCACGCGCACGCCGCCGTCCACGATGCGCACAAAGGAGAGCGCGCCCTTGTAGTTGTCATAGACGCTGTCGAAGATCAGCGCGCGCAGCGGCGCGTCCTCCTCTCCCCGGGGCGGGGGCACGAACTTGACCACGGCCTCGAGCACGTCGTCGATGTTCTGCCCGGTCTTTGCGGAGATGCAGGGCGCCTCGGAGGCGTCCAGGCCGATGACGTCCTCGATCTCCTTCTTGACGAAGTCCGGCTGGGCGCTGGGCAGGTCGATCTTGTTGATGACGGGGATGATCTCCAGGTCGTGCTCCAGCGCAAGATAGGCGTTGGCCAGCGTCTGCGCCTCGATGCCCTGGGAGGCGTCCACAACCAGCAGCGCGCCGTCGCAGGCGGCCAGCGCCCGGCTCACCTCGTAGGAGAAGTCCACGTGACCGGGGGTGTCGATGAGGTTGAGCGTATAGGTCACGCCGTCCTTGGCCGTGTAGGGCATGCGCACGGCCTGCGCCTTGATGGTGATGCCGCGCTCCCGCTCCAGGTCCATGGTGTCGAGCACCTGGTCGCTCATCTCGCGCTGGGTCATGACGCCCGTGCGCTCGATCAGCCGGTCGGCCAGCGTGGACTTGCCGTGGTCGATGTGCGCGATGATGCAGAAATTGCGGATGGTGTCTTCTCTCTTCATGGTTTTCTATTCCTTGCGCTCCTTCTCTTGCAAAAAGCGGCCCAACTCCGTGAGCGCGCGCCCGTCCCGGAGGATGAAGGCGTTCTGCTCCTCCTGCGTGAATTCCGCCGTCGTCTTTTCCGCGCCGTCGGGGATGAAGAGGCGCCACAGCGGGCTCTTCTGCTCCGGCCGGTCCCCGCCGCGCAGCGCCTGCGCCACGCTCCCCGCCGTCTCGGAGGAGAAGAGGCGGATCTCCTCCCCGTCCCAATAGGCCACGCACTGCCGAAAGCGGCAGCGCCGGTCCTGCTCGCCCGCCATGAGCTTTGCGAT
This sequence comes from uncultured Clostridia bacterium, assembly GCA_904393115.1. Classification (GTDB taxonomy): domain Bacteria; phylum Bacillota; class Clostridia; order Christensenellales; family UBA1750; genus Spyradocola; species Spyradocola merdavium. Next base: position 80,881 of record CAJFMX010000005.1, read on the forward strand.
GCCCTCGACGCCGATCGTGCGCAGGACGAAGTTCACATTCGTCCCCGGAAAGCCGCGCAGCGCGTCGATGAAGAACCCGGCGTCCTGCACGAAGAAGGGCGCGGGGACCGTCTTTGCGGCCTGGCGGACCTTGGCGCGCGCGATCTGCGCAAGGTCGTCGCTGCGCGGCTCGTCAAAGTCGACGCGCGCGCCGCGGACCTCGACCCCAAAGCGGCCGAGGGCGCGCTGCGCCTCGAGGAGCTTGCCCGGGTTCCCCGTGACAAAGTACAGCGTCATGGATCTTTCCCCCTCAGAAGTCTGCCTTGATGTTGAGCGACTTTTCCAGCTTGCGCTTGACGCGCTGGAGCGCGTTGTCGATGGATTTTACGTGCCGGTGCAGGTCGTGCGCGATCTCCTGGTAGCTCTTTCCCTCCAGGTACGAGGTGAGCACCTCCATCTCCAGGTCGCTCAGGACCTCGGAGATGCGGTTTTCCACGCTGGAGTAGTCCTCCTGGGAGATGAGCAGCTCCTCGGGCCCGGCCATCTGCACCTCGCTGAGCACGTCCATGAGCGTGCGGTCGGACTCCTCGTCGTAGATCGGGCGGTTGAGCGAGACGTAGGAGTTCAAGGGGATGTGCTTCTGGCGGGTGGCGGTCTTGATGGCGGTGATGATCTGCCGCGTGACGCAGAGCTCCGCAAACGCGCGGAAGGAGGAGAGCTTGTCCGGCCGGAAGTCGCGTATGGCCTTGAACAGCCCGATCATCCCCTCCTGGACGATGTCCTCGTGGTCCGCGCCGATCAGGAAGTAGGAGCGCGCCTTGGAGCGGACGAAGTTCTTATACTTATTGAGAAGGAACTCCTGCGCGGCGTCGTCGCCGTCGCGGGCGAGCAGCGCGATCTCCTCGTCCGTCATTTCCTCGTATCTTTCCTTCTTGAGACCTTCCGGCATTCGGCCTTCCCCCCTTTTGCCGCCCAATGGCAGCCCTTACTCGTTCCCGGGCGCGCGCCGCATCTCCTCCAGGCGGCGGCGCACGTCCTCCGGCAGGCGGTCCTCGATGGTCTTGACCTGGTCGGCCTTCTGCGGCCGGTTGTGGCCCGCCTGCGCGCTCTTGGCGCTGCGCACGATGGCGCGCATCTCCTTGGCCGGGATGCGCACGGCGCCGCGCGTAAAGATCACGTTCTGCTCCGTCGCGTCGGAGGTCGCCACCCGGATGGCCTGCCGGGAGAACCGCGGCAGGTTCGCCATCCGCTCGTCCACCGTGCGCTCGATGAAGCGGTCCGCCGTCTCGCTGCGCTTGGTGAAGATGACGTCGATGCCCGCGACGCGCTCGACGCTGGTCTTGGGCTTATCGCCCTTGTATCCATCGAACACGAGCATCAGCTCGTCCCCGGTGAACCCCGCAAAGTCCGCCAGCATCGAGATCAGCAGCTCTCGCGACTGGGAGATGTCCTTTAGGTCGCGGAACTCCGGCCAGGCGCCGATCATGTTGTAGCCGTCCACAAGGTACAGCATGGCTTCAGCCCCTCTGGCGCGCGATCTCGGCCAGGATCACGCCCGCGGCCACGGAGGCGTTGAGCGAGTCGATGTGCCCCTTCATGGGGATGGAGACGACCTGGTCGCACGTCTCCCGCACAAGGCGGCTCACGCCCTGGCCCTCCGCGCCGATGACCAGCGCGCACCCGCCGGAAAAGTTCACCCGGCGGTAGTCCTCGCCGTCCATGTCCGTGGCGTAGGTCCAGATGTTCTGCGCCTTGAGGGTTTCGAGCGCGCGCGTCAGGTTCGTCACCCGCGCCACCTTGATCCACTCCAGCGCGCCGGCCGCGGCCTTCATCGCCGCCGGGGTCAGCCCCACGGCCCGCCGCTCCGGGAGAATCACGCCGTGCGCGCCCATGCACTCGGCCGTGCGCACGATGGCGCCCAGGTTGTGCGGGTCCGTGATGCCGTCCAGCACCACGAGGAAGGGCGGCTCGCCCTTTTCCCGCGCGAGGGCCAGGATCTCCTCCAGCGTGGAATAGGCGTACATCGAGGCCAGCGCCGCGACGCCCTGGTGGTTCTCGGCCATCTCGTCCAGGCGGCGGCGGTCCACCTCCTGCACGACGACGCCCTTTTCGCGGGCGAGGGCCAGGATCTCCCGCAGGGACCCGGTCGCCTCGCCCCGGCTCACGAGCAGCTTTTCCATGTCGCGCCCCGCGCGCAGGGCCTCGCGCACGGCGTTGCGGCCGACGATGAGGTTTTCCGGCGTCTCCCGCGGCGCCTCGCGCCGGGGCCGGAAGTTCGAGGATCGCTCCGTCATTCCTTCTCCCTCCTCTCCTGGCAAGCGGCCTTGCGCGCGCGGACCTCGTCCGCCCGGCCGCAGCTCCGCTTGCCCTCGGGGCAGGCGCCCCGCACGCAGCCGGGGCCCGCGTCCGCGAACACCGCCGGCGCAAGGGGCGCGACGAGTGCATACATCTGCCAGGCGAGCTCCCGGATCTCCCACTGCGCGCGGTTGCACATGCGCAGGGAGAAGAAGTGCAGGAGCTCCCGGGCGTTCATCGTGACGGTCATGCGCGTGGCCGCCGCGCCCGGCAGCACGAAGCGCGCGTCCTCGGCCGCGTCCTCGCCCAGGGCCTCGGTCCACTCGTCGTACCAGCGCTGCATGGTCTTCATCTGCGCGAGATACTTCTCCTGCGCCGCGGGGCCGAGGCCGCGGATGCGCGGGGGGCACACATAGTCAAATACCTCCTGGCCCGCGACCGAAACGTAGCGCTGGCTCTGCACGGAGAAGCTGGCCAGGCGGTGGCGCGTGATCTGCGCAAGGAGCGTGCGCGAAACGCCCTCGATGCCGAAGGTGAAGGAGGCGTGCTCCACGACCGAGGCGTGGCCGCTGGCGAGCACCCGCCGGATATAGGCCGCGTTGTCCGCGGTCTCGGCCTTGTCGCGCAGGCCGTCCAGGTCCAGGGCGGAATAGCAGGTGCGCGAGGCCATGGCGATGACCTTCTCCGGCTCCGGCGTGTGGGCGATCAGCGTCACATGGAGTCGTTTCTCAGGCATGGTCTTCCTCCTCCTGCCGGATGACGCGCATCAGTTCATCCAGCCTCTCGTTTCTTCCCATTAAATAGAGGTAGCCGCACAGCGCCTCCAGCGCGGTCGCGCGGGCGTAGTCCCCGGGGTCCTGGTTCTTGGGCGGGCGGGAGTGGGCGTTGCGGCCGCGCCGCGCCACGTCCGCCTCCTCCTCGGTCAAAAGCGGCTCCACCGCCGCAAAGGCCCGCGCCTGCGCGCGGGCGTTGACATGCGCGACCGCGCGGCGGTGCAGCTCCCGCACGCACGCGTCGTGCTCCTCGAGCACCTGCGTGCGCGCATATAAATCATAGATCGTATCTCCCACAAAGGCGAGCTGCACACCGTTGAGCCCGCGCACCCTTGCTTCCTCCACTGTCTTCCTCAGCGCCTTCCCGCTGCCTGCACGCACAGGTCAGCAGTTTATTATAGCATATCCACGGCGGCGGCTCAAGCGGCGCAGGCCCCGCCTTTGCGCAAAAAAACGACCTCCCCGCTTCTTTTGTTGCAGGGAGGCCGCGTGCGCGGCGCGTCAGGCCTTGGCGCGCGCGCCGAGGTTGCGGGCGAAGCGCCGCACCGGCGGGATGAAGCCGATCACCGCGCAGATGAGCGCGTCCACGCCGACGCTTGTGAGGTTATAGCCCAGGGAATAGACCAGCGGGTCCATGCCCTCGGGCGCGTAGTCGGCAAAGTAGACCACGCCGGAGAGCACATGGCAGATCACGCGCACGACGCCCGCCACGATGACGCCGACGGAGAAATTGAGCGGCGAGTCCCACTTGCGGAAGAGCGCTACCAGCGCCAGCAGGCCGAAGGGCAGTATGTAGTCCAGCGCCGCCTGCACCCAGCCGACGATATAGGGATCCTGGAACATCTGCAAAATGCCGTAGGCCACGCCGCAGAGTATGCCGGGGCCAAAGCCGTAGGCGTAGGCGAACATCATCACCGGCAACATGGAGGCCGGGGTGATGGAGCCGCCCTGGGGCATGTGCACCAGGCGGATGTAGGAAAGGACAAAGCCGATGGCGATGCACAGCGCGCCGGTGGCGAGCATCTTGGCGTTCCACTTGACCTTGGGGGTGACCAGGGCCAGGATCACGCCGAAGGCCACGATCAGCGCCAGCGCGATCCAGGTGGCAGCGGGGATCTCCAGAAACTTGCCGAAGATTTCTTCCATGGGGAAAGGACTCCTCTCTTCTCGCCGGGCGGCAGACGGGCGTAAAAAAACCGTGCTCAGCCGATGAACACGGGATGCGTACACGTTGTGCAAAGGGCGCGCAAATCCAGCGCGCGAGCCTTGACTTATGCGCTTCCCTACGGTAGGATTAACTACACAGGTTCAAAGGGTTGAAGCTCCGCTTCTCTCAGCCCAAGGGCTCCCCCAGCTTTTTCGATGTAGATCATACGCGTTCCGCCGCCGTTTGTCAAGTCCTGCGGGCAGATTTTTCGACGCAAAAGGGGGAATTTTCCGTTGAGACGCCATTTTTTCGCCTACATGTCCCGCATGAAGCACATCAAGCGCTGGGCGCTGATGCGCAACACCTGGCAGGAGGACATCGCCCAGCACTCCCTGCAGGTCTCCATGATCGCCCACGCCCTGGCGCTGCTGCGCAACCGGCGCTTCGGCGGCGGCGCGGACCCGGAGCGCGCGGCGCTGCTCGCCCTCTACCACGAGGCGCCGGAGGTCATCACCGGGGACCTGGCCACGCCCATCAAGTACTTCAACCCCGGCATCCGCTCGGCCTACAAGGAGATCGAGGGCATCGCGGCCAGGAAGCTGCACTCCATGCTCCCGGAGGACCTGCAGGGCGACTACGCGCACCTGCTCCTGACCCCGGAGAGCGATCCCGAGTGGCCGCGCGTCAAGGCCGCGGACAAGATCGCCGCCTACATCAAGTGCGTGGAAGAACTGCGCGCGGGCAACGACGAGTTCGCGCGCGCGGGCGAGTCCATCCTCGCCCAGATCGAGGCGCTGGACCTGCCCGAGGCGCGGGCGTTTCTCTCGGAGTTCCTGCCCTCCTTCCGCCTGACGATGGACGAGCTGAACTGAGGCGCGCGCCGTAACAAATGCGCGCCGCGCATCGTTTATTCATCAGTCCCCGGCGCAGCCGGGCGCCCGCTTTTGAGAATGGTTTTGCACGTTTTCTTTTTTCCCTTCATCCCTGAAATTGGAGGCCGCTCATGATCCGCAAAATCCTGCTCTTCCTGCTCTGTTTCTGTCTGCTGTTCGCTTCGGCCTGTTCCACCCAGACCCCGTCCGAGGGCTCGTCCGCGCCGTCGGCCTCTCCGGACGCCTCCGCATCCGCCGAGACCCCCGCGCCGGGCGGCGCGGCTTCGGGCGCGCCGGCGGAGACGTTCGATCCCACGCTCGTGTCCGATGCCCTGATGCAGACGGAGGAATTCTCCCTGCAGCTCATGCAGAACCTCCGGACCGCGTACACGGAGGGGAACACGCTCTTTTCCCCGCTCGCCTTCAACGCCTCCATGGCCGCGCTCTACGCCGCGGCCGAGGGCGACACCGAGGAGGAACTGCGCGTGCTCATGGGCTACCAGACCGAGCCCGCCGACACGGTGAGCACCTTGACCTATCTCATCTCCACCGTGGACAGCGCGCGCTTTTCCCTGGGCAACAGCCTGCACCTGACCAAGCGCGTCGGCTTTTCCGAGTCCTTTATCGACAACGTGACCACGCCGCTGCGCATCAGCACCTATTCGCAGGACTACGCGGATCAGGCCACCTTCCAGTCCATCAACGCCTGCGCGGAGCTGCTGACCGACGGCCGCGTGTCCACGGTCCTCGAATCCACGGCCGCGGCGGACACGCTCTACCTGCTCTCCGCCTTCAGCCTGAACGGCGCCTTTGACCTGCCCTTTGACCCGGAGAGCACGACGGCCGCCTCCTTTGAGAGCCCGACGGGCCTGGTCTCCACGCAGATGATGACGGGCGACTTTGTCACGGGCTATGCCGAGGACGAGTACATGCAGATGGTCAGCCTGCCCATGAACGGCGGCGCCATGGAGCTCAAGCTCATCCTCCCGCGCGAGGGCGGCGCCCAGGCGTTTGACGAGGCCTTCCCGCAGTACGCGGACACCTGGCTCGCGCCGGAGACGCCCACGTCCCACTCCGTGCACCTGAGCCTGCCCTCCTTCACCGTCAACAGCGGGGCGAGCTACCTGGAGATCCTCACCTCCATGGGCCTGAACACCACCCTGCGCGCGCAGAGCGTGGACCTGAGCGGGATGCTCAGCTCCGACCTCGTGCTGCCCACGCCGCTCAACGACATCTTCTCCGTGGCGAGCCTGACCGTGACGGAGAGCGGCATCAACGCCGAGGCGGGCGCGGAGCCCGTGCCGGCCGAGTCCTCCGAGGAGAGCGTGGAGCTCACGTTCGACCGCCCGTTCCTGATGGCGGTGACGGACACGCAGACCGGCGTCCTGCTCGCCATGGGCTGGGTCAACACGGTCAACGAGTCCAAGTAAGGCAGATCCCCCGGCCCCTTGCGCAGGGACCGGGGGAGTTTTGCGCTCAGAGCGCGTTCCAGATCAGGAGGAAGGCGGCCACGCAGCCCCACGCGTTCCCCGTCTCCCGCTTCACCAGGAGCATCCCGTATATCGCGGCGAATGTGGTCAGGCTCTCCAGCACGCCCCAAAGAGAGATCTCCATCGGATGGAACAGCAGGCAGACCGCTGCGCAGACGAGCGCGCCCCAGCTCAGGAACCGCGGCTTGGCCGGATAGCGCGCGTCGATCTTGTCGCAGATCAAGGCGTAGTTCCACCCCTCAAAAAAGCCCCAGACCACGGCGATCAGCGCCATGCCGAGGATCGACCCGGGCAGGCCGGCGCTGCGCACCTCCCGCGCGATGCGGATGTCCAGGGGGCAGTACCCCTCGACCTTCCCCGCCCCGAGGCGCACGAGCACGCTCGGCACAAAGCACAGCAGCGTGCCGAGGATCGCGGGAAGCGCGCCCTTTCTGCGCAGGCCGAAGCTCGAGAGGCGCTCCCGCCGCAGGATGCAGACGGCGACGCTGCCCAGCCCCGCCACGCCGAACTGCACGCCGGCATTCAGGAGCAGCCGGGGCAGGAGGGGGCGCGCGCCGTCCAGGACGAAGGCCTCCATGGGCCCGGCAAACAGGGCATACAGAAAAAACGCGCCAAACGTGACCAGCGCGAGAATCCACAGGTCCACGTCCAGGCGTTTTTGTTCCAGGGAACGCGATTGTGTCGAGAAGTGCATGTCTCTTCCTCCCTTTCTGTTCTGCGCTCCCATTGCAGCATGGGCGAGCGCGCGCTGCAAGGCGCATGTGCTTTCCTTGCCGCGCGCTTTCGTGTATAATAGCAGAAAAGGCGGGGGCCGGGCCTCGGCGCCCCGTTTGATGGAGGCAATGTATGATCAACGGCAATACCCAGGGCATCCGGCAGGCGCTCCTTGCGCAGATGGAGGCCATGCAGGAAATCGAGTGCGACCGGGACGTGTTCCTTCCCGAGGCCTTGATGCAGGAGATGGCGCGCTTTACGGGCCTGCTCAACCGCGAAATCTCCGTCTACCTCTCCCGCAGCGGCAGCGTGCTGGACGTGACCATCGGCGACGCGGACACCGTGGGCCTTCCGGAGGTCCACAGGCGGCGCTCGCTGGCGCGCCTTTCGGGCGTGCGCTGCATCCACACCCACCCCGGCGGGGACAGCACGCTCTCCGACGTGGACCTGCAGTCCCTGCAGCGCTTAAAGCTCGACGCCATGGCCGCCATCGGCGTCACCGCGGAGGGCCGCGCCCGGGCGCTCTCGGTCGCCTTCCTCGACGAGCCGGGCAGGGAGGGGCAGTACAAGCTGCTGCTCGCCGGCCCGTTCCCGGCAAACCGCGTGCCGCAGGCCGGGCTCATGCAGCAGATCGAGGAGGCGGACGCGCGCATCAGCGCGGCGCTCCCCCCGCCCCAGCGCACGGTGGAGCGCGCGATCGTCGTCGGCCTGTGCGAGAGCGAGGACGCCCCCTCGCTGCTGGAGCTCGCGCGCCTTGCGGACACGGCCGGGGCGCAGGTCGTCTATCGCCTCTTCCAGAACCGGTCGCGCGCGGAATCGGCCACCTACATCGGCTCGGGCAAGGCGCAGGAGATCTCCCTGCTCGTCGGCAGCGCGGACATCGACCTTGTGATCGTGGACGACGAGCTCACCGGCGCGCAGGTGCGCAACCTGGAGGAGATCGTGGGCTGCCGCGTTGTGGACCGCACCGCGCTGATCCTGGACATCTTCGCCCAGCGCGCGACCACGCGCGAGGGCAAGCTGCAGGTGGAGCTCGCGCAAATGCAGTACCAGCTCCCGCGGCTGACGGGCCTGGGCGTCGCGCTCTCGCGCCTGGGCGGCGGCATCGGCACGCGCGGCCCGGGCGAGACGAAGCTGGAGGTGGACCGCCGGCGCATCCGCCGCCGCATCACGGACATCTCCCGCGAGCTCAAGGAGGTCAAGCGCCAGCGCAACCAGCGGCGGGAGCGCCGCGAGCGCAACGAGGTGCCCGTCGTGGCGCTCGTGGGCTATACCAACGCGGGCAAGTCCTCCCTGCTCAACCTGCTCTCGGGCGCAAACGTCCTGGCGGAGGACAAGCTCTTTGCCACGCTGGACCCGGTCACGCGGCGCATCCGCCTGCCCAGCGGCATGGACTGCCTGCTGGTGGACACGGTCGGCTTCATCAGCAAGCTGCCGCACGACCTGGTGGACGCCTTCCAATCCACCCTGGAGGAGGCGCTGCACGCGGACCTGCTGCTCATCGTGCAGGACGTGGCCGACCCGAACTTCGCGGACCAGGCGGTGGTCGTGGACCAGGTGCTCACTTCCCTTGGCGCGGGCGGCAAGCCGGTCCTTCGCGCCTACAACAAGCACGACCTGGCCCCGGAGGTGTCCGCCGACCGGGAGGACGTCGTGCTGCTGTCGACCAGGACGGGCGAGGGCGTGCCGGAGCTCCTCGCCGCCATCCAGTCGCGCCTGCAGCACCTGCACCGCCGGCTCGAGCTCACCGTGCCCTACGACCGGGGCGACGTCGTCTCCTTTCTGCACAAGTACGGGTCCGTGCTGGAGGAGGAGTACGGCGAGGCGGGCTGCCGCATCTGCGCCCTGGTCGACCCGGTCACCGAGGAGCGCGCGCGCAAGATGCTGGAGCGCTGAAGGCAAAACAAGAGGAGGGCGCGGGAAGTTTTCCCGCGCCCTCCTCTTGTGGCGCTCCGGCCTTGTGCTCCTGTTCCCCTTCCGGGCTGCGCCGCTTGAGGATCAGCCCGTGCACGAGGTTCCCCTTCCCGCGCTTGAGGGAGAGGGAGCCGCGATGGCGATGCCCAGCGCCCCGATGAAGTCCACGATCAGGTCCCCCATGGTGTCCTGCAGAGCCGCCTGGCCGGTCAGCGCCTCCCCGCCTTCCAGGGCGTATTTCTGCATGTTGGTCTGGAACAGCACGTCCAGCGCCAGGGCAAAGCAGAACGTGAACAGCGCCACAAACGCCGGGCTCATGCTCACGGGGATGCCCAGCAGGCATTGCAGCAGCATGCGCACATAGTCGCCCTTCGTGCGCGCAAAGCGCGCATCCGCGCGGGCCGGCGCAAACAGGAGCACAAACCCGCCGGAAATCCGCGGCCAGTCCCAGTTTCTCCTCCGTTTCGCCATGCGATCTCTCCTTTTCCAAAGAAGAGGGCGGCATCCGGCGGCGCCGCGCCGAATGTCGCCCTCCTTTGCGGACCCCGGGTCAGTCCGCCTTCTTTTCCAGCATCAGGGCAAAGCCGCCGTTGGCCGCAAGGGGGATGTCCAGCGCGTCGCCCTTCTTGACGGGGAAGGACTCCACGCGCATCCGGTGCAGGTCGTGCGCGTGCAGCGCGGGCCGGCCGGGCATGGCGTCCAGCTTTGCGCAGAGCGCGGCATCCGCCGGGGGCAGCGCGCCCTCCGCCGCGTCAAAGGGCGTCTCGTCCCCCAGATCGTCGGCAAAGAGGGAGGCCGTGTACGCGGCGCCCTCTTCGAGGAAGTCCAGCTCCAGCCGGACGTTGCGCGGCCGCCGGGCGCAGATGCCCGCGGCAAACCAGTCCTCGCCCTTGCGGCGGGCCATGGTCACAAAGGACGCGGGGTACGCCTCCAGCACGCGCGTCTCGTCCCAGGCGGTGGGCACCTTGGACAGGAACGGCCGCGCCGGGTGCGCGAGCACCGTCTCCGCCCGCTCGCCGATGTGCAGAACATAGGAGGTGAAGATCACCGTCAGGGCGGTCTGGTGCGCGTCGGTCGTGCCGGTCAGGTAGGCGCGGTAGCAGACGGGCGTGTAGTCCATGGGGCCCATGGCGTTGCGCGTAAAGGGCAGGGTGCAGTTGTGCGCCGCATCCGGACCCATGGGCAGGATGTTCGAGAAGTTCTGCAGGTACTCCCCGCCCAGCACGCCCTCGCGCGTCAGCACGTGCGGCCAGGTGCGGATCTCGCCCGCGGGCTTCATTGCGCCGTGGAAGTTGACCATGAGGCGGTACTTCGCCGCGATGCGCGCCAGGTAGTCGTACTGCTTCACGCGCTCGGCGCGGTCGCTCTCGAAGAAGTCGATCTTGACGCCCACCACGCCCCAGGAGGACCAGAGCTTGAACTTCTCCTCCGCGATCTCCGGCGAGCGCACGTCCTTGCTGTGCTCCCAGAGCCAGATCTTGACGTTCCGCTCCGCGGCGTACTTGACCAGCTCCGGGATGTCGACGTTCCCCGGCCAGCCGCCGTCCGCCAAATAGTAGGGGAAGCCCATCTGCGCGGCATAGTCCACGTATTCGCGGCAGCGCTTGGGGTCGCGGGTGGAGTCGTTCTCCGCCATCCAGCTCCAGGCCGCGACGCCCGGCTGGACAAAGGAGGTGTCCTCCACGATGGAGGGCGGGTTGAGGTTTTCCAGCGTGTTGGAGGTCACGATGTCGTTGAGGTCGCCGCAGAGCACGACGCGCCAGGGCGTCGTCACGGGGAAGTGCGTCAGCGTGGGGCTGAGCTGGTCCGGCGCGCGCTGCACCATCAGCCGCTGCGGGTCCTCGCGCGTGGAGAGCAGGTTGCTTCCGCCGTAGTCGCCAAAGACCGCGGCCTCCGCATAGAGCGCCCAGACGCCCGCGCCGCAGTCCACCAGCACCGGGAAGGCCAGGCGGTTCTGGTACAGGTCGCACTTGGGGATGGGGTAGTACATGTCCTCGTAGGTGAAGAGGTACTTCATGCCGTAGACGTCGCCGGCGCCGGCCGGGATGGAAAAGCCGGTCCGCTCCCCGAGGACGGAGGCGTTCCCCTCGCCCCCGGCGATGAGGCGCAGGGCCACGCCGTCGTCGTAGGCGCGGCCTTCGACCTGCAGCGTCTCCTCGTGCTTTTCCAGCAGGAGCGTCAGGGTGTTGGCGTGGTTTTCGCACGGGCTCTTCTTGAAAGCGGGCAGGGTGTAGGTCTCCTGGATGGAGGCGTAGTTGCTCGAAACGAGGGTGAGGCCGCAGCTCAGGTCCGCCTGGCGCAGCAGCAGGCCCAGGGGCGAGCGGTCCACGACGGTCACGCCGTCCTTTTCCGCCGTGTAGTGCAGCGCGCCCTCGCGCAGGGTGACGGTCAGCTTCACCCGCCCATTGGGCGATTGGATGGAAAACCGGGGCATTTTGTTCCCCTCCTTTTTCTAGCGTTTTCTGCCTTAATGGTAGCAGTTTGCCTTTCGCCTGGCAAGATGTTTTTCCAGGGCGCGCGCAAGGAAATGGCACGGCCCGGGAATACTGGGACCAGAGCGCGCGTTCGGGTTCCCCCGCGCGCCTGGAAAGGGGTTTTCGGAGAAAATGAAACGCACGCTGCTTCTGCTCCTGCTCGCCCTCGCGCTGACGGGCTGTGCCTGCTCCACATCGCCGGGCGGGCGCTCGCCCGCTCCCTCGCCCTCCCTGCGGGCGGCTGCCTCCGCCGCGCCCGCGCCCACGGCGGCGGCCTCCCCGCAGCCGGCGGCCGATTATGCGCTCCCGGAGCAGCTCACCATCGGGGACAACGGGGTGCCGCTGGTCGAGGTGTACCTGGCGGAGGAAGAGGTCGTGGAGACCATGGACTTTGAGAGCTATCTGGCCGGGGTCCTGGCGGGCGAGATGCACAACGACTGGCCGCTGGAGGCGCTCAAGGCGCAGGCCATCATCGCGCGCACGTTCGCGCTACGCTTTATCGAGGACGGCGGCTCTCGGTACGCAGGCGCGCAGCTCTCCACGGACATCGACGAGGCGCAGGCCTACGACATGAACCAGGTGAACGACCGCATCCGCCAGGCGGTCGAGGAGACGCGCGGCCTGGTCATCCTCTGCGAGGGGGAGCCGATCCAGGCCTGGTTCCACGCGCACGCGGGCGGCGTGACGGCTCTGGCGCAGGAGGGACTGGGCTATGACGAGGCCGAGCCGCCCTACACGCGCTCGGTGCAGGTGCGCGAGTCGCCCTCCGCGCCGGAGGACGTGCGCGCCTGGACGGCGACCTTCCCCCTCGCGCGCGTGCAGTCCGCGCTGGACGCCCTGGGCGGCGGGGACGCCGCGGCGCTGGCCATCGGCGAGCGCGGCCCCTCCGGGCGCGTCACGACGCTGACCGCCGGCGAGACCACGGTCCGCGCGGTGGACTTCCGCCGGGAGATCGGGAGCACGGAGATGAAGTCCACGCTCCTTACGGACCTGAGCGTGGGCGAGGAGGGCGTCACGATCTCCGGCTCGGGCTACGGCCACGGGGTCGGCATGTCCCAGTGGGGCGCCTATGAGATGGCATCCGACGGAAAGACCGCGCAGGAGATCATCGAGGCCTTCTACCAGAACATCGAGATCGTCCGCGTCTACGGGGAGTGAGGGGAGCGCGCCCCGCGCTCACCGGCCGGCCATGTCCTCCAGCTTGGAGATGCTCGCATTGGAGCCGATGGCCACGAGCACGTCGTCCTTCTCCAGGGCGTCGATGCCCTGCGGCGCGACGGAGATGTCCCCGCCGACGTGGCGGATGGCCATGACGTTGATGCCGTAACGCACGCGCAGGTTGAGCTCCCGCATGTTCTTGCCCACCCACTGCGGCGGGACGCTGATCTCGACCAGGGAATAGTCGGGCGAGAGCTCGATGTAGTCCAGGATGTTGGTCGACACGAGGTTGTACGCCGTGCGCGCGCCCATGTCCCGCTCCGGGAAGACGACCTTGTCCGCGCCGACGCGCTGGAGCACCTTGGCGTGCAGGTCGCTCTTGGCCTTTGTCAGCACGTACTTGACCCCCAGCTCCTTGCAGAGCATGGTGACCAGGATGCTGGCCTGCAGGTCGCTGCCGATGGAGACCACGGCCACGTCGAAGTTGCGCAGGCCGAGCGAGCCGAGCTCCGCCTCGTCCGTCGCGTCCGCGCAGACGGCGTGCGTCACGGAGTCCGCGATCTCCTCCACGCGCTCGACGCTGCGGTCGATGGCCAGCACCTCGTGCCCCATCCGGTACAGTTCCGTCGCCACGGAGACGCCGAAGCGCCCCAGGCCGATTACGACAAATTGTTTCATAGAATTTCTTCCTCCCAATCCCCTGCGGGGTTTAGCCGATCATGACCTTGCCCTCGGGATAAATCAGATGGTTCTGCCCCTTGGGATGGCGGCGCGTGATCCCCAGGGCGATGGTGAGCAGGCCCACGCGGCCGACGAACATCACGACGCACATCAGGATCTTGCCCGCCGCGTTGAGCTCCGCCGTGACGCCGATGGTCAGGCCCACCGTGCCGAAGGCGGAGATCACCTCGTACATGATGTTGCTGGAATTGACCGCCTCCGAAGGCTCCAGCAGCAGCGTCAGCAGCAGATAGGAGACGATGATGAGCGTCAACGCGAGGGTGAAGAGCACGACCGCGCGGTTCATCTGCCCCTGGTTGACCGTCCGCCGGAAGACGACCACGCGCTCCCGGCCGCGCAGCACGTTGTAAATCAATAGGAAGAACAGGCCGAACGTCGTCGTCTTCAAGCCGCCGCCCGTGGAGGCCGGGGAGGCGCCGATGAACATCAGGATCATCGTCAGCATGAGCGAGGGCGGGGTCAGGTCCGCCTGGTTGAGCGTGTTGTACCCGGCTGTGCGCGCGGTCACGGACTGGAACAGCGCGTTGATCGGCCGCATGTAGGGGTACATCTCCGGGTCCGCAAGCGTGCGCGGGTTCTCGATCTCCAGCACAAAAAAGCAGATCGCGCCGCCCAGGGTCAGGATGGCGGAAATCACCAGCACGAGCTTGGAGTGCAGCGACAGGCGCGCAAAGCGCAGGTGGTTCCGCTGCAGGTCGAACAGCACGGAAAACCCGATGCCCCCCACCGTGATCAGCGCGCAGATGATGAGCTGCACCACGGGGTCATTTTTATAGTAGGAAAATCCTCCCACCAGGTCGAATCCCGCGTTGCAGAAAGCCGAAATCGAGTGGAAGACCGAGTGCCAGACGCCGCGCGCCACGCCGTGCTCGGGGATCATGCGCGTCATGAGCAGCACCGCGCCGATGCCCTCGATGGCAAGGACCAGCACCACGATGCGCACGGTCAGGGCGACCATGCCCTGCAGCCCCTCCTGGTTCAGGCTGTTGGAGATGACCAGGCGCTCGCTGAGCGTGATGCGCCGGCGCAGAAGGATCAGGATCAGCGTGCTCAGCGTCATGAACCCCAGGCCCCCGACCTGGATGAGCGCGATCAGCGCCACCTGCCCAAAGAGCGTAAGGTCGCTCCCGGGGTCGACGACCGTAAGGCCCGTCACGCACACGGCCGAGGTCGCCGTAAACAGCGCGTCCAGGAAGGGGAGGCGCTCGCCCGTGCTGGCCAGCGGCAGGTGCAGCAGCAGCGCGCCGAGGAGGATGAGCGCGCCAAAGCCCAGCATCAGCACGCGCGAGGGCGAGGTCACCGCCTTTTTGACCTTCAGCCGCGCAAGGGAATGGGGGGCGGCAATGGCGTGCAGCCAGGTTCGAATTCCGATTCTTCTCATTTTTATGCTCCGCAGTTTCGTTCTCCGTTTTTTCCATGGCAGTCAAGGGTATTGTACCCCCTGCCGCCGCAAACGTCAATCGTTCGGCGTTTTCACAAAAAAAGTTTTTCCTTTTTCTTTTTGATGAATCTTTCGACAGTCAATCTTCGTCTTAATAGAGGAACGCTCCCTCATTTCCCACGCGGATTTGCGGGCTTCGTTTCCCAAATCCGTTACAATTTGAATTTTTCTGTCAAAACGCCGCCAGGGTTTGCAATCCCGCAGCCTTTGTGCTACACTAGGCAGGCCGAACGGATTCGCTTTGTGGAAAGGACTGTTGAAATGAAGCGCAGCGCGTCGAACCTCATCATCATCCTCCTTCTCGTCGTGATCATCGTGGGCGTGATCGTCTACGCTTCGGACAAGCAGCTCGCGCCGAGCTATGCGCCGGCGGACGGCAGCGCCTCCGGGGATGCGTCGCTGCCTGCGGGCGCGGCGGGCCTTGTGCTCTCCGAACTCATGGTGGAAAACGACGGCGCCGTGCGCGACGAGGACGGGGACTATCCCCGCTGGGTGGAGCTGTACAACTCCACCTCCGCCGAGCTCTCGCTCTCCGGCTACTCGCTCTCCGACCGCGAAAACGACGCGACCAAGTACCCCCTGCCCGCCATCACCCTGGCGCCGGGCGAGTACCGCGTGGTCTTCCTCTCCGGCAAAAACCGCACGGCCGCCGACGGCAACCTGCACACGGGCTTTAAGGTCAACGGCTCCGAGACGCTCTACCTCTTCTCGGGCAGCACCATCGTGGATTCCGTCTCCGGGGCGGCGACCTCCTCCAACATCTCCAAGATCAAGGTCGGCTCCGCCTGGGAGGAGACGGAGCTCTACTCCCCGGGCTTTGAGAACACCGAGGCCGGCCACGAGGCCTACCTGGACGTCTGGGACAAGCGGGACGAGAGCGCGCTCAAGATCAACGAGGTGCAGTCCTCCAACGCCACGACCCTGGCCGACGAGCAGGGCCTCTACCCCGACTGGATCGAGATCGTCAACACCGGCACGGAGACCATCGACCTTTCCGGCTACGGCCTTTCCGACGACGTGAACAAGCCCATGGAGTGGACCTTCCCGTCGATGTCCATCGGCCCGGGCGAGCGCGTCGTGGTCTTTGCCGACGGCACGAACAACCTCGAGGCGGAGATCCCGCACGCGAACTTCTCCATCTCCTCGGGCGGGGAGACGCTCTCCCTCTACGATGCGGAGGGCTACCTCCTGGACCGCGTGACCGTGCCGGAGCTGGAGACGGACACCTCCTACGCCCGCTCTCCGGACGCTACGGGCGACTTTGTCGTCGAGCAGACCCCTACCCCCAACATGGAAAACACGGTGGAGAGCCAGACGACGCTCTCCAACCGTTTTTTTCAGGAGCACAATCAGGGCGTCTACATCTCTGAGGTCATGACGCGCAACGCCACCACGCTGGAAATCAATTCGCAGACACCGGACTGGGTGGAGGTCACCAACGCCTCCGGCGCGGCGGTGAACCTTGCCGGCTACCGCCTGACCAACAAGGCGAACGCGACGGCGCGCTACACCTTTCCGGACGTGACGCTGGAAAACGGCGAGAGCACCCTTGTCTACCTCACGGACACGGAGATCGACCTGGGCGAGGAGTACGCGGCGCAGTCCGCGGACTTCAAGGGCTCCTCCACGGGGGAAATGCTCTACCTCTATGACGCGGACAAGAACGTCGTGGACAAGGTCAGCGTGCCCGCGCTGGCGACCGACGTCTCCTACGGCCGGGACGAGGGGCGCACCAGTTTTTTTTATTATGACGAGGCGACCCCCGGCGCCGCCAACACCACGACGGCCTACCTCGGCGTCTGCGAAGAGCCCGCCTTCTCCGACGAGGGCGGCGTCAAGACCAGTTCGCTGGAGCTGACGCTCACCGCGCCGGAGGGCTCGACCATCTACTACACGACGGACTGCTCCACCCCCACGACCGCCTCCACGCCCTACACCGGCCCCATCTCCATCGCGGAGAACACCGTCGTCCGCGCCATCGCCGTGCGGGACGGGTACCTGACCTCCACCACCGCCACCCGCACCTACATCACCGAGGATACGCACACCGTGCGCGTGGTCTCCCTGGTCACGGACGACAAGTACCTCTTCTCCGACGAGATGGGCATGTACGCCGACGGGCCGAATTGGCAGGAGAAGTCGCCGCACGGCAGCCCGGGCGTGGGCGCCAACTTCTGGATGGACTGGGAGTACCCCGTGCACGTGGAGGTCTGGGAGGCGGACGGCACGCGCCTGATCGAGCAGGACGGCTCCTTTAAGCTCAACGGCCAGTATTCCCGCGCGCTGGACCAGAAGTCCTTCGCCGTCTACGCCCGCAGCGAGTACGGCGACGAGGACCGCTTCTACGCGCCGCTCTTCTCCGACCGGGAGTACACGGACTACAAGTCCTTCGTGCTGCGCTGCACGGGCCAGGACTACAACCGCTCCCGCATGCGCGACGCCATGATCACCGGCACCATGGAGGGCCAGGACGTCATGTACCAGGAGACGGAGGTCTGCGTCCTCTACCTCAACGGCGAATACTGGGGCCACTACAACATGCGCGAGCGCGTCAACAAGTGGTCCGTCGCCCAGTGGGAGGGCGTCACGGACGAAAGCGTCATCGACAACATCGACCTGCTCAAGGGCAACGGCAACCGCGCCAACCGCGTTCTCAACGGCGACAACACGGAGTACCGCGAGCTGATCGACTTCTGCCGCAACAACAGCCTGACCGACCCGGAGAACCTGAAGTACGTCACCGACCGCGTGGACGTGCAGAACTACTTCGACTACCAGATCGCGGAGATCTTCTGGGCGAATTCCGACAACGGCAACATCAAGTACTACAAGGTTCCGGGCGGAAAGTGGAAGTGGATCCTCTACGACATGGACTGGGCCATGAACAACAGCAAGGAAATGCCCGTGTCCTGGAACACGTTCAACCACGTCTTCGACCCCAACGGAACGGGCGTGAGCAACGGCTTTGAGACGGTGCTCTCGACCTCGCTGCTGGAAAACGACGAGATGCGCGAGCTGTTCCTTTCGCGCCTTTCCTACTACATGACGGAGGTCTTCACCACGGACAAGATGACCGCCGCCATCGAGGAGCTGTACGAGACCATGCAGCCGGAGATGGAGAAGCACTTTGAGCGCTGGCCCGACCACGGCTCCGTGGAGTCCTGGGAGCGGCACGTGGAGCGCCTGCGCACCTGGGTGCAGCAGCGCCCGCAGTACGTCGTCCAGGGCGCGCAGGAATACTTTGACCTGAGCGATGCCCAGGTGCAGGAGCTCTTTGGAGGGATTGGAGAATGAGCATGGCACAACAGCCCGCACGCCGCCGCGCGGCCCAGCAGCCCGCGCAGCGCCATGAGCAGAAGTACTTCATCAGCCAGGGGGACGCCTGCTACCTCTCCCTCCTGCTCCGCCACACCATGCAGCCGGACCGCCATGCGGACGGCCGGGGCGAGTACCACATCCGCTCGCTGTACTTTGACGACTGCTTCAACTCCGCCATGAGCGACAAGCTCGACGGCGTCATGAACCGGCACAAGTACCGCATCCGCATCTACAACTTCTCGGACCGCGTCATCCGCCTGGAGCGCAAGAGCAAGGGCGGCGAGTTCATCAGCAAGATGAGCTGCGCCATCTCCCGCGACCTGGCCGAGCAGATCATCGCGGGCGACCCCTACGGCCTGGAGCGGCTGAACCACCCCCTGCTGCAGGACGTCTACCGCATGATGACGACCTACCTGCTGCGCCCGGCTGTGATCGTGGACTACGTGCGCGAGGCGTACGTCCACCCCTGCGAGGAGACGCGCGTGACGCTGGACAAGCAGCTGCGCACGGGCTACCTTTCGACGGACCTGTTCGACCCGCAGCTGCCCACCTATCCCTGCCTGGACCACAACCAGACGATCCTGGAGATCAAGTACAACCGGCGCTTTCCCTCGTACATCCTGCCGATCGTCTCCTCGGTCCCTGCGCAGCGCAGCGCCATTTCGAAGTACACGCTCTGCCGGCGTTACGAGTTTAACCTGTAAGTTTCACGTATAGGAGGAGATCAACCCATGGACAACAACACCACGACAAATTTTTCGGACGTCTTTAAGGATAACTTCTTATCCGGGTTCTCGCTCTCCACGCAGAACCTGACGCTGCCGAACGTGCTCATCTCCCTGGGCATCGCGTTCCTGCTGGGCATGGTCATCTACTTCATCTACAAGAAGACCTACCGCGGCGTGCTCTACAGCCACAGCTTCAACCTCTCGCTCATCATGCTCTCGATGGTGACGACGCTGGTCATCATGTGCATCAGCTCCGCGCCGGCGCTCTCCCTGGGCATGGTCGGCGCCCTGTCCATCGTCCGCTTCCGCACCGCGGTCAAGGACCCGATGGACACGGTCTACATGTTCTGGGCCATCGCCGTGGGCATCACCGTCGGCGCGAACTTCATCCTCTTCTCCATCATCGGCACCCTGGTCATCGCGGTGATCCTGCTCGTCCTCTCCTTCACGAGCAACCAGACGGGGCAGAACTACCTGCTCGTCGTGCACTACGACGACCGCTACGCCAAGGAAGTCACCAACGCCGTGAACAAGATGGTTCCCCGCTACCGCCTGAAGTCCAAGACCGCAACGCGCAACGGCGTCGAGATGACCCTCGAGCTGCGCCTGCAAGGCAACCGCTCCAACATCGTGGACAACCTTCTGGGCATCCCCGGCGTGATGGATGCAACGCTCGTCGCCTTCCAGAACGAGATCGCTTGACGCCTAGCCCCCTCTTTGCCCCGCGCAAAAGGGGGCATTTGTCTATCTCTCCCGCGCAGATTTGGAAAGGGAAAGGAGGCGTTTCTTCCATGAAACGGCTTTGCGCGCTTCTTCTCGCGGCCTTGCTGCTGCTGAGCGGCTGCGCCGCCGGGCGGCCGGACGGGAGCCTGCCCACGCTCACCGTGACGTTCCTTGACGTCGGCAAGGCGGACTGCATCCTCCTGGAGGCGGAGGGCCGCGCCGCCATGATCGACGCGGGCAACCAGGGCGATGCCGAGGAGATCCTCGCCCTGCTCTCCGCAAAGGGCATCTCCTCGCTGGACTTCCTCCTGCTGACGCACCTGGACAAGGACCACATCGGCGGCGCGGACGCGCTGATCGAAAACGTCCCCATCGGCACGATCTACGCCCCGGACTACGACAAGGGCAACAAGCAGTACGACCAGTACATCGCGGCGCTGACGGCCGCAGGCATCGAGCCGGTCCATCCGACGGAGCCCGTGGACCTCGCCCTGGGCCAGGCGCAGATCACGCTCCTGCCCGGCGCGCAGGCGGAGTACGAGGAGTCCAACGACTACTCGATCTTCCTGGAGCTGCTCTACGGCCAGACCTCCTTCCTCTTTGCGGGCGACGCGGAGGAAACGCGCCTGGCGGAATACCTCGCCTCCCCCGATCTGCGCCGCTACGACGTGCTCAAGGTGCCGCACCATGGCCGCGCCTGCGCGCAGTCCGAGGCGTTCTTCACCTCCGTCTCCCCGAAGTACGCGGTCATCACCTGCGACGAGGAGGACATGCCCGACGACAGTGTCGTGGAGTTCCTCCAGGCCCTGGGCGCAAAGGTCTACGGAACGGTCTACGGCCAGGTCGTCCTCACCTCGGACGGCCTTCAGGTCTCCGTCGCCTGAGGCGCCGCAGTTTTCACGTTCTTAACAATTTTCTTTGCAGATTCTTTTTCACTTTAATGTCTCTTTCATCTTTGGGCTTTATCCTATAGTCAACAACAAGGGAACACAAACCCCGAAAGGAGACTACAAGATATGAAAAAGAATTTCGCCCTTCTCGTCGCTGCCCTCGGCCTCTCTGCCGCCCTGCTCACCGCGTGCACCGCGCCGGCGGACTCCTCCCAGGTGACCCAGCCCATCGCCTCGCCCGACGCCAACGCGCCGGCCAACACCAAGACCTCCTCGGTCGTCTCCTCACAGACGGACGACAGCACGCAGACCCTGCCCACCGCGGGCGAGAGCGTCTCCATCAACACCCCGCAGCCGACCGATGTCTCCGGCCGCATCACGGAGGCGGATGCCAAGCAGATCGCCCTGGACCACGCGGGCATCAGCGAGAGCGAGACCGACCGCCTGCGCGTCAAGCTCGACTATGACGATGGCGTGCAGGAGTACGAAGTGACCTTCTACGTCGGCAACCGCGAGTACGACTACGACATCGACGCGGCCACCGGCACCATCCGCAGCTTTGACTCCGAGATCGAGGACGACTACAACATCGCCAGCGCGCCCAGCGCGACGCCCGCGGCGGCCTCCGCTTCCTCCGGCGCGGCCATCACCGAGGCGGAAGCCAAGCAGATCGCCCTGGACCACGCGGGCGTCAGCGAGAGCGAGACGGAGCGCATGCGCGTCAAGCTCGGCCGTGACGACGGCGTCCAGGAGTACGAGGTGAACTTCTACGTCGGCAACCGCGAGTACGACTACGACATCAACGCCGCCACCGGCGAGATCCGCAGCCACGACTCCGAGATCGACGACGACTACGTCAGCTCCACCGAGGCCGCCGGCGCTGCGATCAGCGAGGACGAGGCCCGTGCCACGGTCGTGGCGCGCGTCTCCGGCGCCTCCGCCTCCGACGTCCGCCTGCACCTGGAGCGCGACGACGGCCGCCTGGTCTACGAGGGCGAGCTGATCTACAACGGCACCGAGTACGAGTTCCAGATCGACGCCACCACCGGCGACGTGCTCGACTGGGAGTCCGAGTCCGTCCGCGACTGATCCCCTGCCAAAGCCCGACGAGCGGGAACCGCTTCCCCAACGGTTCCCGCTCGTTTTGCTCCGCACGCGCACGCCGGTCCCTGCATACCCTATGCAGGGGAGGTAGATGGACATGAACGCACTCACATGCGCTGCGCTGGGCACGGGCTTCACCTTCGGGATGACCGCGCTGGGCGCAGCGGTGGTTTTTTTGATTTCCCCGCAGCGGCGCGCGCCCTCGGCCAGGGCCCAGCGCGTTTGCCTCGGCTTTGCGGCCGGGGTCATGCTCGCGGCGACGATCTGGTCGCTGCTCATCCCGGCCATGGAGAG
Organism: uncultured Clostridia bacterium; assembly: GCA_904393115.1. Classification (GTDB taxonomy): domain Bacteria; phylum Bacillota; class Clostridia; order Christensenellales; family UBA1750; genus Spyradocola; species Spyradocola merdavium. Next base: position 102,936 of record CAJFMX010000005.1, read on the forward strand.
CGCGCAGGCGCAGGGGCTTGCGCCCGGGCTCCCCGCGGCTGGGGGCATCGCGCTGGGCACGGCCTTTCTGCTCCTGCTGGGCGCGTGGATGGACCGCCTGCGCCAAAGCGGCCGCACGCCCGCGCCCCTGCGCCAGTCGAGCCGGGAGACGGCGCTGCTCATCACGGCCGTGACGCTGCACAACATCCCGGAGGGCATGGCGGTGGGGCTCTCCTTTGCGCTGGCCGCGCAGGCCGGGGACCCGGCGTCCCTGCTTAGCGCGTCTTCCCTCGCGCTGGGCATCGGCATCCAGAACCTGCCCGAGGGCGCGGCGATCTCGCTGCCGCTCCTGCAGGAGGGCGCTTCCCGCGCGCGGGCCTTTGCCATCGGCGCGCTGACGGCGGTTGTGGAGCCCCTGTTCGGGGTCTTCACGGTGTTTCTCGTCTCCTTTGCGCAGCCCGCGATGCCCTGGCTGCTCGCCTTTGCCGCGGGGGCGATGCTCCTGGTCTCGGTGCGCGAGCTCATTCCCTCGGCCTGCTGCGCGGACCGGCAGAACGCCGGGACCCTCTCCGTCCTGCTGGGCTTTGTCGTGATGATGCTGCTGGACGTCCTCCTCGGCTGAAAAACGCCGCCCTTCGCGCATGCGAAGGGCGGCGTTTCCGCGAGAGGCGGGATCAGTTCTTGAAGTAGCAGGGGTGGTCCGCCGGCGTCTGCGCCTGCTGGATGGCGGCCCACAGGCGGTATCCGCCCGCGAGGTTGTAGCAGGTAAAGCCCTCGCCCGTGAGCAGGCGGCAGGCGATGTAGCTGCGCAGGCCGCTGTGGCAGTGCACGTAGACGGGCTTTGCGGGGTCGAGCTTGTCCAGCAGGCCGCGCAGGCCGTCCAGCGGCAGGTTCACAAAGCCCTCGATGTGGCCGCGCGCGTACTCGGCGGGCGTGCGCACGTCCACGAGCTGCACGCTGCCGTCGCGCGGCAGGTCTGCGACGTCCGACCAATGGAACTGGCGGACCGTGCCGTTCATCAGATTCTCGCCGACGAAGCCGACCATGTTGACCGGGTCCTTGGCCGAGCCAAAGGGCGGCGCGTAGCAGAGCTCCAGGCGCGTCAGGTCCTGCACCTTGGCGCCAAAGCGCATGGCCGTCGCCAGCACATCCATGCGCTTGTCCACGCCGTCAAAGCCCACCGCCTGCGCGCCGAGGATGCGCCCGGTCGCCCTCTCGAAGAGGACCTTGAGGGAGAGCATCGTGCTGCCCGGGTAGTAGCTGGCGTGGTTGGCCGAGTAGGTGAAGATCTTGTCGCAGTCATAGCCCTGCGCCCGCGCGGCCTTCTCCGAAAGGCCGGTGGTGGCCACCGCCATGTCGAACACCTTGAGGATGGACGAGCCCTGGGTGCCGGTATAGGCGCTGTCGCGGCCGAAGAGGTTGTCCGCGGCGATGCGCCCCTCGCGGTTGGCGGGCCCGGCCAGGGGGATCATGGCCGGCTTGCCGGTGACAAAGTCCGTCACCTCCACCGCGTCGCCCACGGCGTAGATGTCCGGGTCCTGCGTGCGCATGTGGTCGTCCACCTGGATGCCGCCGCGCGCGTTGCAGGCCAGGCCGCAGTCCTTGGCCAGCGCGCTCTCCGGCCGCACGCCGATGCTCAGCACGACCAGGTCCGCGGGGATCTTGCCCTCCGCCGTGCAGACGAAGCCCGGCTCCGCGCCGGTGACCGCGGTGTTCAGCAGCAGGTGGATGCCCTTGGCGCGCAGGTAGTTGTGCACGTCCGCCGCCATGTCCAGGTCCAGCGGGGCGATGAGGTGGTCCGCCATCTCCACGATCGTGACCTCCAGGCCCGCGTGCGCGAGGTTTTCCGCCATCTCCACGCCGATGTAGCCGCCGCCCACGACCACGGCCTTTGCGCCCGCCTTGCCCTGGAGCGCATCCACGGCCGCCTTGATGCGCAGCGTGTCCGGGATGTTGCGCAGGGTGTAGACGGAGCCGCCGTCCAGGCCGGGAAGGTTCGGCACGAGGGGCGCCGCGCCCGTGGCGATGAGGAGCTTGTCATACGTCTCGGCATAGGTTCTGCCGCCCGCCTCGCGCACGGTGACCGCATGGGCCGCGCGGTCGATCTTCGTGACCTCGCTGTTCACGCGCACGTCCACGTTGAAGCGCGCGCGGAAGCTCTCGGGCGTTTGCAGGGTCAGGTCGTCCTCGTCGGTGATGACGCCGCCCACGTAGTAGGGCAGTCCGCAATTCGCAAAGGAGATGAACGCGCCGCGCTCCAGCAGGAGGATCTCGGCCTTTTCGTCCAGGCGCCGGGCGCGCGCCGCCGCCGAGGCCCCGCCGGCAACGCCGCCGATGATGACCAGTTTCATGTTCCACACCTCCAAGTTTTCTTTCTTCCTCCATTATACCCAATCCCTGCGCGCTTGAACATTCCCTCTCCTGCGATTATACTGATAGGGGAAAGCCTATGGAAGGAGGGAGCTCCATGACCCTTCGAGCGATGGAAGTCTTTCTCGCCGTGGTGGATACGGGCAGCATGCGCGCCGCGGCGGAGACCCTGTACATCTCGCAGCCCTCGGTTTCGGGCGTCATCGCGGACCTGGAGAAGGAGTACGGCGTCCGCCTCTTCGAGCGCCTGGGGAAAAAGCTCTACATCACCCCGGAGGGGGAGACCCTGGCGGGCTATGCGCGGCGGATGCTCTCCCTGCGCGAGGAGGCCGACCGCCGCATGGGGAGCCTTGCGGACGACACGCCGCTGCGCATCGGCGCGACGGTGACGGTGGGCGCCTGCGTCATCGGGGACCTCCTGCGCCGCCTGCCCGGCCCGCCCGCGCGCGTCCTGTGCAACAACACGCGCGTCATCGAGCAGCAGCTGTTGACCAACCGGCTGGACGCGGCGCTCGTGGAGGGGCGCGTGCGCAGCCGCGACCTGCTGGCCACGCCCGTGATCCGCGACTGCCTTCTGCTCATCTGCCGGCAGGACAGCGCCTTTGCCGGGCGGGCGGGCGTGCCCCTGGCGGAGATCGCCGCCGCGCCCCTGCTCCTGCGGGAGCGCGGCAGCGACACGCGCGCCGCGCTGGACCGCGTGTTTGAGGAGCGGGGCCTGCGCGCGCAGGTCGCCTGGGAATGCAACAACACGCAGGCCATCCTCAACGCCGTGCGCCAGGGCTTTGGCGTGGCGCTGCTGTCGCCCTGCCTGCTGCGCGGCCAGGGCGAGGGCCTTGCCGCCGTGCCCGTCTCCGACTGCGACTTTACGCGCTGGTTCTCCGTGGCGGTGCACCGGGATAAGTTCATCGGCGAGCGCCTGCGCGCCTTCCTGGACCTCTGCGCCCAGTGGCAGCCGGAAGATCCATAGCCAAAGAACGATGGGAACCATCAAACAATTTGTATTTTACATATGCTGCATTCTGCGCTATCATGAAAGAAGGAGAATGCACGAAAAGGAGTCGTGACCTATGCTGAGAGACTATGTCAAAAAGTACTATCTGGAGCAGCGCCGCAACTGCGCGGAATCCCTCCTGCGCGCGGCGAACGAGGCCTATGGTCTGAATCTGACGGAAGCGGATTTCGCCCTGCTCTCCGGCTTTGGCGGCGGCATGGGCTGCGGCAGCGTCTGCGGCGCGCTGACGGGGAGCCTGGCCGCGCTGGGCGTCCTCTACCCCAAGACCAAGCTCGCCCAGCCGGACGGCATCAAGACGGACAACGCGCGCCTGGTCGCCGAGTTCACAAAGGCGCTCTCCGCCGTGAACTGCGACGACATCAAGCCCCAGCGCTTTACGGAGGCCTTCCGCTGTCTGGACGCGGTGCTGCTCGGCGCGGACGTGCTGGAAGCGCACATCGCCCGCCTGAACGGCCAGGAGCAGGCGCCCTCCACCTGCACGCTGACCCCCGCGCAAATCAAGGAGGTCAAGGCCCTGGGCTTCCTGCACTGCAAGGGCACCAACAACTTCAACTGCCGCGTCATCACCGGCAACGGCAAGCTGAGCAACGCGCGCATGCGCCGCATCACGGAGGCGGCGGAGAAGTTCGGCAACGGCGAAGTGGCCATGACCACGCGCCTGACGGTCGAAATCCAGGGCGTGCCCTACGAGAACGTCGCGCCCATCCGCGCGTATCTGGCCGAAGAAGGGCTCGCCACGGGCGGCACGGGCAGCAAGGTGCGCCCGGTGGTCTCCTGCAAGGGCACGACCTGCCAGTACGGCCTGTACGACACCTTTGCCTTCTCGGAGAAGATCCACAAGATGTTCTACGAGGGCTGGCACGGCGTCGAGCTGCCCCACAAGTTCAAGATCGCCCTGGGCGGCTGCCCGAACAACTGCGTAAAGCCGGACCTGAACGACTTCGGCATCATCGGCCAGCGCGTGCCGGCCTTTGAATCCGAGAAGTGCCGCACCTGCAAGACCTGCGCGGTGGAGAAGAACTGCCCCATCGGCGCGGCGAAGCTGACGGACGCGGGCCTGGTCATCGACCCGAACGCCTGCAACCACTGCGGCCGCTGCATCGGCAAGTGCCCCTTCAAGGCGCTGGAGACGGGCGCCTACGGCTACCGCATCTGCATCGGCGGGCGCTGGGGCAAGAAGGTGGCGCAGGGCCAGGCGCTCCACAAGGTCTTCCCCTCCGAGCAGGAGGTTCTGGACGTACTGGAGAAGGCGCTCCTGCTCTTCCGCGACCAGGGCATCCCCGGCGAGCGCTTTGCGGACACCATCGCGCGCCTGGGCTTTGAGAACGTCGAGGCGCAGCTCCTCTCCGACGACCTGCTCCAGCGCAAGGAGGAGATCCTGGGCAAGCACACCGTCGGCGGCGCGACCTGCTGAGTTTTTTCGAATCCCGCCCGGTTTTGCGCAAGTTTTTAATTGCTTTTGTCCGCCCGATCTGCTATAATAGTTGCGTTCCGTTTGGTGCCGTTGTTTCGGCATCGGGCTTTGGAGCGCGGCCCCGTGTATCCAACGGGCCGTAGCAGGTCGGCGCGGCCGCCGGGCACGCCCTTGCCTGCAAATCCGTTCTCGCTTTTCACGTTTTTCCGGCGGGAAACCGCCGAGAAAAATGTTTCGATCTGGAGACGTATCGAAGTGGTCGTAACGAGCTTGACTCGAAATCTTGCGGGAAGCTGTCCGTTTCGTCCACCAAAAACCTTGTAACCGTGCGGGTTTTCCACGGTTCGAAAATTAAATAAGTTTGCTGTTCTTTCCGTCAGTTCTTTCCAAAGCCCTTTTTCACCGGAAAAAGGCAGGAAAAAATGACGGCTGAACATATAGGGAGCGGTATCGAAGTGGTCATAACGGGCCTGACTCGAAATCAGGTAGTCCTCACGGGCTCGTGGGTTCGAATCCCACCCGC
>CAJFMX010000006.1 GCA_904393115.1 uncultured Clostridia bacterium
GGTAACGAACTGGGTGAAGCTTAAGTTTGCTGCCATGAATCTAAAAAAATTGGCCACCTGGAAATGGAATTGCCGCCATCCTGCACCGGATGGCGGCAACCGAACAAGATTAGGGCAAAATACAGCTGCTAGTTCGATATTTTTCCTTTTTTCGGTCTTGCTTGCACGCAAAAAACCTGCTCTGGCTTAATTGCCACAGCAGGTTTTTCGACAAGCTGAGGCGTCCCGTACAACGGGACGCCTTCCTATTTAATTAAGGAGAAACCGCGCGCCCGGTTCAGCCCTTGCGCGGCTTGACTTTCTTTTCCGCGTAGTGCAGCGCGCGGCGCTGCGCGGTCAGGACGTAGTAGCCGTCGACCTCGCGCACGCGCACGCCGCCGAAGACCGCTGTCAGCTTGTTGCGGTACCAGGGCAGGCGCTTGACCACCATCACCAGGCATCCGCCCACCTTCAGGCGGTTGAAGCCCTTTTCGATGAACCGCTTGGGCACGGAAAAGTCCGCGTGGTAGGGAGGATTGGAGAGAATCCAGTCAAAGCCGGTCGCATCCACGGCCTCCAGCGCGTCGCCCTGCACGATGCGCACGCCCGCAACGCCGTTGCGCGCCGCGTTCTCCCGCGCGCAGGCCACGGCTGCGGGGTCCACATCCGTCAGGACCACGGCGCCCTCGCCCAGGACCTTTGCCGCCGCAATGCCCACAAGGCCCGCGCCGCACCCCAGGTCCAGGAGCGTCTGGCCGGGCAAGAGCTCCACCTGCGAGGCCATGGCCAGCGTGCCCCGGTCCGCAGCGGACGGGGAGAAGAGCTCCGGCGCCGCCTCGATGCAGACGCGCTGGGAAAAGAGTTCCGCCTCGTACATGTTCCATTCCTCCGCAAAAGGGGCCGGATTTTCCGCGCCCCCGTATAGACAAAGAAAAGGCGGTCAATTCTAGCAATTGACCGCGGCGTTCAGCGCAGGTACCTCTTGATAGGCCGATAGAAGTGAGCTGACGAATCAGCAAATAGGATGCAGATATGCCTTAAAAAGGATATGATTCGAAAGAAGGTAACCTGTCATGAATTAATATAGCACGGGGGCTCTATTTCGTCAATAAAGTTTTTGTAAAATAAAACGAAGAAATTTTGAACACAAATGCCGAAATCCTGGACAAACCGAGGCTTACAAAAATTATGAACCCATAAACATCTTTCAAATGCGCAAAATCAAACGAATGTTAAGAATGGAGTTTTTCCGAAAACGCAGAGAGTTCTGCTTGCATACGGCTGCCGTTCGTTATATAATGATCTCCGATAAAAAAGGACGAAGCGGCGGCACAGGCGGAATTTGGCGTGGGAATCCGATTTTTTCGGCGGTTTCCATGCACGCTACCGTTGCGTCCAGCATACGCTGCTGCCAAACCATTGGAAAAAGGATCTGGAGGGATCGTTATGGGTTACATCAAGTGCCCGCGCTGCGAGTTGAACTACATTCCCGACACGGAGCGCTACTGCTCGGTCTGCAAGCGCGAGATGCGGGGAGAAGACGAGCACGAGGAGTTGGAGCTGTGCTCTGCCTGCGGCGAGCACCCCGTTGTGCCCGGCGAGGAGCTGTGCGCGGCGTGCCTGAAGGAGCTCAAGCTGCAGGAGGGCGTCGTCACGGACGTCGGCGAAGAGGAGACCGTCCCCGAGGAGAGCGACGTGACCGCCCTGGAGGCCACGAGCGAGCTGGAGGAGATCGACATCGACGTCGACGAGGACATCCCCTCCAACGAATACAGCGAGATCCACAAGGAGCTCGGCATGGACGACGACCTGGAGGACGAGGAAGAGACCGAGAACGACAAGCCCGAGGACGTCCGCAGAAAGTGAGGACGGGGAAAGGAGCGTAGGGCCCATGCGCGTGTTTGCGATCGGAGACCTCCACCTGCCCGGAAGCCAGGGAAAACCCATGGATGTCTTCGGCGCGCACTGGGAGAGGCACTTTGAGAAGATCTGCGAGGACTGGCGCGCGCGCGTCCTGCCGGAGGACGTGGTGCTGCTGCCCGGAGACCTTTCCTGGGCCATGACGCTGGAGGAGGCGGCGCAGGACATCGCCGCCATCTGCGCGCTGCCGGGACAGAAGCTCCTCCTGCGCGGAAACCACGACTACTGGTGGTCCTCCCTCACGCGCGTGCGCGCCCTGCTGCCGGAGGGAAACTACGCCCTGCAGAACGACGCCCGGGTTCTGCAGGGCATCGCCTTTGCCGGAACGCGCGGCTGGACCATCGCTGCGCCCGCCTCCAGCGCGCAGGATCTCAAGATCTACCGGCGCGAGGTGCTGCGCCTGGAGCTCTCCCTGCAGGACGCCGCGCGCAAGGGCCCGGGGCTCCCCATCGTGGCGATGCTGCACTACCCGCCCTTCAACGAGCGGCAGGAGGACAGCGAGTTTACGCAGCTGCTGGAGCGCTACGGCGTCCGCCACTGCGTCTACGGCCACCTCCACGCCGAGGGGCTCCGCGGCGCGTTCTCCGGGGAGCGGAACGGCGTGGTCTACCACCAGGTCTCCTGCGACGGGCTGGGCTTCCGGCTGCGGGAGATCGCCCAGGGCGAGGCGCTCGCCGGCGCGTGAATCTTCCGGCGCCGCAGGATACAAGCAAAGAAAAACGGGGACTGTTCGCGAAAAGCCGCGGACAGTCCCCGTTTTTTGCCCGCGGAGCGGTTTTGATTCACCGGGGTTTCATGGAGCGGCAAGATCTTGAATGGCGGACAGGGGATTCCGGGCGCGCGGTCCGCCAGGAGAAAAAGCAGGAAAAACGAACGTGTTTTCCCTAAATGGAGCGCGAAATGCACGGCGGAAGGGGGGAAAAACGCCTAAGGCAGCTTTTTGTCGAAATTTTCCATCTGTTTTTTTGTGCCCTTCCAGAAATTCGGGGAGGAAAACGCGGCGGGGTGGAGAATATATACATCCAAGTGGAGCGTCGTGGCAGAACGTGGAGGACGCTCCCTAAAACGGCGGCGAATGTGGGCGAAGCGCCCAGAGAAAGGAGGGGGAGTCCCGTGGCAGACCGGTATTCCGGGTATTACGAGCACAGCCTCGACCCCAAGGGACGCATCACCATCCCCTCCAAGTTCCGCGAGCAGTTGGGCAAGACCATCGCCATGATGCGCGGCCGGAACAACTGCATCTGCCTCTACTCCCTCTCGGAGTGGAACGCCGTCTATGAAAAGTTCGAGAAGATCGAGGAGAGCGACGGGGAGGCCTACGACCAGATGCGAAAGCTGCTGGCCACCTCCGTGGACGACAACGAGATGGACCGCCAGGGGCGGCTGCTCATCCCCACCACCATGCGGCAGTACGCCGGCTTGGAAAAGGACGTCGTCGTCTCCGGCGCGGGCCGCCACGTGGAGGTCTGGAACCGGGACGCGTTCTTCCGCTTCATTGAGGAGACCTAAATGGATTTTGCACATATTCCCGTCCTGCTGGAGCCGTGCATGGAGCTGCTCAACCTCGCGCAGCGGCCGGAGGGCGTGTTCGTCGACGCGACGCTCGGCGGCGGGGGGCACACGGCGGAGATCCTCGCCCGCACGCGCGGCAGGGTCATCGGGATCGATCGGGACACAGATGCGCTGCGGGCAGCCGGCGAGCGGCTGGCCGCCTTTGGCGACCGGTTCTGCTCCCTCCACGGAAACTATGCGAACATCATTTCGCTTTTACAGTCCGTCGGGGTGGACAAGGTCGACGGCGTGCTGATGGACCTGGGCGTGTCCTCCTACCAGCTGGACAACCCGGAGCGGGGATTCTCCTTCCACCACGACGCGCCGCTGGACATGCGCATGGACCAGAGCGCGCCCCTCACGGCGGAGGTCGTGCTCAACACCTACCCGGAGAAGGAGATCGCGAGAATCCTGTGGGAGTACGGGGAGGAGAAGTGGGCCGCGCGCATCGCCAAGTTCATCGTGGAGGCGCGGCCCCTGCGCACGACGATGGACCTGGTGCGCGTCATCGACGCGGCGGTGCCGGCCGCGGCGCGGCGGGAGGTTTCCCACCCCGCGCGGCGCACGTTCCAGGCCATCCGCATCGAGGTAAATTCCGAATTGTCGCTCCTGCCCGGCGCGCTGCGCGACGCGCTCGCGTGCCTGAAGCCCGGCGGGCGGCTCGTGGTCATCACCTTCCACTCCCTGGAGGACCGGGCCGTCAAGCGCGCGTTCCAGACGATGCAGAACCCCTGCACCTGCCCGCCGAAGAGCCCGGTGTGCGTCTGCGGCAAGAAGAGCGCCGGGCGCATCGTCACGCGCAAGCCCGTTTTGCCGAGCGCGGAGGAGTGCGAGCAGAACCGGCGCGCCCACAGCGCCAAGGTCCGCGCCTTTGAGCGGGGCGAGGGACCGCTGGAAATTTGAAACAATCGATACCCGCTATCGTTAAAGTAAGGAGGACGTTGCCATGCCGGTGCACAAGAGAACCCCGGGCCTGGATGCCGATGACTACTACGTAGCCGGGAGCACCGTGCGCCGCAGCGCTCGCGCGGCGGAGGAGCCGACCACCCGCCGCGCGCCCGACCGGCGCGAGGAGCGGCAGCGCCGTCCCCGCCGGGAGGAGCCGACGCAGGACACGCGGTCCCGCCAGGACCGCCGCCGCGCCGAGCCCACGCGCGCCTATTACGACCCCGAGCCCGCGACCCAGCGGCTCACCCACGCCGAGGTCAACCACCGCACCGTGCAGCGCCACGCCTGGCAGCGCGCAGAGGCCGAGCGCCAGCGCCGCGAGCAGGAGGCGCGCGAGCGGGCGGAGGCCGAGGCGGAGGAGGCTCGCCGCCGTCAGCACCGCGTGCAGGCGCTGTTTGCCGCGGTGGGCATCGTGGCGGTGCTGGCCGTGGCCGGCGGCATCTACACGCTGCTGCTGCGCTACGTGCAGCTGGAGAACATGGTCGTCGAGCAGCGCGCCCTCACCGCGCAGATCGAGGATCAGCAGAGGCGCCTGGAAGAGCTGCAGGTGGAGATCAACATGCAGGGCGACATCAGCAAGATTCAGGACTACGCCCGGGAAAACCTGCATATGGATTACGCAAAAAAGGAAGACACGCGCGTCGTCGCCCTGCCCTGACGGCGGCGGCGCATCGCAGAAAAAAGACCCCCGTTTCGCCCGATCGATAGAAAAAGAGAAAGAGGTGCGAGCAGTCCTGCGGAAAGGAGAAACCCCTGCATGCCGAATACGTCCCCTACCGACAAGACGAAGAACCGGATTGGCTGGCTCTTTTGTCTTGTTGTTCTTTGTTTTGTGGTCATGGTTTCGCGCCTCTTCTACATCCAGATCATCGACGGCGCGAACCTGCAGAGCCGCGCGCTCTCGCAGTGGACGCGGTCGTTTACGGTTACCGCCAAGCGCGGAGAGATCGTGGACGTCAACGGCAAGGTGCTGGCGCAGTCGGCAAGCTCAGTGACCATCACCGCATCGCCCGGGGACGTCGTGGGCGATGACAGCGAGGACGCTGCGGACAAGGAGCTGCGCATCCGCAGCACCGCGCAGACGCTGGCCAACATCCTCGACCTGGACGCGCAGGAGGTCTACGACAAGATCACCGACACCGATCAGAACAGCGTGCGCCTGGCGCGCCAGGTCAAGATCGAGCTGGGCGACCAGGTGGAGGCCGCAAACCTGCAGGGCATCTCCGTGAGCGAGGACACGGTCCGCGTCTACCCGATGGGCGCGTTCCTGACGCAGGTGCTGGGGTTCTGCACGGTCTCGGGCGAAGGGCAGGAGGGGCTGGAAAAGAGCCTGGACGAGTACCTGCGCGGAACGGACGGGCGCGTCGTGACCGAGATCGACGCGGGCGCGCGCCGAATGGAGACGGGCGAGGAGGAGTACATCCCGCCCGAAAACGGGTACACCGTTCGCCTGACGGTGGACTACGTCATCCAATCCGTCATGGAGAGCGTGGCCGAGCAGGCGCTGGAGGAAACGGGTGCCCAGGGCGTGCAGGTCGTGATGATGAACGTCAAGACCGGCGAGATCCTGGGCATGGTCAACAAGCCGGACTTCGACCTGAACGACCCGCCGCGCGACGACCTGACGCAGCTGTCCGCCCTGATGCGCAACTCCTGCGTGCAGGACGCCTATGAGCCCGGCTCCACCTTCAAGATCCTGACGACGGCCCTTGCGCTGGAGAACGGCGTCACCAGCGTGGACGACACCTTCTACTGCAAGGGATACACCATCGTCGACGGCGACAAGATCTCCTGCTGGCGCACGGGCAACCCCCATGGGTCCGAGACGCTGGTGGACGCGGTGGCCAACTCCTGCAACCCCGTGTTCGTGGAGCTGGCGCTGCGCATGGACATCGACACCTTCTACGACGGGCTGCACGACTTCGGCATCGGCATGGAGGTCCCCATCGACCTCCCCGGCGCCACGAGCGGCCAGATGATCGCCTATAAATATGTAAAGGACGTGGACATCGCCCGCGTGGCCTTTGGCCAGAGCGTCTCCGTCTCGCCCGTGCAGCTTTTGACCGCGTGCAGCGCCGCGGTCAACGGCGGCGAGCTGCTCAAGCCCCACATCGTCCAGGAGATCCTGACGGACGAGGGCGAAGTGGTCGAGAGCTACGGCAAGGAGGTCCTGGGCACCCCCATCTCCGAGCAGACCTCCGCCATCATGCGCGACCTGCTGGAGAACGCCGTGGAAAACGGCGGCGGCCGCAACGCCTACATCCCCGGATACCGCGTCGGCGGCAAGACCGGCACCGCGCAGAAGTACGTCAACGGCAAGGTCTCCAACGACCTGCACGTCTGCTCCTTCCTGGGCTTTGCGCCCATGGACGACCCGGAGATCGGCCTGCTGTTCATCGTGGATGAGCCGAGCGTCCGCCCGGACTACGGCTCCACCGTGGCCGCGCCCTACGCGCGCATGATCCTGGAGGAGACGCTCAAGTACCTGGGGGTCGAGCCCGAGTACGAGGAGGGCGAGGAGGAGCTGGCCGGCAGCACCGTCGAGGTGCCGGGCGTCACGGGCAGCACGGTCGAGTCCGCCAGCGCCGCCATGAACAACGCAGGCCTGCGCGTCATGGTCTCCGGCCTGGGGCAGACGATCGAAGGACAGCTCCCCGCCGCGGGCGCCGAGGTGCCGGAGGGCTCGCTCGTCGTGCTCTACACCGAGTACGTGGAGCCCCAGGACGACGGCCTTGTGGATGTGCCGGACCTTACGGGCCTGTCCCTGGTGCCGGCCAACCGCGAACTGCGCGAGGTCGGCCTGACGATGAAGATCGACGGCAGCGGCATCTGCGTGTCCCAGGACCCGGAGCCCGGCGAGCGCGTCGCGGCAGGGACCGAGGTCGTGGTCACCTTTGAGTAGGAATCGGCGCAGAAAAAGAGAAGAGAAAACCCGATGAGAGGACCAGAGCATAAAGGAGAGGAACACACTTGAAACTGACTCAGCTTGCAAGCAGCCTGCCGGACAGCCCGGAGGTATTTGGGGAGGCCGAAATCGCGGGCCTTGCCTGCGACTCGAGAAAGGTGAAGGCGGGGGACCTGTACTTCTGCCTGCCGGGCCTGCGCGTGGACGGCCACAGCTTTGCCCAGCAGGTGGCGGAAAAGGGCGCCGCAGCCCTGGTCGTGGAGCGCCGCCTGCCGGTGGACCTGCCCCAGGTGCGGGTGGCGGACGCGCGCGCGGCCATGAGCTACATGGCGCAGTGCTTCTACGGCTATCCCTCCCGCGGCATGCGGGGCGTGGGCATCACCGGGACAAAGGGAAAGACGACGACCTCCTTCCTCGTGCGGGCCATCGCGCGGCAGGCGGGGCACAAGGTGGGTCTGATGGGCACGGTGTGTACCTACATCGACGAAGAGGAGGAACCCTCCAACCTGACCACCCCGGACCCCATCGACGAGCAGGCCCTGCTCGCCCGCATGCGCGACGCGGGGTGCGACTTCTTCGTGATGGAGGTTTCGGCCCACGCGCTGGACCTGCGCAAGCTCGTCGGCATGAAGTTTGAACAGGGCGTGTTCACGAACTTCTCCCAGGACCACCTGGACTACTTTGGCACCATGGAAACCTATCGAAAGGCCAAGGAGAAGTTCTTTGACCCCTTCTACATCGGCCACGCGATCGTCAATGCCGACGACGAGGCCGGAAAGCACATGCTGGGCCGCGTGCCTGCGACGACGTTCGGCGTCTCCATGCCGGCGGACGCCTATGCCAACGACATCGAGATCCACGAAAGCGGCGTCAGCTACGTCCTGAGCTGGCGCGACGTGCGCATCCCGCTGCACCTGCACATCTCCGGCATCTTCAACGTCTACAACAGCATGGCCGCGGCGGTGGCGTGCCTGGAGATGGGCATGCGCCCCACGGACGTCAAGGCGGGCCTGGAGAGCGTGACGGTCGTGCCGGGCCGCATCGAGCCCCTGCCCACGCACACGCCCTACCGGGTGATCCTGGACTATGCCCACAGCCCGGCTTCGCTGGAGAGCATCCTGAAGACCATCCGCGAGTTCACAAAGGGCCGGCTCATCTGCGTGTTCGGCTGCGGCGGCGGCCGCGACAAGGAAAAGCGCCCCATCATGGGCGAGATCAGCGGGCGCCTTGCGGACTATTCCATCCTGACCAGCGACAACCCGCGCCTGGAGGACCCGATGGAGATCCTGCGGGAGATCGAGGCGGGCATCCAGCCCACGGGCGCGCCCTACACGGTGATCGAAAACCGGCGCGAGGCCATCCGCTTCGCCATGCAGATGGGCAAGCCCGGGGACGTGATCGTCCTGGCCGGAAAGGGGCACGAGACCTATCAGGACATCGGCGGCAGGAAGCTGCCCTTTGACGAAAAGGTCGTCGTGCGCGAACTGCTCAGCGAGATGGAGCTTGTGGAGTGAGAATACAACATAAAGGATGAAGCCGTATGCAAAGCATGGTCTTTGCCCTGCTGGCCGCCTTCCTGGCGGTGCTGGCGATGGGGCCGTTCGTCATCGAGAAGCTCAGGCGCCTGAACTTTGGCGCGACGGAGCGCAACTATGGCCTGGAAACGCACAACAAGAAGACCGGAACCCCGATCATGGGCGGCATCATGATCCTTGCCGCCCTGGCCGTGGCCGCGCTGGTCTTTTCCCCGGCGCAGACGCGCTGGAGCCTGATGCTGCCCGCGGTGCTCTTCGCGCTGGGGTTCGGGGGCATCGGGTTCCTGGACGACTTTATCAAGGCCGTGCGCAAGCGGCCGGAGGGGCTCTCCGCCAAGCAGAAGATCGCCCTGCAGGTGCTCCTCTCCCTGGCGGCGGCGCTGTTCTGCTACTTCAGCCCCTACGTGGGCAGCAAGATCTACATCCCCTTTACGGACATCCAGTGGGACCTTGGCATTTGGTACATCCCCTTTGCGGTGTTTACCATCGTGGCCACGACCAACTCCGTCAACCTCATGGACGGCGTGGACGGACTGCTCTCGACCGTTACGATGATCGTGATGGTGGCCCTGGGCCTTGTCGCGCTCTTTGCGCAGAGCGCCGGCGTGGACGCGCAGGCCGCGGGCGCCATGTCCGTCCTCTGCGCGGCGACGGCGGGTGCGTGCCTGGGCTTTTTGCGGTTCAACGCCTACCCGGCGCGCGTGTTCATGGGGGATACGGGGTCCTTCGGCCTGGGCGGGGCGTATGTGATGGCCTCGCTCCTGCTCCGGCAGCCGCTGCTCATCCTCGTGATGGGCGTGATGTACGTGGCGGAGAGCCTTTCGGACATCCTGCAGATCCTCTCCATCAAGTACCGGCACCGGCGGCTCCTGCGCATGGCCCCGCTGCACCATCACTTTGAGATGAGCGGCGTCTCCGAGCGGAAGATCGTTCTGCTGTTTGCGCTCATCACGATCGCGGCCTGCGCCGTGGGCCTGCTCTCCACGACGCTCTAAGACGGAAAAAACAAAGAACAGGCGGTGAATAGACGTGAACTTTGAAGGAAAAAAGGTCCTGGTGTGCGGCATGGCGCGCTCCGGCGTGAGCGCGGCGCAGTGCCTCTACGAGCTGGGCGCGCGCGTGACCATCTCCGACAGCAAGGCGGAGGAGAAGCTCGCAGAGGCGCTCCAGCCCCTGGAGGGCATGGACATCCGCCGCTGCCTGGGGGACCAGGCCCAGCCCGCGGACCTGGAGTCCTACGACCTTGCCGTGACGAGCCCCGGCATCCCCATGCAGGCGCCGATCCTGCGCGCGGTGCAGGCCGCGGGCGTCCCACTCATCGGCGAGCTGGAGCTGGGCGCGCAGGTCTCCCGCGCGCCGCTCTACGCGGTGACGGGCACAAACGGCAAGACCACCACCACCACCCTCATCGGGGAAATCTTCCGCAACCTGGGCAAGACCACCTACGTGGTCGGCAACATCGGCTACCCGTTTACGGCCTGCGCGCTGCGGTGCGGCGAGGAGGACGTCGCGGTGGCGGAGGTCTCCTCCTTCCAGCTGGAGACGATTTCCACCTTCCACCCGCACATCGCGGTGATGTGCAACATCACGGAGGACCATTTGAACCGCCACGGCACCATGGAGGAATACATCCGCGTCAAGGAGCGTATCTTTGAAAACATGGGGCAGGGCGACTACGCGGTCCTCAACCTGGACGATCCCATCGTGCGGGGCATGGCCGAGCGCATCCCCTGCGCGCCGGCGTTCTTTTCCCGGCGGCAGGAGGTGGAGACGGGCGCATACCTCGAGGGCGAAGAGGTCGTTTTTTCCCTGAATGGGCACAAGAAGCGCGTCCTGCGCGCGGACGAGATCCGCATCCCCGGCGAGCACAACCTGGAAAACGCCCTGGCCGCCACGGCGCTCGCCATGCTGGCGGGGGTTCCCGCGCCGGTGGTGCGCCACACGCTCAAGACCTTCCCCGGCGTCGAGCACCGGATCGAGACGGTGCGCACCGTGGAGGGCGTGACCTACATCAACGACTCCAAGGGCACAAACGTGGACGCCTCCATCCGCGCGGTGCGCGCGATGAAGGCCCCGACGGTCCTGCTCGCCGGCGGGTACGACAAGCACACGGACTTCCTGCCGCTGGCGCGCGAGATCCTGGCCAGCAAGATCCACACGGTCGTGGTCCTGGGGGATACGGCCGAGCAGATCGAGCGGGCGCTGCGCGCGGTCGGTTTTGAGAGCATCCTGCACGCAAAGACCTTTGAGGAGGCCGTGCTCCTTGCGCGGTCCTGCGCCAGGGAGGGGGAGAACGTGCTCCTCTCGCCCGCGTGCGCCTCGTTCGACATGTTCCAGGACTATGAGGAGCGCGGCCGCGTGTTCAAGGAGATCGTCTCGCGCCTGTAGGCGCGCGCATTGCCCGGAAGGGAGGGAAAAACCGCGATGAAGACGGCCGACAAGGCGGCGCAGCAGCGAAAAAAGGCGGAGCGCCGGCGATCCCACATCAACGACCCCGCGCCGCAGAAGTGGACGCTGCGCAACATGTGGGTCATCGGGCAGCACCTGCCCATCGACTGGGGCGTGGTGGTCTGCACGATCATCCTGACGCTGCTGGGATCGCTGATGGTGCTCTCCGCCTCCTCCTACACGATGAGCGTCAAGGGCGAGGACGCGCTCGGCGAATTCAAGACGCAGCTCTTCGGCATGGCGGTCGGCGGCGTCGGCTTCTTCTTCGCCATGCACCTGGACTACCGCTGGCTCAAGCAGCGCTGGGTGGTCATGGCGCTGTGCGGCGCGTGCGCGGTGATGCTGGGGCTGGTGGTGCTGCTGCCAAAGCTGGGATCGGTCGCTTCGTTCTTCAACGACGGCCACTTCTTCCTGATCCGCTCGCCCTTTGTCAACAACGCCTACCGCTGGCTGTACTTCGGCCCGCCGGGGCACACCTGGCTCTCCATCCAGCCGGCGGAGATCCTCAAGGTCGCGGTGGTGCTCTACCTGGCCTATTACATGGACAAGAAGCAGAAGACCATGCACCTGTTCTGGCGCAACAACTTCGCCGCGCTGTTTACGGTGGGCCTGCTGATTCTGGAGGTCCTGGCGCAGCCGAACCTTTCCACCTCGTGCCTGCTGGTGTTCGTCACGCTCTTCCTGCTCATGGCGGGCGGGATGCGCAAGCGCACGCTGATCGTGCTGCTGAGCATCGCCATCGTGGGCTTCTTCATCCTGGCGCGGTTCGTCATCCCGGACCGGTGGGAGCGCATCGTCTTCTTCCTGGACCCGTGGCAGGACGTCCGCGGCGAGGGCTATCAGCTCGTGCAGAGCTATTACGCCCTGGGCAACGGCGGCTGGTTCGGCACGGGGCTCGGCCTGTCCAAGCAGAAGCACAACTTCCTGCCCTACGCCTATTCGGACTTCATCTTTGCCATCGTGGGCGAGGAGCTGGGGTTCGTGGGCGCGTGCGGGGTGCTCGGGGTGTTCCTCGCGCTGATCTACTTCGGCTACCGCATCGCGGTCAACGCCATTGACCGCTTCGGGACCTATCTTGCGCTGGGGCTGACCTCGGTCATCGCCCTGCAGGTCGTCATCAACGTCCTGGTCGTGACGGGGTTTGCGCCGACCACGGGCATCCCGCTGCCCTTCTTCACCTCCGGCGGCACGACGATGGCCATCTTCCTTACGACCATTGGCCTGCTCGTCTCCGTCTCGCGGCGGCCGGCCGCCATCCGGGAGCGGGTCGCGCCGCCGGCGCTCGTCCGCCTCAAGGAGCGCTGGGCGCGCGCCGAGGGCTGATTTTTTCCGGGGAAATCTGCACCATCGCGCGCCCCGCCACATATCCTGCCAGGGACAGGAGGGGGTTTTGATGGAGGCGTTTTCCATTTGCGGAGGAAGGCCGCTTTCCGGCGAGATTCGGGCCTATGGGGCCAAGAATGCGGTGCTGCCGCTGCTTGCGGCGTGTATGCTCGTAAAGGGGCCGGTGCGGCTGAGCGGCTGCCCGCACCTTGCGGACATTGCCAACATGCTGCGGCTGCTCGAGAGCCTGGGCTGCCGCACGGCGCGCGAGGGGATGGACCTGATCGTGGACACGGACGGCGCGAGCGAGCACGTCATGCCCGAGGCGCTCTCCAAGCAGATGCGCTCGTCCATCTTCATGCTGGGGCCCGTGCTGGCGCGGTTCGGCCGCGCGGTGTTTACATATCCCGGCGGGTGCGAGATAGGCCTGAGGCCCATCGACCTGCACCTGCAGGGGCTGCGGGCCCTGGGCGCGCAGATCGAGGAGCGGCACGGGCACATCCTCTGCTCGGGGAGCCTGCGCGGCGGGCAGATTCATTTGGACTACCCGTCCGTCGGCGCGACGGAGAACGCGATGATGGCCGCGGTCTGCGCGCCGGGGGAGACCGTGATCCACAACGCGGCGCGCGAGCCGGAGATCCAGGACCTTGCGCGCTTCCTCAACGCCTGCGGGGCGCGTGTGCGCGGCGCGGGATCGGGCGCGGTGCACATCCGCGGCGGCGCGCACCTGCACGGGTGCGAGTACGAACCCCTGCCCGACCGCATCTGCGCGGGCACGCTGCTGCTGGCCGGCGCGGCGACGCGCGGGGACGTCTACGTCCGCGACGCGCGGCCGCAGGATATGCAGGCGCTGCTGGCCAAGCTCAAGGAGGCGGGCTGCACGGTGCAGACCCTGCGCGAGGGCGTGCGCGTGCGCATGCGCGACAGGCCCCGGCCCGTGCGCCGGATCGAGACGGCGCCCTTTCCCGGGTTTGCCACAGACATGCAGGCCCAGATGATGGCGCTGCTCACCCTCGCGCGGGGGACCTCGGTCGTGGTGGAGAACGTGTTTGAGAACCGGATGTCCCACGCGGCGGAGCTGAACCGCATGGGCGCGGACATCCAGGTCAGCGGGCGCGTGGCGGTCGTGCGCGGGGTGGAGGCCCTGACGGGCGCGCGGGTGCACACGCGGGACCTGCGCGCGGGCGCGGCGCTCTGCATCGCGGCGCTCGCGGCGGAGGGGGAGTCCGTCGTGGAGAACGTGGCCCTGATCGACCGGGGATACGACCGGCTGGAGGAAAAGCTCGCCGCGCTGGGCGGCGCGGCCAAAAGAATGGAAATCACAGACGAAAGACGTTAGGAGGGGACCCCATTGCGCGCGCGGATCTATCTTGTGCTGTTTCTGCTGCTCGTGGTTGTCGCGGGCAGCGCCTACGCCTGCAGCGAGGCGATGCGCGTGCGCGAGGTCGTGGTCCTGGGATGCGAGGCGCGCGATCCGGCGGACGTGGTGGACCTGGCCGCCATCGCCAACGAGGAGAGCATCTTCAAGCTGAACTTTGACGAGATCCGCGCAAAGATCGACGCAGACCCCTATTTCGAGGTAGAGTCCATCGACTACCTGTTTCCGGATACGCTGCGCATCCAGGTCTTTGAGCGCCGCGCCAGCGCAGCCATCCGCTACCAGGACAGCTTCCTCGTCGTGGACGAGACGGGCTTTGTCCTGGAGGTGCAGCCGGGCCTGGGCGACCTCGACCTGCCCGTGGTCAGCAGCCTGAACGTGGTCGGCGGCGCCGCCGTGGGCGAGACCGTCGCCGCCAGCCAGGAGAGCCAGATGGACGCCCTGCGCGCGATCCTGACCGAGCTGCACAGCCAAGACGTCATCCAGCTCGTCTCCGAGATCAACCTGGAGGCCGTCTCCGACCTGTGGATGACGACGGTCAGCGGCTTTGAGGTGCGCCTGGGAAATTTTGAGGGCATGGCGGAAAAGATCCGCTGGCTGCGCGCGGTGGAGCCGATCCTCGTCTCCGAGGGGTATTCCGGCGGCGTGATCACCGTCTCCACCGGGGAAAACGCCTCCTACCTTGCGCCGGAGGAGACGCCCGCCCCGGACGGCGGCACGGAGCCGGATGCCGGCAGCAGTGAACCGGATGCCGGCGCCACGCCGGACGCCGGCAGCGAGCCGGATGCCGGCAGCAGTGGGCCGGACGCCGGCAGCGAGCCGGAGTCCAGCGCCGCGCCGTCGGACGAGCCCCAGCAGACGCCGCCGCCTTCTGAGGAGCCGGATGCGCCGGAGGAGGCCGGCTGAGCGCGCTTCCATATGTTTCCAACTTGTAAAGAGTCAGAAAATGTCAGGGGATTTTACCTGCGGGAGAGAAAGCAGACCTTTTCAAGGCGGAAAGTTTGAAGTATAATAAGAAATAGAATGGGTAAGTTGTGCAGACAAGAATCCTGCACGGGTTGGGAGGTAGTACACAGGTGAAGAGCATGGCAGCAGCCATTGAATTTGGAACCTCCAAGATCGTGACTTTGGTGGGTGAAGGGAACGGCTCCGGTCCGGCGCAGCTGCTGGGCTTCGGCGTCGTGCCCTATGACGGATACAGCGACGGCCACTGGAACGCCTCGGATGAAGAGGTGGAGCAGGCCATTATGAAGTCCGTGCGCGAAGCGGAGCTGTCGTCCGGAAGAGAAATTAAGGAAATCTATGTCGGCGTGCCCGGCGATTTCATTCATTTGGAGCAAAACGAGGTCGTGCTGGACCTGGAGAGCGAGCGGCGCATCACGCCCGAGGACGTGGACGACGTCATGAACCTTGCGCTGGACTACAAGAACCAGCGCGAGGGGGTCATCATCCACAGGAGCCCGGCGTGGTTCACGGTGGACGACCGCCGCACCATGGAGCCGGCCGGGCTCAAGGGGCAGGTCATCCGCTGCATGGCCTCCTTTGTCGTTGCGGACCCGACGTTCCTGGAGGACATGCAGGCCCGCATGGAGCAGCAGGACATCCACATCAGCGGCTACCTTTCGCCGGCCCTGGGCGAGGCGCTTTTGCTCGTTCCCCCGGAGGAGCGGGACAAGGTCGCGGTCCTGGTGGACGTCGGGTACCTGACGACGGAGGTCCTCTTCATCCAGGGCGACGCGCTCATCCGCTACAAGGTTCTGCCCATGGGCGGCGGCCACCTTGCGGCGGACCTGGCGATGGAGCTGGGCATCACGATGGACATGGCCGAGGAGCTCAAGCGCAAGTACACCTTCGGCATCGGCCAGGACCAGCTCTCCGTCAAGGACCCGGAGGGGCAGACCGTCTCCTTCCACCGGGAAAACGTGCTGGCCGTCATCGAGCCGCGCGTTGCGGAGCTGTCGGACATGGTGCACGACGCCATCGAGGAGGACGCCTCCCTTCTCTCGCCGCGGTCGACCTTCTACATCACCGGCGGCGGCCTCATCCTCATGCGCGGCGGGCGGGAGACCATCTCCTCCGTCGTGGAGCGCACGTTCCGCGCGCCCACGCCGCCGGCCGTCAAGCTCAATTCGCCCGCGTATTCCTCGGCGATCGGCCTGCTCGAGCTCGTCTACGAGTCCGTGAGCCAGATGGAGATCAAGCCCCAGGAAAGCGGCGGCAAGATCGGCGGATTCTTCAAGGCGTTCTTCACAAAGTGACGCCTGGACAAGCAGTTTTTCCCATTTGATTTAGTTGAACGGATAGGGGGATTTTCAGTGCTGGAATTTGAACAGGAAGTTGTGGCCGGCGCGTGCATCAAGGTCGTCGGCTGCGGCGGCGCAGGCAATAACGCCGTCAACCGCATGGTGGAGTACGGCCTGCGCGGCGTGGAATTTGTCGCCATCAATACCGACCGCCAGGCGCTCTCGCAGTCCAAGGCGGAAAACAAGATCCAGATCGGCGAAAAGCTGACCAAGGGCCTGGGCGCGGGCGCAAAGCCCGAGATCGGCAAGGCCGCGGCCGACGAGAGCAAGGACGAGATCTCCAAGATGCTCAAGGGCAGCGACCTGGTCTTCATCACCGCCGGCATGGGCGGCGGCACGGGCACGGGCGCGGCGCCCGTCGTCGCGCAGCTCGCGCGCGAGCTGGGCATCCTCACCATCGGCGTTGTGACCAAGCCCTTCCTGTTTGAGGGCCGTCAGCGCATGCTCAACGCCGAAAAGGGCATCATGGAGCTCAAAGCCCAGGTCGATACCCTCGTTGTCATCCCCAACGACAAGCTCCTGCAGATCGTTGGCAAGAACACCTCTCTGCCCGACGCCTTCCGCATGGCGGACGACGTGCTCCGCCAGGGCATCCAGGGCATCTCGGACCTGATCGCCGTGCCGGCGCTGATCAACCTGGACTTTGCCGACGTGCGCACCATCATGCAGTCCCGCGGCATGGCCCACATGGGCATCGGCCTGGGCAAGGGCGAGAACCGCATGGTCGAGGCCGCGAAGCAGGCCATCTCCAGCCCCTTGCTTGAGACCAGCATCGACGGCGCCAAGGCCGTGCTCATCAACATCACCGGCGGCAACACCATCGGCATCCTGGAGGTCAACGAGGCCGCCTCCCTCATCGCCCAGGCCGCCGACGCCGACGCGAACATCATCTTCGGCGCGGGCATCGACGAGACCTTTGACGACGAGGTCCGCATCACCGTCATCGCCACCGGCTTTGAGGGCGCGGAGTACAACCTGCCCAAGTCCGGCGCGGCGGCCCAACCCGCGGCCCAGCCGCAGCGCACCGCCCCCGCGGCCCAGCAGAACGACGGCGTCACCGAGCGCATCCCCGTCTGGGTCCGCGACGAGCGCAGCGCCCAGGCCCCGCGCCAGAGCCGCCTGCGCGACCTGAACACCTCCTACGAGGAGCCCGCGCAGGAGCCCGCCGCCGAGGAGCCGGAAACGCAGGCCCAGCCCTCCGCCTTTGACGACTACCAGGCGCAGCAGCCCGTTCGCCCCATGCGCAACCAGCGCGTCTTCGGCGACGAGGACGACATCCCCGACGCGCCCGCGCAGCCCGCTGCGCGCCGCAGCTACAACAACGACGTGCCGGCCTTCCTGCGCCGCAACAAGAAGTAAAGTCCCCTTTTCCTGCCCGCTCCGCGGCGAAATTCGCGGAGCGGGCAGTTTTGCGTTTTGGCGTTGACAAGCTTGTTACCGCGTGGTATCCTGTGGTAGACAAGTTGTTCATGAAAAGGGGGATTTTGCCGTGGAGGAGAGGAAGACCGTCACCGACAGCGAGTGGAAGATCATGGAGCTGCTCTGGCAGGGGGGGACTTGGACCATGCCGGAGATCACGCGCGCGCTCGCGGAGGAAACGGGGTGGAGCAAGCACACCGTGATCTCCCTGCTCAAGCGCATGTGCCGGAAGGGCAGCGCGGAGGTCGTCGCGGGGACGAGCCCCATGCAGTACCGCGCGCGCCTGCCCCGCGGGGAGGCCGTGCGCCAGGAGACGCAGTCCGTGCTGCGCAAGGTCTTTGGTGGCAGGAGCGCGCTGCTCATCCACTCGCTCGTGGAGCAGGAGACGCTCACGCCGGAGGAGATCGACGACCTCGTGCGGGAGCTGGAGAACCACAGGAAGCGGGGAGGGTGAGCGGATGGAAGCGATTTGGACCCTGACGCTCACGGGCTCCCTGATGGCGCTGCTGGTGCTCCTGCTGCGCGCCCTGTTCGGCCGCCGCCTGCCCCCGCGGCTGAGCTATGCGCTGTGGCTGCCGGTGCTGCTCTGCCTGCTCGTGCCCCTGCGCCTGCCGAGCGCGGTGAGCATCCGCAACGCCGCGCCCGTGCAGCGCGTGGACCGCGCCGTGGCGCAGATCGCGTCCCGGCCGCTGGCCCTCGCCGGTTGGGAGGCAGCGCAGCCGCAGGCGACCGCCGCACCGGCGGAGGACGCCGCCGCGCAGGAGGCCCCGGCTGCGCTGCCGCGCGATGCGGGCCTGGACGTCGGCATGCTGCTGACGTGCCTGTGGGCAACCGGCGCGGTGGGGACGGCCGCGGGCATCGCCCACGTCAACCTGCGCTTTGCCGCGCGGGTGCGGCGCTCGCGCAAGCCCGTGGAAGGGCTGGAGCGGCGCGTGGGCCGCGGCCTTGCGCGCAGGCTGCGCGGCGTGCGCGTCTACTGCTCGCGCGCGGTCTCTTCGCCGTGCCTGATGGGGGTGTTCCGGCCGTGCATCGTGCTCACGCCCGCGGCGCTGGAGAGCGAGGAGCGCCTGACGCACGTCCTCGTGCACGAGCTCAGCCACAGGCGGCAGGGCGACGCGGTCTTCGGCCTGCTGCGCAGCGCCGCGCTCGTGCTGCACTGGTTCAACCCGATCGTCTGGCTGGCGGCGGCGCGCAGCCGCGAGGACTGCGAGAGCGCCTGCGACGCCCTGGCCATCCGCGCGCTCGGGGAGGAGGCGCGCGAGGCCTACGGAAAGACGCTCCTGGCCTTTGTGAATCCGTCCCCCACGGCCGCCGGCCTCGTCAACGCCACAACCGCCATGGCGCAGAGCCGCGGCAGCATGAAGCGGAGGATCGCCAGGCTCGCGCGCGGGAGGCGGCGCTTCGCAGCCGCGCTCTCGGCGGTGGCGGTGCTGGCCGCGCTGACGGGCTGCGCGGTGACCATGACGGGGCCGGGCGATGCGCCGCCCGCGCAGGCCGTTCCCACACCGACGCCCAGCGCCCCGGCGGCGTCCGCGGCGCCGACGCCCAGAGCGGAAGCCGACAGCGCGACGCCCACCGCGCTTCCGGACGGCCGGCCGGAGCGCGTCACCCAGGCGATGGAGGACTACGAAGCGGCGCTCGCGGGCCGCGTTCCGGCGTTCTCCTCCCTCTCCCAGGAGGAGACGGCGGCGCTGCTGCCGGAGATGGCGCTGGACTTCCACCTCTACGGGCGGCGGAACGCGAACGGCGACACCTACGTCCTCGCCCTGGCCAAGGCGGGCATGGAGATCGCGCCGGAGCCGGTCGAGGCGCTGGTCTGGGACATCGGCACCGTCTCGCCCGGGGACACGATGGAGGAATACTGCCAGCTGCAGCAGTACGGCGTGCGGGCGGAGGACGGGAAGACGGTCCTCCTGCGGGAATACCTCCTGGCGGGCGCGCAGAGCGTGGACCAGCTCGCAGAGGACCTGTTCCTCGTGCTCATCACGGCCACGGACCCGATCTTGTACGACGCCGCAAACCCCACGACACTGGCCATCCTCCGGGCGGCGGAGGCGCGGGGCATGACGTATGGCCGGGAACTGGACGCGCCCTACGGCGTGGTGTACCTCATGGACGAGCAGACGCGCAGCGCCACCGGGATCGCGGAGCGGCTCGAGTTCCGCTTCCCGCTCGAGGGCGCGCCGTGGGCGGAGCTCCTGGCCCGGCTGGAGGCGGCGGAGGTCGCGGCGGACGCCCCGGGGAGCGTCCCCAGCGTGGACGACTGCATCGTGACGGAACGCGCGGCGTATTCGCTCTGCGCGGACCGGCTGCGCGTGCGCGCGCAGGACGGCGGGAGCGGCTGGATTCTGGACGCGGAGCTCGCGCAGGCGGTTCGGGAGGCCTTTGCGCAGAAGCGCGGCGCGGACCCGCTGGCCGTCTCGCTCGACTGGCTCGAGGGGACGCGCCTTGTGCGCGCGGCGCTGGAGTTCCCGGTCCTCGTATCGGGCGACGGAACGGAGGCCTACGAGATGCGCGCCCAGACGATCGAGGAGGCGGCGGCGCTCGCGGAGCTGCAATCCCTGCTCCGCGCGTCGGAGGAGACCATCGCTTCGGCCTGCCCCTTTGGCGGGAAGCTGACGCTCGTGCGCGAGGATGGGCAGGAGATGGTCCTCTACGTGGCGTCGGATTCCTGCGCGGTCCTCACGGCGGACGGCGGCAGGCACTTTGACTACGGAAGCCAGGAGGCGCTGCTCGACCTCTTCCCCGCGTGCCGGGGAGAATAGAGGCCGGCGGCGCGTTGACAAAGCCGGCACGCCGCGCGCACAATGCGTCGAATAGGGAAGGCGGGCATTCGGCCCGCCTTCCCTATTCACCCCGAACCGCCAGCGGCGGCTCGCGGTTCCGGCCGGCCTATGGGCCTGTGACCCAAACGCTCGGCCGAAAGGGGCGCGCTCCCTTTGAAGGCGTACACACCACCGCTGGGGATTGCCTGCCCTTTTCTGCATTCCAGAAAGCGGCAGGACAATGTTTCGACCGCCTGACCGCCTGCGCAGGGTTCTGCGCGGGCGGTTTTTTGCGCCTTTTTGGAGGCCGCACGACAAGCGTCCGCACGCGGGAACAACAAAAAGCGCGGGGCGGGAACGGTATAGTGAAAGAGATCCGACGGGAGCGCGGGAGGGGGGCGGCGTGGGAATGACGGTGAGCATCGAGTGGTTTGTGGCGCAGAACCTGGGCATGAACGCGCTGACGCTGCTCCTGGCGGCGCGCCTTGCGGGCATCCGCACGGGCAAGGGGCGCGTGCTCGCCGCGGCCGCGCTGGGCTGCGCCTATGCGGTGGCCGCGTACCTGCCCTGGGGGCGGTTCCTGCTCGGGCTGCTCCCGCGGACCGCGGTCTGCGCGGGGATGACGCTGCTGCTCTGCGCGGGGCCGCGCGTCTCCTGCTGGAAGCGGACGCTGCGCGTCTTTGCGTTCGTGTGGGTGGCGACGCTGCTGCTGGGCGGGACGGGCGCGGGGGTGCTCTACCTGCTCGGGGCCTCGGGCTACGGCCTGGGCGCGGCCGCGGTCACGGCGGTCCTGGGCGGGGCGGCGCTCCTCGTGCTCTCGCGCCGGAAGGAGCGCGGGCCGGGGAGCCCGACGGCGCTGCTGACCGTGCGCGCGGGCGGCCGGCGCGTGAGCCTGCCGGCGGTGGTGGACACGGGCAACGTGCTCGTGGAGCCGGTGAGCAACCTGCCGGTGATCGTTGTGGAGCGGCGCGCGCTGCAGGGCCTGGAGGCGGGGCGAAGGCCCCGGCCGGTGCCGTTTACCTCCGTCGGAGGGAGCGGGATTCTGCCGGCCTTTGCGGCGGACGCGGTGCGGGTGGACGGCCGCGAGGTCGAGGCCTACATCGCGGTGTACGACGGCGCGCTGTCCGAGGAGGGACAGGCGCTGATTCCGGGGAGGTGTGTGCGATGAGAGAGGCGATGAGGCGTCTGTGGCGGAAGGTGCTGCGTCTGCTTTCCGGCCGGGTGGACTACATCGGCGGCGGCCAGACCCTGCCGCCGCCCTTTACCAAGGAAGAGGAGGAGAAGGTCATGCAGGCATTGCGGGACGGGGACGAGAGCGTGCGGGAGGGGCTCATCGAGCACAACCTCCGGCTGGTGGTGTACATTGCGCGCAAGTTTGAGAACACGGGCGTGGGCGTGGAGGACCTGATCTCCATCGGGACGATCGGGCTCATCAAGGCCGTGGGCACGTTTGACGCGGGGAAGAAGATCAAGCTGGCGACCTACGCCTCCCGCTGCATCGAGAACGAGATCCTGATGTACCTAAGGCGCCACAGCCGCACGCGCATGGAGGTCTCGCTGGACGAACCGCTCAACGTGGACTGGGACGGAAACGAGCTGCTGCTCTCGGACGTGATGGGCACGGACCCGGACCTTGTGGGCCGGGAGCTCGAGCGGGAGACGGACCGCGCCCTGCTGCGCGAGGCCATCTCCCGCCTGACGGTGCGCGAGCAGAAGATCATGCAGATGCGCTTTGGCCTGGACGGCTGCAAGGAGCGGACGCAGCGCGAGGTGGCCGACGAGCTCGGCATTTCCCAGTCCTACATTTCCCGCCTGGAAAAGCGCATCATCAAGCGCCTGCGCGGGGAGATCAGCGCAAAGATGTGAGAAACGTCGAAAAAATTCCTCTACACAAATGGAATTTTTGCCTCCGTAAACGCAAAATGTGTTGTGTAATCCGCATAAGAATCCGGCGATTGGTCAAGATAACAGTGCCGATGGAGGCGGCGCTGCGCAGGCCGCCGACCGCGGAATCCAGAAGGCGGAGGGAAAGCGAATGGCACTGAACAAAGTGGATCTTTGCGGCGTGGACACCTCGAAGCTGCCGGTCCTGACGAATGCGCAGATGCAGGCGCTCTTTGCGCGCATCGCCGCGGGCGACAAGAGCGCGCGCGACGAGTTCGTGGGCGGAAACCTCCGGCTCGTGCTGTCGGTGGTGCAGCGCTTTGCCGGCCGGGGCGAGATGATGGACGACCTCTTCCAGGTGGGGTGCATCGGCCTGATGAAATCCATCGACAACTTCGACACGACGCTGGGCGTGCGCTTTTCGACCTATGCCGTGCCCATGATCATCGGCGAGATCCGCCGCTATCTGCGCGACAACAACGCCATCCGCGTCAGCCGTTCGCTGCGCGACATCGCCTACAAGGCCATGCAGGCGCGGGAGAAGCTCAGCGTGGACCTGGGGCGCGACCCGACGGTCGCCGAGATCGCCAAGGCCCTAGACGCCAAGGAGGAGGACGTGGTCCTCGCCCTGGACGCCATCCAGGAGCCCATGTCCCTCAACGAACCGATCTACCACGACAACGGCGACGCGCTCTACGTCATGGACCAGATCCGCGACGAGCGCGGCGGCGAGGAGGAGTGGACGCGGAACATCGCCCTGAAGAACGCCATGGACCACCTGAACGAGCGCGAGCGCAAGATCGTGCAGATGCGCTTCTTCGGGGGCAGAACGCAGATGGAGGTCGCCGAGGAGATCGGCATCTCCCAGGCGCAGGTCTCCCGATTGGAAAAGACGGCCCTGGCGCACATGAAGAAATACGTTTGAAGATCGTCACGCCCCTTGCGCAAGGTTCCTGCGCAGGGGGCGCATGTTTTTTTCGGGCGCGGCATACGGATGGGGTGCGAGCGTTTTTTTCGGATTCGGCCAAGAAGGAGGAGCGCACAATGACCTATGCACAGCTCAAACAGAAGGAGATCATCAACACCTGCGACGGCGCGCGCCTGGGGAACGTCTGCGACCTGGACCTCTCGCCCGACGGGCGGATCCTGGCCCTGATCACGCCCGCGCCCTTTTCCTTTGCGGGTCTGTTCAAGGGCGAAGGCGTGGTCATCCCCTGGGGCGCGGTGGTCATGATGGGCGAGGACGTGATCCTGGTCAACCTGCCGGGCGGGCCGCGCGAGAGCGATCCTAAAATGTAAATACGATCTTACAATTTGGGCGCTGCGCATGGATATGATGGGGATTCTTCACGCCAACTTAAAAAAATTAACGAACTTAGCGCAAAAGGGTTTACGGTGGATGAAAAAAGAGATATAATAGTAGACGGCGGCGAATGACCGTTCGTTTGGTTGCGCCCGTTTTTTGAAGCGGGCAGAGGGCCGCCAGCGAGGTGAAGGGTTCAATGAAGTGCATGTACTGCAATTCCACCGAGAGCCGCGTGATCGATTCCCGCCCCACCGACGAGGGCCTGGCCATCCGCCGGCGGCGCGAGTGCGTCAACTGCGGGCGCAGGTTCACAACGTATGAGAAAATCGAGAACGTGCAGATCATGGTGATCAAAAAAGACGGTTCCCGAGAGGCCTTTGACGCGGACAAGATCCGCCGCGGCCTCATCAAGGCCTGCGAAAAGCGGCCGGTGGCCATGGGCGACGTCGACGCGCTCGTGCGCGACGTCGAACAGCAGATCTACAACTCCTTGGAGAGGGAGGTTTCCTCGTCCCGCATTGGGGAGATGGTCATGGAACGCCTGCGGAACCTGGACGAAGTGGCCTATGTCCGCTTTGCGTCGGTCTACCGCTCCTTCTGCGACATCAACACCTTCATGGAGGAACTGAAGTCCCTGCTGAGCACGCCCAAGGAGTGACGGCCCTTCCCCCATCCCCTTCCGCTTGGATTTGCACGAATGACGTAAAGGAGGTATTTTACACATGCCCAGTGATACCATCTTGGCAGTGGATGATGAGGTCCATATTCTGGAATTGATCTCTTTTAACCTGAAGGCGGCCGGATACCACGTGGTCACGGCCCTGACCGGGGAAGAGGCGCTCAAGCGCTGCGAGGTGGAGCGCCCGTCCCTTGTGCTGCTGGACATCATGCTGCCCGGCATCGACGGCCTGGAGGTCTGCCGGCGCCTCAAGGGCGACCGCATGACCAGCAACATCCCGATCATCATGCTCACCGCAAGGGGAGACGAGGTGGACAAGATCCTCGGCCTGGAGCTCGGCGCGGACGACTACATCACCAAGCCCTTCTCCGTGCGCGAGCTTGCCGCGCGCGTCAAGTCCCTCTTGCGCCGCGTCGCGCCCCAGCAGGAGAGCGAGCCGCAGACCCTGCGCTCCGGCGACATCATGATCGACATCACGAACTACGAGGCGTTCAAGGGCGGCGAAAAGCTCTCCCTCACCCTCAAGGAGTTCGAGCTCCTCAAGGTGCTGGTCCTCAGCCGCGGCAAGGTGCTCACCCGCGACTTCCTGCTGGACCGCATCTGGGGCTATGAGTACTACGGCGAAACGCGCACGGTCGACGTCCACATCCGCCACCTGCGCCAGAAGCTGGGCGAGGAGCCCTATATCGAAACCGTCAGAGGCGTGGGCTACCGCTTCGTTGACAGAGAGCAGGAAGCGTGAAATCCATGCACCAGCGGATCGTCCTGACGGCGTCCGCGCTGGTTTTGTTGGTGGTGGCGCTTGCCTCCTTTTTCTCGATGCGCATTACCATGCAGGAGGAGCAGGGCATCCTTCAGGAGCAGCTGCTCAACGCGGCGCGCTACGCCGCGGCCTCCGCACAGGACGAGGCCGCGCTGAACCGCGTTGCGGCGCTCATGAACGCGCGGGTGACCCGCATGGACCGCAGCGGGGAGATCCTCTACGACACCAGCGGCCAGGTGGGCTATTACCTGGACCAGCCCGATGTCGTGACCGCTCTTTCCAATGGGACGGGCACGGAGATCTCCTTCCAGGGGCGGCTGGCGCAGATGCAGATCGCCGTATCCGTCCTGGACGATGACGGGACGATCCTGCGCATCACGCGCAGCCAGGTGGTCTTCCGCCACGGGAACTGGGGGCTGTTCGCCGCGCTGATGATGCTGGTGCTCGTGGTGTGCATCTACCTCTCCTTTGCGCTGGCCAGGCGCATCGTCACCCCGATCAACCAGATCTCCAAGGCGGCACAGGCCATCATCGACGGAAACTACAACGTCAACCTCCGCATCGACGGCTATGCGGAGCTCAACCAGCTCCTGCGCACCCTGCAGTCCATGAACACGCGCCTGCAGGAGACCGTGGAAAAGCTGCAGCACAAGAGCGCAGAGCTGGAATCCATCATCGACCACATGCTCAACGGCCTCATCGCCGTGGACGGCCAGCTGCACGTGGTCCAGATGAACAACGCCGCCAAGCACATGCTGGGCGTCACCGGTAGCGTCGAGGGCAAGCACGTGCTCGAGGCCACCGGCAACTCCCGCCTGGAGACGATCCTGCAAGAGGCCATGGAGCACGAGGAGCTCATCACGCTCGAGCTGCCCGTGCGCGCGGCGCCCCGGCACCGCTTGATCCGCCTCTACATCTCGCCCCTGGAGCATGAAAACGAATCCATCGGCGCCGTGGCCCTGCTGGAGGACATCACCGAGATCCGCAACCTCGAGCAGATCCGCACGGACTTTGCCGCAAACGTCACCCACGAGCTCAAGACGCCCCTGACCTCGATCAAGGGCTTTGTCGAGACGCTGCAGGCCGGCGCCATCGAAAACCCCGAGATGGCCAAGCGCTTCCTGGACATCATCTCCATGGAGACGGACCGCCTCTCCCGCCTGATCAACGACGTGCTCTCCCTCTCCTCCATGGAGAACGGGCGCGTGCGCGTGCCGACCGAGCGCCTGAGCCTGGGCCAGCGCGCCGAGGACGTCTGCCTCATGCTGGAGAACAGCGCCAAGCAGAAGAACATCGAGCTCACCGTGGACGCCGGGGACGACACCTTCATCCAGGCCAACGACGACCACGTCAAGCAGCTGCTCATCAACCTCATCGACAACGCCATCAAGTACACGCTCGACGGGGGCAAGGTGCGCGTGCGCGTGGAGCGCAGGGGCAGAGACGTGCTCCTGCACGTCAAGGATACGGGCATCGGCATCGCGCAGGAGCACATCCCGCGCCTGTTTGAGCGCTTCTACCGGGTGGACAAGGGCCGCAGCCGCAACATGGGCGGAACGGGCCTGGGCCTGGCCATCGTCAAGCACATCGTCATGGACATGAACGGCGAGATCACCGTGCAGTCGGAGCTGAACGTGGGCACGGAGTTCACCGTGACCTTGCCCTACGCCAGGGAAGATGCCTCTTCGTGACGAATGTTGGAGAGCGGTTCCACAATGTGGACCGCTCTTTTGCTGTCTGCCACATGGAGTGGAACGATTTAGCCCATATTTAACCTTTGGCCGGTTGTGAAAACGACCAATTTTTTATACAATAAAATGTAAACAATGCGGCCGACTTGGGCCGCGAGGTCGGAGGGCGCATGAAGAGAGCATGGGAAAACTTGATGCGCTTTGGCGCGTGGTTGGGCGGGACGTTCGCCTTTTTGCTGACGGGATGCGCGCTGGTCTTTCTGCTGGGGATTCTCCTGATGGAACGGGCTTCGGCAGGCAGCGTCCTGCAGAGCGTGTGGTCCCTTGTGCCGCAGGGGCTGCGGCTGACGGGCTTTACGGTGTCCACGGCCGCGGCGGCGGTGGCCCTTTCGTTTCCGCTGGCCTGGGCGCTGGCGGCGGGGATCGCCTTTTTGCTCAAGCCCCGGTGGCTGCACGCGGCGCGCAGCGCGGTTTCGGGCGTCTCGGCGATCCCGGCGGTGGTCTTTGGCTATCTCTCGCTGCGGTACTTTGTGCCGGTGATTCCCTCGGCGTGGTGGGGGGTTACGGTCACGCTCATCCTCATGAGCCTGATGCGCCACACGCTGGAGCTGACCCAGATCAACGAACAGCACTACCCGGCTGTGGAGGCTGCGCAGGCCATGGGCGCGTATATCTATGAGACGATTCTGCATACGGTCTTTCCCCTGGCCCGGCGCAGCTACCTGAGCGTCGCGCTGCGGATGATGTCCCGGTGCATGGGCGAGGGCGTTGCCATTTTGTTGGTCCTGTCCGCCTACGGCGGGGGAGAGGATACGCTGGTCACGGCGCTGATGCAGACCGCGGGCGTCACGGGCGTGCCCGGAAGCGCGCGCTACGCGATCCTGCTGGCCGCGCTCCTGACGGCGCTGATCGTGCTCGTCAACGCGGTGATCTCGTTCAGCTTGGAGGGAGGCCGGCATGGAAAAAAGAAAGCTGCGGAATAACATTTTTCTTGCCGTGACCATTCTCCTTGCGCTGGGCGCGGTGGCCATGCTGGCGCTGCCGCTCCTGCGCCTGGCGTTTGACGCGGTCACGGCGCTGCTGCGGTCCTGGGGCGTTCTGCCGGGGATCGAGGCGGTGATCGTCAAGACCCTGCAGGTGCTGCTGCTGGTGCTGGCGCTGGTGCTGCCCATCTCCCTGCTGATCACGCTGTGGATGTACGAATACCTGCACGGATTGGCGCTGGGCAGGGTGCAGCGCTTCCTCAAGGGCCTGTCGCGCGTGCCCGCGGTGCTGGTGGGGCTGCTGGGGAACTGGCTCATCAGCGGCAATGCGCAGGCGCACGGCAGCATCTGGTCCATGGCGGCCCTGCTGACGGTGATGTGTTTGCCCTTTATGATTTCGCGCGTGGACGCGGCGCTGCGCGCCGTGCCGGAAAAGTACCGCATGGCCGGGGAGGCCCTGGGCGGGCGGCGCATGGCGGTGCTGGGCCTCGTGGTGCTGCCGCAGGCCCTGCCGCAGATCGTTCGGGCGTGCCTGCGCCTGGTGGAGCGCATCCTGTGCGAGGCGACGGCGCTGCTCACGCTCATGGGCGCGGTGATGCCGGACCAGGTGCTGGCCACGGAACTGTTCCGCCTGGCCTGGCTCGGCCGGGAGGACGCGGCGGTGCTGGCCTTCGGCCTTGCGGCGCTGATGATCCTGCTGCGCCTGACGACCACGCGCCGGTGGAGAAGCGAAGGGGAGGAAGCCAATTGCCGATACAACTGGTGGTAGAGGATCTCAACGCGACGCTGGAGGACAAGGTCGTCCTGCACGACGTGGCGGTGACGGCGCAGGCCGGGCACGTGCTGGCCCTGATGGGCAAGACCGGGAGCGGAAAGTCCACCTTCCTGCGCGTGATCAACCGCATGGCCGAGCAGCGCGGCTGCGTGGTCAGCGGCCGCATCATGCTGGACAACAGCTCCATCTTCATGCAGGAGCCCAACGACCTGCGCAGGCGCGTGGGCATGGTCTTCACCGAGCCCGTCCTCTTTGCGGGCACGGTGCTGCACAACATCACCGCCGGGCTGCGCCTGCAGGGCATCCGCAAAAAGCAGGCCCTCGAGGAGCGCGCGGAGGAGACGCTGCGCCGCATGGAGATCTACAAGGAGTTCCGCGACATGCTCTACACGGACTCCTCGCGCCTGACGCGCGGCCAGGCGCAGCTGACGTGCATCGCGCGGGCGCTCGCGCTGCGGCCGGGCCTGCTGCTGCTGGACGAGCCCACGCGCCTGCTGGACGCCATGACCAGCATCAAGGTGGAGGACATGCTCTTCTCCCTGCGCAAGGAGTGCACGATGGTCGTGGCCGTGCACTCGCCCCAGATGGCGGGCCGCATCGCGGAGGAGACGGCCATGATGGAGGACGGTACGGTGCTCGAGTGGGGCCGCACGAGCGACCTGTTCTACCACCCGCAGCACCTGCACACGGAGCAGTTCATCAGCTCCCGATTTGCATGAGCGCATGCGGCGGACTGGAAGAGTTTTTTGATTTGGCAATAGGAGTACGGTTCTTATGCGTAGCATCTATGATCAGGAAATGCGCGACATTCAGCGCGACAGCATCCACATGTGCAACCTTGCGTCCGAAACGCTGCAGGATGTCATGGACGCCGTGCGCCGCCGGGACTTTACGGTTGTGGAGCGCGTTCTGGAACAGGACCAGCGCATCCGGTCCATGCGCATGGCGCTCAACGAGCGCGTGATGCGCATGATCGCCACCCAGCACCCGGTCGCGGTGGACCTGCGCAGGCTGTTTTACATCATCCACTTGGCGGACGAGATGGAGCGCATCGGGTACCAGGCCGCGGCCATCGGCCGCTGCATCCTGCGCACGCAGTATGGAAAGGTGCTGCTGCTCGAGGACATCTACCGCATGAGCGAGCGCACCGCCACCATGTTTGAGCGGATGCTCGCCAGCTCCCTCAACGAGAGCACGGACGCCGTGCGCAACGTCCTCACCATGGACGACGAGGTCGACGTGCTCTACGAGCAGATCTACCGCGAGTGCATCACG
The DNA here is from genome assembly GCA_904393115.1 of uncultured Clostridia bacterium. GTDB lineage: Bacteria > Bacillota > Clostridia > Christensenellales > UBA1750 > Spyradocola > Spyradocola merdavium. The sequence goes on from CAJFMX010000006.1 coordinate 29,831, forward strand.
CGCCAGAGCGGCCTGCGCTCGCAGGACAGCGACGTCATGACCGCTGTGAACGTCGCCCAGTACATCGAGCACGTGGGCGACCACATCGTCAACTGGGCGCGCTGGTGGCTCTACTTCGTCGGGGAGCAGGACAGCGACATCATCGTCTGAGGCCGCGGGCCGCAATTTGGAAACAGGAGGGACCTCCGCCGCGTTTGCTTTGCGTCGGGGGTCCCTTTTTGCCCGCTTGGCGGGCCGGCCCCCCCCATGCCCGAAAAGATTTGGGTTGACAAAATCCCCCTGAAAGATTAGACTACGAATTGTTAGACGCGGAAATAAACTCCTGATGCGAGGAGGAGAAGCGATGGAAGAAGACTTGATGATGCAGTTTGAGGTGGAGTTTGCGCGCGTGGTGCGCCTGTACTACAGCCGCATGCAGGCCCAGCTTGCAGAGGTGGGACTCTACCGCGGGCAGCCGCCGATCATGGCCCTGCTGCACAAGCGCGACGGCATGAGCCAAAAGGAGATGGCGCGCGCGCTGAACCTCTCGCCGGCGACGATGACGGTCACCTTAAAGCGCATGGAGCGCGCCGGGCTCATCGAGCGCGAGATGGACGGACGGGACCAGCGCATCCTGCGCGTGCACCTCTCCGAGGAGGGAAAGCGCATGTGCGAGATGGGCGAGCGGCAGGTCGGCCGCGTCGCCGCGGAGCTGCTGGACGGGTTTTCCGCCGAGGAGCGCGCGCAGTTTGAGGAGTACATGCGCCGCGTCGCCCGGAACATGGAGCGCGCCCTGCGCGAGGAAGAGGCCGCGCGGGAGGCCGGCGGTTAAAAAAAACCAAACAATTTGATTCAGGGCTTGAAATATCTTTGCAGTCCATATAAAATTAGAAACTGATTGATTCCATAGGAGGGCAAGGCGGTGCGGGAACACGTTGCGGAATGCCTGAAGGGGCGCAGCGCCCTGGTGGCGCTCTCGGGCGGCGTGGACTCCGTGGTGCTGCTGCATCTCCTGCTGGTGCTGCGGGCGCAGGTCGTCGCCGCGCACGTCGAGCACGGCATGCGGGGAGAGAACTCCCGCCGGGACTGCGCCTTTGTCGAGGCGCTCTGCGCCCGGCTCGGCGTGCCGCTGGCCGTTGCGCATGTAGACGTTCCCGCCAGGGCGCGCGCGAGCGGCCGCGGGCTGGAGGAAACCGCCAGGGACCTGCGCTACGCCTTCCTCCGGGAGGAGAAGCGCAGGCGCGGCCTGGACTGCATCCTCACGGCCCACCACCGCAACGACCAGGCCGAGACTGTGCTCCTGCACCTGGTGCGCGGGTCCTCGCCGCGGGGGCTTTCCGGGATGCGCGAAGAGGAGGGAGACCTCCTGCGGCCGCTGCTGCCCTTTTCGCGCGCGGAGATCCTGCGCTATGCGCAGGCGGAGGGACTGCCCTTTGTGCAGGACGAGACGAATGCGGACACCGCTTTTGCGCGAAACTACGTGCGGCACGAGGTGATCCCGCGCCTGGAGACCCTGAACCCCCGCGCGGTGGAGGCCATCGCCCGCCTCGCGGCCCTGAGCCGCGACCAGAGCGACTACATCGCGCAGCAGGCGGACTCCGTCCTGCGGGAGCGGATGCGCGGGGACGCGCTTTCCGACGTGCGCGACCTGCATCCCGGCCTGCGCGGCGCGGTGCTGCACGAATACCTCGTGCGCCTGGGCCTGCGGGAGGCGGGGCAGGCGGACGTGGACCGGCTGGAGGGGCTCTTCTCCCTCGGGGCCGGTAAGCGTGCCAGCCTCTGCGGGGCGCTGCTGGAGCGGGATGCGCAGGGCGTGCGGCCCGTTCCAGGCGAAGCGCCCATGGAATCCATCCCGCTGCACCTGGGGGAAAACGAGACGCCGTTCGGCTGCTTTTCCCTGCGCGTCGGGGCGGTGCCCCCGTGCCTGGACCTGGGCCGCGATGCGCAGGTCCTGGACGCGGACGCGGCGTCGGCCGGCCTCGCCGTGCGCGCGCGGCGCGCGGGCGACCGGGTGCGCCTGCTGGGCGGCGGAACCAAGAAGCTCAGCGACATTTTTACCGATCAAAAGGTGCCGCGCGCGCTGCGCGGCCGCGTGCCGGTCCTGACATGCGGAGAGGAGATCGTCTGGGTGGCGGGCGTCGCGCCGAGCGCCGCCTGCGCCATCGGTCCCAACAGCGCGCGGGCCCTGACCATTCAATATAGAAAACCGAAGGAGTAGACGTATGGAGTATTCGAAGGACGAGATCGAGCGCGTACTCATTTCCAATGAAGAGATTCAAAAGCGGCTGGACGAACTGGCCGCGCGCGTCAATGCGGACTACGCGGGGCACGACCTGCTGGTCGTCTGCATCCTCAAGGGCGCGGTCGCGGTCTTTGCGGACCTGCTCCGGCGCTTGACCATTCCCTGTTCCATCGACTTTATGGCCATCTCGAGCTACGGCTCCTCGACGAAGTCCTCGGGCGTTGTGCGGATCCTCAAGGACCTGGACCACGGCATCGAGGGCAAGGACGTGCTCATCGTCGAGGACATCGTGGACAGCGGCATGTCCATGAGCTACCTCAAGGACAACCTGCGCACGCGCGGGCCCGCGTCCCTGAAGCTGCTCACGCTCCTGGATAAGCCGGAGCGCCGCCGCGTGGAGCTCCAGGCGGACTACATCGGCTTCACCATTCCGGACGAGTTTGTGGTCGGCTACGGCCTGGACTATGCGGAGCACTACCGCAACCTGCCGGACGTCTGCATCCTCAGCCCGAAAATGTATGCGTAAACCCAAGGGATAGCCCTTTGAAGGGAGGCGTTTTGTCAAAGTGCAGAAGAAGAGTTTTATGCGGGGCCCCGGCCTGTGGCTGGTACTGTTGCTGCTGGTCGTGGTCATGGTCCAGATGCTGATGTGGCCCACCCAGGTGGAGAACAAGGAGATCAGCTACAGCGAGTTCCTGCAGCTCGTTCAGGACGAAAAGATCTCGCAGCTCATGGTTTCGGAGTACAACGCCTACGGCCTGTACAAGGATTCCACCATTTCGGAATCGAGTTTCCCCGAGAGATACGATTTCACCCTGCAGATCCCCAACGACGTGGCCAGCTTCTATGACGACGTAAAGCAGGTGCTGGCAACCGCCAGGGGTGTGGACCCGGAGAGCATCACGCCCCTGGACTATGGCTTTACGCTCGTCAACCAGCCGGCGCCGCAGCCGGCCTGGTGGGTGGAGTGGATTCCCTTCCTCATCATGATCCTGCTGCTGGTCGCGTTCTGGTTCTTCTTCATGCGCCAGCAGATGGGCGGAAACAACAAGGTCATGAACTTTGGCAAGGCCCACGCCCGCACCGTGACGGACGACAAGAACCGCGTCACCTTCGCGCAGGTCGCCGGCGCGGACGAGGAGAAGGAGGAGCTTCGCGAGATCGTGGAGTTCCTGAAGCACTCGGACCGCTTCATGCAGCTGGGCGCGCGCATCCCCAAGGGCGTGCTGCTCATCGGCCCGCCGGGCACGGGCAAGACGCTGCTGGCCAAGGCCGTCGCGGGCGAGGCCGGCGTGCCGTTCTTCTCCATCTCCGGCTCGGACTTTGTGGAGATGTTCGTGGGCGTTGGCGCCTCGCGCGTGCGCGACCTGTTTGAGCAGGCCAAGCGCAATGCGCCGGCCATCATCTTCATCGACGAGATCGACGCCGTGGGCCGCCAGCGCGGCGCGGGCCTGGGCGGCGGCCACGACGAGCGCGAACAGACGCTCAACCAGCTCCTGGTCGAGATGGACGGCTTCACCGCCAACCAGGGCGTCATCGTCCTGGCCGCGACCAACCGCCCGGACATCCTGGACCACGCGCTGCTGCGCCCCGGCCGGTTTGACCGGCAGGTCACCGTCAACTACCCCGACGTCAAGGGCCGCGAGGAGATCCTCAAGGTCCACTCCAAGGGCAAGCCCCTGGGCGAGGACGTCTCCCTGGCGGTGCTGGCGCGCCGCACGCCCTACATGACGGGCGCGGACCTGGAGAACGTCATGAACGAGGCGGCGATCCTCGCCGCGCGCCGCAACGCCAAGGTCATCACCATGCGCGAGCTGGAGGAGGCCATCACCCGCGTGCAGGTCGGCCCGGAGAAGAAGTCCCGCGTCATCACGGAGAAGGACAAGGAGCTCGTCGCCTTCCACGAGGCGGGGCACGCGGTGCTGGCCTACGTCCTGCCCGGCTGCGACGCGGTGCACGAGGTCTCCATCATCCCGCGCGGCGGCGCGGGCGGCTACACCATGACCATGCCCGACGAGGAGAAGCACTACGTCTCCGGCGCGCGGCTGCGCGACCAGATCGTCGAGCTCCTGGGCGGCCACGTGGCGGAGAAGATCGTCCTGGGCGACGTCTCCACCGGCTCTACCTCGGACCTCTCCCGCGCCAGCGAGCTTGCGCGCAAGATGATCACCGAGTACGGCATGAACGACGAGATCGGGCCCGTCTACCTGGGCGGCGACCAGGAGGTCTTTGTCGGGCGCGACTTCGGCCATGCGCGCAACTACTCCGAGGAGCTGGCCGCGCGCGTGGACGAGCAGCTGGAAAAAACGCTGCACGCGGCGCTGGACCGCGCCACGCAGCTGCTCAGCGAGAACCGCGAAAAGCTCGACCGCATCGCGCGCGAGCTCATCAACCGCGAAAAGCTCGACAAGGAGGAGTTCGCCGCGCTCATGCGCGGGGAGGAGCTGCCGCCCCTGGACGGCGGCAAGAACCCCATCGAGTCCCTCCTGAACGCGTAAGATTTGTTGCAGACAGGCAGACGTTCCGCAAGCGGACGCTGCCTGTTTTTGCAGAAAAACGAACGATAGGTTAAACTTTGGCCGATTGGCAGGAAAAGCAGGGGCAACCGGCAAATACCTATAGGTTATGAAGTAAAGGGGGGAAAACCATGCTGGATTTGCACATTCACACCACGGCCTCAGATGGGACGCTGGCGCCCGAGCAGGTGGTGCGCCTGGGCGCGCAGAGGGGCTTCTCCCTGCTGGCCGTGACGGATCACGACACCATGGACGGCGTGCCGGAGGCCCTGGCCGCGGGCGCGCGCGCCGGGGTGCGGGTCCTGCCGGGCGTGGAGATCAGCTCGGGCGTGGCGCTGGAGGTCCACCTGCTGGGCTACGGCATGTCGCCGGACCACCCCGTCATGCGGGAGATGCTGGAGGACATGCGCAGGGCGCGCGTGGAGCGGATGGTCCGCATCATCGAAAACCTGCAGGGCATGGGCATCCCCATCGAGGTCGGGGAGGTGGAGGCGCTGGCGGGTGGCGCGATCGGCCGGCCGCACATCGCCCGCGTGCTCGTGCAGCACGGCGTGGTGCCGGACGTGCGCACGGCCTTTCGCGAGTACATCGGCCTGGGCGCGCGCGCCTATGCCGAGCGCCGAAAGATGACCTCCGAGGCGGTGATCCGGAACATTCGCGCGGCCGGCGGCGTTCCTGTATTGGCGCATGGCGGCCTGCTCAAGCTCAGCGAGACGGAGCTGGAGCAGTGGATTCACGCCATGTGCGGCGCAGGGCTGATGGGCCTGGAGTGCTACCACAACGCGCACACGCCCGCGACAGAGGCCTTCCTGCGGCGCATGGCGCGCAGATACGGGCTGCTCGTCACCGGCGGCAGCGACTTCCACGGCGCGACGCGGCCGGACGTGGACCTGGGCACGGGCCTTGCCCGCTGGGAGGACGCGCAGGACTGCGCGGCGCGCCTGTGCGAGGCCGTGGAAGCGGCGCAGAAGGCGCAGGCCGTTTCTCCATGAGGAACGGGATTTGCGCAAAGGCAGGCAATCATGGTATAATGAGGCGTTGTTAACATACGGGCCCTTTGCCCGCGATCACGATACGGGAGCGTAGGAAGCCTATGACAGACAAGAGAAAAACGGAGGGCGCGGACCGCGCCGGGGAGGCGGAGCGCCGCGAGCTTCAGGATCAGCCGCTCGGCGGGCCCCGGCCTGCGGGCGCGCAGGCCGGGGCGCCGCGCCATGCCCCGGACCGGGCGCAGGCGGAAGCGCGGTCGAACGCAGAGGGGAGAAGGCCCGCGGAGGGGAATCCTGCCGCGGGGGTTGGGCAGGCGCGGCGGCGCCCGGCGTCGGAGCCTCGCGCGTCGGGGGTCCGGCCCGTGCCGGGCAGCCATCCCGCGTCGGGGAGCCGGCCCGTGTCGGGCAGCCGCTCCGTGTCGGGGAGCCGGCCCGCGTCGGGCAGCCGCCCCGCGTCGGGGTCCCGGCCCGTGTCGGGCAGCCGCCCCGTGCCGGGGTCCCGGCCTGCGCCGGCGCAGCGGGCGCAGGAGGCGCGCGCCGCGGGCGAGCGCCCGATGCGCGAGGGAAGGCCGCGCCCCGGAGAGGGCGCGCCGGAGGGACGCCGTGGGGCGCGCCAGGCGTCCGCGCGCGGCGGGGAGCGGATCGACCCCTCCATGCGCACCGCGGACCAGGAGTACGCCTTCCAGGTCAAGCAGCAGCAGCGCCAGCGCAGGCGCCGGATGCAGCGCATCGCGCTGCTTGCGGCGGTGGTTGTGGTGGTCCTCGGGATCTTTGGCGTGAAGCTGGCGGTGGACCTGGGCAGCGGGGCGGACACGTTCTATCCGGGCGTGTCGGTCGACGGGCTCAAGCTCAACGGCTACACCATGGAGGAGGCGCGCGAAAAGCTCGTGACGCTCAATGCCGACCGCATTGAGGCCATGACCGTGCGCCTGGCCTACAACGATCGGGAGTGGTCCATCGCGCCCGAGCAGATGGGCGTGTCCCTGGACATCGACGAGAAGCTGGAGGAAGCCTGGAACCTCGGGCGCACGGGGAACATCTTTGCGCGCCAGCAGGAGATTTCGCGCCTGAAGACGGAGGGGCAGAACCTTTCGACGGCGCTGTCCTACGACGAGGAGCTGCTCGAGCAGAAGCTGACCGAGGTCAAGGACGCCGTGGACCTGGCCGCGACGAACGCGAGCATCTCCTTTGACCCGTCGGCAGAGGAGAAGTTCACCATCACGCCCGAGAGCAACGGCCGCAGCGTGGACCTTTCGACCCTGATTGGACAGGTGAAGACGCAGCTGGACAACGGCTTTACCACCGTCATCGAGGTCAAGCCCGACATCGTCTCGCCCACGGTTTTTGCGGCGGACCTGGAGCAGGCCACGACGCGCATCGTGCGCACGTCGACGGACCTGGGCGACTCCTCGGATGCGAGAATCCACAACATCAAGACCGCGCTGTCCTACTTCAACGGCATGGTCGTGCAGCCCGGACAGGAGGTCTCCTTCAACGCCACGACCGGGCCGCGTGGCCTGGAGCAGGGCTACCAGAACGCGGGCGTCATCGAGGACGACGAGATCGTCGACGGCCCGGGCGGCGGCGTCTGCCAGGTCTCCACGACCCTCTACCAGGCCCTGGTCAAGGCGAACATCGAGATCGTCCGCTCCAACAAGCACAGCATGCCCGTCTCCTACGTGGACGTGGGGACGGACGCGGCCGTGGCCTACGACTACAAGGACCTGATCTTCAAGAACAACACGGACTACCCCATCTTCCTGGAGGGGCGCGTATCGGGCAATTCCGTCGTCTTCTCCATCTACGGCTATCCGCTGGAGGAGGGGACGGAGATCGAGATCGTGACCGACGTCTACGAGACCATTGAGCCGGAGGAGCCCAAGATCATCCTGGACACCGAGGGCGAGCACGTGACCTATACGGACGAGACAAAGGTCAAGAAGAAGGCGCGCGACGGCATCAAGGTGCGCTCCTACCGCGTGATCAAAAAGGACGGCGAGGAGGTCTCCCGCGAGCTGCTGCGCGACGACTACTACAAGGAAGTGCAGGGCGAGATTTACCAGGGCGTGACCCCGCGCGAGTCCGGATCGGCGGAGACGTCGACGGAAACCTCCACGGAGAGCACGGAGCCGCAGGAGGGAGAGGAGTAAGCCATGAAAGCCAGAACCGAGCCCTGGATGCTCCTGCTGATGATCCTGGTCGGGGCGATCATCGGCAGCCTGCTGTGGTCGCTGGTGACGCCGTATCTCCCAGAGATCTTCTCCCGGGCGCTCACGGTGGGGACCACGGGCGCGCCGCTGACGCTGGACCTGGGCGTTGTGACCTTTACCCTGGGGCTTGTGCTCCACGTCAACATCGGCTCCATGCTGGGCATGGTGATCGCCTTTGTGATCTACAGAAGGATGTAAGAGATGGAAGAAATCCTATTGGCCTCCGCGTCGCCGCGGCGGGCGGAGCTGCTCCGGCGCATGGGCGTGCCGTTTTCGGTGCGCCCCGCGCAGGTGGAGGAGGAGGTTTCCGGCGAGCCGGAGGCCTGCGTCCGGGCGCTGGCCCGCAGGAAGGCGGAGGACGTCGCCGCGCGCGCGGGCCGCGGCCGGGTGCTCGCGGCGGATACGCTCGTCTTCCTGGATGGAAAGGCGCTGGGCAAGCCGCGCGACGGGCAGGAGGCGGCGCAGATGCTCGCCGCGCTCTCGGGCCGGGCGCACGAGGTGCTCACCGGCATGTGCCTGCTGGACGCCGAAACCGGCGCGCGCTGGGAGCGCTGCGACCGGGCCGTGATCCACTTCGGCGACCTGACGAAAGAAGAGATCGAAGAATATGTCGCGACGGGCGAGCCCATGGACAAGGCGGGCGCCTATGGCATTCAGGGCCTGGGCGGGGCGCTGGTGCGAAGGATTGAGGGCGATTATTATGCGACGGTCGGCCTTTCGCTGTATGGACTGCGCGCGCTCCTGCGCGAGGCGGGCCTCCGCTAGCGGGGCGGCCGGCGCGATGTTTTTTTGAATTTTACAGGAGGGGGAAACCCAAAGATGGCATTAGGCGTTAAATTCATGAGCCGCAACATGGGGTTCGACTTGGGCACGGCCAACATCGTCGTCTACGTGGACGGCAAGGGCATCGTGCTGCGGGAGCCGACGATGGTGGCTGTGCGCTCGGATGCGCGGCGGCAGGTGCTGGCCGTGGGCGAGGAGGCCAAGAAGATGATGGGCCGCACGCCCTCCAACATCACGGCCATCCATCCCGTGACCGAGGGCGTCATCGCGGATCTGGACTCGACGCAGGTGATGATCAAATACCTGATCCACAAGGCGAACGACTTCTCCGTGCCCATCGTGCGCCCGCGCGTTGTGGTCTGCGTGCCCTGCGGCATCACGCCCGTGGAGCGCCAGGCCGTGGAGCAGGTGGTGCGCAACGCCGGCGCGCGCTCGGTGCACCTGGTGGACGAGCCCATGGCGGCCGCCATCGGCGCGGGGCTCCCCGTGGAGGAGGCGAGCGGCTCCATGGTCGTGGACATCGGCGGCGGCACGTCGGAGATGGCGGTGCTCTCCATGAACGGCGTGGTCACCTCCTGCTCCGTGCGCACGGCCGGCCAGAAGATGGATGAGGCCATCATCAACTTCATCAAGAACGAGTACAACCTGCTCATCGGCGAGCGCACGGCCGAGGAGGTCAAGATCGGCATCGGCTCGGCCATCCCGCTCAAGCGGCGCGAGACCGTGATGGTGCGCGGCCGCGACCTCATCACGGGCCTGCCGCACATGATCGAAATCAGCAACGACGAGATCACCGAGGCGCTCAAGGACCCCCTGGGCGTCATCATGAACAACCTGCGCACCTGCCTGGAGAACACGCCGCCGGAGCTGGCCAGCGACATCATGGAGCGCGGCATCTACCTGACCGGCGGCGGCGCACAGCTCTCGGGCCTGGATCTGCTCATTTCCCAGCAGACGGGCATGCCCGTGGTCCTGGCGGACAACCCCATGGACTGCGTGGCCATCGGCACGGGCATCCTCTCCGGGGACCTGGAGCGCCTGAAGCACATCACGCGCGTGGCGGAGGAAGCGTAGGCGCTTTCCCCCTCGGCACACGAAAGGGAAGATGAAAATGCGATTTACCCAGGGCCTTGGCAGGCACAAGATCGCCCTGATCGTCTGCGGGGCGGTTCTGTGCCTGCTGGTTGCGCTGTTCGGGCTTTCGGTGACGGGAATTGTCAAGATTCCCTTCCTGGAGAATGCGGTGAGCGCCGTGGTCACCCCCGTGCAGGGCTTTGTGACCGACGCCTACAACGCCATCCGCTCCGGGATGGAGGAGCGCAGCACCATCGCTGAGCTCAACGAGGAGATCGCCGTGCTCACCGAGCGCAACCGGCAGCTGGAGGCCCAGGTCGCCCAGATGAGCGAACTGCAGAAGGAGAACGACCGGCTCCTCGGCCTGCTGAACGTCACCGAGACCACGCCGGAGACGGACTACATCGCGGCCTCGGTCGTGGCCAAGGAGGCGGGCGGCTGGTTTTCCACCTTCACGGTGGACAAGGGCGAGCGCGACGGCGTGAAAAAGGACGACCCCGTGCTCAACGACTCCGGGCTCATCGGCCGCGTGATGAGCGTGACCGATTCCACCGCAACGGTCATCACCCTCATCGACTCGCGCTCGGCCGTCGCGGGCATGGTGGAGCGCACGCGCGACAACGGCATCTGCCACGGCTCGCTCTACGTCTATGATAACGACGAAATGCTGCGCATGAACTACCTGCCCGACGGCAGCGAGATCAACACCGGCGACCGCGTGATCACCTCCGGGCTCGACGGCGTCTACCCCAAGGGCCTTTTGATCGGCACGGTGCGCTCCATCTCCCGCACAACGGGCGAGGACGACCGCTACGTGGTCCTGACCCCGGCGGTGGACTTTGCCCACATCGAGGATGTGCTCATCATGAGCACGGAGGAGGCGGAATAGATGCGCATCGTGGTGGACGTGCTCCTTCTGCTTCCCGCCCTGCTCTACCAGACGACGCTGGCGGCGAACCTGGAGGTCCGCGGCGTCGGCGTGGACCTGATCGCGGTGGTGCTGGCGAGCCTGGCGCTGACGCAAGGGTGGCTCTACGGCGCGGTGGGCGGCCTTGCGGTGGGGCTGATCCTGGACTGCGTCTTTGGACAGATGGGCTTTTATGCCCTGCAATACATGGCCCTGGGGATGCTGGTGGGGCTTGCGGGATTCCGCTTCCGGCTGGACCGCTATGTGCTGCCGGCGCTTGCGCTTCTTGCGGCCTATGTGGTCAAGGAAATGGTGCCCGTCGTCTATCTGTACTTTTCGCGGGCGCAGGTGGGCTGGGGATATGCGTTCCTGAAGATCCTGGCCTGCGGCCTGCTCAATGCGGCGGTGCTCGTGCCGGTCTATGCGCTGATCCGCAGGCTGCACAGGTGGGACGTCATCAGCGCGCCCATCTTCCGATTCCACGGCAAGAAGTGGTAACGCGACGAGGAGGGGAAGCGAGTGCAAAGCGGCTTCAACAATCGAAACAATGGAAAAAAAGGCTTCGGCCTCCGATTTGTCACGATCGTGGTGGTGGTGGCGCTCCTGTTTGGGGCGCTTTCGCTGCAGTTGGCGAATTTGCAGCTGCGGGACGGCCAGGCCTATGCCGACACGGCCGAGAGCCGCACGATGAAGACCTATTCGCTCACGGGCGAGCGCGGCATGATCCTGGACCGGAACGGCATCCCGCTGGCCTACGACGTGGAGAGCTATAACGTGACCTTCTACCGCGATCCCTCGCGCAACAGCACCGAGGACGTGCAGGAGTACACGCAGATCCTTCTGCGGGTCCTGGAGATCGTCGAGGAAAACGGCGGCGAGACGGTGCAGAACTTTTACCTGCACCGCGACGAAGCGGGCAACTTCTACCTCGACTTCCTGACCGAAAACGAGGAGACGTTTGCCAAGCGCGAGCAGACCTGGCGGAGCAATCTCTACATCACCAACGTCCCGGAGGACGAGATCTTCGACACCCTCTGCAAGCGCTACGGCATCGAGGACCAGGACTACGAAACGCAGTACAAGATCCTCTCCATCTGGCAGGAGCTGCAGATGTACGCCTACCTTTCCAAGCCCGTGACCATTGCCTACGACGTGGACATGAACACCGTGGCGCAGATCGAGGCGGCGAGCATTGAGCTGACGGGCGCCTCCATCGAGCAGACGACAAAGCGCGTCTATCCCCGCGGCACGCTGGCCTCGCACATCCTCGGCTACATGGGCTCCATCACGGAATCCACTCTGGAGCAGTACAGCGCGCTGGGCTATGACGCGGACGACCGCGTGGGCGTATCCGGCATCGAGGCCTCCATGGAGGAGCAGCTCTCGGCGAACGTCGCCTACCGGCAGGGCAGCCAGGAGGTCGAGGTCGACGCCAACGGCGCCGTCATGCGCGAGCTCTCCTACGAGGCGCCCGTCAACGGGAACAGCGTGCAGCTGACCATCGACATCGAGATGCAGCAGATCCTCGAGGAGTCCCTGCAGTACAACATCGAGGAGGCGCAGAAGATCCAGATGGAGGAGCTCGCGAACGCCTCCGCCTCCGAACTGGAGAACTACCAGGAGCAGATTGCCAACCGCGACGGCGAGCCCCTGCGCCTGGCGGAGACGGGCGCGGCGGTGGTGCTGGACGTGCACACGGGCGAGGTCCTGGCCATGGCCAGCTACCCGGACTTTGACCCCAACGACTTCATCGAGGGCATGAGCACCGCGGAATACAACGAAAAGTACAACATCGATACCTCGCCCCTGTTCAACCGCGCCATCTCCTCCAAGGCGACGCCCGGTTCCATCTTCAAGATGGTCACGGCCCTGGCCGGCCTGGAGGAGGGCGCCGTGACCCTGGAGGAGGAGATCGACGACCTGGGCGACTTCACCAAGTACGACCAGACCGCCTACGCGCCCGGATGCTGGACGCGCTACCCCCAGAACCACCAGGACCAGAACGTCACGCTCGCCCTGACCAACTCCTGCAACTACTACTTCTATACCGTGGCCGACCGCCTGGGCATCGACAACCTCAACAAGTGGGCCTCGCTCCTGGGCCTGACGTCCAAGACGGGCATCGAGCTTGCGGGGGAGACCACGGGCGTTGTCGGCAACCAGAACGTGCTCTACGACCCCAGCCTCGGCATCACGGAGCAGCGGTCCTCCAAGTCCAACTACGTCGCGCGCACGATCCTGAAGACCCTGCGCGATACCGGCGAGGCCCTGGGCCGCAACTTTGAGGAGGAGCGCCTGGAGCGCGTGACGCAGGAGCTGATGAACCTGGTGCTCGAGTACGAGAGCACGGAGATGATCGCGCAGATCCGCGAGGTGCTCATGGACGAGCTGGGCCTGTCCAGCGAGGAGATCTCCAGCCGGTACCTGCTCAACACCCTCAACTCCTACCTGCGCGAGGTCCGCTGGACGCCGACGGAGACCATCATGACCGGCATCGGCCAGTCCATCACGGAGGTTACGCCCATCGGCGTCGCGCGCTACATCGCCGCCATCGCCAACGGCGGGGAGGTGATGGAGGTCCAGCTCGTGGACAAGATCCTCTCCGCGGACGGCTCGGTCGTCACCGACAAGGAGCCCAACGCCGTCACCCAGCTCGACGTCGAGGACAGCTACCTGGAGGCCATCCGCCAGGGCATGCACGGCGTTATCTCCGTCGAGGACGGCGGTACCGCGCGGGAATACTTCGTCGGGTACCCGTACACGGACCAGATCGGCGCAAAGACCGGCACGGCCCAGGTCAACCTCATCGACGTCGAGGACAACGCCTGGTTCGTCGCCTTCGCGCCCTTTGACGAGCCGGAGATCGCGGTTGTGGTCTTCATCGCCAACGGCTACAAGGGCGCCGTGGCGTCGCTGACCTCCAAGGACGTCATCGCCCACTACATGGAGCAGCGCGAAAACCCCGACATCGACGAGATCCCGGCGCAGGACAGCTTCATGCCCTAAGAAACGCAGGCAAAAGAAGGCCCCCGCGCTTCCCAAAATAACGGGGAGCGCGGGGGCCTTTTTACGGCAGGGGGCGCTTACAGGCGGCCGGCGATGGCCTGCAGGAAGGCGCGGGAGGGGACGGACTTGGCCTCGCCCTCGTACATGGCGGCCAGGTCCCCGGTCATGACGCCGGACTCGATCGTGTCGATGACGGCCTTTTCCAGCTTGTCCGCAAAGGCGCACAGCTCCGGGATTTCGTCGAGCTGGCCGCGCTTGCGCAGCGCGCCCGTCCAGGCGTAGATGGTGGCCACCGGGTTGGTGCCCGTCTCCTCGCCCTTGAGGTAGCGGTAGTAATGGCGTGTCACAGTGCCGTGGGCTGCCTCGTATTCATAGTAGCCCTTGGGCGAGACGAGGACCGAGGTCATCATGGACAGGGACCCGAAGGCGGTGGCGATCATGTCGCTCATGACGTCGCCATCGTAGTTCTTGCACGCCCAGATGAACCCGCCCTTGGAGCGGATGACGCGCGCCACCGCGTCGTCGATGAGGGTGTAGAAGTATTCGATGCCCGCTTTCTCAAACGCTTCCCGGTATTCCGCCTCATAGATTTCCGCAAAGATGTCCTTGAAGTTGTGGTCGTAGACCTTGGAGATGGTGTCCTTGGTGGAGAACCACAGGTCCTGATGCGTGTCGAGCGCGTAGGCAAAGCAGGCGCGCGCGAACGAGGCGATGGAGCCGTCCAGATTGTGCTGGCCCTGCACGATGCCCGGACCGCGGAACTCGTGCACGAGGGCGCGCGTTTCGCTGCCGTCCTCGGCGGTGTAGACCAGCTCCACCTTGCCCGCGCCGGGGATCTTCATCTCCGCGTTCTTGTAGACGTCGCCGTAGGCGTGGCGCGCGATGGTGATGGGCGCCTGCCAGGTGCGCACCGTCGGGGACACGCCCTTGACCAGGATCGGAGCGCGGAAGACCGTGCCGTCCAGGATCGCGCGGATGGTTGCGTTCGGGGACTTCCACATCTGCTTGAGGTGGTATTCCTCCACGCGCTGCTGGTTGGGCGTGATGGTCGCGCACTTGACGGCCACGCCATACTTCTCCGTGGCGGCCGCGGCGTCCAGGGTCACCTGGTCGTTCGTCTCGTCCCGGTGGGGAAGGCCCAGGTCGTAGTATTCGGTCTTCAGGTCAATGTACGGCTCCAGGAGCATCTCCTTGATCCACTTCCAGAGCACGCGGGTCATTTCGTCGCCGTCCATCTCGACCAGCGGCGTCTTCATGGCGATTTTCTGCATCGTCAACCCCTCCAAGCGGCGCAAAGCGCGCCGGTACTTTACGAGTATCATACTCCATTGCGCGCGCAGGAGCAAGGATTTTTTCAAAGCGGGGCGGCACAGGCCGCCGTTTCTATGGTACAATAGAGAGAGAATGAATACGGAGTTGGATAGAATGGAAAGAACGGAAAGACTGGACGATCTGGAACGGACGGAGCACAAGCATTGGGGGCCAGCCTCTGGTCGGGGGCCAGCCTCTGGTCGGGGGCCAGCCTCTGGTCGGGAGCCAGCCTCTGGTCGGGGGCCAGCCTCTGGCGGGGAGCCGGACGGCCAGAACCCCGAGACGATCCGCCTGCCGGTGTTTGACCTGATCGATAAGACCGTCAAGATCCTGAACGACAACCGCAAGACCCTGGAAACCTACGCGGACGTCCTGCAGGCCTACTTCCACAGCGCGCTGCGGGACCACGAGGAGAGCCTGGTCAACATCTCCACCCGCGTCAAGGGCGACAGCAGCCTGCGGGAAAAGATCCTGCGCAAGAACCTCTATAAGCGCTACGCCTACCCCGAGGGCATCATCCAGAACCTCTCGGATTTGATCGGCGTGCGCATCCAGTGCCGCTTTCTGGAGGAGGAGCGGCTGCTCTACGACGCGCTGCGCGACCGCTTCACCCAGAGCTGCGCCGACGGCCTGTACTGCGAGCCCGAACAGCCCAACATCCGCCTGGAGATGCGCGGCGTGCAGCCCCAGCAGCAGAACAACGGCTACGCCATCTACCGCATCGACGGCATGTGCGGGCCCGTGGGCCACGCCGTGCGGTTTGAGCTGCAGATCAAGGCCCTGGTCCACGTGTTCTGGGCCGAGGTCGAGCACGAGATCATCTATAAGAACAACAGCTATATCCTCATGGACAGCTTCATGAAGCAGATGCTCTCCTCCGCGTATGACAACCTGCGCTCCGTGGACCGCCAGCTCTACCTCATCTACAACCAGATCCAGAACCAGAGCGAGCCGGAGGACAGCTATCTGCGCGAGGCCTCCGTGCGGTCGCTGTTCGCAAAGGCCATCTCCGACCTGTTCTTCCGCAAGATGCGCGACTCCCTGGGCTTTACCCTGAACTTCAAGCGCTCCTGCGACATCCTGAGCCGCTACATCCTCGCGCGGCAGAACCCCATCACCCACCAGCCCGCGCAGAGCCTGATGGACATCTTCCAGCGCATCAACCGCATCGCCATGGCGGACATCGATTTTGAGGCGCCGCTCGCGCTGGAGGCGCCCTTCCGCGGAGAGGAGCCCTTCCTCAACATCCTGGCGGACCACCTCATGATGCAGATGAACGCGGACTACGACTGGAACCTCTTCTTCCGGATGCTCTTCACCCTGGAGCCGGGCAGCAACCTGGAGGACTTCTCCAACCTGCTCTACATGATGCGCGACCGCTTCTGCATGGAGGAGATCTACGAGCCCCTGCGCGAGTTCTGGTCGGAGGAGCAGATCGAGAACTTTAAGCAGTGGCTGCTCGTGCCGCTGGCGCACCAGCTCGTCGCGGACGGCACGATCCAGATCATCTACGAGGAGACGTTCGACACCATCGTCGCGCGCCTGCAGACGGTCGTCCGGGATACCGCCGCCATGCTGCGCGCCGGAAACTTCACCCCCTCGCGCTATACGCTCTGGAAGCCGTAAGCTTTGCGTTAAGCGCCGCAGCCCGGCGTTGACGGGCGGAAAAAGAAATGGTATAATACTCCCTGAATCTTCCCCCGTTGAGGCAGGAGGAGTACGAAGCTGGACCCAGAAAGAGAGGCGGTTCGCCGGCTGAAAGGCCGCCAGGGTTCCCCCGGTTTCGGAAGGTCGCCTGCGGCAGGGTGCGCGTGAAGGGCTTGGGCCTTTAGCGCGCGCGGGTGCGCCCGATATTGCGCAAAGAGGCAGGAGGAGCGGAAGGCTCGCCCCTGCGAAAAAAGGTGGTACCACGGCGCGCCCGTCCTTTTGATGAGGACGGGCGCGCCTTTGCATGGAGAGGAGGTGCGCGCTTGCTCAGCAGGCTCCTGAGCTTGAACCCCGTGGGGATCGTCCTGCTCGTGCTCGGCGCAGTGCTCATGCTGCTGGGCAAGGCCATCCCCGAGCGCTGGAAGATCCCGGCAAAGCTCGTCTCCCTGGCGCTGGCGGTCGCCGGCGCGACGCTCTGTTTTCTGTAAGGCGTTAAAGATCTGCATCCCCGGATGCGATGGAGGATTGAATCGTATGACGGAACAAATGACCAATATGCCCAAGACCTACGACCCGACGACGGTCGAAACCCGCCTCTACGAGAAGTGGGAGAGCGAGGGCCTCTTCAAGCCCGCCGACCACAAGCCGGAGGGCGCAAAGCCCTTCTGCATCGTCATGCCCCCGCCCAACATCACCGGCCAGCTCCACATGGGCCACGCCATGGACAACACCATGCCCGACATCCTCGTGCGCTACCACCGGATGCTCGGCGACGACACCCTCTGGCTGCCGGGCACGGACCACGCCTCCATCGCCACGGAGGTCAAGATCATCCAGGCCCTGGCCAAGGAGGGCCTGACCAAGCAGGACCTCGGCCGCGAGGGCTTCCTCAAGCGCGCCTGGGAGTGGAAGGCCGAGTACGGCGGCCGGATCGAGCGCCAGCTCCGCCGCCTGGGCTCCTCCTGCGACTGGAGCCGCGAGCGCTTCACCATGGACGAGGGCTGCTCCAAGGCTGTGCAGGAGGTCTTCGTCCGCCTCTATGAGGAGGGGCTGATCTACCGCGGAAATCGCATCATCAACTGGTGCCCGGAGTGCAAGACCGCCCTGTCCGACGCGGAGGTCGAGTTCGAGGAGCAGGATTCCCACCTCTGGTACATCCGCTACCCGGCCGAGGACGGCGGCGAGGGCGTGATCGTGGCCACCACCCGCCCGGAGACCATGCTCGGCGACACGGGCGTCGCCGTCAACCCCGAGGACGAGCGCTACCAGCACCTGCTCGGCAAGAACGTCGTGCTGCCCATCCGCAACCGGCCCATCCCGGTGGTCGCGGACGAGTACGTCGAAAAGGAGTTCGGCACCGGCGCGGTCAAGATGACCCCCGCCCACGACCCCAACGACTTTGAGGTCGCCCAGCGCCACAACCTCGCCGTCGAGCGCGTGATGAACGACGACGGCACCATGAACGAGCTGTGCGGCAAGTACGCCGGCATGCCCGCCATGGAGTGCCGCAAGGCCATCGTCGAGGACCTCAAGGCCCTGGGCCTGCTGGTCAAGATCGAGCCCTATACCCACAACGTGGGCACCTGCTACCGCTGCCACCACACGGTGGAGCCCCTGGTCTCCACGCAGTGGTTCGTGCGGATGAAGCCCCTGGCCGAGCCCGCCATCGAGGCGGTCCGCTCCGGCAAGACGAAGTTTGTGCCCGAGCGGTTTGACAAGACCTACTTCAACTGGATGGAGAACATCCGCGACTGGTGCATCAGCCGCCAGCTCTGGTGGGGCCACCGCATCCCCGCCTACTACTGCACGAACAAGGCCTGCGGCCACATGGTCGTGGCCAAGGAGGCGCCCGATGTCTGCCCGCACTGCGGCGCGCCGATGGTCCAGGACGAGGACGTGCTGGACACCTGGTTCTCCTCGGCGCTGTGGCCCTTCTCCACGCTCGGCTGGCCGGAAAAGACCGAGGACCTGGAGCGCTTCTACCCGAACACGCTGCTGGTCACGGGCTACGACATCATCTTCTTCTGGGTGGCGCGCATGATCTTCTCCGGCTGCAAGCAGATGGGGGAGACGCCCTTTGCGCACGTGCTCATCCACGGCCTGGTGCGCGACGCGCAGGGCCGCAAGATGAGCAAGTCCCTGAACAACGGCATCGACCCCATCCAGGTCATCGACCAGTACGGCGCGGACGCGCTGCGCTTTGCGCTGATCCAGGGCGTCGCGCCGGGCAACGACGTGCGCTTCTCGGATGAGAAGGTGCTCTCGGCGCGCAACTTCGCCAACAAGGTTTGGAACGCCTCCCGCTTTGCGCTGATGAACCTCGAAGGCCCCGCGGACGACAGCCTGCCCAAGAACATCGCGGACAAGTGGATCCTCACGCGCCTGAACGACGCCATCCGCGTCGTCAGCGAGCACCTGAACGACTTTGACCTGGCCATGGCCGCGCAGAAGCTCTACGACTTCATCTGGAGCGAGCTGTGCGACTGGTACCTGGAGCTGGCCAAGGCCCCGCTCTACGGCGAGGACGAGAAGGCCGCCTCCGCCACGCGCGCGACCCTCAAGTACGTGCTGACCAGCACGCTCAAGCTCCTGCACCCCTTCATGCCCTTTGTCACGGAGGAGATCTACTCCTATCTGCCGCACACCCAGGGCAGCATCATGGTGTCCTCCTGGCCCAAGGAGACGGAGAGCTTCCCCGCCGAGGCCACGGCCATGCAGAACATCATGGACATCATCGTGGCCGTGCGCAACCTGCGCGCCGGCATGAACGTGCCCCCGTCCAAGAAGGCGCACCTCTACATCGTGCCCGCCGAGGGCGTGGACGGCGCGGTCTTTGCCCAGAACGAGACCTACTTCCAGCGCCTGGCTTCGGCTGCGGGCGTCACCGTGGCCGGCCGCGGCGAGCTGCCGGGCAACACGGTCTCCGCGGTCTGCCCCTGCGGCGAGGTGTTCATCCCCATGGGCGAGCTCGTGGACGCGGAAAAGGAGATCGCCCGCCTGAACAAGGAGATCGCCGCCATGGAGAAGGAGATCGCCCGCGCCGAGGGCAAGCTCAACAACCCGGGCTTTGTCGGCAAGGCCCCCGCGCACGTCGTGGAGGCGGAGCGCGGCAAGCTCGCGACAAACCGCACCATGCTCGAAGCCCTGCAGAAGCGCCTGGAGGACATGCAGAACCTGTAAAACGCCCGAAAAAAGCGGCAAGTTTTTTCAAGGGGGCCGGCGGAAAAAAGCCGCCGCGCCCCTTTTTGCATGGGAATGCTTGAAAAAGCGGCAGGGATTCGGTAAACTTGTACAGGGATGGAGAGAGGGGAGCAGAGCGTGAACTACGAGCAAGCTGTCGCATACATCCACGGAAAGTATGGCAAGGGCGTCAAGCGCGGGCTGGACAACATGTACGCGCTGCTGCGGCGCCTGGGCAATCCGCACGAGGGGCTGCGGTGCATCCACGTCGCGGGCACGAACGGCAAGGGTTCCACCTGCGCGTTCCTGGACGCGGCGCTGCGCGCGCAGGGCTACCGCGTCGGGCTGTACACCTCGCCCTTCCTCATGCGCTATAACGAAAGAATGCGCATCAACGGCGGCGAGATCCCGGACGAAACCCTCGCGGCGCTGACAACCGAGGTCGCGGCGCACGTGCAGGCCATGGAGGAGAGCGGGGAAGGGTACCCCACGGTCTTTGAGATCGGCACCGCGATTGCGCTGACCTGGTTTGCGCGCGAGAAGGTGGATGTGGCCGTGATCGAGGTGGGCCTTGGCGGGACGCACGACCCGACCAACGTGGTCCACCCCGAGGTCAGCGTCATTGCGCGCATCGGCCTGGACCACACAAAGACCCTGGGCTCGACCCTGGAGGAGATCGCCGCGGTCAAGGGCGGCATCCTGAAGCCCGGCCGGCCGGCCGTGCTCCAGGCCCAGGGCGAGGCCGTCGCCGCCGTCATCCGGGGGATTGCCCAGGAGAAGCAGGCCCCCTTTCTCCACTGCGCGGATTGGCCGCCGAGCGCGGTCGCCCTCTCCGCGCGCGGTGCGCGGTTTACCGCGGGCTTCCCCGGCCTGCCCGCGCAGGAATACGAAATCCGCCTGCCCGGCGCGCACCAGGTGGACAACGCCGTGACGGCGCTCGCCGCGCTCTCGCTGCTGCCGGAGGACCTGCGCGTCTCCCCGGAGGCCGCGCGCGCGGGCCTAAGGGATGCGGTCTGGCCCGGCCGGCTGGAGTGGCGCGGAAACCTGCTGCTGGACGGCGCGCACAATCCCCAGGGCGTGCGCGCGCTGCGGGAATACGCGCAGAGCTTCCTGCGGGACCGGCGCGTCGCGGTGCTGACCGGGTCCATGGCGGACAAGGACGTCGCCGCCATCGCGGAGGGGATCGCGGCGATTGCGGACGCGGTGGTCTGCGTATCCCCGGAGCACATGGCCCGCGCGGTCCCCGCGCCGGAGCTGTGCGGCCTCTACCGCGGGCGGACGGACAAGCCCGTCCTTGCGGCGGAGGATACGGCGCAGGGCCTGCGGCAGGCGCAGACCCTGGCCGGGGAGGCGGGCGTGGTCCTCGTCTGCGGGTCGCTGTACCTGGTGGGCGAGGTCAGAAGAATGCTGGAATCCTCAGAATCGAACCTTCGGGAGGTGGAAACGGAATGCACATTTTGTTCTTGTCCGTAACGGCGGGGCAGGGCCACAACCAGACCGCCAAGGGCATCATGCAGAGGATGATGGAGCGCGGCCACGTCTGCAAGCTCCTGGACACGTTTGACTACATCGAGCCGACCTTCGGCGAGGTGGTCGACAAGGGATACCGCATGACGGTGGCGCACACGCCCAAGGTGTTCGGCAAGGCCTTCAGCATGATGGAGAAGGCGGAGCAGAACATCCCCTTTGCCGTCAAGGTGAACCAAAAGCTCTCGGACTACCTGAGCAAGGAGCTCTTCGACGTCTACGAGAGCTTTCAGCCCAATGTCGTGGTCAGCACGCACTCCTGCGCGGCGCAGATCTCCGCCTCGGTCTACTCCCTGGGCGTGTGCGCGGCCCCGCGCATCGGCATCGTCACGGACTACACGCTCCATCCCTACTGGAAGGGCGCGAACCTGGACGCGCTGGTGACGCCCTCGGAGCAGCTGACCTACTACATCGTGCAGGCCGGCATGCCCGAGCGCATTATCCGCCCCATCGGCATCCCGATCCACCCCAAGTTCAACAAGGCGATCGACAAGGCGGAGGCGCGCGCCCGCGCCGGCATCCCGGACATGCCGACCGTCCTGATGATGGGCGGCTCCATGGGGCACGGCGACGTGCTCAGCGCCATCGAGCGCCTGGACCGCCTGCCCATCGACTTCCAGATGGTGGTCGTCTGCGGCAGCAACGAGAAGCTGAAGGCGCGCGTGGAATCGCTCTCCACGGTCAAGCGCCTGACGGTGCTGGGCTTCTCCAACGAGATCGACGTGCTCATGAGCGCGGCGGACCTGATCGTGACCAAGCCCGGCGGGCTCTCGGTCTCCGAGGCCATCGCAAAGCAGCTGCCCATGGTGCTCATCGACCCGATCCCCGGCCAGGAGGACCGCAACATGGACTTCCTCACCAACCACGGCATGGCCATGCGCACGAATAAGCACCTGCCCGTGGACGTGGTGGTCTGGCAGCTGCTGACCAACGAGCGCCGCCTCGAGCTCATGCGCGAGTGCCAGATCGCCTTTGGCAAGCCCAACGCCACGGACGACCTGCAGGCGCTCATCGAGAGCTATGCCTGATCGGCTGGCGCTCTACCCGCAGGAGGTGTGCGGCGCGGCGATCGAGCGGGCGATCCTCGACCTGGAGGCCACAGCCTGGGACAGGACGCCCGGCGAAACCTTTCCCTCGGCGCCCGAAACGCACGCGGCCTCTTTCGTGCTGCTGGAGGGGGAGAGGGCTGTCTGCCACGTGGGCATCCGGCGGGCGCGCCTGCTCCGCCGCGGGCAGAGCTACGCGGTCTGCGGCCTGAGCGAGGTCGTGACGCATCCCCTGCGGCGCGGACAGGGCCTGGCCACCGCGCTGTGCCTGCGCGCGGCGGAGTGGATCCGCGCGCAGGGCGCGGATCTGAGCCTCTTCACCTGCGCGCCGGAGCGCGCCGCCCTCTACGGCAGGGCGGGCTGGGAGCCAATCCCGGGCGCCTGCCTCGTGGGAGGAACATGCGGCGGATTTTGCGCACGCGGACATCGTTCTGGAGCTGGGGAGAGGACAGCTTTGGTAAAAAAACGCGCCCCTGCGCTTCCGATCCTTCGGAAGCGCAGGGGCGCGCGGGCTTTTTGGGGGGGAAGGGAGGCGTTACGCCTCCGCAAACTCGTGGGGAGCGGAGCCCCAGTCCGCCTGGAGCGCGTCTCCCTTGCGGTTTTCCGCCCAGCGGATGGCGTAGAAGGCGAACTCGCCCGGCTCGGTCATGAGCTCGAAGACCGTCTCGTTGTTCGGCGCGACGTAGAGCGGCTTGACCTCGCGGCCCGGCGCCTCCAGGGGGCAGAGCGCCTCGGCAACGCCGCGCACGCGCACGCGGATGCGCTGCGCCGCGCAGCCGTCGCAGGCGTAGGGGTAGATGCAGAAGGTGTCGTTGTCGTATGGGAACAGGGAGATCTGCGCGGGCGCGTCCAGGTAGACGGGGCCGCAGCAGAGCTCCGCGCGGATGCGGGTGAGCACCGTCTGCGGCAGCTTGCGGATGTCCGAGATGGCGTCCGGCACGGCCAGCGTCAGCAGCTGACCGCGGCCGTAGGTGTCCCGCAGCAGGATGCCGTAGCTCTCGTCGCCGCCGAAGGCCTTGGCCAGCGCCCAGGTCGTGTTGTTGCGGTGCTCCAGGACCGGGAAGCGCACCGGCGCGCCGCCGCGGCTCAGGTCGTTGCCAAAGCCGAACACCGGCTCCGACATGTACTCCGTCGCGTCGAAGGTGCGGTCGCGGTAGCGGATGGAGGTCATGCGGTCCAGGCCCTTGCCCAGCGCCTCCTTGACAAAGCCGGAGGTGACGATGGCCTTGCCGCCGGCTGCGACGTACTGCTCGAGCTTGTCGACGATCTGCTCGTCGCGCAGGGCCTGCACGGTCAGGAAGACGGCCGGCGCGTCCTTCAGGAACTCCGGCACGCCCTCAAAGGGAATGCCCGCCATGCCGAGGTAGTCCTCGACGTGGTCCTCGCCCTGGGCGTTGAGCGGCAGGTAGCAGGGGAGCCCGGCGCACGCGCCGACCTTGGAGAGCAGCTTGTCCAGGCGGGCGAGCTGCAGGCCCATGGGCGTGGCCAGCTTGTTGTTGTACAGGCTGCCCCAGCAGAACATCATGACCTCGCGCGGGCGGGAGAGGACCGTCAGGTATGCCTGCTCCAGGTAGCAGTCCATGGGATAGCACTGGTAGGGGTCGAACCAGCCGCCGCCGTTGCGGCCGGGGGCCAGGTTCTCCATGTAGCGCATGATGGAATAGCTCTCGTAGCGGGGCAGGTGCTGGTCCGTGTGCCGCTGGTGGCGGGTCTCGGTGCCGGTGTAGATCTTGTCAAAGAGGTCCTTCTGCGCGCCGGGGTTGTAGCCGGCCTCCTGGTAGCTCTCCATCCAGTTCGGGAACTTGACGGTGATGCGGATCTCCGGGTTGATGGCGCGCGCCGGGCCGATGACGAGGTTTTCCGAGACCTCCTTCATCAGGTCCAGGCGGAACGCCTCCCAGGAGCGGTCGCCCTTTGCGCGGCGGCAGTCGTCGCAGGTGCAGTTGGTGAAGAAGAAGTCGTCGATGATGAACTCGTCGAACTCGCTGGCGATGTACTCGACGGTCTCCTTCAGGTGATTGCGCATCCGCTCGTTGCAGAAGCAGTAGGTGTTGAACAGGCGCTGGCGCCCGGCGTCCGCCTCCCCCTGGCCGGAGATGGTCGTGGTGATGCCGCCGGCGACCTCGATGCCGTTCTTGCGGAAGAGCTCCTTGCACATGTGGAGCTGCTCGCGCGGGATCAGGCAGTCGTCGCGGTAGGGCTCGAGGTAGACCTTGTCCACGCCCACGTACTTCTGGAAGAAGTCGATCTGGCGCTGCAGGCCTTCGGGGGAGATGCGGACCATGGACTGCGCCGTGCAGTAGACCACGGCGCGGAAATTTTTGTAGTGCGGCATGAAAACGGCTCCTTACTTTCTTGATGAAATCCTGAAAAAAGTCTGGTAGAATTACTTCTGGAGATGTTCGGCGCGGAACTGGCGGTAGTCTGCAAGCGCGGCGCGCAGGAGCTTGGGCGTGTCCAGCTCATAGGGACAGCGCTTGGCGCAGGCGCGGCAGTTGATGCAGTTGTTGATGCGCTCCATCTGCTCGGCCCACTCGTCGGTCAGGTATCCGGCGTAGGGCGAGCGGCGCAGGAGCTGCGGCATGCGCGCCGCGTTGTTGATCGGGATGCCCGCCGGGCAGGGCAGGCAGTAGCCGCAGCCGCGGCAGAAGTCCCCGGCCAGCTCCCTGCGGTCCTTTTCGATGCGCGCCATCATGGCCTCGTCCAGGGCGGGCGGGTTCTTCTCCAGCTCCAGCACCTCCTGCAGCTCGGACTCCCGCTGGATGCCCCAGATGGGCACGAGGTTGTCGAACCGGCGCAGGTACGCCATCGAGGGCGCGGCGCTGGTCAGAAGCCCGCCGGCCAGGCCCTTCATGCCGATGACGCCCATGTTCTTTTCCTTGCACAGGCGCACAAGGTCCAGGTCCTTTTCGCTGGACAGGGCCGAGAGCGGGAACTGCATGGTCTCAAACGCGCCGGATTCGATCTCGGCAAGGGCGGTGTCCAGGCGGTGGGCCGTGACGCCGATGTGGCGGATCATGCCCTGCGCCTTGGCCTTGACCATGCAGGAGAGCATCTCGTCCGAGGGCATGGAGGCCGGGTTGTGGAACTGATAGATGTCGATGTAGTCCGTCTTCATGCGCGTGAGCGACAGCTCCAGGTGCTTCCAGAACTGGTCCGGCGTCGAAGACCCGGTCTTTGTGGCCAGGAAGATGTTCTTGCGCACGGAGGACAGCGCCAGGCCGATCTTTTCCTCGCTGTCGGTATAGGCGTTGGCGGTGTCAAAGAAGTTGATGCCCCCTTCGTAGGCGAGCACGAGCAGGCGCGCGGCCTCCTCCTTGCTCAGGCGCTGGATGGGCAGGGCGCCAAAGCCCGAACGCGTCGCGGCGATGCCCGTGGAGCCGAGGATGATGGTTTCCATCGCGTGTTCCCCCTTCTGTCTTTTGTCCTGTGGAAAAGGCGGGGCGGCCGGTGCGCACGCCCCCTACCGGGGTATTGTAGCATGAAATATTGTGAAAGAAAAGGGCGCGAAATGCATAATCCAAACAAATTTTGCATATTTAATTTTTTCACCAAAAAAAGAGTAGTCAACTTTAGGATTCTATGCTATGATAGTATTAACATACAATTTACATGTTTGGGCGGGGGCCCGGGCGTGTGAATTTGAGGAGGTGAAGGGCGATGGATGAATTGCAGAGCTATTTGTTCCGCGAGGGCAACTGCGCCTATGCCTACCAGTTCATGGGCGCCCACCCGGTACGGGGCGGGTATGCGTTCACGGTCTGGGCGCCCAACGCCACGGCCGTGAGCGTCGTGGGCGACTTCAACGGTTGGGACCACACCAAGAACCCGATGGAGAACGACAACGGGATCTGGAGCACGCGCATTGCGGGCATCAAGCAGTATGCGACGTATAAATACGCCATCTGCGGCCCCAACGGCTGGACGCTCAAGGCAGACCCCTATGCGTTCCATGCGGAGACGCGGCCCAAGACCGCGAGCAAAACCTTTGACATCACCAAGTATCGCTGGAAGGATAAAAAGTGGATGGCGGCGCGCGCGTCGTTCAATCCGTACCAAAGCCCGGTGAGCATCTACGAGCTGCATTTGGGCTCCTGGAAGCTCGACGAGCAGGGACGCCTGTACACCTATGAGCGCATGGCCGACGAGATGGTGCCCTACGTCAAGCAGATGGGCTACACGCACGTGGAGCTTCTGCCGGTGATGGAGCACCCCTTTGACGGCTCTTGGGGCTACCAGGTGACGGGCTATTTTGCGGCCACCTCGCGCTACGGCGACCCTGCGGGGCTCATGAAGCTGATCGACGCCTTCCACAACGCGGGGATCGGCGTGATCCTGGACTGGGTGCCGGCGCACTTCCCCAAGGATGCGCACGGCCTGTACCACTTCGACGGCTCGCCCTGCTATGAGAGCAGCGACCCCCTGCGCGCGGAGAACGAGCAGTGGGGCACCTGCATGTTCGACTTTGGGCGCAACGAGGTCCGCTCGTTCCTGAAGTCCAGCGCGGTCTTCTGGCTGGACGTCTTCCACGCCGACGGCCTGCGCGTGGACGCGGTCTCCTACATGCTCTACCACGACTACGGCCGGCAGGAGGGCAAGTGGCGGCCCAACCAGTACGGCGGCCGGGAGAACCTGGAGGCCATTTCCCTGATCCGGGAGATCAACGAGATCGCCTATCGAGATTTCCCGGGCATTCTGATGTGCGCAGAGGAGGCGACGGCCTATCCGCTGGTCACGGCGCCCACCTGCGACGGCGGCCTGGGCTTTGGCTTCAAGTGGAACATGGGCTGGATGCACGACGTGTTGGACTACATGGAGATGGACCCGGTCTATCGCAAGTACCACCACAACAAGATGACCTTCTCGCTCTTTTACGCCTTTTCCGAAAACTATATCCTGCCCTTCTCGCACGACGAGGTGGTGCACGGGAAAAAGAGCATGCTCGACAAGATGCCCGGGGACATCTGGCAGAAGTTTGCCTCCCTGCGCGCGCTGTTCGGGTACATGTTTGCGCATCCGGGCAAGAAGCTCATGTTCATGGGCGCGGAATTCGGCCAGTTCATCGAGTGGAAGGAGATGGACCAGCTCGACTGGTTCCTGCTCCTGTACGAAAAGCACCCCGAGATGAAGAAGTACACCGAGGACCTGAACCGCTTCTATACCTCGCACAAGGCGCTCTACGAGATCGACAACTCCTGGGACGGCTTTACCTGGTGCAACGCCGACGACCAGGACAACTCGACCTTCTCCTTCGTCCGCACGGACAAGGCGGGCAACCGCATCCTGGCCGTGTGCAACTTCACGCCCAACTACTGGGAGAAATACCGAATCGGCGTGCCCAAGGCCGGGGTGCTGATGGAGGTGTTCAACTCCGACTCCTTCGCCTACGGCGGGTCGGGGAAGGGCAACGGGGACCGCGTCATCCGCACGGACGACATCCCCATGCACGGGCACCGCTACAGCGTGGAGATCACGCTGCCGCCGCTGTCGTGCATCTACCTTACGCTCAACGCCTACAAGGGCGCGCATCCGCGCAAGAGAAAGGGACCAAGGCCCGAGTAAACGCGCAGGCCTTGTTTCTTCATACAAAATAACTAGAAGAGGGTGTAATAATGGGTAAAAAGTGTGTCGCCATGCTGCTGGCGGGCGGGCAGGGAAGCCGCCTGGGCGTTTTGACCAAGAATATGGCCAAGCCCGCCGTGGCCTTCGGCGGAAAGTACCGGATCATCGACTTCCCCCTGTCCAACTGCTCGAACTCCGGCATCGACGTCGTGGGCGTTTTGACCCAGTACCAGCCGCTGGAACTGAACTCCTACATCGGCAACGGCATGCCCTGGGATCTGGACCGCCTGACCGGCGGCGTGTTCGTCCTGCCGCCCTACATGAAGGGCAAGAGCGGCACCTGGTACAAGGGAACCGCCAACGCCATCTACCAGAACATGACCTTCATCCAGCAGTACGACCCGGACTACGTCCTCGTCCTGTCGGGCGACCACATTTACAAGATGGACTACTCCGCCATGATCGCCATGCACGAGAAGAAGCACGCGGACTGCACCATCGCCGTCTACTCCGTGCCGTGGAACGAGGCCTCCCGCTTTGGCATCATGAACACCAACGAGGAGGGCGACATCGTCGAGTTCGAGGAGAAGCCCGCCAACCCCAAGTCCAACAACGCGTCCATGGGCATCTACGTCTTCAACTGGAAGGACCTCAAGCAGTACCTCATCGAGGACGAGGAGAACCCGGAATCCTCCAACGATTTCGGCAAGAACATCATCCCGCGCATGCTGGCCGAGGGCAAGCACATGGTGGCCTATCCCTTCGAGGGCTACTGGAAGGACGTGGGAACCATCGAGAGCCTGTGGGAGGCCAACATGGACCTGCTGCAGTCCCCGCCGGCCTTTAACCTCTACGACAGCGCCTGGCGCATCTACGCGCGCAACCCCACGCTGCCCCCGCACTACATCGCCAAGACCGCGGAGGTCTCCGATTCCATGGTGACCGAGGGCTGCACCGTCGCGGGCAAGGTCGACCACTCCATCCTCTTCTCCGGCGCGACCGTGGAGGAGGGCGCAATCGTGGAGAACTCCGTCATCATGAACGGCGCGCGCATCTGCAAGGGCGCGCGCATCCGCCGCGCGATCGTCTCGGAAAACGCGGTCGTCGGCCCGGACAGCGTCGTGGGCGGCAATGGCCGCATCGCGGTCGTCGGGCAGGAAACCGTGCTCCCGGAGTATTCCGTGGTCAAGCCCGGGGAGCAGATCGACATGGAAGTGCTGGCCAAGCGCGAGGCCAAGGCTGAGGAGGATGCAAAATGAAAGACGTATTCGGCTTGATCTATACCAGCGATGAAAGCGACGTCCGCCTGCGCGATCTGACGCGCTCGCGCTCCATCGCCGCCATGCCCATCGGCGGCAGATACCGCGTCATCGACGTGCTCTTGAGCAACATGGTCCACTCCGACATCACGAACGTGGGCCTGATCACGCAGCGCAACTACCACTCCCTGATGGACCACCTGGAAAGCGGCAAGGCCTGGGACCTCAACCGCAAGCGCGACGGCCTGTTCATCCTGCCGCCCTACGTCACCCGCAGCAACACCGGCGGCTATGCCGGCATGCTCGACGCCATCCGCTCCAATCTGGGCTATGTGCGCCGCGCCTCCCAGCGCTATGCGCTGATCTCCGGCTCCTCCACGGTCTTCAACACCACGTTTGACGACATGATGAAGAAGCACATGGAGTCCGGCGCGGACATCACCATCCTCTACAACGTGCCCGGGGAGGGCGAGCTGTTCAGCGACGCGGACCGCACCTACCTCAAGCTCGACGAGAACAACCGCGTGGTCGACATCGAGGTCTCGCCGCACCTGCACAGCTACCCCAACGTCTCCATGGACGTCTACCTGATGGACAAGGCCCTGCTGACCTACCTTGTGGAGATCTCCGCCGCGCACTACCGCACGGACTTTGTGCGCGACGTGCTCATCAACCAGCTCTCCGAGCTCAAGGTCTACGCCTACAAGTACGAGGGCTATGTCTCGCGCATCGAGTCCATCTACTCCTACTACCGGCTCAACATGGACCTGCTCAACGAGGAGATCCGCACCCCCTTGCTTTACCGGCCCAATCCGGTGTATACTAAGGTCAAGGATGAGGTTCCCGCGCGCTATGAGGCGGGGGCCAAGGCGGTCAATTCCCTCGTGGCGGACGGCTGCATCATCGAGGGCACGGTGGAAAACTCCGTGCTCTTCCGCGGCGTGCGCGTGGGCAAGGGCGCGGTGGTCAAGGACTGCATCCTCATGCAGAGCGTGGAGGTGCAGGACGGTGCGCAGCTCAGCCACGTCATCTCGGACAAGAACGCGTTCATCAAGCGCGACCGCCGCATCGTCGGCCAGGAGAGCTACCCGGTCGTCATCGAGAAGAACGCAGTCATCTAAGAAGCGCAAAGGAGAAGAGAGAAGGACAGTGCGGGCAAGGGGGTCCTTGTCCCCTTGCCGCCTTCTCGCTTGCGGGAAGGCACAGTGCAATCGACTAGAAAGGCGGGAGATGCGTGAAGATCCTGTTTGCAACCTCGGAGTGCGTACCCTTTGTCAAGACCGGCGGTCTGGCGGACGTGGCCGGCGCCCTTCCTAAGCAGCTCAAGAAGCTGGGCGCGGAAGTGCGCGTCATCCTTCCCCTGTACCGCGACGTCGCGCCCAAGTGGCGGGAGCAGATGGAGCACTTGACGTACTTTTACGTCAACCTCGGCTGGAGGCGGCAGTACTGCGGCATCGAAACGCTCAAGCTCGACGGCGTGACCTTCTACTTCATCGATAACGAGTTCTACTACAACCGGCCCTCGGTCTACGGCTGGGGCGGCGACGAGGGCGAGCGCTTCGCCTTCTTCGACCGGGCGGTGCTCGAGGCCCTGCCCCTGATCGACTACAAGCCCGACATTCTGCACTGCCACGACTGGCAGACGGGCCTGATCCCCGTGCTGCTCAAGCGCCAGTACGCGGCCCTGCCCTTCTACCAGGGCATCCACACGGTGTTCACCATCCACAACCTGCAGTACCAGGGCGTGTTCGGCATGGACTACATCGAGGACCTCATGGGCCTGGGCTGGGACGCCTACACCAGCGACAAGCTCGAGTTCTTCGGCGCGGCCTCCTTTATGAAGGGCGGCTTGGTCTACACGGACGAGATCACCACCGTCAGCCCCACCTATGCCAACGAGATCCAGACCGCCTACTACGGCGAGCGGCTCGACGGCCTGCTCCGCGCGCGGCACGAGAGCCTGACCGGCATCCTCAACGGCATCGACGTGGACGAGTACAACCCGAACAAGGACCCCCAGATCGTGCAGACCTACAACGTCGTCACCCAGAGCAAGCGCAAGGCCGTCAACAAGGCCGCCCTGCAGGAGCAGCTCGGCCTGGAGATCCGCCCGGACGTGCCGCTCATCGGCATGGTCACGCGCCTTTCCTCGCAGAAGGGCCTGGACCTGGTCGAGCGCGTGCTGCCCGAGATCATGAGCCTGGACGTGCAGCTCGTGGTGCTGGGCATGGGCGAGGAGAAGTTCGTCAACCTCTTCAACTGGGCGGCGCACCGCTACCAGGGCAAGGTCGCCTCCTGGAACCAGATGAACCCCGAGCTCGCGCACCGCATCTACGCCGGCGCAGACCTCTTCCTCATGCCCTCGGCCTTTGAGCCCTGCGGCCTGTCGCAGATGATCGCCATGCGCTACGGCACGGTGCCCATCGTCCGCGAGACCGGCGGCCTCAAGGACACGGTGCAGCCCTTCAACCCCGTCACGGGCGAGGGCGTGGGCTTCACCTTCTACTCCTACAACGCGCACGACATGCTCGACGCCATCACCCGCGCCACCACCACCTACCGCGAGGACAAGAAGTCCTGGCGCAAGATCATCGGCAACGGGATGCGCGGCGACTACAGCTGGCAGCACAGCGCCAAGAAGTACATGGAGCTCTACAACAAGCTCGCCCCGGAGCAGGCCGTCCCCCTCAAGGAGGAGGCAAAGGCCGAGCCCAAGAAGGACGAGGAGGAATAATCCCCGCAACGCAGTCCGGCGGCCGGAACCAATCCGACCGCCGGATTTTTGCAAAAGAAAGGAGGGGAGGACCATGTGGAGAGGAGTCATCGGGCTGGCGCTGAGCGCCGCGCTGCTCGCGGGGTGCTCCGCGCAGGCGGGCGAGGCGGCAGGGGCGCAGCCCTCCCCGGCGCCGTCTCCCAGGGCCGCGGAGGCGGGCGCGGACCTGTATCCCACCCTGGAGATCGCGCAGGCGGCGGGATACGCCGTCCACGCCGAGGAGAGCGACGTCTCAGATTCGCCGCAGGGCTATGAAGCCCCTGCGGTCGAGAGGACGTATTTCTTTACACGGGAGGGCGATGCCAACGGCGCGGACGTTTCCCTCGTCCTGGAGGGCGAGGAGGAGCGCCTCGTCCGCTGCAGCCACGGGAACGGCCCCGCCCCGGACCACGTGTGCGAGAGCGCCTGGCTGGACGGGACGCTCTACCAGGGCGCGGACTGCCTGACCGCCATGTTTGGCGAGGGGGCGCTCGACGCCGCGGCGGACTGACGCGCCAAAACGAGCAGGGGACCGGAAACGCGGAACGCGTTTCCGGTCCCCTGCTCATAGGCGTCCATTCCGTTGTGCGCAGAAAACACCCGAACGATTCGAATGCAAACAAAAAGGGCAGTACGCAGGCCGCGATCATGTCCGCAATACAGACCCCCGCGTTACGTCCGAAACGCATGCTGCTTCGCTACCCTCTTCCAGGGTAGCAGAAGCGAAGGGGAGATGTCAAGCGGAACCGGCCAATGAGCTGTGCAGAAAGGAACCGGAAACGCGTTCGCGTTTCCGGTTCCTTTCTGTAATTTCGTTAGGCCTTAGCGGCAAAGTATTCGTTCAGCGCCTTGACCAGGGCGTCCACATCGCAGCCATGGACCATGCCGGCCTGCTCCAGGGACTCCATCTGGGAGAAGGGGCAGCTGGTGCAGTGCATGCCGTACTGGTTGAGGAGCTTTGCGGTTTCGGGGTCCTTGCGGATCACTTCGCCGATGGTCATTTCCTTGTTGACAACGAACATGGGTTTTCGACCTCCTTTGTCTTCTGTAGACAGTATACCCATATCATAGCGCACGCAAACGCATTGCGCAAGGGATTACGCCTTAAAATATATGGGAGTCAGCGGCGGCAGGGCGATCTCGCCCAGGCGGCGCGCAAAGGGCGCCAGCCGGGGGTCGTTCGGATCGAGCAGGAGGGTCAGCGGCGTCTGGCTCCGGTTGATCGCAAAGAGCACGCAGCCGTTGTGCGCCCGCTCGCCCAGGGCGTCGCGGCCGTTCTCCACCCGGCGCACCACGAGCAGCACGTCCGGGTGCGGCGCGAGCAGCGCGAGCGCGCCCCGGCGCCAGAGGGGCTCCGCGCGCCGCCGGGCGATGGTCCTGGCGTAGAAGGCGATCAGCTCCTGATCCTCGTGGCCCCAAGGGTAGGTGCCGCGGTTGTAGGGGTCGCCTGCGCCCTGCATCCCGGCCTCGTCGCCGTAGTAGATGGTGGGCATGCCCGGCAGCGCGCAGACCAGCGCAAAGAGCGCCATCAGCCGCTGGCGCGCCATGCGGTAGTGCGGGCCGTCCAGCTCGAGGTCGCGCCAGGTCTCCTTCGGGGCGTCCTCGCCGGAGAGGCCGGAGAGCGCGTTGAGCGCGCGGGCGCGGTCGTGGCTGCCGATGAGGTTCATCAGCGCGTAGAACATCTGCGGCGGGTAGTTTTCGTGCAGGGAGTTGACCGTGCGCGCAAAGTCCCGCGCCGTGCCCCTGCCGGTGAAGAAGTTGAGCAGCGCCGTGCGCAGCGGATAGTTCATCACGCTGTCCAGCGAGCGGCCGAGCGCGTAGGAGCGCAGCTGGCCGTAGGCCACCTTGTTGGAGGCGTCCTCCCAGACCTCGCCCAGGACCGCCGCCTCCGGGTTTTCGAGCTTGACGCGGGCGCGCAGCTCGCAGATGAAGTCGTCCGGCAGTTCGTCCGCGACGTCCAGCCGCCAGCCGGAGGCCCCGCGCGCGATCCACTGCGCCACCACGCTGTCCTCGTTGTAGATGATGAAGTCGCGGTAGCTGCGGCAGTTTTCGTCCACCTCGGGCAGGGTCTTGACGCCCCACCAGCAGTCGTACTCCTCCGGATAGTCGCGGAAGCGGTACCAGGAGGCGTAAGGCGAGTCCTTGGACTGATAGGCGCCCACGGAGTCGTAGAGGCCGTAGCGGTTGAAGTAGACGCTGTTGTCCCCCGTGTGGGAGAAGACGCCGTCCAGCATCACGCGGATGCCGTTTGCGCGCGCCGCGCGGCACAGGCGGACGAAGTCCTCGTTCGTGCCGAAGGTCGGGTCCACGTGCGTGTAGTCGCCCGTGTCGTACTTGTGGTTGGACTGGGCGTCAAAGATCGGGTTCAGGTAGAGCACGGTGACGCCGAGCTTGCGCAGATAGGGCAGCTTCTGGATGACGCCCGCGAGGTTTCCGCCGAAGAAGTCGTGCCCAAGGTTGCTGCCCAGGGGCGCGTTGGAGTACTCGTTGGGCTTTTCGTCCCAGGAGGCGTGCGTGACCAGGCCGGGCTTTTTGTCCAGCAGGGGCGCGCCGCCGTCGCAGAAGCGGTCCACAAAGATTTGGTACATGACGCCGTCGTGCATCCAGGAGGGGACGGTGTAGGCGCGGTCGTACACCGTGATCTGGAAGGAGGGCGGCAGGTGCGGAGAAACCTGCCCCTCGCCGCCCAGGCCCTCCGGGTTGTTGCCGTACCAGAGCATCTCCCCGTCCGCGTCCACGAGGAACGTGTACCACAGGATCACGGGCTCCTCGGGAAGGGTGAGGGTGATCTCATAGAGGAAGGCGTCGTCCATGTACCCGCGAAGGCGCATGGGTAGCTTTTCCTCGCCCTTTTCCGTCCAGAGGCGCAGCGTGCAGTTGGCGCCCTCGGGCGCGGAGATGCGCAGCCGCACGCAAGAGCCGCAGGGGCGTGCGCCCTGCGGCCAGCGATACTTCTCGCTTTGGGAGTCGTGCTTGAGTTTCGGCATAGGACTTATTTGCCTCCGTGGAGCGGTTCCAGGTGCCAGATCTTGTCGATGTACTCGTGGATGGTGCGGTCAGAGGAGAAGTAGCCGGACTGGGCCACGTTGATGACCGCGCTGCGCCACCAGGCGCGGGTGTCGTAGAGCTTTCCGACCATCTCCTGCTTGCGGGCGTAGTCGGCAAAGTCGCGCAGGACCAGGTAGGGGTCCGCCATGCCGCCGTTGTCGCCGAAGAGCAGCGCGTGGTAGAGCTCGGAGAAGACGCGGTTCGGGCCGAGCGAGCCGTCGACGAGCTGGTCCATGACGCGGCGCAGGATCGGGCTGCGCTCGTAGACCTCGCCCGCGCGGTAGGAGTTGTTGGCGTAGAGCGCGTCCACCTCGTCGCTGGTCAGGCCGAAGATGAAGATGTTCTCCCGGCCCACGCGGTTGTAGATCTCGATGTTGGCGCCGTCCATGGTGCCGATGGTGAGCGCGCCGTTCATCATGAACTTCATGTTGCCGGTGCCGGAGGCCTCCTTGCCGGCGGTGGAGAGCTGCTCGGAGAGGTTGGCCGCGGGCATCAGGTGCTCGGCGCAGGTCACGCTGTAGTTCTCCAGGAAGATGATCTTGATCATCTGGCTAGCGCGCGGGTGCGCCGCGACCAAGGCCGCGACGGAGTTGATCAGCTTGATGATGAGCTTTGCGCGCATGTAGCCCGGCGCGGCCTTGGCCCCGAAGAGGAAGGTGCGCGGCCGCATCACAAAGGTGGGATCGTCCACGATGCGGTTGTAGAGCGCGATGACGTGCAGGATGTTGAGGAGCTGGCGCTTGTACTCGTGCAGGCGCTTGGCCTGTGCGTCCAGCATCGTGTCCGGATCAAAGGCGGTGTCCTGATGGCGCGCGAGCCAGGCGGCAAAGTCCTTCTTGTTCTCGTGCTTAATGTCCGCGAACTTCTCCAGGAAGGCGCTGTCGTCCGCAAAGGGCATCAGGTCCGTCAGGCGCTCCGGGTCCTTGATCCACTTGTCGCCGATGGCCTCGCAGATCAGCTCCGTCAGGCGCGGATTGGCGCTCATCAGCCAGCGACGGTGCGTGATGCCGTTGGTGATGCCGGTGTACTTCTGCGGCGCCATGGCGTAGTAGTCGCGGAAGGTCTGCTTCTTGAGGATCTCCGCGTGCAGCTGGGACACGCCGTTGACCGAGTAGCAGTACGCGCAGCAGAGGTTGGCCATGTGGATCTGTCCGTAGGAGATGATGGCCAGGCCGCCGATGCGCTCCCACTGGCCGGTGTAATACTGCCACAGCTTCTGACAGAAGTCCTCGTTGAGGCCCTGCAGGATCTGGTAGATGCGCGGCAGCGTGGTCTTGACCATGTCCTCGGGCCAGCGCTCGAGCGCCTCGGCCATGATGGTGTGGTTGGTGTAGGCAAAGGTGTGCTCCACGACGCGCTTGGCGTCCTCCCAGCTCATGTCCTCCTGGTCGACGAGGATGCGCATCATCTCCGGGATGGCCAGGGCCGGGTGCGTGTCGTTGATGTGGATGACGACCTTTTCCGGCAGCTTGGTCAGGTCCGTGCCGTAGTGCTTCTTGTAGTTCTTGATGATGTACTGCACGGTGGCGGAGGTGAAGAAGTAGTGCTGCTTGAGGCGCAGCTCCTTGCCCTCGTAGTGGTTGTCCTCGGGGTAGAGGATCTTGGAGATGACCTCGGCAAGGTTGCGCTCGTCCATGGCGCGGACGTAGTCGCCCTTGTTGAAGTACTCCATGTTGATGCGCTTGGGCGCGCGGGCGCTCCACAGGCGCAGCGGCACGACGTTGTCCACGTCGTAGCCCACGCAGGGCATGTCGTAGGGCACGGCAAGGACCGTGTTGTAGTCCACCTGGCGGTAGACCTTGCGCCCGCCGACCTCCTCCTCGACGACGCGGCCGCCGAAGTGGACCTCGCAGGTGTCGCCCTGCTGCACCTCCCAGGGGCAGCCGTTCTCCAGCCAGTTGTCCGGCAGCTCCACCTGGTTGCCGTCGATGATCTTCTGGCGGAAGAGGCCGTACTCATACCGGATGGAGCAGCCCATGGCCGGCATGTCCAGCGTGGCCAGGGAGTCCAGGAAGCAGGCCGCAAGGCGCCCCAGGCCGCCGTTGCCCAGGCCCGGGTCGCTCTCCTGCTCGGCGATGGCGTCCATGGAGATGTTCAGCTCAGACAGGGCCTGCTGGTAGTCCTTGGTCCGCATCAGGTTCAGGATGTTGTTGTGCAGGGCGCGGCCCATGAGGAACTCCACCGACAGGTAGTAGACGCGGCGGCTCTTTTCCGCATGGCGCAGATGGCGCGACTCCACAAACTTATCCATGATCTGGTCGCGGACGGTCAGGGCGACCGCCTGGTAGATCTGCTCCTCGGTCGCCTCATCCAGCGTGCAGCCGAAATTGCGCTCAAGGTTGCCCACGATGGAGTCCTTGATCCAGTCCACATTGTAAATTCGTTCCATTCCGATCCTCCAAACTCAATCCCAAAATGCCAAATACGTCTTGGATGATTTTAGCACATTTCACAAGGCGGGACAAGAAAAGTTAGCGTAAAAAACGCCGATAATTCAGAGATTTTGCGGAAACGCAGCCGCGCGGGCGGCCTGCCGTGTAGTCTATTCTACACCGGGAGAAGGAATTTTATGTATTTGTCCGGCCCGCGGAAGAGTTGTAACGAAGTTGTAGCGATTTTCCGGAATTGTTGAAAAATGGGAGGGCGGCCGGTATAATGGTCGGGAAGGAGAAAATTTGTCCGGAAGCGAAGGGACGGAAGCACGGAGGGAAAGACATTGCAATTCCACTCGGTTTGGAAAAAGACGGCGGCTGTCGCGGCGGCGGCGGCCGTGATTTTGGGCTCTACCGTTACGGCCAGCGCCGCGGCCACCGGCACGGCGACGGCCACGGTCCTGGTGCGGGAGAAGGCCTCCACCTCCTCGACGGCGCTCGCCACCATCCGCGAGGGCGGGGAGGTCACGGTCCTTTCCGTGGACGGCGACTGGGCCCTTGTGGAGGACGGCTCGCGCACGGGCTACATCGCCGTGCGCTACCTGGACATCGAGGGGACGCCCTCGGGCTCGCCCTCCTCGTCGGGCTCCTCGTCCTCCGCGCTGCGCAAGGGGGACGAAAGCGACGCGGTCGAGGACCTGCAGGAGAAGCTGATCGACCTTGGGTACCTGGATACGGAGGCCACGGGCTACTTCGGCTCCGCGACGGAGGAGGCGGTCAAGGCCTTCCAGCGCGACGCGGGCCTGTCCGCGGACGGCGTCGCCGGCAGCGCGACGCGCTCTGCGCTGGAGGCGGGCAAGACCGCCTCGTCCACGTCGTCCTCCTCCTCGGCCGTGCAGCGCGGGGACGAGAGCAGCCGGGTCTCCGAGCTGCAGCGGATGCTGATCGACCTTGGATACCTTTCGACGGAGGCCACGGGCTACTTCGGCTCCGCGACCGAGAGCGCGGTCAAGGCCTTCCAGGAGGACGAGGGCCTGACCGCGGACGGCGTCGCCGGCGAAAAGACCTTCTCCGCCCTGGAGGAGAAGAGCGGCTCCGGCGCCTCGAACGCGTCCTCGTCCTCCGGCGTGCTGCAGCAGGGCGATGAGGGCGACGACGTCCAGGAGATGCAGGAGCGGCTGATCGAGCTGGGATACCTCGACACGGACGCGACCGGGTTCTTCGGCACGGCGACGGCGGCAGCGGTGCGCGCCTTCCAGAAGGACCAGGGCCTCACGGCCGACGGCATCGTCGGCGCGGAGACGCTGACCATGCTGAACAAGTCCTCCAGCGGGGTCAGCAGCATCCCGGAGGAGGAAGAGGAGGACGAGCCCGCGCAGGAGGTCGAGGAGACGCAGATCAACGGCGACATCGTCCTGGAGGACTGGTGGAGCGGCCGCATCGACTCCCTCATCGGCCGCGGCGACACCTATACCGTGACCGATGTGCTCACGGGCAAGTCCTTTACCTGCGCGCGCTACGGCGGGGACAACCACCTCGATTCCGAGCCCCTGACCGCGCAGGACGCCGCCACGATGTATGAGATCTTCGGCGGGGAGTGGACCTGGTCCGCCCGCGCGATCCTGCTCACCTACGACGGCGTCACCTACGCCGCGGCCATGAACGGCATGCCGCACGGCGGCGAGCGCATCTCCACGAACAACTTCGACGGGCAGTTCTGCATCCACTTCCTCAACAGCCGCACCCACGGCGGCAACCAGGTCAACGAGGACATGCAGGCGCGCATCACGGAGGCCTTCTATTCCCGATAGGCGCATCCTCCCGGGGCGGGTTTTTCCCGCCCCGGTTTTTTTATGCCGTCATAGAACCCGCCCCCGCGCGCATAGGATGAGGCAGAAAACAGTTGGGAGGGCTTGCACCATGAATGGACGGGAAACTTTGGAGGAAAAGGCGCGCCTGGGGCGCGGGCGGGCGCACACGGTGGAGCTGACCAACCGCGAGAGCGCGGTCTTTGCCGGGGTCGCGGACGTGGAAGCCTTCAACGAGGAGGAGGTCGTCCTGCTGACGGACATGGGCGTCATCGTGCTCAGCGGGGAGGGGCTGCACATCGTCAAGCTCAACCTGGACGAGGGCGTGCTCGCCGTGGAGGGGCGCGTCATCGCCCTGGAGTATGTGCAGGACGAAAAGCCCGCGAAGAAGGGCCTGTTCTCCGGCCTGTTCAAGTGAGCGGGAGCGAAGATGGAAAAGCGGAGCGGGAAAAGGGGGGATGGCGGTTGCTCTTTGAGACGCTCGGACAAGCGCGCGTCTTTCTGCTGATGGCGGCCGTGGGCGCGGCGATCTCCCTGCTCTACGACGTGCTCTGCCTGGTCAAGGGCGCCTTTGGCCGCCGCGGGGGCTGGATCTCGGAGGCGATGTTCGCCTGCGCGGCGGCGGTGCTGCTCTTCCTCGGGATGGCCCGGGTGCAGGTGCCGACGCTGCGTCCCTATGTGCTGCTGGGCACGGCGGTGGGCTGGTTTCTCTACGCGGTCTCCGTCTCCCGCGCGCTGCACTGGATCGGGGAAAAGCTTGGGGGATTTTGGAAAAAACGCGCGAAGGGCAAAGGTTGACAAGGCGAAAAACGGCCGGTATAATGGCGGTATGAGTATGGCGTGAAAGGATGTGTGAACCCGTGAACAAGCACAACCGGACCGCTGCTCTGTCCATCCGCTGGGGGCTGTTCGCCTTCGCCCTGCTGCTTGTGGCCGGGTTCGCCTTCACCTACTTCCAGCAGCAGCGCAGCATCGACGCGGCGCAGGCGCGCATCGACGAACTCAACGCCACGCTGGACGAACTGCAGCTCACCGCCGCCGCCATGCAGAGCGACCTGGACTTCGCCCAGACCGACGCCTACATCGAGCGCATGGCCCGCAAGGAGTTGGGGTACGTGCGCCAGGGGGAGATCAAGTTCATCGCAGCGGAGGACGAGGCGGCAGAGGAGGCGTTGACCTCGCAGGAGGACGCAACAGAGCCCACGGCCCAGCCGGAGGAGACGCCGCAGGCGTCGGCCGCACCGGAGGAAACCGCGAGCCCGGACGAAACGTAAACAACACCCGCATACCGCGCGGTATGCGGTCTTTTTTGTGCAAAAGCCGAGAAAAAGAGGAGGAGAAGACAAATGCGGGACGCCGCAGTGATCGACATGGGGAGCAATTCGGTGCGCCTGCTGCTCGTCCAGGCGGGAAGGACGGAGCAGTTCCTGGAGACGACGCGCCTGGGCAAGGGCGTGGAGGCGCGCCGCCTGCAGAAGGAGCCCATGGAGCGGACCGTGCAGGCGGTGGAGCGCTTCTGCGCCCTGGCGCGGAGCCGGGGAATCGGGCGCGTCTACGCCTTTGCCACCTCGGCCGTGCGCGACGCGGAGAACCGCGGGGAGCTGCTCGCGCTCCTGCGGGAGCGCTGCGGCCTCTCGGTGGACGTGCTCTCCGGCGAGGAGGAGGCGGACCTGGCCTACCTGGGCGCCGCGGACGGGGCGCGCGCGCTCGTCCTGGACATCGGCGGCGGGTCGACGGAGCTGGTCTTCGGGGAGGGGGCCGTGCGGCAGGCTGTGAGCCTGCAGGCCGGCGCCGTGCGCCTGCGGGAGCGCTTTGGCCAGGACCGCGACGGCGCGCAGGCGTTCCTGGACGAGCGCTTTGCCGCGCAGCGCGCAGCCTTTGCCGGGGCGCAGGGCGCGCCCCTGCTCGGCATCGGCGGCACGATCACGACGCTCGCCGCCATGGAGCAGCGCCTGGACGTCTACTGCGAGGAGAAGATCGACGGCTTTGTGCTGCGCGCGCAGGACGTCCGCGCCTGGGTCGACCGCCTCTGGGACCTGCCGGCGCCGGCGCGCGCCTTCCCCGGGCTGGAGCCGAGCCGCGCGGACATCATCGCCCACGGCGCGCTGATCCTGGACCGGGCGCTGGCCGCCTTTGCGCGCGGGCAGGTGCGCGCCTCCACCGCGGACAACCTGCTGGGCTATCTGCGCCTTGCGCAGCGGCGCGAAACAGAGGAGGGGAACCCCCGATAGGGGTTCCCCTCCTCTTCGCACAGCGCGCGGAACGCGCTACGGCTCCTCGTACAGGATCTGGATGGCGTCGGAGATGGCCTTGGCCGAGGCGCGCAGCTGGATCATCTCCTCCTCGTCCAGGTGGATGGGCAGCACCTGCTCCAGGCCGTTGACGCCCACGATGCAGGGCAGGCTCAGGCACACGTCGTACAGGCCGTACTGCCCGGTCAGCAGCGAGGAGACGGTCAGGATCGACTGCTCGTCGCGCAGGATGGCCTCCACGATGCGGCGCACGGCCAGCGCCACCGCGTAGTAGGTCGCGCCCTTGCCGTCGATGATCTGGTAGGCGGCGTTGCGGACCTTGTCGTGGAACTCGTCGCGGATCTGCTTGGCCAGGTTCTCCTGGTAGGCGCCGGTGAGCTCGCAGAACTCGTCCATGCTCATGCCCGCGATGCTGGTCAGGCTCCAGGCGGGCAGCTCCGTGTCCCCGTGCTCGCCCAGGACGTAGGTGTGCACGTTGCGCGCGTCCACGCCCGTGTGCTCGGAGAGCAGGTAGCGCAGGCGCGAGGTGTCCAGCACCGTGCCCGAGCCGATGACCTGGCTGGAGGGCAGGCCCGAGATCTTCCAGGTGACGTAGGTGAGCACGTCGCAGGGGTTGGTTACGACCAGCAGGATCGCGTGGGAGGCGTATTTGACCACCTGCGGCACGATGGAGCGGAAGACCGCGATGTTCTTGCGGGTCAGGTCCATGCGCGTCTCGCCCGGCTTCTGGTTCGCGCCGGCGGTGAGGATGACGATGTCCGCGTTCTCGCAGTCGGCATAGGTGCCGACCTTGATCTCCGCCGGCGGGCAGAGCGGGATGCCGTGCGCCAGGTCCAGCACCTCGCCGCGGGCCTTCTTTTCGTTGAGGTCGATGAGCACGAGCTCCGAGGCCAGCCCCGAGAGCAGAAGCGTATACGCCGTGGTCGCGCCCACCTGGCCCGCGCCGACGACGACGATCTTGGTTCCCTGTTTCTTCATCCGTTCCCCTCCTTAATCTTCCATTACCTATAGTATAACCAGGTTTTTCTTTGACAAACGTTAAGCTTTCTGGGTCTCGTCCACGACGCGGCGGGCGATGTCCGGGTGGTTGGTGATGATGGCCTCGCAGGGGATGCCGCAGAGCGCGCGCATGTCCGCTTCGGCGTTCACGGTCCAGGGGTGGATGCGCACGTTGGCGCGCTTGCAGCCCTCCACCGCGCCGGGCACGGCGAGCGTGCGGTACTCGGGGTGGATGGCGTCCGCGCGCAGGTGCTGGGCGTAGAGCGCTGGGTCGACCATGGCCTCGGAATAGAGCAGGCCGATCTTCGCCTGCGGGTCCACCTTGCGCACCAGCACGAGCGAATAGTGGTTGAAGGAGGAGTAGAGCACGCGGTCCGCAAGGCCGAAGCGGTGCACCATCTCCACGGTCTTTTCCTCCAGGCCAGGGTAGAGGACTTCGCCGGTCTTAAGCTCGATGTTCAGCGTCATGCCGTTGCCCTTGAGGAAGTCCAGCACCTCGCAGAGCGCGGGCAG
This sequence comes from uncultured Clostridia bacterium, assembly GCA_904393115.1. Classification (GTDB taxonomy): domain Bacteria; phylum Bacillota; class Clostridia; order Christensenellales; family UBA1750; genus Spyradocola; species Spyradocola merdavium. The sequence continues at coordinate 72,813 of CAJFMX010000006.1, forward strand.
GCGCGCGCCGCGGTAGGCCTCCATGCCGTTGCAGGCATCCAGCGCCTGCGCCTGAGCAAGCGTGAGGGAGGAGACCTGCGCGTCCACGCCGGTCACGCGGCGGACGTTTTCGTCGTGGGTCACGAGGATTTCCCCGTCGCGCGTGAGGTGCACGTCCAGCTCGATGCCGTCGGCGCCCATCTTTTGCGCCAGGCGGAAGGCCTCCATCGTGTTTTCCGGCGCATAGGCCGAGGCGCCGCGGTGCGCCCAAACTGCGGTCATATCCATGCCTCCTTTGTCTCCCTTGGAAAGTTGTGGTTCCTGCTTTTCATTATACATGGGATCTACCCGAATGTACACAGATATGCTAGAATAGGAGAGCGAAAAAACGAGGCGGAGGAGAGCGCAGATGCGAAAGAAGCGGCGGGAGGACCTGCTCCCGGAGACGAGGTTCCACCTGGCGAGGACGCAGATCCTCCTCTTTGCGGCGCTGACGGGGTTCAACCTGCTCCTGTTCACGCTCTTCCCGGGGATTCGTCGCCTGTTCGCCAGCGAATTGGCCGGCGCCGGGCAGGCGCTGGGGGAGATGGTCTATTGGTCCACGGGCGATGCCCGCGCAGCCCTTGGCGGGACGCTCCTTTCGGACGGCGTGGTCGTGCTGCTGCTCCTGCTCTTCTGGGCGTCGGGCTGGCGGCGCGGGTTCCTTCCGGCGGCGCTGGCGCTGTGCACGGTGGACACGCTGTGCTTCCTGGCCCGCTGCGCGCTGGAGGGGCCCTCGCTGTGGAACCTGGCGGACGCGGCCTACCGCGCGCTGCTGCTCATCCTGCTCCTGCGCGGGGTCTGCGCCATGCCGGAGCTCGCCGCGCGCGAGCGCGCCGAGCGGGAGGCGGAGCGCGCCCTCGCCCTGGCCGCGATGGGCGGCGAAAACTTTCCCGGGGCAGGCGTTGACAAAGCGGACAAAGGCGGGTATAATACCCCATAACCGGCGATGACGGGAACAAGTAGCCGCGGATCGGCCGCCAAAGAGAGCCCTTGGTTGGTGGAAAAGGGCGCGCGCCGCCGAAGGACGAATACCTCCCCGAGCTTCCCTGCGAAAGGCCCTGCGCCGACTAGCAGCGGACGGATGCCCCCGTTATCAGGGCGCGGCAGGATGATGGTTCTGCCGGTGAGGCCGGAAACCTTCCGGCGAAGTGAAGTGGTACCGCGGCAGACCAGCCGCCTTCTCAAGCGCATTGAGAGGGCGGCTTTTGATTTTCCAAAACGAGCACAAGAGAAAGGTAGTGTGAACGAAATGGGACTTCGGTATGCATCGCGCTTTGACGGCGTGACCGGCAGCGCCATCCGCGACATCTTCAAGCTCCTGACCAACCCGGAGATCATCTCCTTTGCGGGCGGCAATCCCGCAAACTCCGCCCTGCAGAGCGACGTCGTGTCCCGCCTTGCGCAGAAGGTTCTGGCGGAAAACGGCGTGGGCCTTTTGCAGTACGGCCAGACCGAGGGCTACGCCCCCCTGCGCGAGAGCGCGGCGGAGTTCTTCCGCCACAACGGCGTAGACGTCAAGCCCGAGGAGCTGCTGCCCGTCACCGGCAGCCAGCAGGCCCTGGACCTGATCTGCAAGGCCATGCTCGACCCCGGCGACGCCATGCTCGTCGAGAGCCCGACCTTCCTTGGCGCCCTGCAGACCTTCAAGCTCTACCAGGCCAAGCTCGTGCCCGTGGACACGGACGAGGACGGCGTTGTGCCGGAGCTGCTGGAGGAGAAGATCAAGGCCTGCCGCCCCAAGCTCATCTACCTCATCCCGACCTTCCAGAACCCGACGGGGCGGACGCTGAGCCTGGAGCGCCGCAAGGCCATCGCCAAGCTCCTGGAGAAGTACGAGGACGTGGTCCTCATCGAGGACGACCCCTACCGCGACCTGCGCTACGCCGGCGAGCCCCTGCCCGCCATCAAGGCCTTTGACACGACCGGCCGCGTGCTCTACTGCAACAGCTTCTCCAAGATCATCTCGCCCGGCCTGCGCGTTGCGGCCATCGCCTGCACCGAGCCGACCCTCATGCGCAAGCTCGTCATCGGCAAGCAGTCCACGGACGTCCACTCCCCCAACCTCAACCAGGCCATCGTGGACGCGTACCTGCGCGAGGGCATCCTCATGGACCACATCGCCAAGATCTCCGCAAGCTACGGCCAGCAGATGGCCAAGATGCAGGAGATGCTCGCGACCTTCCCGGCCTCTGTGCGCTACACCAAGCCGGACGGCGGCATCTTCCTGTGGGTGGAGCTGCCCGAGGGCATCAACGCCACGGAGCTGCTGCCCACCGCAACCAAGATGGGCGTCGCCTACATCCCCGGCACGCACTTCTACACCGAGCCGGGCACCCACCACAACACCATGCGCCTGAACTTCTCCAACGCCACGCTGGACAAGATCGAAAAGGGCATGAACATCCTCAAGGACCTCTTTATCGCCCAGGGCCTGCGCTGAGGCGCGGCCCGCGCAAAAAATTTCAATCAAAGGAGAGCAATCGATGGGCAATGTCATGGACGTGCTGCGCGAGAGAGGCTTTATCGCGCAGACCGTGTACGAAGACGACCTCTACAAAATGCTGGACAACGAAAAGGTGACCTTCTACGTGGGCTTTGACCCCACGGCGGACTCCCTGCACATCGGCCACTACATCCCGATCATGGCCATGGCGCACATGCAGCGCGCCGGCCACCGCCCCATCGCCCTGATGGGCGGCGGCACGGGCCTGATCGGCGACCCCTCCGGCAAGAGCGACCTTCGCAAGATGCTCACCCCCGAGATCGTCGACCATAACGTGGACTGCATCAAGCAGCAGATGAGCCGCTTCCTCGACTTTTCGGACGGCAAGGCCCTGATCGTCAACAACGCGGACTGGCTGCGCAGCCTCAACTACATCGACTTCCTGCGCGAGGTCGGCGTCCACTTCTCCGTCAACCGCATGCTCACCGCCGAGTGCTACAAGCAGCGCATGGAAAAGGGCCTGACGTTCCTGGAGTTCAACTACATGCTCATGCAGAGCTACGACTTCCTGGAGCTGTTCCGCCGCTATGGCTGCCGCGTGGAGATGGGCGGCGACGACCAGTGGAGCAACATCCTCTCCGGCGCGGACCTCATCCGCCGCAAGGAGCACGAGGACGCCTTTGCCATGACCTTTAAGCTCCTGCTCACCCACGACGGCCGCAAGATGGGCAAGACCGAGGCCGGCGCCCTCTGGCTCGACCCCAAGAAGACCTCGCCCTACGACTTCTACCAGTACTGGCGCAACGTGGACGACCAGGACGTCGAAAAGTGCCTGGCCCTGCTCACTTTCCTGCCCATGGACGAGGTACGCCGCCTGGGCGCGCTCCAGGGCGCGGAGATCAACGAGGCCAAGAAGGTCCTCGCCTTTGAGGTGACAAAGCTCGTCCACGGCGAGGCCGAGGCCGCGGAGGCCGCCAAGGCCGCCGAGGCCCTCTTCGGCGGCTCCGCGCTGGACGGCGCCGTGCCCACCACCACCATCCCCTCCCTGGAGGGCTGCCGCCGCGTCATCGACCTGATGGTCAAGGCCGGCCTGTGCAAGTCCCTGGGCGAGGGCCGCCGCCTCATCGCCGGCGGCGGCGTCACCGTCAACGACGAAAAGGTCACCTCTCCGGACCAGGAGGTCTCCGAGAGCGACTTTGGCAGCGAGGGCCTGATGCTGCGCAAGGGCAAAAAGTCCTACCACCGCATCCTGCTCGGCTGAGGAACGAACATGAAAACGCGTTGGATTGTTTTGCTCTGCGCGGCGCTGCTGGCGCTGACCGCCTGCGCCGCGCCGGAAATGGCCGCGTCCCCTGCGCCCACGGCGAGCCCTGCCGCGACTACCGCCGCCGCCGCAGACCCGACCGCGGCCGCAGACCCGACCGCCGCGCCCGCTTCGGCGGAGCCGGCGCAGACGCCCGCCCCCACGCCTACGGAACAGCCCGAGGCGCCGTATGCGGACCTGCTCGCGCTCTACGGGCAGGCCGCGCAGGAGGGCTGGGACATGGAGGCCTGCGACGCGGCGGGCCTGAGCCTGATGTGCGGCCGGCCGGAGCAGGCGTGGGGCTACGCCCTGCAGGACCTGGACGGGGACGGCGCGCCGGAGCTGCTCATCGGCAACGGGCGCGAGATCTTCGACCTCTACGCGCTGCAGGACGGCGCGCCCAAGAAGCTGCTGACCGGCTGGGAGCGCAACGCCTACGTGCTCTGCGAGGACGGGACGATCTACAACACGGCCTCGGGCGGCGCGGCGTACACGGTCTTTGCGGACTATGCGGTCCGCGAGGGCGCGCTCGTGCCGGTGAAGACCGTGGTCTTTGACACGGACGCCTGGACCGCCTACGACGGCGCGGAGGGGGAGGGCGAGGGCGTCCCCCTCACCGAGGAGGAGGCCCAGGCCTGGATGGACGGCCACGCGGTGCAGACCGTGGAGATCACCCTGCTGCACGAGGCGCAGCCGCTCGGCGAATAAAGGCCCTTTCCACGGCGGAAAAAACCTGCTACAATAGCAGTCGGCAAGGCAAAACAACTGCCTGCCGGCTGCTTTTGTAATAAGGAGGCGCGGCGTCATGAGCCAGACCAATGTGGAAGAAGCGCTGCAAAGACAAGTGGAGCCCTATGCGCGCCGGAACATGACCATCTCCATCGTGGAGGGCCTGTTCGACGCCGTGGCCATGGGCATGATCCCCCTGACCACGGTTGTGACGTACTTCATTTCCGACTATGTGAACAATTCCTTCCTGCTGGGGCTGCTGCCGACGCTGCAATCCGTGTGCAATGCGCTGGTGCAGATCCTCCTGCGCAGCCGGCTGAACGGAATCGCCCGCTTTAAGCGCCTGTGCAACCTGGGCACGGCGCTCTCGCGCGTCTCGTGGCTCATCCTCTCGATCCTGATCCTGTTCTTCAGCCGGATGGAGCCGCTGGGCTTTGTCTGCGTGTTCTACGGCATCTACTGCTTCAACGGGCTCTGCCAGGGCATCACGTCCTCGACCTATACGCAGATGATGAACAAGGTCATCCCCAACCGGGTCAAGGGCCGCTTCTTCGGCGTGCGCGGGGCATTTACCTCGGCGGCGGGCATCGTGGGCGCGCAGATCGGCGGCGCGATCATCGCCGCAAACGGGGACGTGCGGCGCTTTGGCGTGCTGTTCGGGATCGCCTTTGTGCTGGACATGATCTCCGTGGCCCTGCAGGGCGCGATGGTGGAGCCCGCGCTGCGCGTGCGCACGGCGCAGGACGAGGGCGGCCGGGAGGCGCGGCCCAGCTTCTTCTCCGACGCAAAGCGCCTGATCCGGGCGGACAAGAACCTCGCCCGCTACGTCGCGGCCATGTTCCTCATCACCATCGGCATGTCGTTCTTCAACTTCCAGACCGCGCAGTCCAAGGACGCGCTGGGGCTGACGGGCGGGCAGCTCGGCATCGTGACGACGATCCTCTACGTCTCCCAGACCGCGGGAAACCTGCTCTGGGGATGGTTTGCGGACCGGCAGGGCTACCGGCCGAGCCTGCTCATCGGCCAGGCGGGGTTCGTGCTCTACCTGGTGCTGGCCTTCCTGGCGCGGGACGCCTGGCTGACCTACATCATGACGGCCATCTACGGCCTGGCCAACGCGGCCAACGCCCTGGGATCGCGCAACATGGTCTTCCACCTCTGCCCTTATGAGGAGCGGGTGGGGTATTATAGTCTCATCAACATGGCGCTGACCATCTCGGCGGCCGTGGCCTCGATGATCACGGGCGCGCTGATCGACTGGATCGGCTATGAGTTTTCGGCCCTGGCCTGCCTGGGGCTGACGGTGCCGGGCCTTGCGCTCCTCCTGCAGGTGCGCGAAAGACCGCCGGAGGCGGCGAAAGGAGAGGGAGAAGCTTGAGCGGACAGGACGCCTATCGCACGGTGCTCGCCCGGGGCAGCGAGCAGTTCATCATCAACAAGAGCCGCTTCATCGGCCACGGGGCGCCCTGCAGGACCGAAGAGGAGGCGCTGGACTTCCTGGCCGACATCCGCCGCGAGCACAAGGACGCCTCCCACAACTGCTACGCCTACGTCATCGGCCGCAACGCCGGCATCGCGCGGTATTCGGACGACGGCGAGCCCTCGGGCACGGCCGGCGCGCCGATCATCGAGGTGATCAAGGCCCGCGGCGTCGTGGACGTGTGCGTGGTGGTGACGCGGTACTTCGGCGGGATTCTGCTGGGGGCGGGCGGGCTGATCCGCGCCTATGCGCAGGGGAGCAAGGCCGCGCTGGACGCCGCGCGCGTGGTCGTGATGCACAAGACGCACCGCTATCTCTTCGACGCGGACTACGCCATGGTGGGCAAGCTCGACTACTTTTTGAAGTTTCAGCCCGTGCGCGTGAACGCGCGCGACTTTGCCGCCTCCGTCACCTACGACGTGTCCGTCAAGCAGGAGGACGCGCCGGCCTTTCTGGCCGGGCTTGTGGAGGCGAGCCTCGGCCGCGTGGAGCCGCTGCTCCTGGAGGAGGACTACGGCCCCTGGGACGAGGCGGACGCCTCCGCAACGGGGGCAGAGAAGGAGTGACAATGGCACAGACGCATCCCAACGTGATCTGGGTCCTCACGGATCAGCAGCGCGCCATGATGCTGTCCTGCAACGGGGACCCCAATGTGCACACGCCCAACATCGACGCCCTGGCGGACATGGGCGTCAACTTCACCCGCGCGGTGAGCGGGTATCCGCTCTGCTGCCCGTTCCGCGGGTCCATGCTGACCAGCCGCTACCCGCACGAGTGCGTGCCCGGCCACGAGTACCAGATGCCGCCGGAGATGCCGACCATCGCCGACGTGTTCAACGAAAACGGCTACCACACCGCGTACTTTGGCAAGTGGCACCTGGACGGCTTCCACGAGCGGGAGGGGCGCGCGGCCCTGCACACGGTCCCGCCCGAGCGGCGCGGCCACTTCCAGCAGTGGGTGGGGTATGAGAACAACAACAGCCAGTACGACTGCTGGATCCACGGCGGGCAGGGCGAGACGGCCTTTTGCCGCCGGCTGCCGGGATACGAGACGGACTGCCTGACGGACCTCCTTCTGGAGCACCTGGAGGAGCGCGCCGCGGCAAAGACCCCGTTTTTCGCGGTGCTGTCCGTGCAGCCGCCGCACGACCCCTACCTCGCGCCGCCGGAGTACATGGCGCGCTTTAACCCGCAGACCCTGCGCATGCGGGAGAACGTCCCGCACATCCCCGCCCTGGAGGAGCGCGCGCGGCGGGAATACGCCGGGGCCTGCGCCATGGTCGAGAACATGGACTGGAACATGGGCCGCATCCGGAACAAGCTCTGGGAGACGGGTCTTGCGGGGAACACCCACATTCTCTTCTTCAGCGACCACGGGGACATGCACGGCTCCCACGGCATGTTCCTGAAGACCCACCCCTACGAGGAGTCCCTGCGCATCCCCTTTGTGATCGGCGGGGCCTCGCACTACACGGGCGTGACGCGCGCGCGGGTGGACTACCCCATCAACCACGTGGACATCGCCCCGACCACGCTCGGGCTGTGCGGAATCCGCCCGCCGGAGTGGATGCAGGGCACGGACTACTCCGCCGCGCGCCTGGGCGGGACGGTGCAGAACGCCCCGGACTCCGCCTACATCCAGAAGAACGTGGAGACGCCGACCGGCTACGGCACGCAGTTCCCCTGGCGCGGCATCGTCACGCGCGACGGCTGGAAGTACGTCTGCCTCGCGGGAACGCCCTACCTGATGTTCAACCTGAACGAGGACCCCTTGGAGCAGCACAACATGGCGCTCAACTCCTTCTTCTCCGCAAAGCGGCGCGAGCTCAACGAGCGCCTGCGCCGGTGGGTGGAGGAGACGGGAGATGATTTTCCCTTGCCAAAGTTGTAAAGAAAAGGTTGTTCGTGTTGACAAGGCGCACGCGGAGGTCTATCATAGAATCAACTTTTGCAGGTTAGGAAGGATGGTTTTCATGCAGGAGATCAAGTTCATCGAGAACACGCACCTCAAGGAGAAGCCGAAGGACCAGAGCAAGCTGGGCTTTGGCAAGATCTTTACGGACTACATGTTCACCATGGAGTACAACTCCAAGGAGGGCTGGCACAACGCGCAGGTTCGCCCCTATGAGAACCTGTCCTTCGATCCGGCCACGACCTTCATCCACTACGGCCAGGCCTTCTTTGAGGGCATGAAGGCCTACAACGCGGTCGACGGCGTGCGCCTCTTCCGCCCGATGGACAACTTTGCCCGCGCCACCCGCTCGGCCGAGCGCCTGGCCATGCCCGCGCTGGACGAGGATCTGGCCATGGAGGGCCTCAAGCTCCTGCTGAAGGTGGAGAAGGACTGGATTCCCACGGCGCCGGGCACCTCCCTCTACATCCGGCCGACCATGGTCGCCACCGACGTGTTCCTCGGCGTGCACGCCTCGGACAGCTATCTGTTCTTCATCATCCTCTCGCCCGTTGGCGCCTACTATGCGGCGGGCCTGCAGCCCGTCAAGATCTACGTCGAGGACGAGTACGTCCGCGCGGCCCGCGGCGGCATCGGCTTTACCAAGGCGGCGGCCAACTACGCGGCCTCCATCTACGCCGGCGAGCTCGCGGAGAAGAAGGGCTACTCCCAGGTCCTGTGGCTGGACGCGGTGGAGCGCAAGTACATCGAGGAAGTCGGCGCGATGAACATGTTCTTCGTCATCGACGGCGCGATCGTCACCCCGCCGCTGCGCGGCTCGATCCTGCCCGGCATCACGCGCGACTCGGTCATCAAGCTCGGCCGCAAGATGGGCTACGACGTGCAGGAGCGCCTGATCTCCATTGACGAGGTCATGGAGACCGCGCGCAACGGCCACATGAGCGAGGCCTTCGGCTCCGGCACCGCGGCGGTCATCAGCCCCGTGGGCGCCTTCTGCCTGGAGAAGGAGGAGGTCCAGGTCGGCGACGGCGGTATCGGCCCGATCTCCCAGAAGCTGTACGACACGCTGACCGGCATCCAGTACGGCCGCATCCCGGACGAGATGGGCTGGTCCGTCAAGCTCGACTTCTAAACGGAAGCGTCCGGCCCCCGGAGAGCGCGCCTTTCCGGGGGCCTTTTCCGCCCGCTTTCCCCCAAAACGACGCGCAGGAGAGATGCCGACATGAGAGAGATCCAAGCCAACATCGACCGCCCCATGGCGCTGCAGAACTACCTGCGGCGCACCTTTCCCTCCATCCCGCCCGCAATCCTGCGCAAGGCGCTGGAAAACCGCGACGTGCGGCGCCGGGGCACGCGCCTGTACCCGGATGAGCTCGTCTACCCGGACGACGAATTGACCCTCTACATCGACGACCGCTACCTGGACGACGACGAGCCCCTGGACATCGTCTACGAGGACAAGAACCTGCTCCTGCTCAACAAGAAGCAGGGCATCGCCGTCGTGGAGGAGCGCAAGGGCGCGCCGAGCCTTGCGGCCCGCGTGCAGGCGCTCTACCCCGAGGCCGTCGCCTGCCACCGCCTGGACTACAACACGGGGGGCCTTGTGGTCTTTTCCCGCACAAACGCGGCGCGCGAGCAGCTCGAGGCCGCCTTCCGCGAGCGGACGGTGCGCAAGTTCTACCGCTGCCTCGTCTGGGGCAAGCCGGAGACCGGGGCGGCGCGCGTGCGCGCCTACCTCAAGAAGGACGCGCAGGCCGCGCGCGTGACGATCTACGACTGGGCCGCGCCCGGCGCGCAGCCCATTGAGACGGCCTACGCCATGCTGGACTCCTGCCTGGAGTATTCGCTGCTGGAGGTCGAGCTCGTCACCGGCCGCACGCACCAGATCCGCGCGCACCTGGCGCACCTGGGGATGCCCATCTGCGGCGACGACCGCTACGGCGACCGCGAGAAAAACAAGCAGTGGAAGGTCACAAAGCAGCAGCTCTTCGCCACGCGCATCGAGTTTTCCTTCCCCCGCGGCACGGCGCTGGCCTACCTGGACAAGCGCAAGTTCTCGGTCAAGCCGAAGTTCTCCCTGAAGCTGTGAAGACGCAAAAAGTGGCTGCGGTTCGCAAAGAACCGCAGCCGCTTTTTCTGCGCCCTAGATCGAAATCCACCAGCACACGCCGAACTTGTCGATCACCGTCGCGCAGCAGGAGCTCCAGGGAACGGCCTGGATTGAGCGCAGGACGACGCCGCCCTCGGACAGGACCGCAAAGGCGTGCTGGACCGCGGCCTCGCTCCCCATCTCAAAGGCGTTGAACGTCATGGTCTCCCACTTCAGCTTGTGGACCATCTCCACGTCGCAGGGATTGGCCGCCTCGCTCAGCGCCAGGAATCCCTCGCCGTTTACGGAGAGCTCGCAGTGTTCGTAGGCGGTGTTTTCCGGGTTGCGGATGGCAAAGGTGACCTCGGCGCCAAAGGCGTCGCAGTACCATTCCGCGGCCTCCAGGCTGTTGCGGACATAGACCTGTGCGTAGTTCTTTATGCTGTCCCCTCCCGAGTGCAAAATCGGCGGCCAGGGCCGAGTGTCCTGACCGCCGAAGCGTTTTTTAGCTGCGAAAGGAAGTTTACGCGTTCTGCGCCTGCTGCACGGCAACGGCGACGGCGACGGTCGCGCCGACCATGGGGTTGTTGCCCATGCCGATCAGGCCCATCATCTCCACGTGCGCGGGCACGGAGGAGGAGCCGGCGAACTGCGCGTCAGAGTGCATGCGGCCCATGGTGTCGGTCATGCCGTAGGAGGCGGGGCCGGCGGCCATGTTGTCCGGGTGCAGGGTGCGGCCGGTGCCGCCGCCGGAGGCGACGGAGAAGTACTTCTTGCCGGCCTCGATGCACTCCTTCTTGTAGGTGCCCGCGACCGGGTGCTGGAAGCGGGTGGGGTTGGTGGAGTTGCCGGTGATGGAGACGTCCACGCCCTCGTGCCACATGACGGCCACGCCCTCGCGCACGTCGTCCGCGCCGTAGCAGCGGACCTTGGAGCGCTCGCCGTCGGAGTACGCGGTCTCATTGACGATGGAGAGCGCGTGGTCTTCCTTGACGTCGGCGGAGAGGTAGTCGTACTTGGTCTGCACGTAGGTGAAGCCGTTGATGCGGCTGATGATCATGGCCGCGTCCTTGCCCAGGCCGTTGAGGATGACGCGCAGCGGGGTCTTGCGGACCTTGTTGGCGTTGCGCGCGATGCCGATGGCGCCCTCCGCCGCGGCGAAGGACTCGTGGCCGGCCAGGAAGGCGAAGCACTGGGTCTTCTCGTCCAGCAGCATGGCGCCCAGGTTGCCGTGGCCCAGGCCGACCTGGCGCTGGTCCGCGACGGAGCCGGGGATGCAGAAGGCCTGCAGGCCCTCGCCGATGCAGGTGGCGGCCTCGGCGGCGGTCTTTACGTTCTTCTTGAGCGCGATGGCGGCGCCCAGCTCGTAGGCCCACTTGGCGTTCTCAAAGGCGATGGGCTGAATGCCCTCGACGATCTTGTAGGCGTCCACGCCCTTGGAGTTGTTGAAAGCCTTCAGCTCTTCGAAGTCCTTGAAGCCGTACTTTTCGAGAACAGGCTGGAGCTGGGGCATGCGACGTTCATAACCTTCAAACAGAGCCATTGATTGCACACCTCCTATTACTGCTTGCGCGGGTCGATCCACTTGACCGCGCCGTCTTCAGCCTTAAAGCGGCCGTAAGTGCCGATGTTCTTCTCGTACGCCTCGTTGGGGGACATGCCCTTCTTGATGGCGTCCATCATCTTGCCCAGCGACAGGAACTGGTAGCCGCAGACCTGGTCGTCCTTGTCCAGGGCGATCTGCAGCACGTAGCCCTCGGCCATCTCCAGGTAACGGGTGCCCTTGGCCTTGGTGCCGTACATGGTGCCCACCTGGGAGCGGAGGCCCTTGCCCAGGTCCTCCAGGCCCGCGCCGATGACCAGGCCGTCGTCGGAGAAGGCGGACTGGGTGCGGCCGTAGACGATCTGCAGGAACAGCTCGCGCATGGCGGTGTTGATGGCGTCACAGACGAGGTCCGTGTTCAGGGCCTCCAGGATCGTCTTGCCGGGCAGGATCTCGCTGGCCATGGCGGCCGAGTGGGTCATGCCGGAGCAGCCGATGGTCTCGACCAGGGCCTCCTCGATGATGCCGTTCTTGACGTTGAGGGTCAGCTTGCAGGCGCCCTGCTGCGGCGCGCACCAGCCGATGCCGTGCGTCAGGCCGGAGATGTCCTTGATCTCCTTGGCCTGCACCCATTTGCCCTCTTCGGGGATGGGCGCGGGACCGTGGTTGGGTCCCTTCTTCACACAGACCATTTCTTCCACTTCACGGGAATATTGCATGTGTGTATCCTCCTTCATCCTAAGTGATGCGGTTCCAACACCCTCATTATACCATACCAGGGACCAAAGGACAAAGACTTTGCCAAAATTTTAGAAAAAAGGTATAATGGAAAAAACGCATAACAGGAGGAGGAACATCCACCCATGTCACGCCTTGGCGATATGATCAAGCAGGAGCGCCTGCGCGCCGGCTGGAGCCACAAACAGCTGGCCAAGAAGAGCGGCGTATCCGAAAAGTTCCTTGTGGAGGTGGAGGCCGGCACGCGCATCATCGCGGACACGCAGGCCACGCGCATCCTGAAGGTCCTGGGAAAGACCTCGGAGTTCATCGCGGACTTTGAGGGCAAGGCCGACGGCGTCCCGACGCCGGAGCCCGTGCGCGCCGCCCCGCGCCCCGCGCCCGCCGCAAAGAAGCCCGCTGCGCCCGCCGAGCCCACGGACGCGTGGGTCAACGCCCTGGGCGGCCTCATGCGCGCCGTGCCCGTGCGCGACGCCGCCGGCCGCGACGTCGACAGCCGCATCCTGCCCGTGCAGTCCGGCCGCATCGAGGGCGTCGTCGCGGAGAAGGTCTTTTACCTCGTCGCGCCCGACGACAGCATGATGGGCTACCGCATCCGCAAGGGCGACCGCGTGCTCATCCTGCCCGCGACCGTGCTCGTGGACAACGCCGTCCTGCTCTTCCAGAGCGAGGGGCTCTACTACCTGCGCAAGGTCAAGATCCAGGACGGCGGCCGCGTGCTCCTGCAGTGGTACGACTACGAGCCGCACAGCGAGGTCGTGCCCGCAAAGCAGCTCACCCTCGTGGGCCGCGCGCGCCGCGTGGAGTTTGAGATCTGATCGCACAGGACCGCAGAACAGAACCCAAAAGGAGATGAACGACCATGACCATCCGAATGGCCTCCCCGCTCTACATCGTGCGCCAGGACTGCGAAAAGGACCTCTTCGCAGTCCTGCGCCGCCTCGCCGAGGCCGGCTTTGACGGTATCGAGTTCCTCGGCTTTTTCGGCCACGGCGCCAAGGAGGTCCGCCAGAAGCTCGACGAGCTCGGCCTTGCGGCCCTGGGCAACCACGTGCCCTACAAGGACCTTGCCGCGGACCCGAAGACCCTGCTCGACTTCCACCAGGAGGTCGGCTGCGAGTACCTGACGGTCGCGGACCTGCCGCTTGCGGACTTTGCCAAGGTCGCCGAGTCGCTGGACCGCATCGCGGACCTCGCCCGTGCGCGCGGCATGCGCCTGCTCTTCCACAACCACGACGGCGAGCTGATCGACCGCGTGGAGGGCAAGGCCGCCCTGCAGTACATCCTGGACAACACCCGGCCCGAGACGCTCGCCCTGGAGCCGGATCTCGGCTGGATGGAGGTCGGCGGCGGCGACTGCGCCTGGTACCTTGCGACCTACCGCGACCGCTGCCCGGTCATCCACCTGAAGGACTACTATTCCTCGGACAATTCCAAGCTCGGGCGCGTGCGCGACTTTGTGCCCGCGCGCGGCGACGCGGACCGCGGCCACTTCGAGTTCCGGCCCACGGGCTACGGCGTGCTGAACCTGCCCAAGCTCATGCCCCTGTGCCTAAGCTGCGAGCCGGCCTGGTTCGTCATGGACCACGACCTGGCCTACGAGCGCGACCCCTACGAGGACCTGAAGCTCTCCCTGGACTACACCCGCGCCCTGCTCAAGATGCAGGCGTAATACCCGGAAACGCCCAAGCGGCCCGCAGCTCCAAACTGGAGCTGCGGGCCGCTTTGGTTGGTGGTTGCAGCCTTTGCGCGAAATGCTGAGACTGTGTTTTTGCGTGGGATGCTGTAAATCGATTTCAATAATAGTTGCTGACCTTCCATGTACTTTTCACGCGCCAGGTGGGGAAGGCTGTATACGATCCCTTGCTGAGGCCCTTGAGAATCGCGGCATTGCGGTCCCAGGTGACGGTGATTCTGTACGTTTTGTTGGGTTTGAGGTTCAATTTGACGCTACTGCCGGTGAGCGTTTTTTTGAAGGTATGGCTTCCATCGGTCGCTTTGACCGCGATGTCCCACTCGCCATACTGTTTGCTCGTCGTATTTTTGGTCTTACCAGTGAAGAGATTATAGCTTTTCTTTACACAGGTCCCCTTGCTCTGGCTGAGCGTGATGGACTCAGAGCCAAAGATCCAGTAGTTCGACTTTGTCACAACCGTGATGGTGCGCGTCTGCGTTCCGCTGCTATAAGTTGCAGCGGAAGCGGGTACACTAATTGCGAAAAGTGTGCAGAAGAGCATTACGAGTGCGAAAACACCAGAAAAAAACTTTTTTTGTCATCTTTCATTGCCTCCTGAATCCATTTTTTACGTGTTGTGTGTACATACCGCAGTTTGTGGAGCGCAATCCCTGCTAGCATTTTTGCCTCCTTTCCAATGGGAATAGGAACTTTTCTGCTTGCAATTATAGCAGAGTAGTTCCTATTTGTCCAGCGAAATAGGAGGTAAAATTCCTAAAATGAGGCGGGAAAGGGGAGGTAGGATGCTCATCCACGATTTTCGGGAGATCGGCAACCGGCTCTACGCGGTGCGCAAGCGCCTGGGGCTGACGCAGATGGAGGTGGCCGAGCGCGCGGGGCTCTCGCTGCGCACATACGCGGACATCGAGCGCGGGACGGTGAACATGCGGGTGGAGACGGCGCTGCAGATCTGCGAGGCGCTGCACATCACGCCGGACGAGATCTTCGCGCGCGGGGATGCGGGCCTTGCGCTCCGGCAGGAGGAGCTCTTTGCCCGACTTGCGGCCTGCGCGGAGAAGGACCGGGACACGGCGCTGCGGCTGCTGGAGGTCTACCTCAAGTCCCTGGATTAAGGTGCGTTTTCGGGTTGACAGAGCGACCGCGTTGCGGTATCGTTAAGACAGGGCGAATTCGCCCGGCAAAGAGAGAAAGAACAACACAGAACGGAGGGGTTTCATGAAGATCACGGACCTCAAGAGCGCGATCATCGGCAATAACATCTGCCTGCGCGTGAAGACCGACAAGGGAATCGACGGCTATTCCCAGGTCGAGGAGAACAAGGACTTCATCAACGTCAACGTGCCCTACTTCCGCGACATGATCGTGGGCTGCGATCCCACCAATGTCGAGGACGTCATGCGCCGCATCCGGCGCCTGGGCGCGTTCAAGCCCTGGGGCAAGCTCGTCAGCTCCATCGAGATGGCGCTGTGGGACATCGCCGGCAAGGAGGCGGGCGTGCCCGTCTATAAGCTGCTGGGCGGCAAGGTGCGCGACCGCGTCCGCGTCTACTGCACGCAGTATTCGCCGGAGTCCCTGCCGCATCCCAATGCCCGCAACGCCGAGGAGCGCGCGGAGAACATCCTCTATTTGAACGAGGAGATCGGCTTCACCATCGTCAAGACCGCCATCTCCTTCCACAGCCCGGACTTCCGCCGGCTGGCCGAGAACGAGGGCTTTGCCTATACCTCCTACCCCATCGCCCCGGACGTCCGCTATCCCGACAACGCCAACGGCAGCCTGCTGACGGACAAGGGCCTGAACTACCTGATCAACTACGTCGGCAAGATCAAGGAGATCGTGGGCGACAAGGTGGGCATCGCCTTTGACTGCGGCCCGGGCCTCACCGCCATCGACGCGCTGAAGTTTGCCAAGGGCGTGGAGCCCTTCAACGTCATGTGGCTCGAGGACATGGTCACCGGCGACTACACGCCCTACAGCCTGGCCCAGGTCTATCGCGACATCACCCAGAACACCACCACCAACATCCACACCGGCGAGCAGGTCTACCTGCGCCAAAACTTCCGCGAGCTCATCGAGACCCACGCAGTCAACGTCGTGGGCCCGGACCCGGCGGACGTGGGCGGCATCGCGGAGCTGAAGTGGATCGCGGAGTACGCCAACCTGCACGGCATCATGATGGCGCCGCACGGCGTGTTCGACGGCGTGTTCGGCATGGCGGCGCTGACGCACGTGTCCGCGACCATGCCCAACAACTACATCGCCTACGAGTACCCGCAGGGCCACCCGGATTGGTGGTACGACATCGTCGAGGGCCTGCCGGAGGGCTTCTTCCGGGACGGCCACGTCACCGTTTGGGACAAGCCCGGCGTCGGCGTGGAGTTCAACATCCCCAAGGCGGAAAAGTACCTCCGCCCGGAGGACCGCGACTTCTTCCTCTAAGCCGAACAACCGAAAAACCCCAGGAGGGGATGCAGCCCGCGCGCGGGCCGCATCCCCTCTTTTCGCGCACTTGCGTGCCGGGGGCGGGTGTTGTACAATAAGGGTAACAATTTTTTCACGGCGTCAAGCGTGGAGCGGAGGAAGAAATGCCCGATCAGTTTTTGCCTGTGACGCGCGAGGAGATGCTCGCGCGCGGCTGGGATCAGCCGGACTTCGTCGTCGTGTCCGGGGATGCGTATGTGGACCATCCCTCCTTTGGACACGCCATCATCGCGCGCGTGCTGGAGGATGCCGGCTACCGCGTGTGCATGCTCAACCAGCCGGACTTCCACAATGCGCGGGACTTTGCGCGCTTTGGCCGGCCCAAGTACGGCTTCATGGTCGCCGCCGGCAACATCGACTCCATGGTCAACCACTACACCGCGGCCAAGCGCCCGCGCTCCCAGGACCTGTACTCCCCGGGCGGCAGGCCGGGCCTGCGGCCGGACCGCGCGACGATCGTCTACTGCAACCGCATCCACGAGGCCTTCGGCAAGATCCCGATCATCATCGGCGGCGTGGAGGCCTCGCTCCGGCGCTTTGCGCACTACGACTATTGGGACGACAGCGTCCGCCATTCGATCCTGGCCGACTGCGGCGCGGACCTGCTCTCCTACGGCATGGCGGAAAAGCAGACCGTGCGCATCGCGGACCGCCTGCGCGACGGGCTGCCGCTGACGGGCATCCCCGGCACCTGCTACATGGCGGACGAGGTGCCCGAGGGCGCGCTGGAGATCCCGTCCTTCATGGCGTGCAAGGAGGACAAGGTCGCCTACTGCAAGGCCTTCCGCGCGCAGTACGAGGAGCAGGACCCCATCCGCGGCCGCACGCTCGCCCAGTGGCACGAGAAAAAGGTGCTCGTGGCCGAGCCGCCCATGATGCCCCTGACGCGCGAGGAGCTCGACCGCGTCTACGACCTGCCCTATACCCGCCGGTGGCATCCCATGTACGACGCGGAGGGCGGCGTTCCCGCCCTTGCGGAGGTGGAGTTCTCCATCGCCAGCACCCGCGGGTGCTTCGGCGCGTGCTCGTTCTGCGCGCTGACGTTCCACCAGGGGCGCATCGTGCAGTCCCGGAGCCCGGAGTCCATCCTGAAGGAGGCGCGGCTGCTGACCAAGCTCCCCAACTTCAAGGGATACATCCACGACGTGGGCGGGCCGACGGCCAACTTCCGCTTCCCCTCCTGCAAAAAGCAGCTCAAGATCGGCACCTGCAAGAACCGGCAGTGCCTGGCGCCCGAGCCCTGCCCCAACCTGGAGGTGGACGAAAAGGAGCTGACGCGCCTGCTGCGGGATCTCCGGCAGATCCCCGGGGTCAAGAAGGTCTTCATCCGCTCCGGCCTGCGCTTTGACTACATGATGCTCGACAAGAGCGACGAGTTCTTCAACGAGCTCTGCGCCCACCACGTCAGCGGCCAGCTCAAGGTCGCGCCCGAGCACGTCGCCCCCAAGGTCCTCAAGCTCATGGGCAAGCCGCGCTGCGAGGTGTTCAAGGCCTTCTGCGAAAAGTATAAGCGCGTCAACCAGCGCCTGGGGAAGGACCAGTACCTCGTGCCCTACTTCATCTCCAGCCACCCGGGCTGCGACCTGAGCGCGGCCATCGAGCTTGCGGAGTACCTTCGCGACATCGGCCACCAGCCCGAGCAGGTGCAGGACTTCATCCCCACCCCGGGCACGCTCTCGACGACCATGTTTTACACGGGGCTCAATCCCCTGACCATGGAGCGCGTCTACGTTCCGCGCTCCCCGCAGGAGAAGGCTATGCAGCGCGCGCTCCTGCAGTATAAACGGCCCCAAAACCACGCGCTCGTGCGCCGGGCGCTGCACATCGCCGGGCGCGAGGACCTGATCGGCTATGGAAAGCGCTGCCTCGTGCCCCCGGCAGGCGGCCGGACCCCGGCAGGCGGCCGGAGCCCGGCTGGCGGCCATCGCCCGGCTGGGGACCGTCGCCCGGCAAAGGGCGCGCGCGGCGAGCGCACGGCAAAGCCGCTCAAGGGCGCGCAGAAACCGCGTGCGTCCACGGACCGCGGGGGAAAGGCCCCACGCGGCCGGTCGGCGGGCGCACGGCCTGCGCGCCCGCCCAAAGGAGGGAAGAAGAATGGCTGAACTACACTATACGGAATACCTCTTCAAGGTGCGCGGCTGCGCGCTGGGCCTTGGGGACATGACCTGGATCGAACCGGCGCTGCGCGTCATCGCGCGCAGCGGCATGGACTTTACCGCCGGGGAGCTGGCGCAGGCCTATGAACGGGGCGGCGCCTTGACCCCGCACTTCCTGCGGAACATGGACCGCGGCATCGACCCGCCGCTCGCGGTGTTCGACGACCCGGAGCGCGTGGGCCCGGGCGGCATGGACTGCGCGCCCCTGTGGGCCTGCGCCTGCCCCGGCGACCCGGAGCGCGCGAGCGCCTATGCCAAGCGGGACGCGGCGGTCGACCACGAGGGCGAGGCCGTGGAGGCGGCCGGGTTCCTCGCGGCGGCGATGTCCCTGGCCTTTGTGCGGGTCGATGCCGCGGCCTGCATCCGCGAGGCCGCAGGGCTCCTGCCCGAGGAGAGCCGGCTGGCGCGCCTGGCGCTGGACGCCTGCGCGCTCTGCGAAAAGGACCCCGCCACGGCCCGCGCCCGCATGGAGTGGCGCTACGGCGGCGTGGACGGCTCCCTGCTGCCGCGCCTGACCGAGGTGCTGCTCTCGCTCCTGCTGGGCGACCAGCCGGACCGGCTCGCCGCGGCGTTCCGCGGGCTGCTCCAGGGCGCGCCCTCCACGTCGGACGTGGGGGATGCGATGGCCGCGCGCATGGCCCGCGCAGGGCTGATGTGCATGGCCATGGCCGAGGCGCGGGGGGAGAACCTGCCCGTGCGCGTGACCGCCGCGCCCTTTGTGGCCGTGCCGGCGGCGCGCCCGGCGGCGCGCAGCCTGAGCATCCGCTTCCTCGGCGCGCCGGTGCTCGCGCCCGGCAAGGCGCGCCAGTGCATCCTGCGCATCGAAAACCCGACGGACGAGGTCCTGGAGGGGCCGATCCTCTGCGAGGCGGAGGGCTGCGTGCAGGCCATGACCGCCAGCCGCGCCAGGGTCCTGCCCGGCGAGGACGCGCGCATCCCCTTTACGGTCTGGATGCCCGAGGACGTGGCGAACATCACCGAGTGCAACCGGATGACGGTGCGCTTCTGCGGGCTGGAAAAGACCTTCGGCATCGCCGGGGCCCAGGCCTGGCGCGTCTGCGGCCGCATGGGCGTCAGCGACCAGCCCATCTACGCCGGGCGCTCCCTGCCGGAGAACCCGCTCTGGGAGCCCTACTTTGCGGACGGGAACCGCATCGACCTGGATGCCATCAACGGCTGGGTCGGGCCGTGCTCGTTTGCGCTGGAGCGCGCCCTCCTCGTGGAGGAGGACCTGGAGGCGGACATCGCGGTGGCGCGCACCTGCCCCTTTGTGCTCGAGCTGGACGGGGAGACGATCCTTGCGGGCGACGGCACCGATGGCTGGACGGTCGTGCGCGCGGAGGAGCCGGCCGTGCTGCTGACAAAGGGCGCGCACACGCTGCGCCTCTTCGTCGAGCGGCGCGCGCCCGGCGGCAGCATCGAGGTGGACTTCCTGCGCGAGGGGCGGCTGCTGTCGCTGACGGCGGGGAACCCGCTCCGGGAGGGCGCGTGATGGAGGAGCTGCTCTTTGCAAGAATCCGCGAGGACGCGGTCATCCCCTCCAAGCGCGTGGAGGACGCCGGATACGACATCTACGCCGCCTTTGACGAGGACTACATGCTCTTTGCGCCCCTGGAGACGCGGCGCGTGCCGACGGGGCTCCTCAGCGCCTTCTCCCCGGACTATTACTTTCAGCTGCAGGAGCGCGGCTCCACCGGCACCCGCGGCATCTCCCAGCGGTGCGGCGTGATCGACTCGGGCTTCCGCAGCGAGTGGATGATCCCGCTGACCAACCTCAACAAAAAGCCCCTCGTCCTGGTTAAGCCGGGCAAGGAAGACCTCTTTGCCGGGCAGGACGTGGTGCTCTACCCCATCAGCAAGGCCATCTGCCAGGCGATCCTCCTGCCCGTGCCAAGGACCGAGGTGCGCGAGCTCTCCCCCGAGGAGATCCGCGCCATCCCCTCGGCGCGCGGGACCGGGGAGCTGGGCAGCACCGGAAAATAGAGAGAAACACACACAGGAGGTCGTTTCCATGAACATGCAGGAAGAAAAGACCCGGCGGAACCTGCCGCCGCTGTTTCCGGAGGGGATGACCGCGGAGGCGTTCCCCGCCTGGCGGCAGGAGCGGCTCGCGCTCTACGCGCGCGAGTGCTTTGGCGTCACCCCGCCCGCGCCCAAGGCATTGCGCGCCGAGATCGAGGCGGACCGGGAGGACGACTGGGCCGGCAAGGCGGAGCACCGGCGCGTGAAGCTCACGCTGGAGCTGGAGGCGGGGGAGTTCTCCTTCCCCGTGCACCTCGTGTTGCCCAAGGCGCAGCGCCCCGCGCCCTGCGCCGTCTACATCTCCTTTACGCCCTATGCGACGGCCGGCTATCAGCCCATCGAGGAGGTCGTGGACCACGGGTACGCCATGGCGGTGTTCTGCTACGAGGACGTCACGCGCGACAACGGCGACTTTGCAGACGGGCTCGCGGCCTTCTTCCCGCGCCAGGGGGCGGATGCGCCCGGCAAGATCAGCCTGTGGGCCTATGCGGCCATGCGCGTGATGGACTACCTGCAGACGCTGCCGGAGATCGACAGCGCGCGCACCTTCGTCATGGGCCATTCGCGCCTGGGCAAGACCGCGCTCTGGGCCGCCGCGCAGGACGAGCGCTTTGCCGCGGCCGTCTCCAACGACAGCGGCTGCTCCGGCGCGGCGGTCAGCCGCGGCAAGGTGGGGGAGTCCGTCGCGGCCATTTACCGCCAGTTCCCCTTCTGGTTCTGCGAAAACTACGGCGCCTACGGCGGGCGGGAGGACGCGCTCCCCTTTGAGCAGTACCAGCTCCTGGCCTGCATCGCGCCGCGGCCGCTCTACGTCGCCAGCGCCTCGCAGGACGAGTGGGCCGACCCGCAGTCGGAGTTCCTCTCGGCGCTGCTGGCCAGCCCGGCCTGGGCGCTTCTGGGCGCGCAGGGCCTGCCCGAGGGCGCGCAGATGCCGGAGAGCGGCGGGCGCCTCGTCTCCGGGTGCGTGGGCTATCACCTGCGCCCGGGCACGCATTACCTGAGCCGCTACGACTGGGCGCGCGTGCTGCGCTTCCTGGACATCGCGCTGCTGTAGGCCGCGGGCGGACGGCTTGCGCCGGGCTGCGGACTGCGGTATAATGAAAGCGGTTTCGCATGTATACAGAACGAGGAGGGCAAGAAAAAATGAAGATCGGCTTTATCGGCGTGGGCGTCATGGGCGCGCCCATGGTGCAGAACCTCATGAAAAAGGGCCACGAGCTGAGCGTCTACAACCGCACGAAGGAGAAGGCCGCCGGCGTCGTCGCCGCGGGCGCCAAGTGGTGCGAGAGCGCGGGCGCGTGCGCCAAGGACCAGGACGTGGTCATCACCATCGTCGGCTATCCCAAGGACGTCGAGGAGGTCTACTTTGCGCCCGGCGGCATCCTGGACAGCGCCGCCCCCGGCACCGTGCTCATCGACATGACCACGACCAGCCCCCGCCTTTCCGAGCGCATTTACGCCGCGGCAAAGGAAAAGGGCATGACCGCGCTGGATGCGCCCGTGTCCGGCGGGGACGTCGGCGCGCAGAAGGGCACGCTGGCCATCATGGTCGGCGGCGACCGCGAGGCCTTTGACCGGATGCAGGAGGTCTTTGCGGCCATGGGCACCAACATCCGCTACATGGGCGGCGCGGGCTGCGGCCAGCACACCAAGATGGCCAACCAGATCGCTATCTCCGGCTGCATCGCGGCCGTGTGCGAGGCCATCGCCTATGCCGAGGCCTGCGGCCTCAAGCCCCAGGAGATGTTCGATGCGATCTCCACGGGCGCGGCCGGCTCCTGGCAGCTGACCAACAACGGCCAGAAGATCATCGACGGCAATTACGCCCCGGGATTCTACGTCAAGCACTTCATCAAGGACATGAACATCGCCCTGGAGGAGGCCAAGGACCGCGACCTGCCCCTGGACGTGCTCAAGCTCGTGCGCGACAAGTACGACGAGCTTGCGGCGGCCGGCGGCGGGGACGAGGGCACCCAGGCCCTGATCCAGGTCCTGCGCAAGTAAGCCCTGGAAAAAGACAGCGCGCCCCGCGAAGGCATGCCTTCGCGGGGCGCGGATCGTTTGGCCGCTCACTTGGCCGCAGGGTCTCGGGGCGTAAGGCGGACGGCAGCCTCCAGGTTCACGCGGCCGTCCCGGCGCACGGTGCGGAAGAACCGGCGCAGGCCGCCGCCCTCCTCCGGCTGCGCGCCGCTGCTAAAGACCGTCAGCTCCTCGCCAAGCGGCGCCTCGCTCAGGAAGTGCAGCGAAAAGCCGGTCACCCAGTGGCTCTCGCGCTCCGGCAGGAAGTCCACGAGCAGATCCATGTAGCGCGTGTTGTTGAGGTGGCGGTTGACGTCGATCTCGTGGTAGAGCACGGTGTGCCGGCCGGCCTCCGAAAGGGCCTCCGGCATCTGGAAGCGGACGCCCGGCAGCTCCACCAGCGGGCCGTCGCTGTAGTGCAGGGGCACCTCGCCCACGCGCAGCAGGCGGCGGGTCTGCGTGTCCACCAGCGCCCAGTGGCCGAACCCGCGCGCGACGACCTCCCCGCCGCGCTGGATGCAGCTGCACCGGTAGTGCGTCGCGCCGCGTCCGGCCGCCGGCCAGGTGTAGGAGTCGACCGCCTCGTACTGGTGCAGCGGCGCGTAGACCTCCACGGCCATGCGGCTGAGCAGGAACGCCTTGCCCATGTCGAACAGCTCCATGTAGGAGGGGCGCTCGTCGCGCATCTGGTGGTTGGCCGTTTCCTGCATGATGCGCAGCAGGTTCGCGGGCTGCAGCGTGCCGGCAGGGTCGACGTCGTGGGAGGAGATGGCAAAGCGTTCGTGATACATGTGCATTCCTGCCTTTCTTTTGCATCGGGACGGATTGCGGCATGCGGCGGCGCCGTTTTCCATCCCCCAAAAAATCCAACGAGGGGGAAACAAATATGAAGATCGCAATGTGTCAGATGCGCGTGGTCTACGGGGATGCGGACGGCAACCTCGCCCGCGCGCAGGCGTACATCCAGCGCGCCGCGGAGCAGGGCGCGGACCTCGCGCTCCTGCCCGAGACGCTCGACCTGGGCTGGGCGAATCCGGATGCCGCGCGCCTTGCGGAGCCCATCCCGGGGCCGCGCAGCCAGGCGCTGGCCGACGCCGCGCGCCGGGCCGGCATCCTCGTCTGCGCCGGGCTCACCGAGCGGTGCGGGGACAAGGTCTACAACGCCGCCGTGATCCTGGACGAGCGGGGCGAGCTCCTGCTCCTGCACCGCAAGATCAACCTGCTGACGGAGGTGGAAGGCCCGTGCTACTGCGTCGGCGACCGGCTCGGCGTCGCGCAGACGCGGTTCGGAGCGCTGGGCGTGACGATCTGCGCGGACAATTCGTCGTCCTCGCTGGTGCTGGCGGAGTCGCTCTGCCGCATGGGCGCGCAGATCGTGCTCTCGCCCTGCGCCTGGGCCGTGCCGCCGGATTGCGCCCGCGCCTACTACGGCGCGGAGTGGTACGGGCCCTATGCGCGCCTGGCCAAGCTCTATCAGGTCCCGACCGTCGGGGTGAGCAACGTGGGCGCGGTTCCCGCGGGCGCTTGGGCGGGGTGGTCCTGCATCGGCAGCTCCATCGCCCTCTTCCCGGACGGCGTCAGCGGCGCGACCCTGCCCTATGGCGAGGACGCGGAGTGCCTGCGCGTGCTGGACGTGCCGCTGCGGGGCGAGGCGCCCTACGGCACCGCGCTCAGCGCGGAGGTGGAGCGCCGCCGGCGCGCGCTCACAGAGGCTTGAGGAAGCAGCGGATGTGGTTCACCTCCGCAAAGCCCATGCGGGCGTGGAACGCGGCGCTCGCCTCGTTCTCGAGCTCGCAGTCGCTGGCGAACTCCGCACAGCCCCTTTCGCGCGCCCAGGCCTCACACGCGCGCAGCAGCGCCTGCGCAAAGCCGCGGCGGCGGAAATCGGGCTCGACATAGACGCCCTCGAGATAACCCACCGGGCTGGTGGAAGAACCCTCGACGTAGTCGCGCCGGAGCTGTGCCTGCGCAAAGCCCGCGGGCGCGCCGCCCTCCTCGCAGAGGAAGAGGGCCGCGTCCGCGCAGGGGAGGAGCTGGGAAAACTCCGCAAAATGCTCCGCCTCCTCCCCGGAAAAGAGCTTGGCGGCCAGCGCGGCGAGCGCGGGCAGATCGCGCGTTTCGGCGCGGCGGATGATCGGCATGAAGAGAACACCTCCAACGTCGCAAAGAGGGGCGCCGGCAGAGCTGCCGGCGCCCAAGTTGTCCAAAGGGATCAGAAGAGCTGGCCCGGAAGCCGCAGGCGCTCCTTGGGAGGGAAGGCTTTGTCAAAGCGCTCCAAAGCCACAGGATCGATGTCCGAAAACTCCGGGCAGAAGTGGTGGCGGCCGCGGAGGCCGGCGAGGCGCTGCGGCCCCAGCTCCAGGGCCATCAGCTCCGGATAGGAGGCGCCGTCCTGGTCGACGATGCCGAAATCCGACGCGGGCCGGAAGCCGAAGCGGGAATAGTAGGCGGGGTTTCCGGTGATCACGACGCCGGCATGCCCTGCCTCGGCGGCCTGGCGCAGCGTCATCCGGATCAGGTGCGAGCCGATGCCCTGGCCCTGGCGCGCGGGATCGACGCTGATCGGGCCGAAGGAGAGCACGGGGAGCGCGTCCCCCTGGTCGGTCACGACGGCCGTGTGGGTGTAGAAGATGTGCCCGCGCAGCGCCGCGCCCTCCGTGCAGACGTAGTTCAGCTCCTGCGCCACGGCGGGCTTGCCGCGCATGATGTGGAGGATGTAGTGCTCGTCGCAGCCGGGCTTGTAGACGTTCCAGAAGGCCTCCCGCGTCAGCGCTTCGGCGGCCGCCCAGTCGGCCGGGGTCTCCAGCCGGTAGGTATAGCGAGTTTCCATGGTCCGCTCCTCCTCAAAGGACCGGGCGCGCACAGGGGCACTCCCCCCGGCCCGCTCGGGCATGTGGACAAAGACTGTACCCCCAGTATAGCAAAGCGCAGAAAGGGCGTCAATCCTGCGCGGCGCAAAGAAAAGGCTCCCCGTGCGGGGAGCCTTTTTGCAGCAAGGTTTGGGGTTAGCCCATGACGACCTGGACCTCGTGCACGGCCTTGTCGCCGTAGACGGGCAGGACGTTGCCCGCAAGGGGCTTGCCGTCGACGGTGATGGACTTGACGCCCTTCATCACGTGATCGGGATTCGTCACGGTGATGTTGTAGGTGTCGCCGCGGAACTTGCGGGTGACGGTGAAGCCGTCCCACTTGTCCGAGATGCAGGGGTCGATCATCAGGCCGTCGTACTGCGGGCGGATGCCCAGGATGTACTGGGTGACGGAGTAGAGCGTCCAGCTCGCGGTGCCGGTGAGCCAGCTGTTCTTGGCCTCGCCCTGGCGCGGCGCATCCACGGAGGCGATCATCTGCGGGTAGACGTAGGGCTCGGTGCGGTGCCGCTCCGAGATGTCCTCGGTGTAGGCGGGGCAGATGTGCTGGTAGGTGGACAGCGCGCGGTCGCCGCGGCCGATGATGGTCTCGGCGATGGTGATCCACGGGTTGTTGTGGCAGAAGATGCCGCCGTTCTCCTTGTAGGACGGGGGATAGGACGTGATCTCGCCCAGCTCCACGTGGTACTCCTTGTAGGTCGGGTAGAGGAGGGAGACGCCGTAGGGCGTGTCGAGCAGGTCGCGCACGGAGTTGAGCGCCTTCTCGGCCAGGCCCTCCTTGACGCCGATGCCGGCCATGACGCAGAAGCCCTGCGGCTCGATGAAGATCTGGCCGTCCTTGTTCTCGTGGGAGCCGACCTTGTTGCCGAAGGCGTCATAGGCGCGCAGGAACCACTCGCCGTCCCAGCCGTCCTTCATGACGCGGTCGTACATCTTCTTGCACTCCTCGTCCGCAAAGGCCGCCTCGGCGTCCAGGCCGCTCATCTTGCACAGCGCCTGGTAGTCCTCGCCCACGGCCACGAACATGCCCGCGATGAACACGGACTCGGCCACGCCGCTCTCGAAGTTGGCGGTCGTCTGGAAGGACTCGCCCGGCGTCTTGGAGAAGCAGTTGAGGTTCAGGCAGTCGTTCCAGTCCGCGCGGCCGATCAGCGGCAGCCCGTGCGGGCCGAGGTTGTCGGTCACGTGGCGGAAGGAGCGGACCAGGTGGTCGGACAAGGGCTTGGCCTTGGAGGCATCGCAGTCATAGGCGACCATCTCGTCGAGGATGGACTTGTCGCCCGTCTCCTTGATGTAGGCGGCCACGCCGAAGATCAGCCACAGCGGGTCGTCGTTGAAGCCGGAGCCGATGTCGTTGTTGCCCTTCTTGGTCAGGGGCTGGTACTGGTGGTAGGCGGAGCCGTCCTCCATCTGGGTGGCGGCGATGTCCAGGATGCGCTCGCGCGCCAGCTCCGGGATGATGTGCACAAAGCCCAGCAGGTCCTGCGTGGAGTCGCGGAAGCCCATGCCGCGGCCGATGCCGCTCTCGAAGTAGGAGGCGGAGCGGGACATGTGGTAGGTGACGGTGCACTGGTACTGGTTCCAGGTGTTGACCATGCGGTTCATCTTCTCGTCCGGGGTGACCGCCTGGTAGTTGGAGAGCTGCTCGGCAAAGTAGTCGTGGATGCCCTGGAGGGCGGCCTCAAACTGCGCGTCGGTCTGGAAGGCGTCCAGCAACTTCTTGGCGGGCGCCTTGTTGATGACGCCGGGGCACTCCCACTTCTCCTCCTCCGGGTTCTCGCAGTAGCCCAGGACGAAGAGGAAGCTCTTTTCCTCGCCGGGCTCGAGCTCGACGTGGATGCAGTGGGAGCCGATGGGCGCCCAGCCGGAGGCGATGGAGTTGCGCGCCTTGCCCGCCTTGGGCACGTCCGGCTCGTTAAAGCCGTTGTACAGGCCGATGAAGGTCTCGCGGTCCGTGTCAAAGCCGTCGATGTTCGCATTGACGGAGAAGACGGCGTAGTGGTTGCGGCGCTCGCGGTACTCCGTCTTGTGGTAGATGGTCGAGCCGATGACCTCCACCTCGCCGATGGAGAAATTGCGCTGGAAGTTCGTCATGTCGTCGTAGGCGTTCCAGAGGCAGAACTCCACAAAGGAGAAGAAGGTGAACTTCTTTTTCTTGTCCGTCTCGTTGCGGAACTTGACGCGCGTGACCTCGGCGGTGTAGCCCAGGGGCACCACGGCCGTCTGCTCGCACAGCAGGCCGTTGCGCTTGCCGGTGATGACCGTGTAGCCCAGGCCGTGGCGGCACTCGTATTTCTCCAGGTCCGCCTTGACGGGCATCCAGCCGGGGGTCCAGAGGTCTCCGCCCTCGTTGATGTAGTAGTACTTTCCGCCCGCGTCTGTGGGCACGTTGTTATAGCGGTAGCGGGTCAGGCGCAGCATGCGCGCATCCTTATAGAAGGAATACCCGCCCGAGGTGTTGGACATCAGGGAAAAGAAGTCCTCCTCGCCCAGGTAATTGATCCAGGGATAGGGCGTATCCGGTCGGGTGATGACGTACTCTCTGGCGGCGTCGTCAAAGTAGCCGTACTTCATGGGGGTCGACCTCCTGCACGTAAAATTGAGAATGCTAGATATTCCCTTCCCCTCTATCATACCGTCATTCGGAACAAAAATCAAGGCGCATTTGCCGCGCGCCTAGTCCTGGATGCGCACGCCCAGCGCCCGCGCGAGCTCCATGGCCTGCAGGGGCGTGACGACCGCGCCGCGCACCTCCGCAAGGCCGGGGCCCCAGGCGTTGCCGCCGATCTCGCAGGTGGTCAGGTCTATGCCCGCAAGGCGCGTGCCCGCAAGCTCCGCGCGCCTTAGATCGCACGCGGAAAACTCCACGCGCTTGCACTCGCGCAGGTCCCGCAGCGCCGCCTCCGTGAGGTCGCACTGGGCAAAGCGCACGTCCTGCGCCTTTGAGAGCGAGAAGTTCGCCATGCGCAGCACGCACCCGGTAAACGCCGCGCTGCGCAGGCGCGCGCCGTCCAGGTCCGCGCCCAGCAGCTTGCAGTCCACAAAGCGCACCCGCTGAAAGAACGCCTCCGAAAGCCGCGCGTTGGAGAGATCGCACCGCTCGAACACCACGTCCACAAAGCTCCCGCGCTTGAGCGAGGCCCCGCGCAGCTCGCACCCGCGCAGCAGGCACTGGCGCAGCTCGACCCCGTCGGCGCTGGCCCAGGCCGCCTCCATGCCCGAAAACAGCCAGCCCTCGAGGGGATCGTCCGGCCCGCCCTCCAGGCCGTCGATCAGCTCCAGGCCGGCGCGCAGCGCGCCCTCGTCCAGGTCCGGCCGCTGGAGCAGGGGAGCCCCGCCGTCCGTCTTTTTCTGTGTCGCCATGCCGCATCCTCCCTTCTGTTGAAGACGAGTATAGCACGGCGCGGGGGATTTGCCCAGCGCAAAAAAAGCCGCCCGGCGCGGGCGGCGGCAGGCGGCCTCAGGACTGCGGCGGCACGCAGATCAGGCGGCCCCTGCGGAAGTCCATGGGCGTAAAGGTCGGGTTGTATTGCAGGAGCGCGGCAATCGAAACGCCGAGCGACTCGGCGAGCATGGCCGCGGTGGTGTCCGACTCCAGCTCCTGCGTGCCGGAGCCGCCCGCGCAGGTCCCGCGCGAGCCCGCGGGCGGGATGCACAGCGTTCCGCCGGCGGTGAGCTGGCCAAGATCCGTCTGGGGATTGGCCGCGGCCAGCGCCGCGTAGGAGATGTTGTAGTTGACCAGGTAGTCCACAAAGTCCGTCGAGCGGATGCGCACCGCGGTCGTGCCCTGCGCGCAGCCCTCCTCGCAGGGCACGCAGGGGATGCACAGCCGCTGGCCGATGACCAGGCGGTTGTTCGTGGTTCCGGGGTTGGCCTCCATGAGCGCCTCCAGCGTCACGCCAAAGCCCTGCGCGATCCGCCGGAGCGTGTCGCCCGGCCGCACGGTGTAGAGCGTGCCGCTCTCGCAGACCGGCGTCGCGGGCACGCTCGGCCGCACGGGAATGCCCGGCCGCACGGGGATGGAGGGGACGCTCGGCGTCGGGGTGCTCGGCTGCGGGGGCGTGGAGGGCAAGGAGGGCGTGGGCAGGGGCAGGGGGCCGGTCCCGGGCGTTGCCGGCGTCTCCGGGTCCGCGCCGGAAGCGCCGTCCTCTCCGGGCAGGGAGGGCGTGGGCAGGGCTTCCGGCCCCGTGCCGGGCTCAGCGGCGACGCCGTCCCTGGCGCTGTCCGCGGAGGAGCCGGCGTCCGCCGAGTCGGAGGGCGCGCTCGTGCCCTCGGCGGGCGCGGCGTCCCCGGCGGACGCGGCGGTCGCGGCCGAACCCGTGCCCGGCACGCAGAGAACGTCGCCCTTCTTGTAGCCGTAGGGGCTCAGCGTGGGGTTGTAGAAGAGCAGCTCGTTTACGGTGATGCCGCGCGAACTCGCGATGGAGCGCAGGGTGTCCCCCGCCTCGATGGTGTAGGGAACGTAGCCCTCCGGGCACTCGGGCGCCTGGGAATTGGTCGTGGCCGGGCGCGTGCCGTAGAGGGCGTCCATGTCCTCCTGCGTGTAAGCGGAATATGTAGGTTGCGCTTGCTTCAAAGCAATCCAGCTCCTCTCTGCATTTTTCAGTATCCATCCTATGAAGGGAGGCCCGGTTTGGTGCGGCCTTTTCGCGCCGCGCTTTGCCCCCTGTTCGCGGGCGCGGCTTTGTGGTACAATGGGAAAAATGAGAAGAGGGGAGGCGATGCGCATGGGCGAGGTGCTTGCGGCGCTGCGCGCCCTGCGCGTGCCGCTCTCCATGGATGAGTACGAATTGCAGGCGCGCGTCGCGGCCGCGCTGACGGGCGCGGGCCTGGCCTACGAGAAGGAGGCGCGCCTTGCGCCGCGCTGCCGGGCGGACTTCCTCTGCCAGGGCGGCGTGCTGGTCGAGGTCAAGCGCGGGGCCGTGCGCCGGCCGCTGCTGCTGGACCAGCTCCGGCGCTATGCCGCCCTGCCGGAGGTAGCCTCGCTCGTCGTGGTGACGGAGCGCACGGTGGACCTGCCCCGGCGCGTCGGGGGCAAGCCCTGCGCGGTGGTGGCGCTGAATCGGCTCTGGGGGGTGGCCATCGGGTGAGCGAATACGATCCCTTTGACGAACTGCCGGAGGTGGACCTGCTGCCCGCGTACCTGCGGGCCTCGGCCGCCTCGGCCGGGAAGACGTACGGGGAATTGAGCTACAACAAGCGCTCCCGCTCCTGGGTCATCAAGGGCGAGCCCATCGTCTGCCAGATGGCCAAGCGCCTCTTCCCCGGCTGCGACGGAAAGGGCCGGGGCGTGGCGCGGTTCCCGGCCAACCGGCGCAACGCGGGCGACCTGCACTGGCTCATGCTGCGCTATCCCCTGGCCGTGCGGCCCACGGACGCCGCCCGCTGGGAGCAGGCCCTGCAGGACGCGCGCGACTATGCCGCCGCGCGGGAGCGGGCGCGCTGCGCGCCCCAGGTGCTGGACCCTTCGCCCGCCTTCTTCAGGGGCCAGCTCATGCCCTTCCAGCGCGAGGGCGCGGCGTACCTGGTCAACACGCCGCGCGCGCTGCTGGCCGACGAGATGGGCTTGGGCAAGACCGTCCAGGCGCTGGCCGCCGTGGCGGAGCTGCAGGCCTATCCGCTGCTGCTGGTGGTGCCGCCGCACCTTGTGACGAACTGGCAGCGGGAGATCCGCTCCTTCCTGCGCAACGCGGACGGCAGCGAGCCCACGGTGCACGTGCTCCGGGGCCTGAAGCCCTACGACCTGCCCTGCGCGCAGATCTATATCGTCCACTACCTGCTGCTGCGCGGGTGGAAGCAGGCGCTGCCCAAGCTCGACTTTGCCGCCGTGATCTTTGACGAGATCCAGGAGCTGCGCCACAGCGGCACGGAGAAGTACAGCGCGGCCTCGCTCGTGGCGGAAAAGGCCCCGCGCGTCATCGGCCTGTCCGGAACGCCCATCTACAACCGCGGCGGCGAGATCTGGAACGTGATCAACATCCTGGACTTCCACGCGCTGGGCGACTGGGAGAGCTTTACGCGGGAGTGGTGCTACGGCTACGGCAACAACATCGTGGCCAAGCCCGAGCTCCTGGGCGAGACGCTGCGGGAGGAAGGCTACATGCTGCGCCGCACCAAGGACGCGGTGCTCGACCAGCTCCCGCCCAAGCGCCGCCTCGTGCAGGAGATCGACGCGGACGACGCAGTCTACCGCGAGCTGATGATCCCCGCCATGGAGGCCCTGCGCCGCCTGCGCGACGCGCGCACGAACTTCGACCGCGCCCGCATCGAGGACGAGATCTGCCAGCGGATGCGCAGGGCCACGGGCATGGCCAAGGCGCCGTACGTGGCGGCCTTTGTGCGCGCGCTGCTCGAGGGCGGGGAGAAGGTGCTGCTCTTTGCGCACCACCACGGCGTGATGGACGCCTACCGCACGGCCCTGGCCGGCGCGCACCCGGTGTTCGTCACCGGCCGGGAGACCGCCGCGCAGAAGGACCGCGCTGTGGACGCCTTCATGAGCGGGAAGACGGACCTGTGCTGCATCTCCATGCGCGCGGCCGCGGGCCTCAACCTGCAGCGGGCGACCTGCGTGGTCTTTGGGGAGTTGGACTGGTCGCCCGCGGTCCACACCCAGGCCGAGGACCGCGCCCACCGCATGGGCCAGAAGGACAGCGTGCTCTGCTACTACCTGGTCAGCCCCCGCGGCAGCGACGCGCAGATGCAGGAGGCCCTGGGGCTCAAGGTCAGCCAGTTCGTGCAGCTCATGGGCGACACGGTCCCCTCCGAGGGGGAGGCCCTGCGCCTGCAGCAGGAGGCACGCGAGCACATCCGCATCCTCGCCGAGCAGCTCGCCCAGCGCATGGAGGCGGAACAGGCGGAAACCCGACACAAATCGAGAGGAGAAACAGCAAAATGAAGATCGGCGTGAGCAGCTACAGCTTCCACCAGGCGGTGGAGGCCGGAACCCTTTCCACCTACGGCATCGTGGATACCGCGGCCCGCATGGGCTTTGCCTCGATCGACTTTGCGGTCCTTCTGGGGGACGATCCCCTGGAGGAGATGTGCGCGCGCCTCGGCCGCCAGGCGCGGGACGCCGGGCTGGACGTGGCCAATTACGCGGTTGCCGCGGACTTCCTGAACAACGACCTGGACGCCGAGGTCGCGCGCGTGCAGGGCGAGGTCGAAAACGCCGTGCGCCTGGGCGCGCGCACCTTTCGGCACGACGGCGCCTGGGGCCTGCCGAAGGACGGCAGCGCGCGCACCTTCCAGCAGGCGCTGCCGCGCATCGCGGAGGGCTGCCGCCGCGTGACGGAATACGCCGCAGCGCGCGGCATCCGCACCATGGTGGAAAACCACGGCACCTTCCTGCAGGACAGCCTCCGGCTCGAGCAGCTCGTCGCGGCCGTGGACCATGCGAACTTCGGCCTGCTGGTGGACATGGGCAACTTCCTCTGCGCGGACGAGGCGCCGGAGGCGGCCGTGGGGCGCCTGGCCCCTTACGCCTTCCACGCGCACGCAAAGGACTTCCTCTACAAGCCCTGCACCGCGCGGGACCCCGGCCGCACCTGGTTTGCGACGCGCGCCGGCGCATACCTGCGCGGCACGGTGATCGGCCACGGCGTGGTGCCGGTGGAAGCGGCGCTGCGCATCCTCCAGCGCGCGGGATTTGACGACGTGGTCGCCATCGAGTTCGAGGGCGTGGAGCCCTGCCTGGAGGCCGTGCAGCTCGGGTACGAGAACCTGCAGGCCATGCTGTAAAAAAAGAAAAGACGCGCCCGGAACCGAGGCTTTCGGTTCCGGGCGCGCAATGTTTTTTTTGTGGATTAGTTGCTCAGGCCCATCTCCTGGCGGGCGGAGGCGAGGGAGATGCCCTTGCCCTCGGCGCCGTCGCCGTTGGCGAACTCCGCGGCGAGATCCGCGCTGTTGCCGAAGGTGAAGAGCGTGTCCTCCTTGATCAGGAAGGAGTGCGGCTCACTGGCGGGGTAGTAGACCGTGGCGATGACTTCCTTGGTCTTGAGGTTGGTCACGACGTCCTTGCCCAGGAAGAAGAGCATCTCCTGGTTCAGCGGCGGCTCCTGGAAGGCGAGCATGGTGTACTCGCTCTCGTCGGCGTACTTGTTGCGGTAGGGCAGCGAGTAGGTGATGGAGTCGTTCGCCTTGATGTCCTCGCCCTTGAGGACCTCGGTCACGACGAGGGTGTACTGCTTCTCCATGTTGAAGGTGTCCTGGCTGGCGGAGCCGTCCGTCTCGCGGACGCTGTTCCACTCGCCCAGGGACTTGGTCAGGTGGCCGATGACCACGTAGGGGGACGCCTTGTACAGCTCGTCAAAGCCGGCGTCGATGACCTCGACCGTCACGGCTTCGTCCACGCGCGGCGTGGGCACGCCCTCGCCAGCGGCGTTCGGGTCAACCGTGGGCGTGGGAGAGGGGGAACCCGATGCGGCAGCCGAGGGAGAGGGAGAAGCGCTCTCTTCTAGGATCGGATCCACCGTGTTGTTGGAACAACCGGCCAGCATTGCACAGGCAAAGACGGCCACAAGGAGCAGGGCAACAGCTTTTTTCATTCGGATTCCTCCTGTTAAAAAACTCAAGTTCAGTCGTGTCGCCCGCTGCCGCGGGCGACGACTGTATTATACACAAAACCCGCCAAAATGGCAACAGAAAAGCCGCCGCTTTTCAGGAAATTAGACGATGAAGAACGGGTGAAAGTTCCAGCGCGCGGGGAAAAAATTCCGGGGCGGGATTGACGCGGACGCGCGGCCGAGTGTAAAATAAGCTGTATGCCATTTTGGAGGAGGTCAGCGCTTTGCCCGTCAAAATTTTGGACAACCTTCCCGCCATCTCCATCCTGCGGGAGGAGAATATATTCGTCATGCCCGCCTCGCGCGCGGGCACGCAGGACATCCGCCCCCTGCACATCGCCATCCTCAACCTCATGCCCACAAAGATCGTCACCGAAACGCAGCTTCTGCGCGTCATCGGCAACACGCCCCTGCAGGTGGAGGTCACCTTCCTGCGCACGGCCTCGCACCTTTCGCGCAACACGCCCCTGCAGCACCTGGAGGCGTTCTACAAGACCTTTGACGAGGTGCGCGAGCAGAACTTCGACGGCCTGATCATCACCGGCGCGCCGGTGGAGCAGATGGAGTTTGCGGAAGTCCGCTACTGGGAAGAGCTGACCGCCATCATGGACTGGGCCGCGGACCACGTCTTTTCCACGATGTACATCTGCTGGGCCGCGCAGGCCGGCCTCTTCTACCGCTACGGCGTCAAGAAATATCCCCTGGCCGAGAAGATGCACGGCGTCTTCTCCCACCGCGTGGTCAAGCGCACCGCGCCCCTGGTGCGCGGGTTTGACGACTGGTTCAACGCCCCCCACTCCCGCCATACCGAGGTGCGCGCCGAGGACATCGCCGCCGTGCCGGACCTGGAGATCCTGGCCGTCTCCCCGGAGGCCGGGGTGTACCTGGCCGCCTCCCGCGACGGCAAGCACGTCTTTGTCACCGGACACGCGGAGTACGACGCCGATACCCTCAAGAACGAGTACGAGCGCGACAAGGCCAAGGGCCTGCCCGTCACCCTGCCGCGCCACTACTTCCCCAACGACAACCCCACCCAGGAGCCCCTGGTCACCTGGCGCGCTCACGCCAACCTGCTCTACGCGAACTGGCTCAACTACTATGTCTACCAGGAGACGCCCTACGACCTGAGCAAGCTCTCCCACAAGAAAACCCATTAACTTTTTGTAAACTTGTGCCCTCTTGCGGAAATTCTCTCCGCCAAGGGGGCTTTTTTTGTTGCGTTTGCGCTTGGCTGTGGTATAATCAATTTGAAGGTCAGGAAAGGTCAAAGCCACTCCAAGGAGGAGGGAAGCGACGTGGCAAAGCTCTGCGACGACATCGAGCGGTTTATTTTGAACCTGTTGGAGGAACAGACGCAGGTGGAGATCCAGCGCAACATCCTGGCCGCGCGCTTCTCCTGCGCGCCCTCGCAGATCAACTACGTGCTGACCACGCGCTTTACGCCCGTGCAGGGCTTCCGCGTGGAGTCGCGCCGCGGCGGCGGCGGGTTCGTTCGCGTGATACGCATCGACCGCACGAGGGTAGAATATATGGAAGAGCTGCGCACGGCGATCGGCCAGGAGCTGACGTACGCCGCGGCCGCGCAGCTCCTGGACGCGCTCTGCCGCAGCGGAACCCTCGCCCCACAGCAGGCAAGGCTCATGCTCGCGGCCGTGAGCGAGGAAATTATTGGAAAAGACCAGACGGCTTCGCAGCTGCGCGCCCGGATCGTGGGCAGCATGCTGCGCTGCGCCGCAAAGGAGGGAAGGACACATGCTTTGTGACGAATGCGGACAGAACCAGGCAACCATCCACATCGCAACCATCATCGGAGGAAAGAAGAAGGACGAAAACCTCTGCCCGCAGTGCTGGCAGAAGCGGAACGCGCAGATCCTGGGCGGCCTTTCGGTGGGGAATCTGCTCTCCCAGCTGCTGGGCGCGCAGCCGCAGCAGGAGGAGGACAAGAGCCTGCGCTGCGGCAAGTGCGGCATGACCTTTGCGGAGTTCCAGAAGAGCGGCCGCCTCGGGTGCGCGAATTGTTACGCCGCCTTTGGCGAAAATATGAGGAAGATGCTCGGCAGCATCCACGGCCACACCCACCACGTGGGCAAGGTGCCGGGATACCTCGAGGAAGAGGTGCGCGCCAAGCAGCAGATCGACGACCTGCGCCGGCAGATGGACGAGGCCGTGCGCGCGGAGGACTTTGAGCGCGCGGCCGAGCTGCGCGACCGCATCCGCGCGCTGGACAAAGGCCAGCCCGTTGCCGGGGGAGAGGGGGAAGAGGCATGAGCGAGGAGCGGAAAAATCTCGCCACCAACATCGCGCAGTCCTGCCGGGTGCGCCTTGCGCGCAACTACGCGGACGTCCCCTTCCCCACCCGCATGACGGAGGCGGACAGCGCCGCGATCATCGAGCGCACCTGCCGCGCGCTGGAGGACGGAAACTACGTCCTGCGCCGCATGTCCGACCTGAGCCGCAACGCCCGCGGCGTCATGGTGGAGGAGCACCTGATCTCCCCGGAGCTGTCCGCAAAGGACAGCGCCGCCGTGCTGCTCAGCCCGGACCGCACCGTCTCCATCATGATCGGCGAGGAGGACCACCTGCGCGTGCAGGCGGTCCTGCCGGGGCTGCAGCTCGAGGAGGCCATGGCCCGCGCGGACCGCGCAGACCGCGCCATCGAGCGCACGGAGCGCTTCGCCTTTGACCGGGACTGGGGGTATTTGACCGCCTGCCCGACGAACGCGGGCACCGGGATGCGCGCCTCGGTCATGCTGCACCTGGCGGGCCTTGCGATGCTCGCCAAGACCGGCCAGGTCATCCGCGCGGTTTCGCAGTTGGGCCTTACGGTCCGCGGCCTCTACGGCGAGGGCAGCGAGGCCAGCGGCGACCTCTACCAGCTCTCCAACCAGATCACCCTGGGCCGGACCGAGGAGGAGATCCTCAAACTCCTCTCCGACACGGCCGAGCAGGTCATCGGCAACGAGCGCGCCGCGCGCGAGATGCTCCTGCAGCAGGGCCGCACCGAGCTGGAGGACACGCTCATGCGCTCCTACGGGATCTTCACCCAGGCGCGGCTGATGACGACCAAGGAGTTCATGACCCGCCTGTCCAACGTGCGCCTGGCGGCAGACCTGGGGTTTGTCTCCGTCGCGCCCGAGACGCTGGACCGCCTGCAGCGCGACGTGCAGCCCGCAACCCTGGAGCGCAACGCCGGCCGCAAGCTCAGCCAGGGCGAGCGCGACGAGCTGCGCGCGGAGATCATCCGCAAGGCGCTGACATAAACTCCTGTTGTGGGAAACCCGCCCCGCAGACGGGGCATGAAAGGGAAGAGAAGAATGAATTTTTTTGACAGCTTTACAAAGGGCGCGCAGCGCGTGCTCATCATCGCCCAGGAGGAGGCGCGCCGCATGGGCCACAATTACGTGGGCACCGAGCACATCCTCCTTGGCACGATCAAGGAAAAGTCGTCCGTCAGCACCCTGCTCTCGCAGCTGGGCGTGACGTATGAAAAGGTCTGCGCGGAGATCGAGAACCTGATCGGCATGGGAGACTTTAACTTCTCCGAGGCCTTTGGCTACACCCCGCGCACCAAGCGCGTGCTGGAGATGAGCAAGGCCGAGGCCAACAAGCTCGGCCAGAACTACGTGGGCACCGAGCACATCCTCTTTGCGCTCCTGCTGGAGACCGA
This sequence comes from uncultured Clostridia bacterium, assembly GCA_904393115.1. Lineage (GTDB taxonomy): Bacteria > Bacillota > Clostridia > Christensenellales > UBA1750 > Spyradocola > Spyradocola merdavium. The sequence goes on from CAJFMX010000006.1 coordinate 110,540, forward strand.
GGGCGTGGCCAACCGGATCCTGCGGGACCTCGGCGTCAACACCAAGGAGCTCTACGAGAAGATGATCGCCGCAACGGTCGCGGACCTCAAGAAGCGCGGCCAGAACCCCGGCGCCGCGGGCGAAAGCGGCCGCGCCGCCGGCGGCGAGAAGAAGGACGGCGAGGAGAGCGCCCCGACCCTGATGCAGTACGGCCGGGACCTGACCCGCGCCGCGCGCGCCGGGGAGCTCGACCCGGTCATCGGCCGGGCGGAGGAGATCGAGCGCATCATCCAGATCCTCTCCCGCCGCACGAAGAACAACCCCGTGCTCATCGGCGAGCCGGGGGTCGGCAAGTCCGCCGTGGCCGAGGGCCTGGCCCAGAAGATCGCCGAGGGCAACGTGCCGGAGCTGCTGCGCGGCAAGCGCATCGTCTCGCTCGACCTTGCGGGCATGCTCGCGGGCGCGAAGTACCGCGGCGAGTTCGAGGAGCGCATGAAGAACGTCATGGAGGAGCTCAAGCGCGACAGGAACATCATCCTCTTCATCGACGAACTGCACACCCTCATCGGCGCCGGCGCGGCCGAGGGCGCCATCGACGCGGCCAACATCCTCAAGCCCGCCCTGGCCCGCGGCGAGATCCAGTGCATCGGCGCGACGACCCTGGACGAATACCGCAAGCACATCGAAAAGGACGCCGCGCTCGAGCGCCGCTTCCAGCCCGTCACCGTGGGCGAACCCAGCCCGGAGGAGGCCGTGGAGATCCTCAAGGGCCTGCGCGACCGGTACGAGGCGCACCACAAGGTCCGCATCACGGACGAGGCCATCGCCGCGGCGGTCCAGCTCTCCGACCGCTACATCACGGACCGCTACCTGCCGGACAAGGCCATCGACCTCATCGACGAGGCCGCCTCCCGCGTGCGCATCCGCTCCTTCATCACCCCGCCGGACATGAAGCAGATGGAGGAAAAGCTCGAGCAGCTCAACAAGGAGAAGGAGGAGGCCATCGCCCACCAGGACTTTGAGCGCGCCGCCAAGGTCCGCGACGAGGAGCGCGCCATCCGCGCGGACATGGAAAACCAGCGCAAGGAGTGGGAGAACAAGCGCTCCACCGCGCAGAAGGAGGTCGGCGAGGAGGACGTGGCCGAGATCGTCGCCGCCTGGACGCACATCCCCGTCACCAAGCTCACGGAGGACGAGTCCAGCCGCCTGCTCCACCTGGAGGATGCGCTGCACAAGCGCGTCATCGGCCAGGACGAGGCGGTCAGCGCCGTCGCCCGCGCCATCCGCCGCGCCCGCGCCGGCCTCAAGGACGAAAAGCGGCCCATCGGCTCCTTCCTGTTCCTCGGCCCCACGGGCGTGGGCAAGACGGAGCTCTGCAAGGCCCTGGCCGAGGCCATGTTCGGCGACGAGAGCGCCATGGTGCGCATCGACATGTCCGAGTACATGGAGAAGTTCTCCGTCTCGCGCATGATCGGCTCGCCTCCGGGCTACGTCGGCCACGAGGAGGGCGGCCAGCTCACCGAGGCCGTGCGCCGCAAGCCCTATTCCGTCGTGCTCTTTGACGAGATCGAAAAGGCGCACCCGGACGTGTTCAACATCCTCCTGCAGGTGCTCGAGGACGGCCGCCTGACCGACTCCACCGGCCGAACCGTGGACTTCCGCAACACCATCTGCGTCATGACCAGCAACGTCGGCGCCGCGGACGTGGGCAAGAACGCGCGCGGGCTCGGCTTTACCAACGACCGCTCGGACCTGTCCGTGCAGTCCTATGAGCGCATGAAGGAGGCCATGCTCGAGGAGCTCAAGCGCACCTTCCGCCCCGAATTCCTCAACCGCGTGGACGAGCTGATCGTCTTCCACCCCCTGGACGAGGAGAACATCCTGCGCATCGCGGGGCTCATGGTGCAGTCCGTCGCCGCGCGCCTTGCCGAGCGCGACATCCACCTGACCTGGGACGACGAGGCGCTGCAGTTCCTCGCCAAGGAGGGCTTCGACCCCACCTATGGCGCGCGCCCCCTGCGCCGCGCGATCCAGCGCATGGTCGAGGACGACCTGTCCGAGGAGATCCTCTCCGGCCGCGTCGCCCTGGGCGACAAGGTCCACATGTCCGTGCAGGAGGGCAAGCTCACCTTCACCCCGGAACCCGTCGAGGTCGGTTAAACAAAACGTGCGCGCCCGGAACGCGAAAAGCGTCCCGGGCGCGCACGCTTTTGCCGCATCAGCCCTGCGCGGCGCCCTGCTTGATGAGCACGTATTTCTGCCACTTGCGCGTGCGCCAGCGGTAGGTCATCAGCTGGCCGCGGACCCATTCGTCCGCCATGAGCGCGATGAAGACCGCGTAGACGCCCAGGTGGAAGACCTGCGTCAGCAGGTACCCGAGCGGGATGCAGATGAGGCCGATGGACCCGACCGCCGCGGCCAGCGCCCAGAGCACGTCCCCCGTGCCGCGCAGCGACACGCCGATCACCAGGTTGAACGGCCGGCCGAACTCCTGCAGGATGTCCACCAGCAGGCAGTAGAACACCATCTCCACGATGGCGGGATTGTCCGTGAACAGCGAGAGGATCGGCCGCTGGAAGAGGAACAGCGCGGCGATGACCGCAAGGTTCAGGCCCATGGCGATCCAGGTGTTGCGGAAGGCGAGCTTGTAGGCGCCGTCGAAGTCGTGCGCGCCGCAGCGGTAGCCGACCAGGATCTGCGAGGCCTGGCCCACGGAGTAGCCCAGCACCTGCACAAAGGCGATGAGCTGCACCGCGTAGGTGTGCGCCGCCAGCGCGTCCGCGCCCATGGTCGAGACGCAGTAGGTCAAAAAGATGTTGCCCGCGTTGCAGGCAAGGCCGTCGCCCGTGCCGGGGATGCCGATGCGCAGGATGTCCTTGAGCAGCCGGAAGGGGAAGGGGCGCGGCAGGCGCAGGCGGATCCGCGCGCGCACCGCGCAGCCGATCATGAGGAAGCAGGCCACAAGCTGCGACAGGACCGTGCACGAGGCGATGCCCGCGATGCCAAAGTCCGGCAGGCCGAAGGGCCGCATCACCACCGCCGCATTGCCCGCAAGGTTCAGCACGTTCATGAAGAGGAAGACCAGCATCGGCGCGCGGGCCCTGCCGTAGTTGCGCATGATGGTGGCCAGCGTCAGGTTCAGCGCCTGCAGGAAGCAGCACCCGCCGATGATGGTCAGGTACGTGCCCGAGTAGTCGAGCAGCTCGCCCTCCATATTCATGGCGCGCAGCAGCGGCTTGTGGAACAGGAGGAGCAGCAGGCCGACGGTGAGGCCGAAGACCACGTTGGCCACGACCGCGGCCGTTGCGGCCTCGGAGGCGCGCTTCTCGTCGCCCGCGCCGCGGTTCTGCGCGATGACGACGGCCACGCCAAAGGTGACGAAGCTGAAGGCCATGGTGATGAAGTTGAGGAATTGGTTGGCAACGCCGATCGCCGCCACCGCGTCCTGCGACAGGCGCGAGAGCAGGTAGACGTTGACCATGGTCAAGAGCTTGTTGAGAAAGTTTTCCACGAAGATGGGCGCGGCGAGCCCGGGCAGGGTGAGTTTGCGTTCCATTGCGTCAGCCCCCAGGATGTTTTTTTCTGCAAGGAAAACCGTTTCGGCGCGGGCGCGTCCGAATCCTGCCGGCGCGCGCAAAAGCGTTTCCGGCGTGCCGAATCGCGGAACAAACGAAAAAAAACAGCGCTCCTGGCGGGATCTTTTTGCGGAAAATCTTCACCGCCGCGCGGTTTTGTGTTAGAATAAGAGGAAAAAAGCAGAACGCCGCGGAACGCAGGTTCTCCTTGATCCGCGGCGCTGCGAAATTTTTGGGGGGCGCAAACTTGTGGAAATGGCACAAATTCTGGCTGTGGTGATTTTTGCCGTGATGTTTCTTCTGATCGTCACGGAAAAGATCGAGAGGCACTGGGTCTCTCTGGGCTGCGGGCTGCTGATGCTCGTGGTGGTGTTTGGCTTCTGCATGCACAGCCCTGCGGCGGTGTGGAACACGCTGGGGCTGCAGAGCTTTGCCTCGGTGGACCTGTGGTATCAGGCCAGCGAGGGCGCGGAGACCGCCTCGGGCATCAACTGGTCCACGATCCTGTTCATCGCGGGCATGATGCTCATGGTGGAGGGCATGGGGCGCGCGGGCTTCTTCCGCTGGCTCTGCCTGCAGCTGGCCAGGCTCGTGAAGTATAAGACCATCCCGCTGTTCCTGGCCTTTATGGTGATGAGCAGCGTGCTGTCGATGTTCATCGACAGCATCACGGTCATCCTGTTCCTGGCGGCGGCGACGGTGGAGCTGTCCCGGATCCTGCGGTTCAACCCCGTGCCGATGATCATCGCGGAGATCTTCTGCGCGAACCTGGGCGGCGCGGCGACCATGTGCGGCGATCCGCCGAACATCATCATCGGCACCTCGCTGGGGTATTCGTTTGCGGACTTTGTCGCAAACACCGGCCTGATCGTGGCCGTGGGCCTGGTGCTCGTGATCGTGTACTTCTTCCTCTGCTTCCGCAAGGAACTGCAGAGCGGCCCGGCCCAGGGGGGCGCGATTTCCTACCCGAACCCGAAGGACGCCATCGAAAACAAGCGCGACTTTGCGATCAGCAGCGCGATCTTTGCCGTGGCGGTCGTCCTGCTGGTGACGCACGCGCAGACCGGGCTGACCGTGGCCGCGATCGGGGTCTTCATCGGCCTCGTGACGCTGGTTGCGGCGGGCAAGGATGCGCTCGCGCTCCTGAAAAAGGTGGACTATAAGACCCTGCTGTTCTTCATCGGCCTGTTCATCGTGGTGGGCGGCCTGGAGCAGACGGGAATCCTGGAGATCATCGCCAACTTCATCGCGGACATCAGCGGGGACAACGCCATGCTGATGGTGGCCATCGTGCTCTGGGTTTCGGCAATCGCCAGCGCCTTTGTGGACAACATCCCCTTTGCGGCGACCATGATCCCGGTCATCCGCTCGCTGTCGGCGGCGCAGGGCGTGGACCTGGCGGTGCTGGCCTGGGCGCTGTCCATCGGGACGGACATCGGCGGCAGCGCCACGCCCATCGGCGCGAGCGCGAACGTCGTGGGCATCTCCGTCGCGGCGAAGGAGGGCCACCTGATCGGCTGGGGAAAATACTGCAAGTACGCCGCGCCGGCGACGGTGCTGGTGGTGCTGCTGGCCATGGTCATGATCTACGTTCGGTATTTCTAAGAGGAGGTGCGGGTTTTGAGCAAGCGTTTGATCCTATCGGTTGGGCGGGAATTCGGCAGCGGCGGCCACGCGATTGCGGAGGGCCTGGCCAAGCGGTTTTCGCTGGAGTTCTACGACAGCAACCTGCTGGAGCACATCGCGGAGAGGAAGAACGTCAGCGGCGAGGCGCTCAAGAAGTACGACGAGCGGCCGCGGAACCGGCTGTTTTCCCGGACGGTGCGCGGGTACTCCAACTCCATGCAGGAAAACGTGGCGAATCTGCAGTTCGACGCCCTGCGGGCGATGGCGGAGGAGGGAAAGTCCTTCGCCATCGTGGGCCGCTGCTCCGAGTCGATCCTCAAGGGCTATGACGGGCTCGTCTCCATCTTCGTCCTGGGCGACTGGGAGGCCAAGCGGGAGAGGATCATGCGGCTCTACAACCTCTCCCCCGAGGAGGCGGAGCACATGATGTCCCGGAAGGACTGGGAGAGAAAGTCCTACCACAACTACTACTGCAAGGGGAAGTGGGGCGACTCCCGCAACTACGACCTGTCCATCAACAGCAGCCGGCTGGGGGTCGAGGGCACGGTGGACCTCCTGGAGACCTACATCCGCGCCCGCATGGACGCCTAACGCCGCGCAAGGTCTTGCCTAAAGGCGGTGGTTTGCGGTATACTAAACATATCCTATTACGCTCCGACAGAGGCGGGGAGAGAAAAACGGAAGATTGGAGATGACCTGGATGAACCGAGCGTCCGGCATTTTGATGCCCATCACGTCGCTGCCGTCCCCCTACGGCATCGGCACCATCGGCAAGGCGGCCTACGAGTTCGCGGACTTCCTCAAGCGGGCGGGTCAGAGCTATTGGCAGATTCTGCCCGTCGGCCCGACCTCCTATGGGGACTCGCCCTATCAATCCTTCTCCACCTATGCGGGCAACCCCTACATGATCGACCTGGACATGCTTCAGGAAGAAGGATTGCTCAAGAAAAAGGATTATCGCAATTTGGACTGGGGCTCCGACCCCGAGAGCGTGGACTACGCCACGATCTACAACCTGCGCTTCGACGTTCTGCGCATCGCGTTTGAGAACGCCAAGAAGCGCGACATGACCGATTTTACCAACTTCGTGCGCAAAAACAGCGGCTGGCTGGAGAACTACGCGCTCTACATGGCGGTCAAGAAGTCCTTCGGCATGCGCGCCTGGACCGAGTGGGAGGACGAGGGCATCCGCCTGCGCGACCCCGAGAGCGTCCGCCACTACCGCAAGGAACTGGACGAGGACGTGCGCTTCTACGAGTTCCTGCAGTACCTCTTCTACAAGCAGTGGGAGAAGTTCCGCGGCTACGTCAACTCCCTTGGCATCAAGCTCTTTGGCGACATCCCGATCTACGTCGCCATGGACAGCGCGGACACCTGGGCCAATCCCGAGGTCTTCTGGCTGGACGAGGAGCGCCGCCCCGTGCGCGTCGCCGGCTGCCCGCCGGACTACTTCTCCGCCACCGGCCAGCTCTGGGGCAACCCCCTCTACAACTGGGAATACCTCAAGGCCACCGGCTACAAGTGGTGGATCGACCGCATCGCCGCGGCCGCCAAGCTCTACGACGTCACGCGCATCGACCACTTCCGCGGCTTTGACGAGTACTACGCCATCCCCTATCCGGCAAAGGACGCCGTCATCGGCGACTGGCTGCCCGGCCCGGGCATGGACCTGTTCCACGCCATCCGCGCAAAGCTCGGGGACGTGCCGATCATCGCCGAGGACCTCGGGCTCATCACCCCGGGCGTGGCCAAGCTCCTCAAGGACTCCGGCTACCCGGGCATGAAGGTGCTCCAGTTCGCCTTTGACGACCGCGGCGAGAGCGTCTACCTGCCCCACCTGTATACGAACAACTACGTCGTCTACACCGGCACCCACGACAACGACACCACCATCGGCTGGTTTGAGAACGCCTCCGAGGGCGAGCGCCGCTTTGCCACCGAGTACGCCCAGCTCACCCCGCAGGAGGGCTACAGCTGGGGCATGATCCGCGAGATCTATTCCAGCGTGGCGGACCTGTGCATCTGCCCGATGCAGGACGTGCTCTCCCTGGGCAGCTGGGCGCGCATGAACACGCCCTCCACCCTGGGCGGCAACTGGCAGTGGCGCATGAAGCCCGGCGCCCTGAAGGAGGAGTACGCGCAGAAGCTCGCAAAGCTCGGCAAGACGTACGGCCGCCTGCCCGCGGGCTTTGGCGAAAAGAAGGACGAGCTGGAGGCGCGCATGGAGCTCATCGCGCAGAGCGAATACTGCAAGAAGCTCGAGGAGCTCAACGTCCACGAGCTGCACATGGTCCTGGGCAAGGCCGTCATGGGCGAAAAGAGCGCGCAGTGGGCCGCCGCCAAGGCGCAGCACGCCGCGCACCGCCGCGCCTACTACCTCTCGGCCGAGTTCCTGATGGGCCGCATGGTCTACAACAACCTCTATGCGCTGGGCCTGACCGAAAAGGTCCGGGCGATCTTTGCCAAGCACGGCCTGGACATCGCCGCCTTTGAGGACGTGGAGGACGCGGCGCTGGGCAACGGCGGCCTCGGCCGCCTTGCGGCCTGCTTCCTGGACTCCGCCGCGACGCACGACGTCCCGCTGGACGGCTACGGCATCAAGTACAAGTACGGCCTGTTCAAGCAGAGCATCGTCGACGGCTTCCAGTGCGAGGAGGCCGACGACTGGACGCGCTTTGGCGACCCCTGGTGCATCCGCCGCGAGGAGGACAAGCAGCTGGTCGAGTACGCCGGCCAGACCGTCTGGGCCGTGCCCTACGACATGGCGGTCTTCGGCTACAAGACGGACAACATCGGCACGCTGCGCCTGTGGCAGGCCGAGCCCCTGCACGACTTCGACTTTGCGGACTTCAACGACCAGAAGTACCTGGAGGCCGTGCGCGAGCGCAACGAGGCGGACGACATCTCCAAGGTCCTCTACCCCAACGACAACGGCTACGAGGGCAAGGTGCTGCGCCTCAAGCAGCAGTACTTCTTCTGCTCCGCGTCGCTCAAGGACATCCTCAAGCGCTATAAGGCCGTGCACGGCAGCGACTTCAGCGCCTTTGCCGACCACGCGGCCATTCAGCTCAACGACACGCACCCCGTCATCTCCATCCCCGAGCTCATCCGCCTGCTCGGCAAGGAGGGCGTGGACTTTGACACGGCCTTCGCCATCGCGCAGAAGACCTTTGCCTACACGAACCACACCGTCATGAAGGAGGCCATGGAGACCTGGAGCATCGAGCTCATCTCCTCGCTCCTGCCCGAGGTCTACGCCGTCATCGAAAAGATCGACGCGCGCGAGGCCCTGGAGCTGGCGACCCTGCCCGGCATGGACGAGGTCGTCTCCGAAACCCTCGTGCCCGACGAGGAGGAGATCGCCCGCCGCAAGGCCGAAAAGGCTGCGGAAGTGGAAACGCCCGCCGCGGACGAAGCGGCCGCGGAAGAGGAGACGCCCATGAAGCGCGTCGTCCGCACGAAGCTGGACACGATGCGCATCCTCGACGGCGGCGCGGTGCACATGGTGCGCCTGGCCATCTACGGCTCCTCCTACGTCAACGGCGTGGCCGAGATCCACACCCGCATCCTCAAGGAGGACGTGCTCCGCGACTGGTACGAGATCTACCCCGATCGCTTCCAGAACAAGACCAACGGCATCACGCAGCGGCGCTGGCTGGGCCTTTGCAACCCGGAGCTGACGGAGCTGCTTACCGAGTGCGTGGGCGACAAGTTCTTAAAGGACCTCACCGTCCTGTCCGACCTCAACGACGTCGTCACGGACGAGACGATCGACGCCTTTAACGCCATCAAGTTCCGGAAGAAGCAGGAGCTGTGCGACTACATCGAGAAGCACGAGGGCATCCGCCTGAACCCGAACTTCGTCTTCGACGTCCAGGTCAAGCGCCTGCACGAGTACAAGCGCCAGCTGCTCAACGCCTTTGCCATCCTGGACATCTACGGCAAGCTCAAGCGCGGGGAGATCGAAAACTTCACGCCCACGGTCTTCCTCTTCGGGGCCAAGGCCGCGCCCGGCTACTTCCGCGCAAAGGGCATCATCAAGTACATCGGCGAGATCGCCAAGCGCATCAACAGCGATCCCGACATGCAGGACAAGATGAAGGTCGTCTTCCTGTCCAACTACAACGTCTCCTACGCGGAGAAGATCCTCACCGCCGCGGACATCTCTGAGCAGATCTCCACCGCCGGCACCGAGGCCTCCGGCACGAGCAACATGAAGCTCATGCTCAACGGCACCGTGACCCTTGGCACCTACGACGGCGCGAACATCGAGATCGTCGAGCAGGCCGGGGAGGAGAACAACTACATCTTCGGCGCGCGCGTCGAGGAGATCAACGAGATGAAGGACAGCTACAACCCCAACGCCTATCTGGGCCAGGACGACAACCTGCGCGCCATCGTCGAAACGCTGATCGACGGCACCTTCGACGACGGGGGAACGGGCATGTTCCGCGAGCTCTACACGAGCCTGACCGAGGGCGCCTCCTGGCACAAGCCGGACAACTACTTCCTCATCTACGACGAGCCGGACTACGTCAAGACCAAGCTGCGCGCCATCGCGGACTACGCGGACCGCAGGGCCTTTGGCCTCAAGTGCCTGCGCAACATCGCGGGCGCCGGCAAGTTCTCGTCCGACCGCACCATTCAGCAGTACGCCACCGAGCTTTGGAAGCTCTAAAGAACGCCGCTGGGCCGGAAGCAACTTCCGGCCCAGCTTTCCATATCCAATCGGGAAAAAACAGGAAAGGAGTTTTTTTGCAATGGAGAAAATGCGCACGCGCTTTCTGCCCAAGATGACCCACGACGAGGTCTGCGAGTACGTAAAGCGCAACGACATCATCTACGTTCCCTTCGGCACCGTGGAGGTCCACGGCACCTTCCCCCTGGACGTGGAGACCACGACCCCGGAGGCCTTCGCCCTGCTCATGGCCGAGGAGACGGACGGCCTGGTGCTGGGCAACCTGCCCTACTTCTTCTGCGGGGCCAGCCCCATCAGCCCCGGCACCATCCAGATGAGCGTGGAACAGGGCCTGGCCTACCTCAAGGCCATCGCCCACTCCCTGCTCAACCAGGGTTTCCGCCGGCAGGTCTACCTCTCCCTGCACGGCCCCGCCTTCCTCACCGGCGGCGTGCTGGCCGTGGACTTCTTCGACGAGACCAAGTGCCCCATCGGCTATGTGGACCTGGTCAACGGCTGCGAGTACGCGGCAAAGAAGGGCGTGAAGATCGACAGCTACGACGACCTCTTCTGCGGCGCCTATGAGATCCTCGGCAAAAAGGACGAGCTCGTCGTCGACCCGGCCATCGACGCCGCGCCGAAAGCGGACTCCGAGACCGCCATCGACGACAGCGACGTGTTCCGCCGCTTTGCGCACCCCTCCGGCTCCGTGGGCTTCTACTTCGCCCGGCCCGAGGACCACGCCGGCATGACCGGCGCCTCCAAGACGGTCGAGGAGCGCGACGAGCGCTGCGCCCGCGGCGCCAAGACCATCCGCGAGATCGTGCAGGCCATGGACATGCCCACCTATGTCCGCAAGCTGCGCGAATTGGACGAGCAGCACCAGAACGTCATCCTGCCGCGCTATGCGGACATCCTGCCGCGCAATACCTACCCCGCCCCGGGCTGGAAGCGCTGACGAAAAAACTTCCCGCCGTTTTCGGGGATGCAGGAAGGGGCCTGGGCCCCTTCCTGTCAAATCCGCAGCGCCGGACACACGTCCGGCGCTTTTTTTTAGGGCTCGTGCGGGAGGACGATCTTTTCCACGCGGCAGGCGCCGTCCTCGATCGCCATCTCCGCCAGCGTGATCTCCTGGTGGAAGCGGCGCGGGCCGCAGCTGCCCGGGTTCAGGTAGAGCACGCCGCCGCGCACCTCCTGCGCATACCGGTGCGAGTGGCCGTAGACCACCACGTCCACCCCCGCAAGGTCCGCGGGGAGGTCCCGCTTGTCGTGCACCATGTGGAAGGCCAGGCCCCCGAGCGAAAACCGCAGGTCCAGGGGAAGGGACGCGGCCCAGTCCTTGTCGTTGTTGCCGCGGACGATGTACAGCGGGGCAAAGCCGCGCAGCGCCTCGACCACGGCCGGCGTGTTGACGTCCCCGGCGTGCAGAATCGCGTCCGCGCCCTCGAGCCGCGCCTGCACCGCAGGCCGCAAAAGACCGTGCGTGTCCGAGAGAATGACGAGCTTCATGATTCGGCCCCCTTTCCAGGACAGTATACCGGAAATTTTCTTTTTCGGAAAGGGAAAAATCCCCCTTGACTCTGCCGGTGCGTCAACTGCTATGCTGTTTGCAGGGAGGGAGAGAAGATGGAATACTCCATTCGCGAACTGTCCAACCTGTCCGGGGTGTCCACCCGCACCCTGCGCTGGTACGACGAGATCGGTCTGCTCAAGCCCTGCCGCGTGGCGGAGAGCGGCTACCGCTACTACGGCGCGGCGGAGGTCGACCGCTTGCAGGACATCCTGTACTATCGGGCCCTCGGGGTGGGGCTGGCCCGCATTCGGGAGTGCCTGGACGCGCCCTCCTTTGACCGCCTCGCCGCGCTGCGCAGCCACCTTGCCGCGCTGGAGGCGGAGCGCGAGCGGCTGAACCGCCTGATCCGATCCGTGCAGAGCACGATCGGGGCCATGGAAAGGAGCGAAATCATGCAGGACGAGAGCAAATTTGCGGCCTTCAAGCAGCAGGCCGTGGACTGGAACGAGAGGACGCACGGCGCAGAGCTCCGCGCCGCCTACGGCGACGCCGAGATGGACGCCGCCAATGCCGCGGTGCAGCGCCTCACCCTCGAGCAATACCGGGAGTGGACGGACCTCGGGCGCGAGATCCAGCGCCGGCTGGAGGCCGCCGTGCAGGCCGGGCTCGCCCCGGACGGAGAGGAAGGGCGCGAGATCGCCGCCCTCCACCGCCGGTGGCTCACCGTCTGCGGCAATGCCTACGACCCGCGCAGGCACAAGGGACTGGCCGACCTGTACACGGCGGACGCGCGCTTCCTCGCGTACTACGACCGCGAGGTGCCCGGCTGCGCCCGCTTCCTGCGGGACGCGGTCTGGGCCTGGGTGCAATGAGCGAAGGGAGGGAGCGGCGCGAGCCGTTCCCTCCCTTTGTTCCTGCGGCGCTCACGCCGCCTGGCGCACGGACATCACCGTGTACCCCGCCTGGCGCACCGCGCTGCGCAGCGCGGCCTCGTCCGGCGCGGACTTTGTGCGCACGGTGGCGCGGCCGGAGCCCACGTCCTCCACGCGCGCCCAGACGCCGTCCAGGCTGTTCAGCGCGTTTTCCACGCGGCGCGCGCAGTTGGCGCAGACCATGCCGTCGACCGTCACCTCCAGCACATAGGGATAGTGCCGCTTGTCGCGGTCCCGGACCTTCACGCGCTTGGGTGCGGCCTCGCGCTCGCCGCAGCAGCCGCCGCCGACGCGGAGCTTGCGAATGTAGCTGTACACGGCGTAGGCGCAGATCAGCACCACGGCCGCCAGAATGAGATACGTTGCCATTGCCCGCTTCCTCCTCGCACATTGGTTAGTTTTTACTAACTTAGTATAGAGCGCAGGGACGGAGGCTGTCAAGGCCGCGGCGCGGCATTTTTTGGAACCGTGCGCGGCGCGCACGCATACGATGTGGTGCAGGCATGTATCCTGCGTTTCGGAAAGGAGATCTATCCGATGAGAGGCTTTACTTCTGGATACCAATGCAATGCGGGCCGCGGCGTATACAACTGCGCCATGCCGCAGTGCGGCGTTCCGGTGCAGGGGTGCTGTCCGCCCCGGCCCTGCCCGCCGCCGTGTCCGCCGCCCTGCATCATCGGCCCGACGGGACCAACGGGCCCCACGGGCCCTGCGGGCGGCCCGACCGGCCCGACCGGGCCGACGGGCCCCATGGGCTTCCCGGGACCGACGGGTCCCACGGGTCCCACCGGTCCGACCGGCCCCACGGGCCAGGGCATCAACGACGTCGTGCCCTTCACGCCCGGCGCATTCTATAGCCTGGGCGAGCTCGTGTACTACAATGGCAGCCTGTATCAGGCCACGCGCAGCGGCGCGAGCGGCGTGCCGGGCTTCTCCCCGGACTTTAACCTTGTGACCGTGACCGGGCCGCAGGGGGCGACGGGCCCCACGGGCCCCACCGGCCCCACCGGTCCCACGGGCGCGACGGGCGCAATGGGCCCCACCGGCCCGACCGGTCCTGCGGGCACGGCGGGCGTGACCGGCCCGACCGGCCCCGCGGGCGCCGGCGGCACGACCGGCCCGACGGGTCCCACCGGCCCCACCGGTCCTGCGGGCGGTCCCACGGGCCCCACCGGCCCTGCCGGCGCAGCGGGCGCGACGGGACCCACCGGTCCTGCCGGCGCAGCCGGCACGGCGGGCGCGACGGGCCCCACCGGTCCGACCGGCCCCATGGGCACGGCGGGCGCGACGGGCCCCACCGGTCCCGCGGGCGCCAGCGGCGCGACGGGTCCCACCGGTCCCACCGGCCCGACGGGGCCTGCGGGCGGTCCGACGGGCCCCACCGGACCTGCCGGCGCAGCGGGTCCCACGGGCCCCACCGGCGCAGCGGGCGCGACGGGTCCCACGGGTCCGACCGGCCCTGCCGGCGCGACAGGCGCAGAGGGCCCCACGGGTCCCACGGGACCGACTGGCCCTGCCGGTGCGGCGGGCGCGACGGGAGCAGAAGGCCCGACCGGTCCGACCGGCCCGGCCGGCGCAGCGGGCGCGACGGGCGCGGAGGGCCCGACGGGTCCGACCGGCCCGGCTGGCGCAGCGGGCGCGACGGGCGCGGAGGGCCCGACCGGCCCCACGGGCCCGACGGGGCCTGCGGGCGGCCCGACGGGTCCGACCGGCCCCACTGGCCCTGCCGGCGCGGCGGGTGCGACGGGCGCGGAAGGCCCGACCGGCCCCACGGGTCCGACGGGGCCTGCGGGTTCGCTCACCCCGGGCACCGCGGTCTCGGACCTGATCAGCAGCGACAACCTGCAGACGGTCATCGACCGGTTTAACGAGCTCCTGGCCTCGCTGCGCGCAGCGGGCGTCATCAGCACCTAATCGCCAACCAAACAACGCCAGGGGCCGCCCGCGCGCGGGCGGCCCCGCTTTTCGGGGATGCGGGCAGAACGAGGAGGAAGGGACATGCAATACCGCGTTTGCGTCTACGCAATCTGCAAGAACGAGGGGAAGTTCGTCGAAAGATGGATGCGTTCCATGGCGGAGGCGGACGAAATCTATGTGTTGGACACCGGATCGACCGACGGCACGCCGGAGCAGCTGCGGGCCCTGGGCGCGTTCGTGACGGAGGAGAGGATCTCGCCCTGGCGGTTTGACACGGCGCGCAACCGCTCGCTGGAGCTCGTGCCCGAGGACGCGGACATCTGCGTCTGCACGGACCTGGACGAGAGCTTTCAGCCGGGCTGGCGCGAAAAGATCGAGGCGGCCTGGGCGCAGGGCGCGCAGCAGATCCGCTACCGCTATGTGTGGAACTTTCAGCCGGACGGGTCGGAGGGATACGTCTTTTGGATCGACAAGATCCACGCGCGCCGGGGTTTTTCCTGGGTGAACCCCGTGCACGAGGTCCTGCGCTATGCCGGGCCGGGCGCGCCGCAGTCCCGGTTCGCCGAGGGAGTCTGCCTGGAGCACCGCGCCGATCCCACCAAGTCCCGCGGCCAGTACCTGCCGCTGCTGGAGCTGGCGGTGCAGGAGGACCCGCAGAACGACCGCAACATGCACTATCTCGGCCGGGAATACATGTTCCACGGCGACTGGGACAAGTGCATCGCGACGCTCCTGCGGCACCTGGGCATGCCCAGCGCGCGCTGGGCCGACGAGCGCAGCGCCTCCATGCGCTTCATCGCGCGCGCCTATGCGGCCAAGGGCGAGCGGGAGCCGGCGCGCGCCTGGTATCTGCGCGCCATCGCGGAGGCGCCGCACCTGCGCGAGCCCTACCTGGACTTTGCGCGCTTCCTCAGCGAGGAGGGCGATCACGAGGGCGTCGCGTGGCTGTCCGGCCGGGCGCTGGCCATCGCCGAGCGGCCCAAGTCCTACATCTGCGAGGGGGACGCCTGGGGATACCTTCCCCACGACCTGCGCGCCCTGGCCTGCTATCACATGGCCGCGCAGGACTACGCGCGGGAGGCCCTGGCCCAGGGCGAGCGCGCGGCGGCCCTGGCCCCGTGGATCGAGCGCCTCGCGGGCAACCTGCCCTTCTACCGCATGCGCGCGAGCGGCGAGGCGCCGGTCAAAACAAGGTGACGATCTGCGCCGACTTCCACGCCGTGCGGAACGGAACGCCCCCGAGCACGGCCTGCTCGAGCAGGCGTTCCATGCAGGCAAAGCGCTGCTCCCGACCGCCGCCCCACAGGGAGACGCCCTGCTGCGGCCCGTGCCGGGAGAGGAAATAGAGATTCCCTTCGCAGCGGAATTCCAGCTCGCGGCCGCGCTCGATCGCGTAGATCAGCGCGGCCAGCGACTTTGTCTCCAGCAGCTCGCGGACGATTTCGTCGTGGATGGACAAGCGGTTTTCCCTCCCTTTGGTTCAAAAAAGCGCCGGACCCTCCCGCGGGGGGAAGGTCCGGCGTGAAAAAACGGATGCGATGGGCTCAGTAGAGCTTGGCGCCGGCGGGGATGTGGTCGTCCACCATCAGCAGGTGGAGCCGCTCTTCCCCTTCCTCGTGGT
This sequence comes from uncultured Clostridia bacterium, assembly GCA_904393115.1. GTDB lineage: Bacteria > Bacillota > Clostridia > Christensenellales > UBA1750 > Spyradocola > Spyradocola merdavium. The sequence continues at coordinate 126,382 of CAJFMX010000006.1, forward strand.
GCACGGCGCTGATGAGCATTCCGCAGGAATCCATGCCCATCATCTTGCGCGGCGGCAGGTTGACGATGGCGATGCAGGTCTTGCCCACGAGCTGCTCCGGCTCGTAATAGGCGTGGATGCCGCTGAGGATCACGCGGTCCTCGCCCGTGCCGTCGTCCAGGACAAAGCGCAGCAGCTTCTTGGACTTGGGCACGGCCTCACAGGCCTTGACCTTGACGGCGCGGAAGTCCGACTTGCTGAAGGTCTCAAAGTCCACGGCGTCTGCGAACAGCGGCTCGATCTCGACCTTGGAGAAGTCGATCTTCTCCGCCGGCGAGGGCTCCGCAGCAGTCTCCGCTGCGCCAGCGTCCTGCGCCTCCGCCACCTTGGGCGCGGAAGGGGCCTCCGGCTTCTTGTCCAGCGGCTTCATGGTCGGGAAGAGGAGGACGTCGCGGATGGACGCGGAATCCGTCAGCAGCATGACGAGGCGATCCAGGCCGAAGCCCAGGCCGCCGGTGGGCGGCATTCCGTACTCCAGGGCGGTGACAAAGTCCTCGTCCACCTGGGCGGTGGTGTTCGGGTTCTCCGCGCGCTTCTTCTCGACCTGCGCGACAAAGCGCGCCTTCTGGTCGATGGGGTCGTTGAGCTCGGAGAAGGCGTTGCCGTACTCGCAGCCGCAGATGAAGTATTCGAACCGCTCGGTGAAGGCGGGGTCGTCGGCCTTGCGCTTGGCCAGGGGGCTGTTCTCCACCGGGTAGTCGTAGATGAAGGTCGGCTGGACGAGGTTCTCCTCGACAAAGGCGTCAAAGAGCTCGGCCAGCACCGTGCCGCGCGTGGCGTCCGCAGGAACGGCCACGTTCTTCGCCTTGGCGGCGGCGCGGGCGTCCGCGTCCGTCTTCCAATCGTAGTAGTCGCAGCCAGCGTACTTCTTGACCGCCTCGACCATGGTCAGGCGCTCCCAATGCCCCATGTCGAGCGCCTGGCCCTGGTAGGTGATGTGCGTATCCCCGCAGATGACCTTTGCCAGGCGGATGTAGAGCTCCTCGACCAGGTCCATCATGCCCTTGTAGTCCGTGTAGGCCTGATAGAGCTCGATGGTGGTGAACTCCGGGTTGTGGCGGGTGTCCATGCCCTCGTTGCGGAAGATGCGGCCCACCTCGTACACGCGCTCCATGCCGCCCACGATCAGGCGCTTGAGGTTGAGCTCAGTCTCGATGCGCAGGTACATGTCCATGTCCAGCGTGTTGTGGTGGGTGACAAAGGGCCGGGCCGAGGCGCCGATCTCGATGGGCAGCAGGATCGGGGTGTCCACCTCCAGGAAGCCCTTGCCGTCCAGGTAGGCGCGGATCTCCGAAAGGATGCGGCTGCGCTTGAGGAAGACGTCCTTGACCTCCGGATTCATGAAGAGGTCGACATAGCGCTGGCGATAGCGCAGGTCGTTGTCCTTGAGGCCGTGGTACTTCTCCGGCAGGGGCAGCAGCGACTTGCTCAGCAGCTGCAGGGAGGCGGCGTGCAGGGAGATCTCGCCGGTCTTCGTGCGGAAGACCGTGCCGCGCACGCCGAGGATGTCGCCGATGTCAAAGGACTTAAAGGCCGCGTAGAGGTCCTCGCCCACGTCCTCGCGGCGGATGTAGACCTGGATCTGCCCCGCGCCGTCCTGAAGGTGCGCAAAGGACGCCTTGCCCATGATGCGGCGGGACATCATGCGCCCGGCGAGGGTGACCTCCTGGCCCTCCAGGGCGTCAAAGTCGCGCAGGATCTGCGCGGAAAGGTGGGTGCGGTCGTAGCGCGTGATGCGGTAGGGGTCCTCGCCCGCGCTCTGGAGCGCGGCGAGCTTTTCGCGACGGATGCGCGCCTGCTCGCTGATGTTCTCCTGCGTCCGATCCTCGGGCCGCTGCTGGTTGTCTTGCATAGGAAAAACTCTCTCTTTCTCTTGTGCGTTTCTGCCTTACCGGGTGATGCTCTCGATGCGCAGGGTGTGCGTGCCGGCGGGAACGGCGACCTGCACCGTCTCGCCCACGCGCTTGCCCGCAAGCGCCGCGCCGATGGGGGAATCCTGGGAGATCCGGCCCTTGAAGGGGTCCGCCTCGGAAGAGCCCACGAGGCTGTAGACCTGCTCCTTCTTGCGCGTCTCGTTGTAGACCTTGACCGTGGAGCCGACGGTGACCACGTCCGTCGGCATGTCCTCCTCGCGGATGACCTGCGCGGTGGAGAGGATGGCCTCCAGCTCCTGGATGCGGCCCTCCATGAAGGCCTGCTCCTTGCGCGCCTCGTCATACTCCGCGTTTTCGGAAAGGTCGCCGAAGGAGCGGGCGACCTTGATCTTCTCGGCCACCTCGCCGCGCTTGACGGAGCGCAGGTAGTCCAGCTCCTCCTCCATCTTCTTGATGCCTTCGGCGGTAAAGTACTTGACGTCGCTGCCGTTGCTTGCCATGAAATTTGCCTCCTAAACTCAACTTGACCGAATTTTCCGCGGAAACAGGGCCCCGCGGAACCCAAGGGACATGAGTATAATCAAGCAGGCCCACGAATTCCGACCTTCCCGATCAAAACCGTGCGCCGCCAACTCATTGCATTGTCCTAGACATTATAATCAAACTGCCCCGCTCTGTCAACGGCCTTACCAAAAAGAGAGAAAAGTTTTGCAGTTTCGTCAAAAATCCCTGCCTTCCCTTCACCGGATGCCCTTGTGCAGCGGCAAGAAAACGCGGTATAATGGAGCATAGAAGCGCGCAGCGCGCGCTACCTGCATACGACCGGAGGAGAAACCATGCCAAAAGCTTACCTGAAGCCCGCGCGCGAGCGGCGCGTCGAGATGGGCCACCCCTGGATTTTCCGCAGCGACATCGACCGGGTGGAGACGAGCGCCCAGCCCGGGGACGTCGTGGACGTGCACGCCGCGCGCGGCCGGTTCCTGGGCCGCGCTTACTACAACCCCGCCTCCATGATCACCCTGCGCATGCTCACGCGGCACGACGAGCCCATCGACCGCGACTTCTTTTACCGCCGCGTGCAGCAGGCCTATGACTACCGCAAGGCGTTCTGCGATTTGGACTCCTGCCGGCTGATCTTTGCCGAGAGCGACTTTTTGCCGGCGCTGATCGTGGACAAGTTTGCCGACGTCTGCGTTATGCAGTCGCTGGCCCTGGGCATCGACCGCTGGCGCGAGGTGCTCCTGGACGCGGTGATGGACATCACCGGCTGCCGCGGCATCTACCGCCGCGACGACGTGCCCGTGCGCGAGCTGGAGGGGCTGGAGCAGGTCACGGGCTTTGCCCGCGGCCAGTTCCCCACGCTCGTCGAGATGCGGGAAAACGGCGTCCGCTTCCTCGTGGACGTCGCCCACGGCCAGAAGACCGGCTTCTTCCTCGACCAAAAGGAGAACCGCGCAAGCCTGGCGCCCATCGTGCGCGGCCGCGAGGTGCTCGACTGCTTCACCCACACCGGGTCCTTCGCCCTGCACGCGGCAAGCTACGGCGCCTCGCACGTGACGGGCGTGGACGTCTCCGAGGAGGCCTGCGCGGTGGCCCGCCGCAACGCGGAGCTCAACGGCTTTGACAACGTCGAATTCGTCGCGGAGAATGCCTTCGACCTGCTCCGCCGCTATTACGACGAAAAGCGCCGCTTTGACGTCATCATCCTGGACCCGCCGGCCTTTGCCAAGACCCGCGGCGCCGTCGAGGGCGCGCTGCGCGGTTATAAGGAGATCAACCTGCGCGCCATGAAGATGCTGCCCGAGGGCGGGTTCCTTGTGACCTGCTCCTGCTCCCAGCACGTCTCCCGCCAGGCGTTCGAGGACATGCTGCTGTCCGCCGCGCGGGACGCGCACCGCCTCGTGCGCGTCGTCGAGGCGCGCACCCAGGGGCGCGACCACCCCGTGCTCCTGGCCGCGCCCGAGACGCAGTACCTGAAGTTCTTCGTCCTGCAGGTCTTCTAAAGCCCGGCGCAGGGGCGGATTTCCCTCTGCGGCGAATTGTCATGACATGAAAGATGTGGTATACTGGAAAAAGATGGAAAAAAATTCCAGCGACGTAGGGGAATGCCATGAAGCGAGAGTACATGTGGTGCAATGTTTACGAGGCGACGCAGCAGAGGCTCCGCCTGATCTTTGAGGAGTTCGACAACATTTACGTCTCCTTTTCCGGCGGAAAGGACAGCAGCCTGCTGCTCAACCTCACGCTGGACTTTCGGCGGAAATACTACCCGGAAAAGAAGATCGGCGTCTTCCACCAGGACTTTGAGGCGCAGTACACGGTGACGACCGAGTTCATTGAGCGCACCTTTGAGCGAATCAAGGACGAGGTCGAACCGTACTGGGTCTGCCTGCCCATGGCCACGCGCACGGCGCTGAGCAGCTATCAGATGTATTGGTATCCCTGGGACGACACCAAGGAGGAGGCCTGGGTGCGCCCCATGCCCCAGCACGAGTACGTCATCAACCTCAAAAACAACCCCATGACCACCTATCGCTACCGGATGCACCAGGAGGACCTGGCCAAGCAGTTCGGCCGCTGGTACCGCATCTCCCACGGGGATAAGAAGACGGTCTGTCTGCTCGGCATGCGCGCGGATGAATCCCTGCAGCGCTACAGCGGGTTCCTCAACAAGAAATACGGCTACAAGGGCGAGTGCTGGGTGAGCAACGAGTTCAAGAACGTCTGGTGCGCGTCCCCTCTGTACGACTGGACGCTCAGCGACGTCTGGCACGCGAACTTCCTCTTCCATTATGATTACAACCGCCTCTACGACTTGTACTATATGGCGGGGCTCAAGGTCTCGCAGATGCGCGTGGCCTCGCCCTTCAACGACTATTCCAAGGACAGCCTGAACCTCTACCGCGTCATCGACCCGGAGATCTGGACAAAGCTCGTCGGCCGCGTGCAGGGGGCGAACTTCGCTTCTATTTATGGCCGCAGCAAGGCCATGGGCTACCGCAACGTGACCCTGCCCGCGGGCCACACCTGGGAGAGCTATACGCGCTTCCTGCTGGACACGCTGCCGCTGCGCCTGCGCAACAACTACGTCCAGAAATTCCAAACCTCCATCACCTTTTGGCACCGCACGGGCGGCGGATTGGACGAGCGCGTCATCCGCGAGCTCATCGAGAAGGGCTACAACATCCGCCGCAACGGCGTTTCCAGCTATACGCGCAGCCGGAAGTCCCGCGTGGTCTTCATCGGCAAGATCCCGGACAACACCGACGACATCCGCTCCACAAAGGACATCCCCAGCTGGAAGCGCATGTGCTACTGCATCCTGAAAAACGACCACAACTGCCGCTTCATGGGCTTTGGCCTGACCCGGGAACAGCAGCGCTATATCGATGCCATCACGAAGAAGTACAGCAAAGTAGAGGAGATGGAGGATGAAGAAGTTTCAGAGCCCGGTCTATAACGTCATCGCCGTGCCGATTGAAAAGATCGTGCCCAATACCTACAACCCCAACGCCGTCGCCCCGCCGGAGATGAAGCTGCTCTACGAGAGCATCAAGATCGACGGCTACACCATGCCCATCGTCTGCTACCACGACAAGGAGCAGGACCAGTACATCATCGTCGACGGCTTTCACCGCTACCGCATCATGCTGGACCACCCGGACATCTACGAGCGCGAGGGCGGCATGCTCCCGGTTTCCGTCATCGACAAGCCCATCGACTACCGCATGGCCAGCACCATCCGCCACAACCGGGCCCGCGGCTCCCACAACGTGGACCTGATGAGCAATATCGTCAAGGAGCTGCACGACATCGGCCGCTCCGACGCCTGGATCGCCAAGCACCTGGGCATGGAGAAGGATGAAATCCTGCGCCTGAAGCAGATCACGGGCCTTACGGCCCTCTTCCAGGACGTGCAGTTCGGCCGCGCCTGGCAGCCAGTGGAGGAGGACGACGATTTCGGCGGCTTTCCCCGGGGCTGAGACCGCACCCTTGCTTGAAACGGCGGTCCGGATGTGCTATACTGAACGAAATTCCCGCCCGGTGCGCACCCTGCCCGAGTGGCGAAAAAAGGAACTCCCTTGGGAAGGAGCGCTGCGCATGATCCATACGCCCCTAAAGTGGACCAACGTACGACAACACTTCGGCTATACGTGGTGGGCCTACGCTCTGATGGCGGTGATCCTGCTCTTCGGCTGGCAGATGGCCTACCGGGCAACGGAGTACGTTCCCCCGCCGGAAAAGACCATCCACGTCACCATCGCCGGCGACTACGTCTCGGAGTCGGTTCTGGAATACTATGAAGAAAAGGCCTACGAGGAGTTCCCGGAGATGGAGCTCATCACCTTTGAAAACATCCCCCTGAGCCTGACCGGCGAGGGCGACTACAGCGGCTATACGAAGCTGTCCGTGGTCATCGCCGTGGGCGAGGGCGACGTCTACCTGCTCAACCGCGAGCTGCTCGTCAGCTACAGCTCCATGCAGGCCTTCATGCCCCTGGACGACGCCGTCGCCGAGGGCGGCGCGCTCTACGGCGTGTTCTCCGAGGAGGAGATCGAGGCGGGCACCTTTGTCGCGGAGGAGACAGATGGACAGGAGCACGTCTACGGAATCTCCGCCGAGCGCCTCTACGGCCTGCTCAACCAGGGCGTGGATACGCGCGACCTGTACATCGCCTGCACCTCTTATACGCAGAATACGGAGTACGCGCTCAAGATGATCGCCTGGCTCGGCGAGCAGACCCAGGAGGAGCCGCCCGCCTGGCTCGAGGAGCTGGAACCCATCATGGACGAAGAAACCGCGCAGTCCCTGCCCGAGATCGGCTGAAAAACGCGGCCGGAGGAACTTTCCTCCGGCCGCGTTTTTTGCCGGAATTCCGGCGTTTTTTGGCGGCCCGAACGGAAGAGGACGGAAAAAGCGAAAAAAATTTCAAAAAAGGTGTTGACAGAAAGAGAAGGGTGTGGTAATATAACTAAGCTGTCAGCGAGAGATACGAACTGACGGCGGGGAACCTTGAAAACGATACATAAGAGGAAAAAGACAAGGCAAACGAGGAA
>CAJFMX010000007.1 GCA_904393115.1 uncultured Clostridia bacterium
GCGCGGGCAACACCACGCTGTTGCTTGGCGTGGACGAAGAAAAGTTCCAGGGCGCGATGAACGTCATCGAAAAGGTCTGCAAGAGCCGCAAGCAGATCGCGACTTCGCCCTCCCCCGTTGCGGGCACGACGGGCGTATACGTTCCCTACCCCATCGAGGTCATGGTGGGCGGCGCGACGGTGTTCGTGCTCAACGTGGAGCAGTTCATCAAGCTGTAAAAGATGGCCCTTACACTTTCACAAATTCATGGACAACCGGGCGTGCTGGCGGAGCTGAAGCGCTCCTTCCAGTCAGGCTCGGTTGTCCATGCCTTTTTGATCCATGGCGACGCCGGCTGCGGCAAAAAGACGCTCGCCATGGCGCTTTCCATGGCGCTGCACTGCACGGGCGAGGGGGAGAAGCCCTGCCTTGCCTGCGGCCCCTGCGCGCGCATGCTCGCCGGCACGCACCCGGACCACGTCGAGGTGCGCACGGACAAGGCGGTCCTGCCCGTCAAGGAGATCCGCGACCTCATCGACGGCCTTTCGGAAAAGCCCTACGAGGGCGGGCGGCGCACCGTGATCCTGCACGAGGCCGAGAAGATGAACGAGCCCGCGCAGAACGCCTTCCTCAAGACGCTGGAGGAGCCGGACGGGCAGACCGTGTTCTTCCTGCTCACCGCGCACCCGGAGGCGCTGCTGCCCACCATCCGCTCGCGCTGCCGGCCCGTCTACATGCCGCGCCTGCCGGAGGAGACGATCCGGCAGGAGCTCCTTTCGCGCGGACAAACGCCGGAGCGCGCCGCCTACGCGGCGCGCCTGAGCGAGGGCGTGCTCGGCCGCGCCATCGCCCTTTGCGGGCAGGACCCGTATTACCGCTGCCGCGACGAGGCCGTGGCGCTCCTTCGCGCCCTGCGCGAGAAGGCGGACATCCCCAAGGCCTCCCTCGCCTGGGAGGAGCGGCGCAAGCCGGAGGACAGCCTGCCGTTCCTGGAGGCGATGGAGGCGGTCCTGCGGGACATCGTGCGCGTGCAGTCGGGCCTTGCGCCCTTTGACGCGCAGATCGAGTCCGAGCTGGAGGAATTTGCCCGGCACTTTACAATCGAGGGCGTTGCCTGTATTATGGAAGAGGTGGTGACCGTGCGCAAGCGCGTCCACGCGCATGTGCAGTGGCGCTCGGCGGCGGAACCCCTGCTCAGAAGAATCGTGGAGGGCGCAGAAAAATGACAACCGTGATCGGTGTTTCGTTTAAGCGCGCGGGGAAGATGTATTATTTCGACCCCAACGGCCTGGAGCTGCACATCGGCGACCAGGTGGTGGTGGAGACCGCGCGCGGCATGGAGTGCGGAGACGTGGTGACGGAGGTCCGCCAGGTGGAGGAGGACGAGGTGGTGCAGCCCCTCAAGCCCGTCCTGCGCGTGATGACCGAGGAGGACCGCCAGCGCGTCGCCAGCAACGAGAAGAAGGAGGCCGAGGCCTTCGTCATCGGCCAGCAGAGGATCGCGCACCACAAGCTCGAGATGAAGCTGGTGGACGTGGAATATACCTTTGACCTGAGCAAGATCATCTTCTACTTTACGGCGAACGGGCGGATCGACTTCCGCGAATTGGTCAAGGACCTGGCCTCGATCTTTAAGACCCGCATCGAGCTCAGGCAGATCGGCGTGCGCGACGAGGCCAAGATGATCGGCGGCCTCGGCTCCTGCGGCCGGCCCATCTGCTGCCGCACGTTCCTGGGCGACTTTCAGCCCGTATCCATCAAAATGGCCAAGGAGCAGAACCTGCTGCTCAACCCGACGAAGATCTCCGGCCTGTGCGGCCGCCTGATGTGCTGCCTGAAGTACGAGCAGTCCAACTACGAGGAGGCCTACCGCCGCGTGCCCCGCGTGGGCAAGGAGGTGCTCACCCCGGACGGCCGCGGCGCCGTGGCCGAGATCTCCGTCGTGCGGGAGAAGGTGCGCGTGCGCTACCCCGGCAAGGACGGCGCGCCCGAGTACCGCGAGTACGACTTTGACCAGGTGCAGGCCGCGCCCAAAGAAGCGCCGCAGGCGGAGAAGCCCCGGGACGAAAAGCCGCGCGAGGACGCGCCCGAGGCGCCCTCCTCCGCGGCCGAGGACGAGCTTGCGCCCGCCGCCGCGGAGGAGGCGGGGGAGGCGCCCGCCCAGGCCGCGCCGCAGGAACCCCGTCCGCCGCGCCCGCCCAGGCCGCGCCGCAAGCCCCGCCGGGAGGGCGAGGAGCGCCCCGCAGAGGGCGGACAGCCCCAGGCCGGCGCGCAGCAGGGCGGCGGGCGCGGCAGCCGCCCGCCCCGGCCGCCGCGCTCCCGCGGGGGCCAGCAGGGCGGCCAGCAGCAGGGCGCGAAGTCCGGGGAGCCCCGCGCCCAGGGCGGCGGGGATAAGCCCGCCGGCGGGGAGGGGCGCAAGCCCTCCCGCCGCCCGCCCCGCCAGGGCGGCGGAAACGGCGGCCGCCCCCAGCCCAAGGAGCAGCGGCCCGCGCCCCGCAGGGAGGACGGCCCGCAGGACGCGCCCACGCGCTCCTGAGGGCTGCGCCGGAACGGCCGGAATTTGTCTGCGCCGTCGCAGAATTTCTGCTTGCTTCTTCCCACGCGGAATGATAGAATAACTGCGTAGAGAGGATCTACGAATGTGTACATGGAGGTGAAACAACATGGCATTTAAGATTACCGACGAGTGCATCAGCTGCGGCGCCTGCGCGGCCGAGTGTCCCGTGAACGCGATCTCCGAGGGCGACGGCAAGTACGTCATCGACGCGGATACCTGCATCAGCTGCGGCGCTTGCGCCGGCACCTGCCCGGTGGGCGCTCCTGTTGAGGAGTAACTCCTTGGAAGGTTTGGAAAAATCCCCTGCCCTGCTTCTGGCAAGGCAGGGGATTTTTCCATGCAGGTCCAGGAGAGATGTAAACGATTTGTATATATCTGTTGCGAAGGTTTGACGCTGCCCGGAAGCGTATGCTACACTCGTATCTGTAGATTTGGCGCAGATTTTGTGGGAGGAAGGAAGACTTCCTCTTGCGTGCGCGCAATCGCTTCGGCGCGGCGGCAAAACCCGCGCAATCATTCGCCCGCGTTACCAAGAAGAAAAAGAGAGCGGCAGGCGTCGGCGTATCTTAGGAGGATTTTACGGTTATGAAACGTGTTCTCGCACTCCTGTGCAGCCTCACGGTTCTGTGTGCGGCGCTGCTTGTGGGCGTTCCCACGGCGCAGGCGGCCGTGGACGGAACGGTGCGCGTGTGGCTGAAATCCATGAACGAATATGGGACCATTCAGTCCGTGTCCATCACGCTGGACGGCTCGTATTCCATCCCCACCGCTCCGGAAGTTTCTCTCTCCACGCGCGGAACCTATTACATCGAAAACGTGGACGGGACGCTGATGATCTCCGGAACGGGCATCGACGGGCAGGTGGCCGTGGGCACCAAGTTCACCGTCAAGCAGCACAAGAACGACGACGGCTCCATCGGCACCATCAGCCTGTACAACAACCGCTACGGCAACCGGTCCTACCGCGGCGACATGCTCTTTGAGATCTACAACGGCAGCCTGCGCCTGATCAACTACGTCTACATCGAGGACTACCTCTACGGCGTGCTCGCGGGCGAGCTGAGCAACACCTTCCCGCTGGAGACGCTCAAGGCGCAGGCCATCATCGCCCGCTCCTACGTCTACAACCGCATGCTGACCAACGAGCCGAACTACGAGATCGGCGATACCTCCAGCGACCAGGTCTACAAGGGCTACAATTCCGCCAACACCAACATCATCCGCGCCGTGGACGAGACCGCGGGCATCCTTCTGCAGTACGGCTCCAAGTACGTCAACGCCTACTTCGGCGCCTCCAACGGCGGCCAGGTGGAGCTGCCCGGCAACGCCTGGTCCTCCTCGAGCTCGGAGGGGTGCTACGTCATGAAGGACGATCCCTACGACGTGCGCAATCCTTCCTCGCGCTCTGTCACCTACACCTTCACCACGGACCCCGACTCGCTGGACACCTCCTTTTACGTCCTGATTCAGGACAAGGTCTACCAGGAGCTGGGCTATTACCCCAACATCGCGGGCATCCAGGACGTGTGGCTGAGCGACCCGGTGGAGACGGACGAGCGCTCCCGCGGCATCAGCCGGAACTACCAGACCATGAACATGACCGTGACGGTGCGCGAATCGGGCTGGAGCAGCTCCGACGACAGCAATGTGTACGACCCCTTCGCGCCCTCCGATTCCGACAGCGGCAGCGTGGAGACGGTGGACATCTCCATCGACCTGCACAACGAACTCAAGTGGATCCTCTTCAGCGCGGATTCCGACCTGCGCCTCTTCTCCCTGGAGGAGGACGGAAACTACTACTACCTGACGCTGGCCCGCTACGGCCACGGCGTGGGCATGTCCCAGCGCGGCGCCCAGCAGATGGCCAACGAGGGCCACGACTACGAGGACATCATCTACTTCTACTTCAACGACGTCTCCCTCCCCAAGATCGACTTTGTCCGCGAAGAGCTGACGACGAACGTGCCCATCAGCGATTCGCCCATCGCAACGGCCACGGTCACGGCCTCCAGCCTCACCGTGCGCGCGGATGCCTCGACCTCCGCCTCGAAGCTCGGGTCCCTGTCCCGCGGCACGGTCGTCAACGTCTACGCGGAGCTGGACGGCTGGCTGTGCATCGTCTACAACGGCTCCATCGGCTATATCAGCACGGACTACGTGACGCTGTCCGATTACTCGGAATCGGGCGGAAGCACGACGCCCGGCACGGGCGGGGACGACGCGCTCTACCGCGCGCAGGTCACGCTCTCCACAGCGTCCTCAACCCTGAAGCTGCGCGAGTCGGGCTCCTCGTCCGCAGACGTCCTGACCTACATGCCGCACGGCACGATCGTCGAGGTGCTCAGCGACAGCGGAAGCTGGTACCAGGTGCGCACCCTGGGCGGAACCGTGGGCTACTGCTCCGCACAGTACCTGACGCGCCTGGACGATGAGATCACCACGACCACCACCCCGACGGAGACGTCCGGGCAGAGCGATCCGGATGCGGTCGTGGCCACGGGCGAGGTGACCGGCTCCAGCGTCAACGTGCGCTCCGGCCCGTCCACGAGCGCCAGCGTCCTGGGCTCGCTGAAGAAGGGCGACGGCGTGGAGATCATTTCCCAGAACAACGGCTTCTATCGAATCGTCTACAACAGCGGCATGGCCTACATCTCCTCCTCGTATGTGCGCGTCACCGGCACGGTGGCAACGCCCACGCCCACGGCGGACCCGGACGACGAGGACGAGGACGCGGTCGCGGCCATGGGCGAGGTGACCGGCTCCAGCGTCAACGTGCGCTCCGGCCCGTCCACGAGCGCCAGCGTTCTGGGCTCGCTGAAGAAGGGCGACGGCGTGGAGATCATTTCCCAGAACGGCGACTTCTACCGGATCGTCTACGGCGGCAGCACGGCCTACATCTCCGCCTCCTATGTGCGGGTCACCGGCACGGTGGAGACGGCGGAACCCACCGCCACGCCCGACTCCGGCTCCTCCGGAGACCTGGAGGAGGGGGAGGCCCTCATCGCCGACTCCGGAACCGCCCTCATGGGCGACCCGAGCGGCAGCGTCATCTATGAATACCTCTCCCGGAACGACGTGGTGACGATCCTCGACTCCGAGGGCAGCTATTACCTCGTCCGCACGGAGGACGGCGAAACGGGATACGTCGCAAAGTCCGCGGTCAAGGCCGCGGAGACCGAGACGCCTTCCCCCACGGAGACGCCGGAGAGCGGCGGCTCCTCCAGCCGCCAGGGCACGATCAAGCTCTCCTCGTCTTCCTCCAACCTGAACCTGCGCCAGGGGCCGAGCACCTCCACGGACGTCCTTGCGACGCTGCGCCACGGGCAGAGCGTGACCGTCACGGGCGAGAGCGGCGACTGGTACGCCATTGAGGTCAGCGGCTACTCCGGCTACGTCATGAAGACCTACGTCACCTTCTCCGAGGACGAGGAGAGCTCCTCCGGCAGCAGCGGGGTGTTCCCCGCCGTGATCCGCCTGAGCAGCTCCTCCTCAACGGTCAACGTGCGCTCCGGCGCGGGCACGAACTACAGCAAGATCGGCTCCCTCACCAACGGTGCCTCGGTCAATGTCGTGGCCAGCAACGGCGACTGGTACCGGATCGAGTACGGCAACGGATACGGCTATGTGATGAAGACGTACGTGCAGCTGGTGTCCAGCGGCTCGTCCAGCTCCTCCTCGGGGGATGAGGACGTGCTGACCGCCGTGACCACGGCCGCCGTCAACCTGCGCGAGGAGGGCACGACCTCCAGCGACAAGCTGGGCACCTACCCCAAGGGCACGCGCGTTGTCGTGCTGGAAAAGGGCTCCTCCTGGAGCCGGGTGGACATCTCCGGCAACGAGGGCTACATGAAGAATACCTACCTGGACTTTAACGATTGATCGGCAAGGAGCGGGCGCCGCGGGCGCCCGTTTCTTTTGCGCGGAGCGGGAGGAAGGATATGCCAGAAATTCAGCTGCGGGAGGGGGAGCGGATCGACGACCTGCAGGTCGCGGGATTCCGCATCATCCAGCACCCGGGCCGGTTCCGCTTTGGGACGGACGCGGTCCTTTTGCAGAACTTTGCGCGCCTGCCGGCCCGCGCCCGGGCCGTGGACCTGGGGACGGGCACGGGAATCCTGCCCATCCTGCTCTGCGCGCGCGACCCGGCCGTGCGCTTTGAGGCGGTGGAGCTGCAGCCCGCCTGCGCGGACATGGCCAGCCGCTCCGTCGCCCTGAACCGCCTGGAGGACCGCATCCGCGTCCACACCATGGACCTCAAGGACGCGCCGGACCGGCTCGGGCACAGCGCCTTTGACGCGGTGCTGTGCAACCCGCCCTACGGAAAGCGCGGCGGCGCGCTCCGCAACCCCCGGGACGAATTGGCCATCGCCCGGCACGAGATCGCCACGGATCTTGCCGCCGTCGTGCGCAGCGCGGCCGCGCTGCTCAGGAACGGGGGCCGCTTTTTCCTGATCCACCAGGCGGACCGGCTGCCCGAGATCGCCCGGCGGCTGCACGAGGCCGGCGCGCCGCTCAAGCGCGTGCGGCTGGTGCACACCTCGCTCGAGCGGCGCGCGCACCTGGTGCTCTGCGAGGCCGTGCGCTTTGCGGGGGAGGGGTGCATCGTCCTGCCGCCGCTCCTGCTGCAGGACGCGCAGGGCCAGCCCTCGCAGGAGCTGCTGCGCATCTACCAGGGCGAGCGGACGGTCTGAGCGGCCGGCGGCGCGCCCGCGTTTGGTTGACAGCCCCGGCGTTTTGGTGTATCTTCTTTAAGGAAAACTAAGGCAAGGACGGGAAATTCTTCGATGAGCAACGGCAAAAAATCTTTTGTGGGCGGGGCCGCCATACTCGCCGCGGCAGGGCTGATCGGCAAGGTGATCGGCATGTTCTACCGCGTGTGGCTGACGGGCCTGATCACCTCGGAGGGCATGGGCCTGTACGGCACGCCCTATTCCGTATACAACTTCCTGCTGGTCGTCTCCTCCGCGGGGCTGCCCACGGCCATCTCCAAGCTGGTCTCGGAGCGCCTGGTCGAGGGCGACCGCGCGGGCGCAAGGCAGATCCTCAAGAAGACGCGGCGCATCCTGCTGTGCACGGGCCTGATCTGCACGGCCATCATGGCCTCCCTGGCCGAGCCCATCGCCACCCTGATGGGCGACCCCATGGCCGCGCCGGGCTTTGTGGCGCTGGCGCCCTCGATCTTCTTCGTCTGCCTGCTCTCGAGCTACCGCGGCTATTTCCAGGGCTCGCAGAACATGACCCCCACGGCCGTCTCCCAGATGATCGAGGTCGTGGGCAAGGTCGTCTTCGGGTTTGCGCTGGTGCGCGTCATGGCGCCGCACGGCCTGGTCTGGGGCGCGGTGGCGGCGATCCTCGGCGTCACGATCGCGGAGCTGCTGGCGCTGCTCTTCCTCATGATCCGTTACCACCTCGGCCGCGACGGGCGGGCGGCTGCGGCGGCGCCCCGCGCGGGGAACGCGCCGCTTGGCAAGGACTTCTACAAGCGGCTCTTCTCCATCGCCATCCCGGTGACGATCGGCGCCTCCATGATGCCGATCGTGAACCTGGTGGACGCCTCGCTGGTCACCAACCGCCTGACGCACATCGGCTATGCGCTCGCGGATGCACGGGAAATGTACGGCGTGCTCACCGGCATGGTCAACACCATGGTCAACATGCCCGCGGTGATCACGCTCTCCTTCTCCATGTCGCTGGTGCCGGCAGTCTCCTCCGCGCAGCGGCGCGGGGACCACGCCGCCCTGCAGCGCACCACGGGCACGAGCCTGAAGCTCGCCTTCATGATCGGGTCCGCGGCCGCGGTCGGCATGGGCCTGCTCGCGCACCAGATCCTGCGCCTGCTCTACGCCTCGGAGCCGGAAAACTGCCTGGTCACCGGCGGCGAGCTGCTGACGGTCATGTCCGCGGCCGTGTTCTTCATCGCGGTGGTGCAGACGACGACCGGCATCCTGCAGGGCCTGGGAAAGCCCAGCTACCCGGTCAAGACGCTGGCCATCGGAATTGTGTTCAAGATCCTGCTCAACTACGTCCTCATCGGCATCCCGAGCATCAACGTCCTGGGCGCGGCGTATGCGTCGGTCGCCTGCTACGGCATTGCGGCGGTGGGGAATGTGTACATGGTGCTCAAGCTCTCGGGAACGCGTCTGCGCGTGGGCAGCGCGGTGGTGCGGCCGGCGCTGGCGGCCGGCGGCATGGCGGCGGTGGTCTGGGCCTTCGTGCGCTTTGCCGGTCCCCATCTTGGCAACACGACGGAGACGCTCGGCGCGGTGTGCGTGGGCGTTGCGACCTATGCGGTGCTGGCGTTTGCGCTGCGCGCCCTTTCCCCGGAGGAGCTCTCCATGATCCCGGGCGGCGGCAAACTCCTGCGCTGGATGGATAGATTTGGAGGAAAGAAAGCATGATAACCATAGTGGGGCTGGGAGTGGCGCGCGGGGACCTCACCCTCGGCGCGCTGGAGGCGCTCACGGGCGGCGGCCAGGTCCTTCTGCGCACCGCGCGCACGCCCGCGGCGGACGTGCTGCGCGAGCGGGGCGTCGCCTTCTCCTCGCTGGACGCGCTCTACGAGGAGACGGAGGACTATGACGAGGTCAACGAGGCCATCGCCCGCGCGGTGCTGCAGGCGGCGCAGGCGGGAGACGTGGTCTTCGGCGTGCTGGGCGGCGGCGGAATCCTGGACGCGAGCGTGCGCGCCGTGTGCGGCGCGGCCAGGCGCGCGGGCGTTCCGGTCCGCACCCTGGCGGGCGTCGGGCTCTACGAGCGCGCCGCCGCGCAGGCCGGCGGGCTGGACAACGCCTGCATCCTCGCGGCCATCGACCTGCCCGAGGCGGTCGTCGACGTGCGCCGCCCGCTCCTGGTGTGCGAATTTGCGGACCGGTGCACGGCCTCGGACGCAAAGCTCAAGCTCCTGGACCACTACCCGGCCGACTGGCAGGTCCTGTGGAACGGCGAGCCCATCGCCCTTGCGGAGCTGGACCGGCAGGCGCAGTACGACCACCTGTGCGCGCTCGTCGTGCCGCCGCTGCCGCTCCTGGACGCGGAGCGGTACGACTTTGCCCACCTGATGGAGATCGTCCGCCGCCTGCGCGCGCCCGGCGGCTGCCCCTGGGACTGCGAGCAGACGCACGCGAGCATGAAGGCCGACCTCATCGAGGAGGCCTACGAGGTCCTGGACGCCATCGACGGCGACGACCCGGACCGCCTGGCGGACGAGCTGGGGGACCTGCTCCTGCACGTGGCCATGCACGCCTGCATCGGCGAGGAGCACGGCGAGTTCAGCGCCCAGGACGTGCTGACCTGCATCTGCAGCAAGATGATCCGCCGCCATCCCCACGTCTTTGCGCAGGCGCAGGCGGAGACCTCCGAGGACGTGCTGCGCAACTGGGAGGCCATCAAGAAGGACGAAAAATCCCTGCGCACGCAGACCGAGGTCATGCGCGACGTGCCGCGCACGTTCCCGGCGCTCATGCGCGCGGCAAAGGTCCAGAAGAAGGCCCGCGACGTCGGCTTCGACTGGGACGATGCGCGCGAGGCGCTCAAGAAAGTGCGCGAGGAGGCCGACGAGGTCGAGGAGGTCCTGCAGGACCCGGAAAAGCTCGCCGGCGAGCTGGGCGACCTGCTGTTTGCGGCGGTCAACGTCTGCCGCATGAAGAAGGTCCCGCCGGAGCTGGCGCTGAACGCCACGACCGAGAAGTTCATCCGCCGCTTTTCCCACATCGAGGAGGCGGCCCAGGCGCAGGGGAGGAACCTGCGCGACATGACATTGCGCGAAATGGACGCGCTATGGGAAGAAGCAAAAGCTTCCGAACGAAAAAAGTAACGGAATCTCGCGCTTCTTTAAGAAAAATTAATAAAAACGTGGAAGGATAATGCGGAAACGCGGCGAAATACCATAAGCGAAAGTCCTTTGGACTTTTGGCATACATCCTACATTCTTCAGGAGGCTTATTCCATGAATAAAGCAGAGCTTATCACCGCAGTGGCACAGAAGAGCGGTCTGACCCGCAAGGACGCAGATAAGGTTGTCGCGTCCGTTCTCGAGAGCATCACCGAGACGCTCGCCTCCGGCGAGAAGGTCTCCATCGTGGGCTTTGGCACCTTTGAGGTGAAGGAGCGCGCAGCGCATCAGGGAATCAATCCCTCCACCAAGGAGCCCATGCAGATCCCCGCGAGCAAGAGCCCGGTCTTCAAGTCCGGCAAGCAGCTCAAGGACGCGGTCAACAAGTGAGCCGCTGAGGGAGAAAACCTCTTCGCATCGCGCCGCAGGGAGCAACGCCCTGCGGCGCGATTTTTTTGCGCGCGCCCGAGGCAAACTAGGCCGGACCAAAACGAAAAGGAGAGTGGACGAAATGTCGAGAGAATTTCCCCTGTCCGACCGCTATGGCGATGAGACGCAGAACCCGGCCCTGCAGGCGCGGGAGTACGAGCGGAGCGACGCGCTGCTGCCCGAGGAGCGCGCGCTCTTCGGCCTCGGCGGGCAGGCGCGCCGCCGCGCCGAGGCCCTGAGCCGCCTCTGCGACGAAAACGGCTTTGCCGAGGAGGAAGAAGAGGAGAATTAACAAAGCCGCGCTTGACGAATCCAGCCAAAGCCGCTACGATTTAGGCGTAGACTTCTCAAGGACTGGCGGTAGGAAACGTGGAACACCACGGTGGACTTGAGAAGAAAAATCGTTTTTCGCCGACCGCCTGGGCAAGTCCCGGGCGGTCGTTTTTCTTTTGGCCCGCGCGTTATCCCCGTGCAAAAGGCGGGTATTTCCAAAGAGAAGAACCGCTGCCCGAACAGGACGAAGAGGAGGCAAAACCATGGACCATCGTTGGAACGGATTTCTCGGCGGCGCATGGACCGAGAGGATCGACGTGCGCGACTTCATTCAGCGCAACTACACGCCCTACGAGGGCGGCGCGGGCTTCCTTGCGGGCGCGACCGCGCGCACAAAGGCGCTCAACGAAAAGTATCTCGCCCTGCGCGAGCAGGAGCTGCAAAAGGGCGGCGTGCTGGACATCGACACCGAGCACGTCTCCTCGCTCCTCAACTACGGCCCCGGATACCTGGACAAGGACAACGAGCTCATCGTCGGCCTGCAGACGGAAAAGCCGCTCTGCCGCTCGGTCAACCCCTTCGGCGGCATGCGCATGGTCCTGTCCGCCTGCCGTGCCTACGGCTACGAGCTCTCCGACACCGTCAAGGAGGAGTTCAAGTACCGCACGACCCACAACGACGGGGTCTTCCGCGTCTACACCGAGCAGATGCGCAAGGCGCGCCACACCGGCATCATCACGGGCCTGCCCGACGCCTACGGCCGCGGCCGCATCATCGGCGACTACCGCCGCGTCGCGCTCTACGGCACGGACGCGCTGATCGAGTGGAAGAAGCGGGACTTCGCGGCCCTGGGCAAGAAGCCCATGGACGACGAGAACATCCGCCTCATGGAGGAGGTCTCCCGGCAGATCGACTTCCTCGGCCGCCTGTGCAAGATGGCGGAGATGTACGGCTGCGACATCTCCCACCCCGCGGCCAACGCCCGCGAGGCCATCCAGTGGACCTATTTTGCGTACCTGGCCGCCATCAAGGAGCAGAACGGCGCGGCCATGTCCCTCGGCCGCGTGAGCACGTTCCTGGACATCTACATCGAGCGCGACCTGCGCGCCGGCACCCTCACCGAGGAGGAGGCCCAGGAGCTCATGGACCAGTTCGTGCTCAAGCTGCGCATGTCGCGCCAGCTGCGCACGCCCGAGTACAACGAGCTCTTCGCCGGCGACCCCAACTGGGTGACCGAGTCCGTCGGCGGCATGGGCGAGGACGGGCGCACACTCGTCACCAAGAACAGCTACCGCGTGCTCAACACGCTCTACACGCTCCTGCCCGCGCCCGAGCCGAACCTGACGGTCCTGTGGAGCGAGAAGCTGCCCGAGCCCTTCAAGCGCTTCTGCGCCAAGGTCTCCATCGATACCGACAGCATCCAGTACGAGAACGACGACCTGATGCGCCCCCGCTTTGGCGACGACTACGCCATCGCCTGCTGCGTCTCCGCGGCGCGCATCGGCAAGGAGATGCAGTTCTTCGGCGCGCGGTGCAACTTCGCAAAGCTCCTGCTGCTGGCGCTCAACGGCGGCCGCGACGAGAAGAGCGGCGACCAGGTCGGCCCGGAGGAGCCCGTCATCGGCAGCGGCCCGCTCGACTACGCGGAGGTCAAGGCGCGCTTTGACCGCTATGTCTCCTGGATCGCGGACCTGTACGTCAACACCATGAACGTCATCCACTACATGCACGACAAGTACGCCTACGAGAAGATCCAGATGGCCCTGCACGACACGAACGTGCACCGCTACATGTCCTTTGGCATGGCCGGGCTCTCGGTCACGGCGGACTCCCTCTCGGCGATCCAGTATGCGCGCGTGACGCCCCTCTTCGACGAGCGCGGGCTGGTGACGGACTTCCAGGTGGAGGGCGAGTTCCCCTGCTACGGCAACGACGACGACCGCGCCGACGACATCGCCAAGGCCCTGTGCCACGACTTCATCACGGAGCTGCGCAAGCACAAGACCTACCGGAACGCCGAGCACACGCTCTCGATCCTGACCATCACCTCCAACGTGGTCTACGGCAAGAAGACCGGCAACACCCCGGACGGCCGCAGGGCCGGCGAGCCCTTCGCCCCGGGCGCCAACCCCATGCACGGCCGCGAAAAGAGCGGCGCGCTGGCCTCGCTGAACTCCGTGTCCAAGCTCTCCTACGACGACTGCCGCGACGGCATCTCCAACACCTTCACCGTCACCCCGGGCACCCTGGGCGCGGACGAGGGCGAGCGCGTGCAGAACCTGGTCTCGCTCCTGGACGGCTACTTCGCCCTGGACGGGACGCACGCCGCGCACCACCTGAACGTCAACGTGCTCAACCGCGCGACGCTGGAGGACGCCATGGAGCACCCCGAGAACTATCCCAACCTCACCATCCGCGTCTCGGGCTACGCGGTGAACTTCGTGCGCCTCTCCCGCGCGCAGCAGCTGGAGGTCCTCTCCCGGACCTTCCACGACGCGATGTAGCCATGGGTCGGGTGCATTCCATCGAGACCATGGGCGCCCTGGACGGCCCCGGGCTGCGCATGGTGGTGTTCTTGCAGGGCTGTCCCCTGCGCTGCCGCTACTGCCACAACCCCGACACCTGGGCCGCGCAGGGCGGGGAGGAGCGGAGCGCCGCGGAGCTTGCCGCCCGCGCCGCGCGATACAAGCGCTTCTTCGGCCGGGAAGGCGGCGTCACCTTCAGCGGCGGCGAGCCGCTGATGCAGGCGGAGTTCGTCCTCGAGTGCGTGCAGGCGCTGCACGGGGCGGGCATCCACTGCGCGCTGGACACGGGCGCCGGGCTCTGGAACGAGGCGGCCGCGCGCCTCTTTGACGCGGTGGACCTGGTGATCCTGGACGTCAAGCACAGCGATCCGGCGGAGTTCCGCCGCCTGACGGGCGGGGACATCGGGACGCTGGACCAGGCCCTTGCCCACCTGCGCGCGACGCAGAAGCCCGTCTGGGCCCGCCAGGTGATCGTGGAGGGCTATACGCAGAGCGCGGAGCAGGTTTGCGCGCTGAAGGAAAAACTAGCAGGAATTCACGTTGCAAAAATCGAACTTCTTCCCTATCATACACTGGGCGTGCACAAGTGGAAGGCGCTGGGCATCCCGTACGCGCTGGAGGGCGTAAAGCCCCCGAGCGCGGAGGAGATGGCGGCCCTGAACGCCCTCGTTCGGTAGGAGGCGGGGAGAGCGATGCAGGAGAAACGGCTCGCGGTCACGGTGCCGCAGAGGCTGGACGGCGCGACGGTCAAGGACGTCGCGCGCTCCTGTCTTTCGCTCTCCTCGACGCGTCTCAAGAAGGCAAAGCGCGTGCCGGGCGGCATCCTGCGCAACGGCAGGGGCGTGACGGTCGTTGAGCGCGTGCGCGCGGGGGACGTGCTCTCCATCGTCATCGAGGAGGCGGGCGCGCGCTCCGAGGACGTCGTGCCGGTCGCCGGCGACCTGGACGTGCGCTACGAGGACGAGCACCTGCTGGTCCTGAACAAGCCCGCCGGCATGCCCGTGCACCCGAGCCCCGGGCACGAGCAGGACACGCTGGCCAACCGCGTCGTCGCGCGCTACGGCGAGGTGTTCCGCCCGGTCAACCGCCTGGACGCCGGCACGACCGGCCTGATGGTCGCCGCGCGCAATGCGCACGTCCACGCGCGCCTGAGCGCGGCCCTGCACACCGCGGACTTTGAACGGCGCTACCTTGCGGTGGTGGAGGGCGCCTGGCGCGAGCGGGAGGGGACGGTCGACGCGCCCATCGCCCGCGCGCCCGGCTCCGCCATCCGGCGCTGCGTGGACCCGGCCGGGCAGCGGGCGGTGACCCATTTTCGCGTTTTGACGAACAGTGCCAGGTTTTCCCTCGTTGAACTCTTGTTGGAAACTGGCCGCACCCATCAGATCCGCGTGCACATGGCGCACATCGGGCATCCGCTCGTCGGGGACTTTCTCTACGGAACGGAGGACCGGGACCGGATCGCGCGCCCTGCCCTACACGCGTGGAAGCTGCGCTTCCTGCACCCGATGACCGGCAGGGAGCTGCGCTTTGCGTGCGCGCTGCCCGAGGACATGCGCGCGCTGCTCACCCGGCAAGGAGGGCTTGAAGATGGCTGAGAAGATCCAAACCCTGGAAGACCTGGAGCGCGCCGTGGAGCGGATCGGCTTCCTTCCCTACAGCGGGAACCGGCGCGAACTGCTCTTCACCCTCGAGGAGCGGACGGACAACGCCTGGCACGACGACAGCCCCAGCGATCCCTGGCTCTGGCGGTCGCAGGCAGCGGCCGGGGGACGCCTGGCATACGGCAAGTTCTTCCTGAAGCGCAGCGGCTTTGTCGCGCCGCGCTGCCTGGCCGCCTTTGTCGCCCTTCGGCGGGAGAACCGGACATTTTCGGACCTGTACGCGCGCGGGCTCGTCTCGCGCGGGGCCAAGCGGGTGTACGACTGCTTTGCGGACCGGGCGGAGTGGACCCTCCCCGCGCTCAAGAGCGAGGCGGGCTTTGCCGGCGCGTCCAGGGAGTTTGAGGCCGCGCTGACGGAGCTGCAGGGCCTCTTCTTTCTCTGCATCAGCGGGCAGACGCGCCGCGTCGGCCGGACGGGGGAGCCCTACGGCTGGCCCAACAACGACTTCTGCCGGCTGGAGGCGCGCTTTCCCGAGGCGCTGGCCGCGCCCATGCGCACGGTGGAGGCCGAGGAATACCTGCTCGACTGCGTGCAGCGCGCGGGGGACTTTCCCCTGCGCGCCGTACGGCGCCTGCTCTGCGGCGGCGGAATTTCGTCAGCATAGGCAAACTGCTTCTTTTCAGGGTGGGCGTTTTGTGATATAATACTACCAATATTCTGGGCATTGTTTGGAGGATGGCTTATGGTTGACTGCATTACGCTCACCGTTCCGGCCAAAGAGAGCGCGCTGATGGTCGTTCGCCTGACGGCTGCGGGCGTCGCGGCGCGCATGGAGATGGACTTGGAGACGCTGGACGATGTCAAGACCGCGGTCTACGAGGCCTGCTATGCGATGACGATGCAGAAATTCATCCCCGAACAGCTCGCCATCTGCTTTGCACCCGGAGAACCCTTCGCCGTAAAGATCTGCGCCGAGGGCGCCTGGCGGGAGACCGCCGGGAAGGTCCCGGACCTCAAGCTGTGCTATGCGGTTCTGACCACGATGATTCCGCACGTCAAGGTCGACATGGACGAGAGGAAGATCCGCTGTATCGAGCTGCACAGATGAAGAGCGGTGCGGGGAGGGGGGGCAACCGGGCGCATGGAGCAGGAAAAAAGACAGAAGATGCTCGCGGAGTACTGCAAGACCCGCGATGTCGGCCTGCGCAATGAATTGGTCACGGAGTACATGTACCTTGCCGACATGGTCGCGCGCAAGTACGCGGGCCGCGGCGTGGAATACGACGACCTGAAGCAGATCGCGGCCATGGCCCTGATCGGGGCCCTGGAGCGCTTCTCCTGCGACAAGGGCATTCAATTTTCCACCTTTGCCGTGCCCTCCATGACGGGCGTGGTCAAGAACTATTTTCGGGATCGGTCGCGGATCATCCGCATGCCGCGCACCATCGGCGAGCGCGTGCAGAAGATCACCCTGGCGCGCGAGGCCCTCACCCAGGAGCTCATGCGCGCCCCGACCCCTCGGGAGATCGCGGAGCGCTGCGGCTATTCCGAGGCGGACGTCCTGGAGGCGACGGAGGCCATGCAGAGCCTTTCGCTGACCTCGCTGGACGCGCAGGTCGGCGAGGAGGAGGACACGCCCCTTGCCTCCATGCTCGGCCAGGAGGAGGCGGAGTTCGAAAACATCGCCCTGCGCGACCTCCTGCAGAAGGTCATGGACAAGCTCTCGGACGCGGAGAAGAAGATCCTGCACATGCGCTACTTCGAGGAGCGGACGCAGCGGGACATCGCGCGGGAGATGGGCGTGTCGCAGATGTACGTCTCCCGCGTGGAGCGCAAGATGCTCGCGCGCTTCCGGGAGGCGCTGCGCGAGGCGTAAGGGAAAAGAGGAGCGAAAAACATCCAGCGGGGGAGGAGAGCACATGCAGTACAACGGAGGATCGGGATACCGGGACGGCTCGCGCCAGCGGACCTACCTGCCCCGGCAGCAGCAGCCCGCCCCCGTGCGGCCGCCGCGCAGCACCCCCCCGAAAAAGCGAAAGAGAAAGATCGTCGTAAAGCCGCGGTTCTTTGTGTTTTTGCTGATCCTGGTGCTGCTGATCGTCGGACTGATCTTCGGCATCCGCGCCGGGGTGCAGGCCCTGGTCAACACCGAGGCCACCGTCACCTACGGCATGATCGAGGACGTGACGACGGTCGACGCCCTCGTCGTCCGGAACGAGGAGTGCGTGCGCGCCGAGGGCTACGGAGAGATCGAATACCTCGTGCCGGAGATGAGCTATGTCGCGGCCGATACGCCCGTGCTGGAGGTCTACGCGACCGGCTACTCGGGCGACAGGAGCCAAGAGATGGACGCGCTGCTCACGAGCATCGTGCAGCGCCAGCAGGAGACGGTGCTGGGCACCATCGTCAACGCGACCCTGGAGGAGTACAACGCGGAAATCGACGCCCAGGTCGACGCGATCTCCGACGCCATGCGCGGCGACCCCGCGCAGCTGGACGCGCTGAGCACGCAGCTGACCACCCTGATGGAGGCCCGCCAGGACTACATCGAGACGACGACCGAGGCCCAGGCCGACAGCACGCTGACCCAGTACTACGCGAACAAGACCCAGCTCGAGTCCCAGATCGACGCCTGGCGGACGCAGTACCGCTCCCCGGGTGAGGGGCTGGTCAGCTTCTCCTTCGACGGCCTGGAGCCCTATCTCAACATGGACACGCTCGACGCGCTGGACGCCGCGACCGTAAAGAGCCTCCTGCAAGAGAGCAACCCCGCCGTGCCGGAGGAGCTGCGCTCCCAGCAGAACCTCTACCGCCTCGTGCAGCCGAACGAGTGGTACGTCGCCTTCACGACCCAGGCCTCGCAGTGGAAGATCGGCAAGGGCGAGACCTGCGCCATCTACTTTGAATCCTACGAGGACATCACCTATACCGCGACCGTGCGCACGCTGGCCGCCAGCGGAAACGACCTGCTCGTGGTCCTGCAGATGAACGAGGACGTGTCGCCCCTCATCAACGCGCGCAAGGTGCGCGCGGTCATCGGCGGCCGCGTGGAGGGAATGATGGTTCCCTTGAGCGCGTTGCGCACGGAGAACTCGCAGCAGGGCGTCTACCTTGCGGACGACAACACCTTCGTCCCGGTCCGCGTGGTCGGCCAGGACTCCAAGAATGCGCTGGTCATGCCCCTGGAAGAGGGGACGCTCACGCGCGGCGACCGAATCAGAAAGTAAGAAGAGGGGAAGCAGCCATGGAAGCGACGGAAAGAGAAATCGAGGCCTTCCGCGCGCGCGTCGCGCGCGTGCGCAGCGAGCTGGACGCCGCCGCGCAGGGAAGACCCTATACCCTGCTTGCGGCGACAAAGACCCAGAGCGCAGAGGTCATCAATCTCCTTCCAGAAGTTGGAATCAACGATTACGGTGAGAACCGCGTCCAGGAGTGGATGGAAAAGCGCGTAAAAATTGACCAAAGTCTGCGCTTTCACCAAATCGGACGGTTGCAAAGCAACAAGATAAAGTATATAATAGAGCATGTCGTCCTGATACACTCCGTAGACAAACTGGAGCTCGCACAGGACATCGACAAGCAGGCCAGGCGGCACGGCCGCCGCGTGGACATCCTCTTGGAGGTCAACACGGCGCGCGAGGCGCAAAAGGGTGGCGTCGCGCCGGAGAATCTCGGGCAGCTGTACGAGGGCTGCCTCGGGCTTGAAGGCGTGCGCGTGCGGGGGCTGATGTGCATGGCTCCCAACACGCCGGACGAGGGCGTGGTGCGCAGGACCTTTGCGCAGGCGCGGTCCCTCTTTGAGGGATTGGCCGCGCAGGACAAGAATGTGGACATCCTCTCCATGGGGATGAGCCAGGACGCCAGGATCGCCTTGGAAGAGGGCTCAACGCTCGTGCGCCTGGGAACTTCGCTGTTCGGCAGGCGCGCAGGGTATGACAATACGGGAACGGAAGGAAAGTAAGGAGTGAGCCAATTGGCAAAGAAGAAGGGCATGAATTTCCTGAACTTCATCGGTTTGGGATCTTCGGAAGAGCCGGTGGAAGAAGATATGTATGACGAGGAGGAAGCCCCCGTGGTGAACAATAGACGCGACAACTATTCGAACAGCAGGAGCTATCAGCGCAGCGAACCCCCGATGCAGGAGCAGGACTACGGCTACGATTCCGGTTACGACGACGACTACCGCGATCCGCAGCCGCAGGGCACCACGACCTACGGCTCGTCCTCCAAGATCATCAACCACCCGGCCGTCGCCGCCCGCCACCGCACGATGATCTACCAGCTCGACAGCTATGAGGACAGCAAGGACGTCATCGACGACCTGCTCGAGGGCCACTCCGTGCTCATCAACCTCGAGGCGCTCGACCTTCCGGAAGCGCAGCGCATCATCGATACGCTCATCGGCGCCTGCTATGCCATCAACGCCACCATCAAGAAGGCCGCCGCGCAGACCTACCTGCTCGCGCCGGAGACGGTGGAGGTCGCCGGCACCTATGCCGATGACAGCCGTACCAGCAAGATCTTCGAGGACGGCCATCGGTAAGGGGTGAAGAGGTGCTCAACACCGTTTTATACCAGGTCTTTCGCGGCGTCTATTGGGTGCTGAACCTGTGCTCCTGGGCGATCGTTGTGCGCGCCATCCTCTCCTGGTTCCTTCGGCCGGACAACGCGGTCTATAACTTCCTGCTGCGGGTGACCGAGCCGCTGATCGCGCCGTTCCGCCCGCTGGCCTACCGGATCTCAAACGGCCGGCTGCCCATCGACCTTGCGCCGCTGTTTTCCTACATTGCCCTGATGATCCTGATGCGCCTTGTCTCCTACGGCATGGTGTATCTTCTGTACGGAATATGAACGAGACGGATCAACGCATGGAGTCGGCGCGGTTTGCGGACCTCGTCCGCCGCGCCGCGCGGGGCGTCCGCCCCGTCTTTTCTGCATTCCTTACGCCGGATGCCCGCGCGCGCCTTGCAGCCCTGGCCAGGCGCGAGGGGCTGGAGAGCGGCGACTTTGGCGCCGCCGCCGACGCGGAGCGCGCGGTCGTCGGCCTCTGGCAGCCGGGCTGCGCGCCGGAGGAGGCGCCGATCGCCGTCGTCTCCATCGCGTGGGACGGCCGCTACGCGGCACCGCAGCACAGAGATGTGCTCGGTGCCTGTTTGGGTTTGGGCCTGCAGCGCGAGACGCTCGGGGACATCCGCCTGGAGGGCGACTGCGCCTACGTCGCGGCAACGCCCGCCATCGCAGACTACCTCATCGAAAACCTGCACGAGGTCGGCCGCGCGAAGGTCTCCCTTTCGCGCTACGACGGAGAGCTCCCTGCGGCCGAGAGCGGCCGCCGCGAAGTCGTGAACGTGCCCTCGCTGCGGCTGGACGCGGTGCTCGCGCAGACGCTGCACCTGTCCCGGGCCCGCGCGCAGGCGCTCATCCGCGGCGGGGCCGTGCAGAAAAATTGGCAGATCACCGACCGCACGGACGCGGAGATCGCCCAGGGGGACGTGCTCTCCATCCGCGGGAGCGGCCGCATCCGCGTGCACAGCGTGCAGGGGGAGAGCAGAAAGGGCCGGCTCTTCCTGGAGGTGGAGACGTTTCTCAGGCCTTAGTCGACAAGAAGGGACGGTGTGCGCATGATTACCTCGGACCAGATTCACGAAAAAGAATTCTCCTATAAGATGCGCGGCTACAACGACGCGGAAGTGGACGCCTACCTCGACCAGCTGGCCGCCTTCATCGACAATCTGACCAAGGAGAACAAGGAGCTGCGCGAGCGGCTCAAGAGCACCGCCGACCAGTTGACCTACATGAAGAACCTGGAAACCACGCTGCGCGACACGCTCATCACCGCGCAGCGCAGCGCGGAGGAGACCACGCGCAACGCCAGCCTGCGCGCGGAGGAGATCCTCTCCAGCGCCAACGACGAGGCCGCCAAGATCGTCTCCGCCGCAAACGCCGAGGCCGACGCCATCCGCCGCCAGCTCGGCTCCCTGCGGCAGCAGGCCTCGACCTACCGCCAGAACTTCCGCATGCTGCTCAACGCGCAGATGCAGCTGCTGGACGAGTCCGGGCTGGGCAGGGAGCGGGAGCGCGCCGAGGAGCCCCCGACCGCGCGCATGGCCGCCATGCCCCGCATCAACCTGACCGAGGGCCGCCAGGAGGCGGCAGAGAGCAAAAAGGGCCTGCAGGACCAGCCGCTGACCAGCGCGGCGCGCCGCATCGTGCCCATTCCCCAGGAGGACGAGTAATGCCAATCCTTTACATCGCCGTGATGGCCGTCGCATTCCTCTTGGACCGCGTCGTCAAAAACTGGGCGGCCGGTCCCCTGGTCGACGTCCACGGGGGCGTGCTGCCGCTCATCCCGGGCGTGTTCCAGTTCACCTATGCCGAGAACCGCGGCGCCGCGTTCAGCATTCTGCAGGGCAGAACCTGGCTGCTCATCGTGCTCACGGCCGTGATCTGCCTGGTGGGGCTGTATTTTCTGTTCTTTTCCCGGCGGAGGCTGCCGGTTTTCCCCAGCATCGCCATCGCCCTGGCCCTGGGCGGCGCGCTCGGCAACCTCTACGACCGCGTGGTGCTCGGCTACGTCATCGATATGTTCGACTTCTGCCTCATCAATTTTGCGGTCTTCAACGTGGCGGACAGCTTCGTCAACATCGGGGTTGTGATGCTCGCCATCTGGATGGTCTTCTTTGAGGAAAAGGACAAGCGCCGGGGCGACTTCCGCTGGGGCAGGCCCCTGACGCAGGTCCAGGCGGAGGAGCGAAACGAGGAAAGCGAAGAGACACATGAAGAACTTGCAATGGATCGCGACGAAGGAAGATGAAGGCATCCGCTTGGATGCCTTTTTGTCGCAAAAGAGCGGGGAAACGCGCTCCCGCATCCAGAACCTGATCAAGGACGGCTGCGCCGCCGTGAACGGCGGTGCGCCCAAGAAGGCGGGCCAGCCCGTTTCCGCGGGCGATGCGATCGCCCTGGACATCCCCGATCCCGCGCCGCTGGAGGCCGTGCCCGTGGAGATGGACGTGCCCATCGTCTACGAGGACGAGGACATCGTGGTCGTCAACAAGCCCCGGAACCTCGTCACGCATCCGGCCGCGGGCCACGCGCAGGACACGCTCGTCAACGCCCTGCTCTTCGCCTGCGACGACCTGTCCGGCATCGGGGGCAAGCTGCGCCCCGGCATCGTCCACCGGCTCGACAAGGACACCACGGGCCTGCTCGTCGTGGCCAAGAACGACCGCGCGCACCTGGACCTGGCCGAGCAGATCCGCGTCCACAGCGCCGGGCGCGTCTACTGGGCGCTGGTGGAGGGCCGCTTTCGCGCGGAATCCGGGACGGTGGACGCGCCCATCAGCCGCAGCCCCCGCGACCGCAAGCGGATGGCCGTCGTGCCCGGCGGGCGCGAGGCCGTGACCCACTTCCGCGTGCTGCGGACGTTTTCGCGCACGTCGCTCATCGAGTGCCGCCTGGTCACCGGGCGCACGCACCAGATCCGCGTGCACATGGCCAGCCTCGGCCACCCGGTCTGCGGCGACCCGCTCTACGGCTTTGCGCGCTCCGCGGCGGCGCCCTGCCCGCTCATGCTCCACGCGCGCGAGCTGCACATCCGTCACCCCCGCACCGGGGAGGAGATGAACTTCCTCGCCGAGCCGCCAGAGGACTTCGCCCGCGTGCTCGACCGGCAAAGATAGGCGGGAACGGCAAAACTTAACGTCCCTGCGCAGGCAGACCTTGTAGACAGGGGGCGCTTTTTGTGCTATAGTGGCAAAGGGTAAAGCGTTCCTTTAATTCGTTCCCGTGAGGACGGCAAGGTGCGTGTGGAAAACGAAGAAGCACGAAGTGCGCGCAGCGCGTCATGCGCCTTGAAGGAATGCAGACCTTCAGGGCGTTTATTTTTTTCTCTCGGCAAAGGAGGAGCAGCCATGGAATTTTGCAGAAAGGCAGAGATCATGGACGAGGCGGCGATGAGCCGCGCCATCAAGCGCATCGCGCACGAGATCATCGAGCGCAATAAGGGCACGG
The DNA here is from genome assembly GCA_904393115.1 of uncultured Clostridia bacterium. GTDB lineage: Bacteria > Bacillota > Clostridia > Christensenellales > UBA1750 > Spyradocola > Spyradocola merdavium. The sequence goes on from CAJFMX010000007.1 coordinate 23,212, forward strand.
AGAACCTGATGCTCATCGGCATCCAGCGCCGGGGCGTGCCGCTGGCGCAGCGCATCGGCGCGCTGATCGCGCAGGAGGAGGGGACGGAGCTGCCCGTAGGTACGCTGGACATCACCTTCTACCGCGACGACCTCTCCCTGCTCGACGAGCATCCCCAGGTCAAGGGGACGGACGTTCCCGCCAACGTCAACGACCAGAATGTCGTCCTCGTCGACGACGTGCTCTACACCGGCCGCACCGCGCGCGCCGCCATGGACGCCATCATGGACATGGGCCGCGCAAAGACCATTCAGCTTGCGGTCCTCATCGACCGCGGCCACCGCGAGCTCCCCATCCGCGCGGACTACGTGGGCAAGAACGTGCCCACCTCCCACCTGGAGATGATCGCCGTCAGCGTCCGCGAGATCGACGGCAAGGAGATCGTGGAGCTCTTTGCGCAGAAATAAGGCTGCGGCCTTTCCGGAAAGGAGAATGCACATGGCTTTCAAACACAAGGATCTTCTCTCCCTGCGCGACGTCGAGCGGGAGGAGATCGAGATGATCCTGTCCACGGCCGCCTCAATGCGCCAGCTGCTGGACAGCCCCACCAAGAAGACCGCGCACCTGCAGGGCAAGTCCATCGTGACGCTGTTCTATGAGAATTCGACCCGCACGCGCATGAGCTTTGAGTTGGCCAGCAAGTACATGTCCGCGGCCGCGGCCAACATCTCCGCCTCCGCCTCCTCCGTGCAGAAGGGCGAGACCCTGCTGGATACCGGCCGGACGCTGGACCGCATGGGCACGGACGTCATCATCATCCGCCACCCCATGTCCGGCGCGCCGCACCTGCTCGCCCAGCACGTGAACGCCGCCGTCATCAACGCCGGCGACGGCATCAACGAGCACCCGACCCAGGCGCTGCTGGACATGTTCACCATCAAGCGCCACAAGGGCCGCCTGGACGGGCTCAAGGTCGCCATCGTCGGCGACGTGCTCCACTCGCGCGTGGCGCGCTCGAACATCTTCGGCCTGCACACCATGGGCGCGGAGGTCGCGCTCTGCGCGCCGCCCACCCTCATGCCTGCGCAGATGGAGGAGCTCGGCGTCAAGACCTATACCCGCGTCGAGGAGGCCGTCGAGGGCGCGGACGTGGTCATGGGCCTGCGCATCCAGAAGGAGCGCCAGGAGGAGGGAAATTTCCCCTCCCTGCGCGAATATTCGGAGTTCTTTGGAATCAATGAGGAGCGCATGAAGTACGCCAAGCCCGACGCGCTCATCATGCACCCCGGCCCCATCAACCGCGGGGTCGAGATCACCAGCGACGCGGCGGACTGCGAGCAATCCGTCATCAACGAACAGGTCACCAGCGGCGTGGCGGTGCGCATGGCGCTGCTCTACCTGCTGACCAGAAAGGGTGTGCAAAGCGTATGAAGCTGCTTGTCAAGAACGGAATCCTGCCCGGCCGCGGCGCCTGCGACATGCTCGTAGAGGACGGCCGCATCGCCAAGATCGAGCCGAACCTGGAGGACGCGGACGCGCAGGTCGTCGACGCGCAGGGCCGCTGCGTCCTGCCCGGCATGGTGGACCTGCACTGCCACCTGCGCGACCCCGGCCTGGAATATAAGGAAGACATCGTCAGCGGCACCCGCGCCGCGGCGGCCGGCGGCTTTACCACCGTCTGCTGCATGGCCAACACCGACCCCGTCAACGACAACGCGGTCGTGACCGGCTACATCCTCAACAAGGCGAAGACGGAGGGCAGCGGCGTGCACGTCTACCCCATCGGCGCCGTGTCCAAGGGCCTCAAGGGCGAGACCATGGCCGAGATCGGGGAGATGGCCCGCGCCGGCATCGTCGCCATCTCCGACGACGGCAAGCCCATCATGAACGCGCAGCTCCTGCGCCGCGCGATGGAGTACGGCGCGGCCTTTGGCATGACGGTCTTTGACCACTGCGAGGACATCCACCTGGTCAACAAGGGCGTGATGAACGAGGGCTATAACTCCACGCTCCTGGGCCTGCGCGGAACGACCCGCGCCGCCGAGGAGGTCCAGATCGCCCGCGACGCGATCCTGGCCGAGACGCTGAACCTGCCCATCCACATCTGCCACGTCTCCACCGCCGGCGGCGTGCGCATCATCCGGGAGGCCAAGGCCCGGGGCGTCAAGATCACGGCGGAGACCGCGCCCCACTACCTGGCCGGCACCGACGACATGGTGCTCAGCTACAACGCGGCCACCAAGGTCAACCCGCCCCTGCGCCTGACCGAGGACCAGGACGCCTTGATCGAGGGCCTGTGCGACGGCACGATCGACGCCATCGCCACCGACCACGCGCCGCACCACCGCGACGAAAAGGAGGTCGAGTACAACCTCGCCCTCTCCGGCATCTCCGGGTTTGAGACGGCCTTTGCCCTGGGGATGGAGGCCCTCGTCCACGCGCACCACATGTCCCTGGAGGACTACGTCAAGGTCGTCAGCACCAATCCCGCCCGCATCCTCGGAAAGAACTGCGGGGAGCTGGCGGTGGGCAAGGACGCGGACTTCCTGCTCGTCGACCCCAATGAGGAGTGGTGCATCGACAGCCGCAAGTTCCTCTCCAAGGGCAAGAACACGCCCTTCCACGGCACCATGGTCCACGGCCGCGTCAAGGCGACGTTCGTCGGCGGCAAGTGCATCTATCGGGACGAATAGGGAAAAAAGGAGGCGCTGCACACATGAAACTGGCCATCGACGCGCTCATCGAAGGAATCGAGCGCATGGGAAACCCCACGGCGGTGGGACTGGACACGCAGCTCGCGCACCTGCCGGAGGGATTTGCCGGCAAGGTGGAGAGCTTTGCCGACGCGGCGGACGCGCTCCTGCGCTACAACAAGGCCCTCGTGGACGCGCTGTGCGGCATCGTGCCCTGCGCGAAGGTCCAGATCGCCTACTATGAGATGTACGGCGTGCCCGGCATGCAGGCCTTCCGCGAGACGATCGACTACGCCAAGGCCAAGGGCATGGTCGTCATCGCGGACGCCAAGCGCAACGACATCGGCGCGACGGCCTCCGCCTACGCCAACGCCTACCTCGGGGAGACGCCCCTGGGGGAGAAGGCCGACAGCGCCTTCCCCGTAGACTTTGTGACCGTCAACGCCTACCTCGGCCTGGACGGCGTGGAGCCCTTCCGCAAGGCGTCCGCCGTGCGCGGCGGCGGCATCTTCGCGCTGGTCAAGACCTCCAACCCCTCCGGCGTGCAGCTGCAGGACCTGAAGATCGGCGAGCGCACGGTCTACGAGGTCATGGGCGACCTCGTCTCCGAATGGGGCAAGGACTGCATCGGCGAGCACGGCTATTCCTCCATCGGCGCGGTCGTGGGCGCGACGTATCCGGAGCAGGGCGCGGCCCTGCGCCAGCGCCTGCCCCACACCTTCTTCCTCGTGCCGGGCTACGGCGCGCAGGGCGCGACCGGCAAGGACCTGCGCGGCTGCTTCGATGCGCAGGGCCGTGGCGCGGTGGTCAACGCCTCCCGCTCGATCCTGACCGCCTGGCGCAAGCAGCCGGGCGTGGACTTTGCGCAGGCCGCCTATAACGAGGCTGTGCGCATGCGGGAGGACATCATGGAGGGCATCCGCGCATGAAGAGATTGACGGCAAAGGTCCTCTCCTGCGCGCCGCTGAACGTGGAGATGGGCCTGCTCGCGCTCGCCCTTCCGGCCGGGGCGGAGGCCGCGGTCCCCGGGCAGTTTGCGCACATCGCGGTGCCCGGCGACCGCGCGCACCTGCTGCGCCGGCCCATCAGCCTCTATTCCGTGCACGACGGCATCCTGGAGCTCGGCATCGCGGCAAAGGGCGAGGGCACCCAGCGCATTCTCGCGGCAAAGCCCGGCGAGGAGATCGACCTGCTCTACCCCCTGGGGTGCGGGTTTGAAAAGGGCGGCCTGGAGCGCATCGCCTTTGTGGGCGGGGGCATCGGCGTCGCGCCCCTGCGCTTTGCGATGGAGGCCTTTGCGGACGCCCGCTGCCACGCGGTCTTCGGCTTCCGCAGCCGGGACCTGCTCTACGCCGTGGAGGCCTGCGAAAGGACCGGCGCGCCCGTCACCGTCTGCACGGACGACGGCAGCGCCGGCGTGCACGGCCTGGTCACCGGCCCCCTGGAGGAGATGCTCCGGCGCGGGGAGGTAGACGGCATCATGGCCTGCGGCCCCACGCCCATGCTGCGCGCGGTGCAGGCCCTCGCCCTGCAGTACGGGGTCCCGGCGCAGCTCTCCCTGGAGGAGCACATGGGCTGCGGCATCGGCGCGTGCCTCACCTGCAACTGTAAGGTCAAGGCCAAGGACGGGGAATTCGGCTATAAGCGCGTCTGCGCGGATGGCCCGGTGTTCCCGGCAGAGGAGGTCGTGTTCGGATGAAGATGGGCGTGAACCTGTGCGGGGTGGAGCTGAAGAACCCCGTCATCGCAGCCTCCGGAACCTTCGGCTTTGGCCGGGAATACGACGAGTTCTACGACGTGGGCGGCCTGGGCGGCATCTCGGTCAAGGGCCTGACGCGCCTGCCGCGCCTGGGCAACCCGCCGCACCGCATCACGGAGACGCCCGCGGGCATGCTCAACAGCGTGGGCCTGCAGAACCCGGGCGTGGAGGCCTTCCTGGAAAAGGACCTGCCCTGGCTGCTGGAAAAGGGCGCCGTGGTCGTGGCCAACGCCGCCGGCAGCACGGAGGACGACTACTGCTACATGGCCGAGCGCCTCTCCGGCACCGGCATCCACATCCTGGAGATGAACATCTCCTGCCCCAACGTCAAGGAGGGCGGCGTGGCCTTCGGCACAAAGCCGGAATCCGTCTACAAGATCACCAAGGCCGTGCGCGCCCACTGCACAAAGCCCCTGATGGTCAAGCTCTCGCCCAACGTCGCGGACATCGCCGAGGTGGCCCTGGCCGCGCAGGAGGGCGGCGCGGACGCGATCTCGCTGATCAACACGCTCACCGGCATGGCCGTGGACGTGCGCACGCGCCGGCCGGTGCTGGCCAACGTCGTGGGAGGGCTCTCCGGCCCGGCGGTGCGGCCGGTCGCCCTGCGCATGTGCTGGCAGGCGGCAAAGGCCGTTTCCATCCCGGTGGTGGGCATGGGCGGCATCGAGTCCGGGGAGGACGCCATCGCCTTCCTGCTGGTCGGGTGCACGGCCGTGCAGGTGGGCACGGCAAACCTGCACAACCCCTATGCCTGCATGGACGTGATCCGCGGCATGGAGGAATACGGCGAGAAGTACGGCGTGCAGGACGTGCGCGAGCTCATCGGCGCGCTGCGCCTCGACTAAAAGGGGGCGCGCGGCATGGACCTCGGCATCATCGGCGGGGCGGACGGCCCCACGACGATCCTCGTCTCCGCAAACGCGTCGGAACTGGCGTGGACGCTGGCCATCCTCGTTGTGGCCGCGGCGGCCGCCCTGGCCTTCGCGATTTGGAGGAAGAAGCGGAAATCGTAAAGAGAACCCCCTGCGCGCACAACGCGCCGAATACGGGAGAGGCGGGCCTTTGGCCCGCCTCTCCCGCTTCGCCCCGAACCGCCACCGGCGGCGCGGGGGTTCGGCGGGCTTATTTTCGCCCTGTGGACTCAAAACGCTCAACCTACAGGGGCGCTCCCCTCGGCTTCGCCCCGAACCGCCAGCGGCGGTTCGGGGTTACGACCGGCTTATTGGGCCTAAGTCTCAAGCGTGGGGCCTCCAGAAGCTTTGCCCCATGCCGCCTTTCGGTGGCCCGGGGTTACGGCGGGCTTATTTTCGCCCTGTGGACTCAAAACGCTCAACCTACAGGGACGCTGACGCGCCCCCTCCGCAGGCGTACTCCCTTCGGCTTCGCCCCGAACCGCCACCGGCGGCGTGGGGGTTCGACCGGCTTATTTTCGTCCTCTGGGCTCAAAACGCTCGGCCGTTAGGAGCTGCGCTTCCTTTGATGGGCGTACACGCCGCCGCTGTGGATTGCAGCGGAAAGCCCCCCTGCGCACAAACGGTGCGCAGGGGGGCTCGGCGTTTTGGGCGCTACGCGCGGGCCGCCTTGTCCTCGGCGGAAAGGCGCTTGGCGAGCTTTTCGTCCGGCGAGACGAAGAGCGTCTGCTGGTGGGTGTAGATGACAAATCCGGGCTTTGCGCCGCCGGGCTTCTTGACGTACTTGCGCAGCGTGTAGTCCACGGGCACCTTGTCCGCCTGGCGGCCCTTGGAGAAGGTCGCGGCGAGCTGCGCGGCCTGCAGGATGGTCGCGTTCCCCGGCGCGGTGGACTTGACGATCACGTGGGAGCCGGGCATGTCCTTGGCGTGGAGCCAGAGCTCGTCGCCCAGCGCCGCGCCGGTCAGCCGCTCGTTCTGCACGTTGTTTTTGCCGACAAAGATGTCGATCCCCTCGTCGGATAGGAAGTGGTGCGGCTTGGACTCCGGGATCTTCGGCGGCTTCTTCCCCTTGTTCGCGTCGCGCAGGAGGCCGACTCGAACGAGCTCCTGCTGGATCTCCGTCAGCTCGTCAAACGTCGTGCAGAGCTCCAGGTTCTCCAGCTGGCCCTCGAGATAGGCGATCTCCGCCTCGTTTGCGGACATCTGGTCTAGCACGAGGTCGGAGGCGGCCTTGAGCTTGTTGTACTGCTTGTAGTAGCGCTGCGCGTTCTCGGCCGGGGAGAGGGCGGGGTTCATCGGGATCTCCACCTCGCGCATGTCTTCGGAATAGTAGTCCGGAACGATGGCCTTGCTCGCGCCGCGCGGGATGCAGTGCAGCGAGGAGGTGATCAGGTCGCCCTTGCGCCGCAGGTCGTCCATGTTCTCGGCGTCCAGGAGCGTCTGCCGCTGGATGGCGAGCTTCTTCTCGTCGCGCTCGAGGGCGTTTTGCAGGAAGCGGCGCAAGTTGTGCGCGCGCTGGTGGATGCGCTCCCGCTGGTCGCGCTGCAGGTAATAGGCGTCCATCGCCTCCGAGAGGGAGGCGCACGCCACCTGCCGGGCGGGATCGCGCGAGAGGTAGGGGAAGGAGGTCACGTCCAGGGGCGAGCCCTCCTCGTCGACCAGGAGCGTGGGCACGTCCTCGAGCAGGCGGAAGAACGCCGCGAGCTTGCCCGCCGCGGTGGGGAGCAGCGCCTCGGTCAGGGCCGCGGTCTCGCTGCCCGCGGCGCGGAAGGCGAGCTCGCGCGCCGCCTGCGCGGAAAGACCGCTCACGCTCTGCTGGATCGCCTTGTCCAGCCGCTGGCCGACGAGCGGACGCAGCGCGCACAGGTAGTCCGCCGCCTGCGCCGCATAGGGGTTGAGCTTGTCCTGCGCGGGCGGCGTCTCATAGGGCAGGCCGGGCAGGACCTCGCGCACGCGGCTGATGTCCTCGGTGACGTGGCGCGCGCTGTCCACGATGCGGCCGTTCGGCCCGACGAGGATCATGTTGGAGTGCCGGCCCATGATCTCGATGACGAGCCGCCGCTCCGTCAAATCGCCGAGCTCGTCCAACCCCTCAAAGCGGAGGGTGAGCACGCGGTCCGCGCCGAGCTGCTCCGCGCCGAGGAAGCGCGCGTTGACCAGGAACTTGCGCAGCAGCATGCAGAACATGGGCGGCGTGTCCGGGCTGCGCTTTGCGCCGCGCGTCAGGTGCACGCGCGCGTTGTTCGGGCTGGAGGAGAGCAGCAGCCGGTGATTGCCGCCCTGAGCGCGCAGGGTGAGGAGCAATTCATCGCGCTCGGGCTGCTGAACGCGGTCCACGCGCCCGCCCTCCAGCACGCGGTTCAGCTCGCGCGCGAGGGCGCCGAGCGTCAGTCCGTCCATGGGCATGAAAACATCAACCTCCGTCCTGTCCAATGCGAAAAAGCCGGGCCGCAAAGGACCCGCTTTCCCCAGTATACCACAGTTTTATTCCGCGCAAAAGCAGAAAAAAAGGACGAGCCCCGTCGGCTCGTCCATCGGTTGCGGAAGATTAGGCCTCAACCTTGTCGATGTACTTGGCGTACACGTAAGCGTTGGTGCCATCCTCGAGAGCGATCTTCGCCCAGTTGCCGTCAAACTCGACAACCTTCACAACATCGCCGCGATGGATGATGTCGATGGGATCCAGCTTGGTGGAAGCGGTGGCGCGAACGTTCAGAGCGCGGCAGATGACGACGTAGTCGGTGGTCTCCTCTGCAGGGGTGACGTACTCGACATCCTCGGTGTAATCCGCGTAGTAGGTGGGCTCGATGAAGTTGGAATCGGCCAGGGCAGTCATGGGGATGATCATCATCGCAACAGCCAGGACAAGGGCAAGCAGTTTCTTCATGGAAGAAGACCTCCTTGATGAAATTTTACGATCTCATTATAATCTTTCTTACATTGTTTGTCAATCCTGAAATGATTTAGAAATATAATTTGGCCTGTGTGAATTTCTGCCAGGGGGATGGGGTGCGGAATTTCCATTAAGTTTTTGTAATAACCGGTGCAAAACCAGGCGCATTATGGTATACTCAACCGCGGCTGCACGGAAAACAGCGGTCGGAAAGGAAAAGAAAATGATACAGGCAAGCAATATTTCTCTCCAATTTGGGAAGAGGATTCTTTTTGAGAACGTGAACATCCAATTTGACAAGGGCAACTGCTACGGCATCATCGGCGCAAACGGCGCGGGCAAGAGCCAGTTCCTGAAAATTCTCTCCGGGGAGCTGCAGCCGAACTCGGGCGAGGTCATCGTCACCCCGGGCGAGCGCATCTCGGTCCTCAAGCAGGACCACTTCCTCTACGATGAATACGACGTGCTCTCCACCGTCATCATGGGCAATAAGCGCCTCTACGAGGTCATGCAGGAAAAGGAGGCGCTCTACGCAAAGCCGGACTTCACCGACGAGGACGGCCTGCGCGCCGCGGAGCTGGAGGGCGAGTTTGCCGAGATGGACGGCTGGGACGCCGAAAGCAACGCCCAGACCATGCTCAACCAGCTCGGCATCGACGAGGAAAAGCATGGCAAGAAGATGGCCGAGCTCGACGGCAACGACAAGGTCAAGGTCCTCCTGGCGCAGGCGCTCTTTGGAAACCCGGACATCCTGCTGCTGGATGAGCCGACCAACCACCTGGACGTCAAGGCCATCCGCTGGCTGGAGCGCTTCCTCGGCGACTTTGAGAACACGGTCATCGTCGTCTCCCACGACCGCCACTTCCTCAACGAGGTCTGCACCTACATCGCGGACATCGACTACCGCCGCATCCAGCTCTACGCCGGCAACTACGACTTCTGGTACGAGTCCAGCCAGCTGGCGCTGCGCCAGGCCAAGGAGACCAACAAGCGCAACGAGGCCAAGATCAAGGAGCTCAAGGAGTTCATCGCGCGCTTCTCCGCCAACGCCTCCAAGTCCAAGCAGGCGACCAGCCGCAAGAAGCTGCTGGAGAAGATTGAGCTGACGGACATCCAGCCCTCGACCCGGCGCTATCCCTTCATCGAGTTCAAGCCCGAGCGCGAGGCGGGCAACGACATCCTCGTGGCCGAGGGAATCTCCAAGACCATCGACGGCGTCAAGGTCCTGGACAACTTCACCCTGCGCGTGGACAAGGGCGACAAGATCGCCTTTGTCGGCGACGACGAGCAGGCAAAGACCACGCTCTTCCGCATCCTCATGGGCGAGATCGAGCCGGACGAAGGCTCCTATAAGTGGGGCGTGACGATCACCACCGCCTACTTCCCCAAGGACAACAACCCCTACTTTGAGGGCGTGGACCTGAGCCTTGTGGACTGGCTCCGCCAGTATTCCAAGGAGCAGGACGAGACGTTCCTGCGCGGGTTCCTGGGGCGGATGCTCTTTTCCGGCGAGGAGGCCAAGAAGAAGGCCTGCGTCCTCTCCGGCGGCGAGCGCGTGCGCTGCATGCTCTCCAAGATGATGCTCTCCGGCGCGAACTTCCTGATTCTGGACGAGCCGACCAACCACCTGGACCTGGAATCCATCACCTCTCTGAACAACGGCATGACCGCCTTCCCCGGGACCATGCTCTTTGTCTCCAAGGACCACCAGCTCGTCTCCACCGTCGCCAACCGGATCGTGGACATGAGCGTCGGCCAGCCCGTCGTGGACAAGCGCACCACCTACGAGGAATACCTGCAGATGAAGCTCGGCGACTAGCCGCTTAAAGAGAACCTGCCACGGGAGAAAATCCTGCGGCAGGTCTTTTTTTGCGCGCGGATTGAATCCTTTGGGCGGGTTGATTCGTCATAAAACTGTGGTATACTGTCTATAATGAAGGAATGTGGAGATGACGACATGAGTGCGAATAAAATCCTGATCGTGGAAGACGATACGCCCATCGCGGAGCTGCTGGCCTACCGCCTCAAAAAGGAGGGCTACGACGTGGGCATTGCCGGGACGGGCGCGCGCGCGCTGCAGATGGCAAACGGCGCGCATCCGGACCTGGTGCTGCTGGACTGGCAGCTGCCGGACATGTCCGGCCTGGAGGTCTGCCGGCAGATCACGAACAAGCTGCACATCCCCATCATCATGGTCACGGCCCGCAACATGGTGGAGGACAAGGTCCTGGGCCTGGAGGCCGGCGCGGACGACTACATCACCAAGCCCTTTGACGTGCGCGAGGTCGTGGCGCGCATCAAGGCGACCTTCCGCCGCCTGGAGAAGACGAACGACGCGCCGCCCGCGCGCAACGAGCTCCGGCTCCACTTCGCGGGGCTGACGGTCACGCCCTCGACCATGACGGTGGAGAAGAACGGCCGCCAGGTGGACCTGACCCCCTTGGAGTATCAGCTCCTGATGTACTTCTACGAAAACCGCAACGTGGCCCTCTCCCGGGAAAAGATCCTGGGCGCGGTGTGGGGATACGACTACTTCGGCAACACGCGCACCGTGGACATCCACGTCCTGCGCCTGCGCAAAAAGCTGGGATTGGACAACGAGATCCGCACGATCTTCAAGATCGGCTACATCTTCGAAATTACGGATTAGGGCGTGCATAGATGAAGAAAACGACGAGGAAAGCGGGGACCTTCTCCCTGAAGCGGCTCTTTGCGGGCGGACCGGAGGTCCGCCTGTCCATCCGTGTCAAGATGGCGCTGTACATGCTGGCCATCTTCCTTTCCATGCTCCTGATCATGAACTTCTTCATCGCCCAAAACATTTCCCAGGGCAACGAGCGCTACATCAACGACGATCTTGTCACGATGAAGAACAACGGCCTGATCTACGTCAAGCAGATGCTCGTCCTCAACCAGCAGAACAACAACGAGGAGGGCTTTGCCGCCATCGCCCAGGACCTCGTGGAGGAGATCTCCGGCGCGACGGGCAACCCCACGGCCGCCTTCACCATGGACGGGCAGATGCTCGCCGCGACCAACTCCGCGGTCTTCATCGAGAACAACTTCGGCGACGTCAGCCTTGCGCGCGGCGGCCTTTCCGCCTTCACCCTGGACACGGAGTCGCAGCGGACGCGCGCCTATTTCTCCTACCCCGTCCTCATCGAGGGCAACAGCATCGGCATGATCCGCACCGTCGCGGACTACACCATCCTCTACACCCAGGGAAACAACATCATGCGCTCCGTCTCCCTGATCACGATGGTGATCTGCTTTGTCTCCCTGGTCATCGCGGTGCTCTTTGCCAGCTCCATCGCCTCGCCCATCATGAAGCTTGCGCGCATCAGCGAGGCGCTGCAAAAGGACGTCGAGCAGAACAAGATCGACGTGGGCAAGGTCGTGCGCCTGGCGCGCTCCAAGCGGCGGGACGAGCTGGGCATCCTCTCGCGCAACTTCGCCGAGATGATCTACCGCATCGACCAGCAGATGAAGACCATCAACACCGACAAATACGAGCTCAAGCGCCTTTCGGAATACCGAAAGGTCTTCTACGACAACGTCACCCACGAGCTCAAGACCCCGCTGACCAGCATCCGCGGCTATGCCGAGGTGCTGCAGGAGAACGGCTTTACCGACAAGGAGTTCTTTGACAAGGGCATCTCCCACATCCTCAGCGAGAGCGACCGCATGTACCACATGGTGGTGACGCTCCTGGAGCTCTCGCGCATGTCGGACGCGGTCAACGTGCCCAAGGACCGCGTCAACCTCAACGACCTGCTCGCCCAGGTCTGCGAGGGCATGCAGTTCAAGGCCGAGAAGTACGGCGACGCCATCGAGCTCTCCGTGCGCCAGCGCGCCGTGGTCATGGGCAGCGAGACGCAGCTCAAGGAGGTATTCATCAACATCATCGACAACGCCATCAAGTACGGATACCCCAACTCCACCATCCAGGTCCTGGTCAACTGCAACCGGGAAAACGTCAACGTCCAGGTCGTCAATTCCGGCGACGGCATCGAGGAGAAGGAGATCCCCAAGCTCTTCATCCCCTTCTACCGGCGCAAGGACCGCGAGGGCAAGCGCGAGGAGGGGTCCTCGGGCCTGGGCCTGGGCATCGTCAAGCAGCTCGTCGAGCAGCACGGCGGGCGCATCGACATCGCGTCGCGGCCCAAGGGGCTCACGGTCGTCACCGTCGTGCTCCCCACGGCCCGCGCAAGGGAGGGACAGGCAGGATGAGGAAGAAGATACGCTGCCTTGCGGCAGCATGCCTTGCGCTTTTCCTGCTCTCGGGCTGCCATTCCATCGCCCCGCAGGAGAAGACCATCATCCTCTCCGAGCCGACCGCCACGCCCGCCGCCTCCAACGAGCCGCAGTCCTCGCTGCGCTTTGAGGTGCGCAGGATCACGAACATCCCCCTGGACCGCCTGGACCCCACCGGGGACCACCCCAACCCCGCGGAGGCGGTCATCGGCTGGATCGATGCAAACAACCTCGTGGCCATGACCGTCCAGAGCGCGCAGACGGGGACCGGGGCGGAGGAGACGGCGCAGGCCTCGCCTACGCCCGAGGCCGAGGACGACGAGGGCGTGCGCATGACGCAGTTCGTGCGCATCAACTACCAGTACGGGTTCCTCGACCCGATCCTGACGCTCGGCAATCTGGAGGCCGAGTGCTTCGACGTCTCCGCCGACGGGTCCCTCGTCGCCTATGTCGCCGGAAACATTCTGGACATCTACAGCCTGCACAACGGCGGCAGGATGCAGACGCTCACGCGCGACGTTTTGGCCTCCCGCGTGGTCTTTGCCCAGGACGGGCACGAGCTCTACTTCACCGCCGCGGGCGAGGACCGGAAGATGGAGTCCATCCAGGCCGAGACCGGGGAGGTCGCGCTCGTCCTGCCGGGCATGGCCTACCGCCCCCTGGCCGTCAGCGAAAAGGGAATGCTGTTCTACCTCCTCTCCCAGGGAACGCAGGAAGTGGGCTACGCCTCCCAGGCGGGAACGGAGGAGGAGCTCCTGACGGGCGGCACGGCGGGTTCCGCCTACATCCTCTCCTCCGGCGACGGGCTCCTCGTCTACGACGGGGACCTGTACCTGGTGGGCGCGGGCGGCGCGACGCTCGTGCAGAGCAACATCACCGCCTTTGACATCGGCTCCGACGGCATGCACATCGCCTACGCCGTGCAGAACGAGGACGGGTCCGTGGACATCCGCATCGGCTACTGGGGCGGCAGCCGCATCATCAACGACCGGCTGACCTACAAGGACATCGGCATCAACGTGGACACGATGTATTTCTCGCCCGACCTGCAAAAGCTCTACCTGCAGGGCCAGGACGGGAACGGCGCGCTGCGGGCCTATACGTTCGAGTTCCAGTAGGGCGCGCTTTCGGTTCTCAGGGCAAACCCCCTCTTCATAAGCTTAGAAAAAGCGTGGAGAGGGGGTTCTCTTTTGATGATAGACCGGATTGACCTGCGCGTCCTGGAGGAAGCCCGCTACATCTCGGAACACAGCGCCACGGTCCGCGACGCGGCCAAGCTCTTTGGGGTGTCCAAGTCCACCGTGCACAAGGACCTGGTGGAGCGGCTTCCGCACCTGAACCAGGCCCTCTACCGGCAGACGCGCCGCGTGCTGGACCAAAACAAGGCCGAGCGCCACCTCCGGGGCGGAAGGGCCACGATGCGAAAGTTCGCCGTACTGGAAAAACATGGCAGAAAATAATTTGCCTTCTTCTGTCCCGCATGGCAGGAAAAAAGGGGGTTTTTCGAGAATATACCCAAAGATGCGGGTCGATTTGCATCTGCGTTTTTACTCCCGCCGGGCTTTCTGGCGGGTTTATATAGATGGCGGCGGGCTTGGGCTTGCCGCCGCGAGAAGGAGCGATCTCTCTTGGGCTTTTTTACACGAGACATCGGAATGGATTTGGGCACGGCCTCCGTGCTTGTCTATATCAAGGGAAAGGGCATCGTGCTGCGTGAGCCCTCGGTTGTGGCGGTGGACGAGTACAGCCACACGATCCTGGCCGTCGGCGAAAAGGCGCTGACCATGCTCGGGCGCACGCCCAAGGGCATTTCCGCCATCCGGCCGCTGAAGAACGGCGTCATCTCCGACTACGAACTGACCGAAAGGATGATCCACTACTACCTCCGCCTCGTCATGGGGCGGTTCAACTTCGCGCGCCCGCGCGTGGTGGTCTGCGTGCCCGCCGGGGTCACGGAGGTGGAGCGCCGCTCCGTCGTCGAGGCGACGGCGGACGCCGGGTCCATGGACACCAAGCTCATCGAGGAGCCCGTGGCCGCGGCGATCGGCGCCGGGCTCCCCGTGACCAAGGCGGGCGGGTGCATGGTCGTGGACATCGGCGGCGGCACGACGGACATCGCCGTCATCTCCATGAGCAGCGCCGTGGTCAAGGAGAGCGTGACCATCGCCGGCGACAAGGTGGACGAGGCCATCATCAAGCACATGCGGCGCAACCACAACCTCCTCATCGGCGAGCGCACGGCCGAGCGCATCAAGATGCAGCTGGCGGTCGTCGCCCCGGAGCCGCCCATGGGCGCCATGGACGTCACGGGCCGCTCCGTCCTGTCCGGGCTGCCGCGCACGGCGCACATCGAGGCGGCGGAGATCTCCCAGGCGGTCGAGGAGGTGGCAACCTCCATCATCGAGACCATCCACTCGGTCCTGGAGCGCACGCCCCCGGAGCTCGCCTCGGACATCTACCAAAACGGCATCACGCTCACCGGCGGCGGCGCGCTGCTGGGCGGCCTCTGCCGCCGCGTGCAGACCGAGCTGCGCATCCCGTGCACGCTGGCGGAAAACCCCGCCGACTGCGTCGTGCGCGGAACGGGCATGGCGCTGGAGAACATGGAACTCTACGGCGACCTGGTCCACGACTACCGCAAGCCCGTGCGGTACGACTTTCGGCGATAGGAGGGGAGCATGAGGAACGCTTGGCGGTCACTCCTTGCGGCGCTGCTGTGCCTGCTTCTCCTCGCCGGGTGCGCTGCGCCCGAAGCGGAAAACGCGGCCGCGACGCCGGAACCCGAGGGAATGGAGTTTTCGGGCGGTTCGGTCCTGCGCGACGAGAGCATCCGCTCCCTGCTCATCTGCGCGGTCTCCTACGACCGGGATGGGTATTCCCTCCTGACCTCGCTGCACGTCCTGGTGCGCAATGCGGACGGGGAGATCGACCTGATCACCATCCCCAAGGACACGCGCGTCCTGATGCAGCACTACGGCGAGGACGGCGCGTCCTACACCGGCTACGGCCCCATCAGCGACGTCTACCACGCGGCCGAGGATGCCGGCCTTGCGGAGCAGAGCACGGTGGACGCGGTCTCCGCGCTGCTGGGCGGCGTGCGCATCGACCGCTACGCCTTCCTGAACGTCGTGCAGCTGCAGGACCTGGCGGACCTGCTGGAGGGAGAGATCTACATCGACGTCGAGGACGACGTCTCGGACCTGAACGTCTATCGCGGGTATCAGGACGTGCGCCCCGTGCTCGCGGGCTTTGCCTCGTATTCCTACCTCAACGACATCGGCGGCATCGACTATCCCGGCACCGATCCCTATAAGCTCCGCCGGCACCAGCAGCTCATCGAGGCCTTTTTGAGCGACTTCTCCGGGCAGATGGAGGCGCTCTCGCAGCAGGAGCAGGAGGCGCTGGCCCAGGACATCGTCGACTGCCTGCGCACGGACCTGACCGCGCAGGACGTTCAGAGCTGGACCGGTCAGGTGCGGCGCCTGCACACCGCCCAGATCCTGGAGGGATACGAGAACGAAACGGATCAGGACTCCTACTGGATTCCCGAGCGCAGCGCGCTCAAGACCTGGGTGATCGAGCACTTTTACTGCGGACAGGAGGAAGAAGAATAGAGAAGCGCCCGGGGGAGCTTTCCCCCGGGCGCTTTGCGGCGCTTACGGCTTGTGCGGCCGGTTCCAAAGGCCGTACTGGTCCTCGTTCTGCAGGGCGGAGAGCATGAGCTCCCGCGCGTTGGGATACGTCTTGCACAGGCGGTCCAGCAGCGCCTTCATCTCCTCGCGCTGGGTGTTGCCGTTGGCCGGGCACGAGGAGGCGACGATGGGGAGGTTCAGCTCCCGCGCGACGTGGATGACGTGCTTTTCCGGCACATAGACCATGGGCCGGATGACGGTCAGGTCCATGCGGGAGAGGTAGGACTTGGGGTGGAAGGTGTGGATGCGCCCCTCGTGCAGCAGGCAGAGGAGCAGCGTCTCCAGCGCGTCGTCGCGGTGGTGCCCCAGGGCCACCTTGTTGCAGCCCACCTCCTTGGCCAGCTCGTTGAGCGCGCCGCGGCGCATCTTGGCGCAGAGGGAGCAGGGGTTCTTCTCCCTGCGCTCCTCAAAGATCACCTTGCCGATCTGCGTTTCGCGCACGATGTACTCGACCTCCAGCCGGTCGCACAGCGCGCGGATGCCGCTCGTATCCATGGGGGAAAGGCCCATGGTCAGCGTCAGGCCCACGAGGGAAAAATGCGCCTTGGAGAACTTGCGGTACAGCGCCAGCGCGTAGAGCAGGAGCAGGCTGTCTTTGCCGCCGGATACGCCCACGCCGATGCGGTCGCCCTCTTCGATCAGGTCAAAATCCTCGCAAGCCTTGCGAATGCAGCCGAGCACTTTCTTCATGGCGTTCCTCCCAAAAAACGTTTGCTATCGCTTCCATTATAGCGATTTTGCGCGCCGGCGCAACGCCCGCAATCGCGAAAAATGTTAGATGTTGATTAACTGCCGTTGACGGATGCCACTGCATATGGTATGCTTCTCTTTAGTGACAACCAAATAAGAACGCCTTATACAGAGTGGTTGAGGGACGGGCCCGATGAAACCCGGCAACCGGTCGCGTGGCGACAGTGGTGCCAATTCCCGCAGCGCAGCCCTGCGCTGAAATATGAGGTGGAAGTGGGATTGCCAAGTCTTCTGCCGCACAGCGTTCGCGATGGAAGGCTTTTTCTTTCCATATCTTCGAGTTCTGCGGCGTTCTTATCCATTGGGAAGACACAGAAAGGATGGAGAACATGCTGCAACAGGGAAAGAGATTCTTTACCTCCGAGTCCGTCACGGAGGGACACCCCGACAAGGTCTGCGACCAGATCTCCGACGCGATCCTGGACGCGCACCTGGCCCAGGACCCCATGGCCCGCGTCGCCTGCGAGACGATCGCCGCGCCCAACCTCGTGCTGGTCATGGGCGAAATCACCTCCAAGGCCGATGTGGACTACGAAACGATCATCCGCAAGACCATCGCCGACATCGGCTACCGCGACGGCGCCTGCGGCTTTGACGCCGCGACCTGCCGCGTGATGCTGGAGCTGAACCAGCAGTCCCCGGACATCGCCATGGGCGTCGGCAACGCGCTCGAGGGCCGCGCCGAGGGCAAGATGGACATCGGCGCGGGCGACCAGGGCATGATGTTCGGCTTTGCCTGCGACGAGACCGAGGAGTTCATGCCCATGCCCATCGCCCTGGCCCACCGCCTGACCCGCCGCCTGAGCGAGGTACGCAAGAGCGGCGAGCTGCCCTACCTGCGCCCGGATGGCAAGAGCCAGGTCACCGTGGAATACCTGGACGGCAAGCCCGTGCGCGTGGACGCCATCGTCCTGTCCACCCAGCACAGCGCGGACGCGGACCAGCAGACCATCCGCCGCGACCTGATCGAGCGCGTCGTGCGGCCGACCATCCCGGCGAACCTCCTGGACGGGGAGACCAAGTACTTCATCAACCCCACCGGGCGCTTTGTCGTGGGCGGTCCGGAAGGGGATTCGGGCCTGACGGGCCGCAAGATCATCGTGGATACCTACGGCGGCTATGCCCCGCACGGCGGCGGCGCCTTCTCCGGCAAGGACCCGACCAAGGTCGACCGCAGCGCCTGCTACATGGTCCGCTACATCGCAAAGAACATCGTCGCTGCGGGCCTGGCCTCCCGCTGCGAGATCGAGATCGCCTATGCGATCGGCGTGGCGCACCCCGTCTCGATCCTGGTGGATACGTTCGGCACGGGCAAGCTCGCGGACGAGGCGCTGGAGGCGATCGTGCGCCGCGTGTTCGACCTGCGCCCCGCGGCCATCATCGAGAAGCTCGGCCTGCGCCAGCCCATGTACCGCCAGACCGCGGCCTACGGCCACTTCGGCCGCACGGACGTGGACCTGCCCTGGGAGCGCACGGACATGGCCGAGGCGCTGCGCGCGGCGGCAGGCAAGTGATTCGCGGGACAAGGCCTTTGGCTTCACCCGCAGAAAGAGGAAAGACGCATGGATGAAATCGAAGGCATTGTCGAGGAGATCATCTTCCGCAACGAGGAAAACGGCTACACGGTGCTGACCATTGGCAAGGGCGGCGCCGAGCAGACCGTCATCGGCACGCTCCCCTTCCTGAAGCAGGGGGAGCGTGTGCGCGTTTTGGGCACGTGGACCACGCACCCGACCTTCGGCCGCCAGCTCAAGGCCGCCTCCTACGAGACGATCGAGCCCACGCGCGCCGAGGAGATCGAGCGGTACCTGGCCAGCGGGGTCATCAAGGGCGTGGGCGAGATGACCGCCAAGGCCATCGTCGAGGCCTTTGGCGACGAGACGCTCGAGGTCCTCGCCAACGCCCCCGAGCGCCTGCGCGAGATCGAGGGCATCGGCCCCAAGCGCGCCGCCATCATCGCCGAAAACTACGCCCAGCAGCAGGAGACGCGCGAGGTCATGCTCTTTTTGCAGAAGTACCAGATCCCGCCCAGCCTGTGCATGCGCATCCTCAAGGCCTATGGCGGCAACGCCGTCACGGTCCTGAAGGCCAATCCCTATCAGCTCATCCGCGACGTGCCGGGCGTGGGCTTCCGCACGGCGGACCGCATCGCGCTCTCCATGGGCGTCAACCCCCAGGACAGCCACCGCCTGCGCGCGGGGCTCATCTACGTCCTGCGCGACGCGGCCGGCGCCTCCGGCCACGTGTTCCTGCCGCGCGACAGGCTCCTGGACGCCGCGCAGGGCATTCTGCAGGCCCCGCCGGAGGCCGTCGAAAACGAGCTGGCCGCGCTCGTCCTCTCGGGCGAGGTGCGCCAGGAGGAGCGCGAGGACTGCACCGCGGTCTACCACCGCTCCATGCTCGAGGCGGAAAAGGAGGTCGCGCTCCAGCTCCTGCTGCTGCAGCGCGCGCCGCAGAAAAAGCGCGTGTCCGTCGAGGATGCGGACCTGGACGCCTTTGAGCGCGACCAGGACATCCGCTTTGAGGCCGGCCAGCGCGCCGCCATCCGCATGGCGGCCGAGTCCCCGGTCGTGGTCATCACCGGCGGGCCGGGCACGGGCAAGACCACGGTCATCAACTGCATCATCCGCCTGATGCAGGGGGCGGGCCTCACCGTCTCCCTGGCCGCGCCGACCGGCCGCGCGGCCAAGCGCATGACCGAGGCCACCGGCCAGGAGGCCAAGACCATCCACCGCCTGCTGGAATACGCCGCCGGCGAGGAGGACGACGCGCCGCTCTTTGGCAAGACCGAGGAGGACCCCCTGAAGGCGGACGTCGTCATCGTGGACGAGATGTCCATGGTGGACCTGCTGCTCATGCGCTCGCTGCTCAAGGCCGTGCGGCCGGGCACGCGCCTGGTGCTCGTCGGGGATGCGGACCAGCTCCCCAGCGTCGGCGCGGGCAACGTGCTGCGCGACATCCTCGACAGCCGGGTGCTGCCCGTGGCGCGGCTGACCGAGGTCTTCCGCCAGGCCGCGCAGAGCCACATCGTCGTCAACGCCCACCGCATCAACAGCGGCCAGATGCCCATCATCCAGAACCGGGACACGGACTTCTTCTTTGAGAAAAAGGAGAACCTGACGGCCATCGCGCAGAGCGTCTGCGCCCTGGTGACGCGCCGCCTGCCCGGCTATTATCACATCGATCCCGTGCGCGACATCCAGGTCCTCGCCCCGATGAAGAAGGGAGAGGCCGGCGTCTTTGCGCTCAACCGCATGCTGCAGGAACAGCTCAACCCCCCTTCCCGCCACAAGAAGGAGCGCCTGAGCGGCGAGACCCGCTTCCGCGAGGGGGACAAGGTCATGCAGGTGCGCAACAACTACCAGGCCGAGTGGACCCGCGGCGACATGGAGCGCGAGGAGGAGGGCGTCGGCATCTACAACGGCGACATCGGCGTCATCGAGAGCATCGGCGACGACGGCGTGCTGGTCTACTTTGACGACGACCGCCGCGTCACCTACGACGAGGCCATGCTCCAGGACCTGGAGCTCGCCTACGCCATGACCATCCACAAGAGCCAGGGCAGCGAGTTCCCCACCGTGGTGCTGGCGCTGCTGCCCGGGCCGCCGCAGATGATGGTGCGCAACCTCCTGTATACCGCCGTGACGCGCGCCAAGCAGCGCGTGGTGATGGTCGGCAGCGAGGGCGTCCTGCGCCGCATGGTCGAAAACGACAAGACCGCCCACCGCTACAGCGCCCTGGGTGAGCGCCTCCAGGCGCTGGACCGCCTGCGCGCCATCGGGGAGGGAGAGCCTTGAGACCCTTTGCCCTGCGGGACGCCGCGCTGGACCTGTTCTTTCCCCGGCGGCGCTGCATGGCCTGCGGCAGCCCCGAAGGCGTGCGCGAGGGCCTGTGCGCCAGGTGCGAGGCGCGCCTGACGCGCGTGCCGGACCGGGTTTGCGAGCGCTGCGGGGACGTGGCGCAGGCGCCGGGGCTCTGCCCGCGCTGCCGCGCGGCGTCCCCGCCCTATGCGGTGGCGCGCGCAGCCCTGCTCTACGAGGGCCCGGCGCGCACCCTCGTGCTCGCGATGAAGTTCCGCGGGGAGTTTGACCTGCCCGTCCGCCGATTTTCCCGCGCCATGGCGCAGCGCCTCGCGCAGGAGGGATGGCGCGTGGACGCCGTGGTGAACGTCCCCGCCGCGCCCAAGACCCTGCACGCGCGCGGCTATAACCAGGCCGAGCTCCTCGCGCGCCGCCTGGCCAGGGAGGCGGGGCTGCCGTTCCTGCGCGGCGCGCTGCGCAAGCGGAACCGCGTGCGCTCCCAGGTGGGCCTGGGCGCGGCGGAGCGGCGCCGCAACGTGCAGGGCACGATCCGCATTGGCCGCGGAATCGCCCGCGCAGCCGGGAAGACCCTCCTGCTCGTGGACGACGTGATGACCACGGGCGCTACGGTCGAGGAGTGCGCGCGCGTGCTCCTGGCCGCCGGCGCGCAGGCGGTCTATGTCCTCTGCGCCGCGCGCCAGGTCTATGCCGACGACGAGGAGCTGCGCCGGGAAGCGCCCGGCGCGCAGGATGCGGACTTCCTGCCCGCCGGCTGAACCCCGCGCGGCGGGCGCTACTTCGCCGGGAGCCGCGTGGCATGGCGACGGGGTAGGAGAGTTCCTCACCGGCAGAGGAAACGCCCAACAATTCGTTGGGCGTTCGGTGCAGGCCGACGCAGATCTTCTCCAGCGTGTTGATCGAGGGAGCGGTTTGGCCGCGGGCGATGGAGCCGAAATATCGGGGGCTGAGGTCGCAGAGTTCGGAAGCGGCCTCATAGGATAGCTGCTGACTTTCGCAGATGCGCAGGATGGAATCGGAAAGTTTTTTGGAAAACATGTCGAGCCCTCGCCTTCTGTACGAAATATTGCAGTTAGCGTAGAGGCCACATGCTTTGCCCTCAAGGAAAGATCGTGCCTGGGTTTTGCGGGAACGGACAGCGCGCATCGGAACAGGTTTCCCGCGGCCCAAAACGAAGGAGATTCCAACCCGCGGGTTGGAATCTCCTTCGTTTTTGGGGGAAATGGACGTCAGATTACGCGGAAGGCCGCGCGCAGCGGCTCTGCGCCCGTCAGGGTGACGGAGCGCGCATCCGGGGCGCTCGCTCCGGCGAACAGCGTAAAGTCGCCGGACTCCTCGACCACCTCGCCATCCTCGGTCACCAGGCACAGCGCGCGCGGCGCGATCTCCACCGTGACGGTGCGCGACTCGCCGGGCGCCAGCTCCACGCGGTCAAACGCGCAGAGGGAGAAGTGGGGGACGCGCGTGGAGGCTTCCTCGTCGCGCACGTAGAACTCCACGGGCGTTGCGGCGGGGATGTCGCTCTCGTTCTTGACCGTGACCGTCGCCCGCAGCCCCTCGCCGGCCGGCAGGGACGTCTCGGACAGCGTCAGATCCGAGAAGGTGAACTTCGCATAGGAGAGGCCGTAGCCGAACGGATACAGCGGCTCCGCGTGGAGGTAGCGGTACGTGCGGCCCTCCATGGCGTAGTCCGTAAAGGCGGGCAGGTCGTCCAGGCTCTTGTAGAAGGTGACCGGCAGGCGTCCGCTGGGCGAGAACTTGCCGAACAGCAGCTCCGCCACGGCCTGGCCGCCGTAGCTGCCGGCGTACCAGTTTTGCACGATGGCGTTGCAGTGGTCCTGCGCAAAGTTCACCGCCAGGGCCGAGCCGGAGGAGAGGACGAGGATCGTGGGCTTGCCCACGGCCACGACCTTTTCCAGCAGCTTCTGCTGTAGGCCCGGCAGGTTCAGGTGCGCCTTGTCGCCCGCGCCGTATTCGTTGGAGGCGTCGCCCTCCTCGCCCTCGATGCGGGGGTCGAGGCCCAGGCACAGCACGACGACGTCCGCCTCCCGCGCCACGGCGACGGCCTCGCCCAGGCGGTCGCCCGGCAGCGCAAGGCCCTCCGAGCGGTCGCGGTAGAGCGGGCAGCCCTCGGAATAGAACACGCGGGCCTTGCCGTCGCAGATGCGGTGGATGCCCTCCAGGATGGTGACGTACTCGGAGGCCGTGCCGTTGTAGTTGCCCTTGAGCACCTCCTGGCTGTCGGCGTTGGGGCCGATGACCGCGATGGAGGAGAGTTTGTCGACATCCAAGGGCAGCAGGCCGTCGTTCTTGAGCAGCACCTGGGAGCGGCGCGCGGCCTCCTGGGCCACGGCGCGGTGCTCGGCGCAGTCGTTGACCGCGTAGGGGATCGCGTCGTAGGGGCAGTCCTTGTCGAACATGCCCAGCTTCATGCGGGTGGCCATCAGGCGCTCGACGCAGGGCGTGATGTCGTCCTCGGTCAGCAGCCCCTCCTGGATGGCGGTCAGGATGTGCAGGTAGACCGCGCCGCAGTTGACGTCGCAGCCGTGCTTGACGGCCAGGGCCGCGGACTCCGGCGCGGTGTCCGTCACCTTGTGGTGCAGGTGGAAGTCGCTCAGCGCCCCGCAGTCGGAGACAAAGTGGCCCGCAAAGCCCCACTGGTTGCGCAGGATGTCCGTCAAAAGGTCGCTGGCGCACGCGGGCTGGCCGTAGACGCGGTTGTAGGCGCCCATGACGCTCTCGACCTTCGCCTCCTTGACCAGGGCCTCAAAGGCGGGCAGGTACGTGTCGAACAGGTCCTGCTTGGAGACCTCCGCGTCGAACTCGTGCCGCAGGGACTCCGGGCCGGAGTGCACGGCAAAGTGCTTGGCGCAGGCCGCCGCCTTGAGGTACTTTTCATCGTCGCCCTGCAGGCCCTTGACAAAGCGCACGCCCAGGCGCGCGGTGAGGTAGGGGTCCTCGCCGTAGGTCTCGTGGCCGCGGCCCCAGCGCGGGTCGCGGAAGATATTGATGTTCGGCGACCAGAAGGTCAGCCCCTTGTAGATGTCGCGGTCGCCCTGGCGCACGCTCTCGTTGTACTTGGCGCGGCCCTCGGTGGCGATGATGGAGCCGATCTTCTCCACAAGGTCTGCGTCAAACATGGCGGCCATGGCGATGGCCTGCGGGAACATGGTGGCCGTGCCCGCGCGCGCCACGCCGTGCAGCGCCTCGTTCCACCAGTTATAGGCGGGCACGCCCAACCGCTCGATGGCCGGGGATGTGTAGACCATCTGGCTGGCCTTTTCCTCCAGCGTCATGCGGGAGACCAGGTCCTTTGCCCGCTCGGCAAAGGAGAGGGATTCGTCCAGGTATTTCGGGGTTTCCGGCATAGAAAAACCTCCAGTCCAAAGCATGTTCTGCTTCTATGGTACCGGAGGTTGCCGCGGTTGTCAACGGGCAAACCGTTTTTTCAGCGCTGGCGCTGCACGCCGCCGAGGACCGTGCCCTCGTTTTTGCCGTAGAGCGTGCCCACGCAGCCGCCGATGTGCGCGCCGGGCAGGATGTTGCCGTACACCGTGGTGATGTCGCCCGCAACGCGGCCGGAGACGTCGCCCATGACCTTGCCCAGCACGCTGCCGCCGACCTCGCCCGTCAGGTTCCCGCGGAGGATCTTGCGGTTCTTGGTGTAGACCGTGCCGAGGTCACCGCCCACGCGGCCGGACAGGGCCCCGCCGATGGGCGCGGTGACGTCGCCGTCCACCGTGCCGGTGAGGTCGCCGCCGATCGGGCTGCGCACGCTGCCCTGCACGTGCCCCTCCATCCGGCCGCCGATGGGCCCGGTGACGTCCCCGCAGATCTCCACGCCTGGCTCGATCGAGCCGCCGATGGGGCCGCTGACGCTGCCGCCGATGCGCGCGCCCTGGCGGATGCTCCCGCCCACCGGGCCGCGCACGCTGCCCGAGATCTGCGCGTTGCGGCCGATGGGCCCGCCGAGCACGCCCGTCACGTCGCCGTCCACCTGCACGTTGTCCGCGATGCCGCCGCCGATGATCCCGTGCACGCCGCCCTCGATGCGCGTATTGCCGGCGCCCGTTCCGATGGAGCCGCCGAGCACGCCGGTCACGTCCCCGCCGATGTGCACGCCGTCCGCGATGCTTCCGCCCACGATCCCGCGCACGCTGCCCGCGACGTCCGCGCCGATGTCCCTGCCGTAGATGCCCGAGACGCTGCGCCGCGCGCTCTGCTGCGCGCGCGATCCGGCCGCGCCTGCTCGCGCCTGCAGGGCCTCGATCTCGCGGTCCGCCTCCTCGGGCGTCAGCTCGCCCGCCGCGACCGCGTTCAGGATTTCTTCCATGCTCGCATACATGTCGCCATTCCTCCTCATGGATGATGGATGTCGCCGCACACCTTGCCGCGGTTGACGCCGCGCAGGCAGCGCACGTCGCCCCGGATGACCGCGCCCTCCAGGATGTCCCCGCAGATCTCCTTTACGTCGCCGTTCACGCAGCCGGAGACGTTGCCGCGGATGCAGCCCAGCGCGTCGCCGCCGACGGCGCCCGTGAGATCGCCGAGGAGCTCCCCGTCCACATCGCCCGAGACGCAGCCCGAAAGGTCGCCGTGGATGCGGCCGCGGTAGTCGCCGCGGACCTGGCCGGAGAGGCTCCCGCCGATGTCGCCCAGGCAGTCCCCGCCGACGCGGCCGGACAGGTCCCCTTCGATGCGGCCGCGGAAGTCGCCGCTCACCTCGCCGGAGAGGCTGCCGCCGATGTCGCTGTGCGCGTCTGCGCGGACCGCCCCGGAGAGGTCGCCGGCCACATTGCCGGAGAAGTCGCCGCAGACAACGCCCGCGAGCGAACCGCCGACGTTCCCGCGCAGGTCCCCGCCGACGCGCCCCTCCGGCGCGAGGCTGCCGGCGATGTTCCCGCGCATGTCGCCCGCGACGCTGCCGGCCAGATCCCCGGAAATCGACCCGACGACGTCGCCGGCGATCTGCGCGCCCGGCCGCACGGACCCGAGGATGGACCCATACACCGAGCCCTCCACGCGCGTGCCCGCTTCCACGTCGCCGGCGATGGTGCCCACGCGCCGGCTCGCCGAGCCGCCAAAGGCCAGCTCCAGCTTCCGGGAGAAGCGGTCGGCCCAGACCGCCGCGCCGCGCCCCATGTCCTCCGCAAAGGAGGCCGCGCCGCGGCTGAAGTCCTCGGCCCACTGGTTCAGGCGATCCGCGCTGTCCTGCAACCGCTCCTCGAGCGGCCGGCCCTGCGCGCTCGGGCCCTGGGTCCACGCCGCGCCGCCGGCGGAGGGGTCCGCCCCATCGGGGTCCGCCTCCTGACTGGAGGCCGACTGCCTGTCAGGGGTGGGGTCTGGCTGGTCCTGCGGCATGGGGTCTTCGGCGGGGGCGGGTTCCCCCTGCGCGGCTTCCAGCGCCGCGATGGCTGCCTCGGCCTCGTCCGGCGTGAGCTTGCCGGCGGAAACGGCGGCGAGGATTTCCTGCATGTCCCGATCCATTGCGATCTCCTTTCCCCTGCGGCGCTCAGGGTTTTTTCAGCATGTCCAGCGCCTGTTCCTGCGTGATTTCGCCCTGCGCGAGCATCTCCAGCACCTCTTTGCGCGCCGGCTTTTCCTTGCTGGGGTTCGATTCCAGCCCCAGCGCGGCAAGAATCTGGTCCAGCCGCGCGCGCACGGTGGGATAGCTGATGCCCAGCTCCTTCTCCATCTCGCGGATGTTGCCGCGGTTGCGCAGGAAGGAGAGGACGAAGCTGCGCTGCTCCGGCGTCAGCGCCAGGAGCCGCTCGGCCTGAAAATCCCCCTCGATGCTGGTGCCGCAGGCCGGGCAGTGCAGCTTTGTGATGTGCAGCGGCTTGTGACAGACGGGGCAGTCGTGCAGTACGTCGTGTGCCACGAGCCTCACCTCCCTTTCGTTTGTCTATAGGATAGCACAGACTGCAAAATTGTCAAGAGAAAAGCTCAAAATATTTAAGATTAAATCTTAAATATTTTGAGCTTTGATTTTAATCAGATTCTGTGCGTCAGGGGTTGGGGATCTCGCCGACGCCGGAGAGAACGTACTTGGGGCAGTAGGGGAAGTTGCCGAGCATCTCGCGGGAGGTCACGCCCGAGAGGACGAGGACGGTGTCCAGCTCCGTCTCGATGCCGGCGACGATGTCCGTATCCATGCGGTCGCCGATGATGGCCGTGTCCTCGCGGGAGGTGCCGAGCTGCTTGAGCGCGTGGCGCATCATCAGGGGGTTGGGCTTTCCGACGAAGTAGGCCTGCTTGCCGGTCGCAAGCTCGATGGGGGAGATCAGGGCGCGGGTCGCCGGGACGATGCCGCCCTCGACGGGCCCGGTCAGGTCGGAGTTCGTGCCGATGAGGCGCGCGCCCTTCTGAACGAGGTGAATGGCGCGCTCGAGCTTCTCAAAGTTGTAGGAGCGCGTCTCGCCCATGACGACGTAGTCGGGGTTGACCTCGTTCATGGTGATGCCCGCGTTGTAGAGCGCGTTGATGAGGCCGGGTTCGCCGATGACGTAGGCGGAGCAGCCCGGCCGCTGCGCGGAAAGGAACGTGGCCGTGGCCAGGGCCGAGGTGTAGAAGTGCTCCTCCGGAACGTCCAGGCCCAGGCGGGCGAGCTTCATCTGCAGCTCCCGGGGCGAGCGCTCGGAGCTGTTTGTCAAAAAGAGGAACTTCTTGCCGTTGGCGTTGAGCCAGTTGAGGAACTCCTTGACGCCGGGCAGCAGGAAGTTGCCGTGGTAGATCACGCCGTCCATGTCGCAGATAAAGCCCTTTTTGTCGCGTAAGCTCTGCATAGGTCCATCCTCCGTGAAAAGATTTTGCTCCCTGTCTAGCATACGACGGCCGGCCCTGCGCTGTCAAGGCAAATCCGCCTTGCAATTCCGGGCAAAGTCCGGTATCATGGGGAGAGATTCGGATCGGGAGGGATGAGAAATGGATTGGAAAAGAGTCACCATCAATACGACGGAGGAGGGCTTGGACCTTGTCGGCTACAAGCTCTCGGAGATCGGCATCACGCAGTATGAACTCGTGGAGGACGCGGCCAGCACCCAGAAGATCCTGGACGAGACCTCGGCCTATTGGGACTACGTGGACGCGGAGGCGGTGCTCGCGGCGCGGCAGCCCTGCGTGCGCGTGTACCTGACGGAAAACGCCGTGGGCGAGGAGCAGCTTTCCGCCCTGCGCGCGGCGGTGGAGGAGCTCAAGGGCGCGGACGGCCTGGACCTGGGGAGCCTGTCCATCGAGGTGGAGCGCGTCCGCGACGAGGACTGGGCCAACAACTGGAAGCGCTTCTACAAGCCCATGGAGATCGGCAGGCGCCTGTTGGTCAAGCCCTCCTGGGAGGAGCTGGAGGCGCCCACGGACCGCATCGTCCTGCAGATGGACCCGGGCATGGTCTTTGGCACGGGCACGCACGAGACGACGCAGCTCTGCCTGGAGATGCTGGACGCGCAGGTGCAGCCCGGGATGCGCGTGCTGGACCTGGGCTGCGGCAGCGGCATCCTGTCCATCGGCGCGCTGCTGCTGGGCGCCAAGAGCGCCGTGGGCGTGGACATCGACCCCAACGCCGTGGACGTCTGCTACAACAACGCGGACGACAACGGCATCGACCGCAGCCGCTACACGGTGCGGACCGGGAACGTGCTGGACGACCACGGCTTTGTGGACAGCCTGGGCACGGGGTATGACATCGTGGTGGCGAACATCGTCGCCGGGGTCATCGTGCCGCTGACGCCCCTCGTGCCGCGCCTCATCCGGGCGGGCGGGCTGTACATCGTCTCCGGCATCATCGGCGAGCGCGCGCCGGAGGTCGAGGCCGCGCTGGAGCAGAGCGGCTTTGCCGTGGAGAGCCGCCTGGAGCGCAAGGACTGGGTGGCCATCGCCTCCCGAAAGAAGGCCTGACGAGCAAAAAAACCGGTTCCCGGGGAAGAACATCCCGGAAACCGGTTTTTTTGCGGGCGCGTCACGCCGCGCGGCGCATGAAGCGGCTGATGAGCGGATAGGCCGCCGCCGTCAGCACGCAGACGACGCCCACGATGGAGAAGGCGGGCGTGATGCGGAACCAGTCGATGAGCGTGCCCATGACCGAGGGCCCGGCCATGATGCCGATGGCGTATACGGACTGGAAGAAGCCCATGGCCGTGGAGCGCTGCTCGTCCGGCACGTCCCGGATCGCGGCGGACATGATGAGGGAGAAGACCGAGGTCCCGCCGCAGCCGCCCAGGAACTGCATGACCGTCATGCCGAAGAAGGACTTCATCTGCGGCAGCAGGAAGCAGTAGAGCGCCAGGAGCGAAAACCCGATCACCGCAAGGCGCGTTTCCCCGATCGCCGCCGCGCGCTTTGTGCCCACAAAGTAGGAGGAGAGCACGCCGGCGAACGTGAACAGCGCCGAGCAGATGGAGAGCTGGATGCTCGTGACCCCGATGTTTTGGATCACGGTGTTGGAGAAGGAGTTGGACGTGGCAAAGACGATGAACTGAAACAGCGCCGCCAACAGCGAGTAGACGATCAGCCGCCTTTGCCCGACGACGCGGAGAAGCTGGCGCACGGGCAGGGGGTTGGGCTTGGGCGGCTCGTCCACGATGAACAGGGCGAGCACCGTCGCAATCGCCCCGGAGATCAGGCTCATCCAGAACATGAGCACCATGCCGAACCGCTGGTAGAAGAGCCCGCCGAGCAGGTAGGCCGCCAGGATTCCCGCGTTGTTGACCGCGTTGATGGAGCCGATGGAGCGGGAGAGCTCGTGCGGCTCGTAGTAGAGGGAGTTGAGGATCGTAAAGGAGATCCACATCGAGGACGCCACGCCCGAGATCGCGTTGGCGGAAAGGAGCACGTACGGGTTCTGGGAGAGCACGCGGATCAGCGAGGCCGTCGCGGACAGCAGCGCCCCGAGGAGGATGAACAGCTTGTGCTTCTGCTTGTTGTCCGCGGCAAGGCCCAGCGGCAGGCGGCAGAGGAGCTGCGTGGAACCGTACATGCCCACGATCACCCCGGCAAAGGAGGCCGAGATGTTCAGCCCCAGAAGATACGGCGTCATGTAGGGATTGTAGACGTACTGCGCAAACCAGTAGAAGAACGTGACGAGATAGAGGAGGAGCCGCTTCCGTTTCAAATTCGTCATTTCACTTTCCCTCGTAAAAAAAGAAGTCAGAAAAAACCGAAGCCGGCCAAAGGAAACTTCGGCCGGCTCCGGAAAAAGACGGAATTACAGGCGAACCTGAGAGGAATTGGTCTCGTTGTCCTTGGCGGCCTCTTCGAGCTCCTCGTCCCAGGTGAGGTGACGGTACTCCTCGGCGCGCGGATCCTCCTTGGCCCAGTTGACGAAATCCTGCCACATGGCGTAGGTCCACTTGGTGTCGATCTGCGCGGTGGTGTAGACCTTCTCGTGCAGGCGCTGGAAACCGAAGATGTCGCGGACATGGCTCTTCTCCGCGCCGACGACGACTTCTTCCGCCAGGTGAGAGGGGATGAAGATGACGCCGGAGATGGTGCCCAGGACCACGTCGCCCGGCAGGCAGGTCGCCTTGCCGATGCGGCAGGGGACGTTGAAGCCCGTCATGGTGACATCGCCGATGCCGGTGGGGTCGATGCCGCGGTAGTAGACGTTGATGCCCTCGATCTTGACGATCTGCTCCAGGTCGCGGATGCCGCCCCAGATGACGGCGCCGCCGCGCTTGGTGCGGGTCTTGATGGCGGTGGACAGGTTGCCGCCGACGTAGGTGCCCTGGAAGATCTTGTCGAACATGTCGACGACGACGACGTCGTCCTCGACCAGGGAGTCGATGATCCACTGGTTGAAGTAGCCCTTGCGGCCCTCTTCCTCATGGCCGTACTTGAGCAGGTAGTCGTTCAGGTCCGGGCGCATGGGGACCATGACGCCGGTCACCGCGCGGCCGACAAGGGTCGTGCCGGGGTGGGTCGTGCGGAACTCGCCCTCGAACTGATACTTATAGCCCTTGTTCCACAGGGGGCCC
Source organism: uncultured Clostridia bacterium (assembly GCA_904393115.1). Taxonomy (GTDB): domain Bacteria; phylum Bacillota; class Clostridia; order Christensenellales; family UBA1750; genus Spyradocola; species Spyradocola merdavium. The sequence continues at coordinate 53,929 of CAJFMX010000007.1, forward strand.
CAGGCCTCCTCCAGGGTGATCTTGCGCAGACGGCGCAGCACGTCCGCCGAAACCTTGGGACGGCCGTCTTCCATGCGCTCGCCCTTCCAAAGGGGCGTAATCTGGATGATGTCTTCTTTACAGTTGAACTTCATGTGGATAGTCTCCCTTCGCCTTTTCTTTCTCTGCGGGCTCTTCGTCCCCCCGCCCAATGACGACACCATGATACCATGTGCGTAAATTTTATGCAATGGATTTTCGAGAATTCGCCGCGGCAAAATCTCGATTGTTTCAGGAAACGGAAAAACGGTCCGCATTGCGGAACACTGGGATTTGCATTTGCGCGCCATCTGCGGTATATTTAGGAAGAGAGATTTGGAGAAGGGGAGACGAAGATGGAAAAGCTGTTTACGATTGAGACGCATCTGCACACCGCCCAGGGGAGCGCCTGCGCGGTCTCCACCGGGGAGGAGATGGCCCGCGCGCACAAGGCCGCGGGGTATGACGCCATCATCTTGACCGATCACTTCTTCGGCGGGAATACGGCCGTGCCGCGGGACCTGCCCTGGGCGGAGCGGATCGAGCGCTACTGCGCCGGCTATGAGCAGGCCCGCGCGGTGGGGGAGGCCATCGGCCTGAAAGTGTTCTTTGGCATCGAGTGGGCCTGGCACGGCACGGAGTTTTTGACGTACGGCATTGGCAAGGACTACCTCCTTGCGCATCCGGAGATGGAGACTTGGGACATCCCCACGTACTTGACCAACGTGCGCGCGGCGGGCGCCTTTGTCAGCCACGCGCATCCCTTCCGCCAGGCGAGCTACCTCACGCAGCCGCCGCGCCTGTTCCCGGAGTACGTGGACGCTGTGGAGGTCTACAACTGCGGCAACGCCGAGCAGGCGTACAACGACCAGGCCCTGGCCTATGCCAAGAGATACGGCCTGGCCATGACCGCGGGCTCCGACGGCCACGACGCGCGCGAGATGCGCGGGGGCGGCATGCGCTTTGCCACGGAACTCAACACGATCGAGGACTTCATCCGCGCGGTGCGCACGCGCCAGCCCTTTGAAATTTTGCGGGGAAAAAAGAAGGATTCTTGAATCCTGCGCAGAACCATACCCATGATCCCGTGAAAACAAAATACAAAGGGGGATTTTGACCGTGAACGAGAAACTGCAGAAACTCTACGACATGGCCGTCAAGGAGCTGACGGAGAACATCCTGCCCTGGTGGATGACCTACGCCGTGGACGAGGAGAACGGCGGCTTCTACGGCGAGGTGGACAACGACAACAAGCCCGTCGCGCACGCCCCGAAGTTCATCACCCTCAACGCGCGCCTGATCTGGACCTTTGCCTCGGCCTACCGCGTGCTGGGGGACGAAAAGTACCGCAAGATGGCGGATCGCGCCTACGACTACTTCGTCCAGCACTTCTGGGATGCGGAGCACAACGCCTGCAACACCTACGTGGACGAGTTCGGCAACCCCACGGACAAGCACCGCTACATCTACGGCAACGCCTTTGCGGTCTACGGCTTTTCCGAGTACGCCCGCGCGACCGGCTCCAAGGAAGCGCTGGAGTACGCGCAGAAGCTCGTCGCCAGCCTGGAGAAGTACGTCTACGACCCGGTCTACAAGGGCTACTTTGAGTCCTGCAAGGAGGACTGGACCGTCGATCCCTGGACGCGCGGCGTCAACCGCCTGCCCAGCGACCAGAAGACCATGAACACCCACCTGCACATGATCGAGGCCTACACCTGCCTGCTGCGCACGGACAAGAGCAAGTTCATGCAGAACAAGGTCCGCGAGCACCTCTACGTCATGCTCAACAAGATCGTGGACCACGACATCCACCACTACTACTACTTCCAGGACCGCGCCTGGAATCCCACCACGCAGGAGATCTCCTTCGGCCACGACATCGAGGGAAGCTGGCTGATGATGGAGACCGCCGAGGTCCTGGGCGAGCCCGAGGCCATGCGCTATGCGCAGGACACCTGCATGAACATCGCCCGCGCCTGCTACGAGCAGGGCTTCCGCGAGGACGGCGCCATGCTCTCCGAGTACGACCCGGTCACGGGCCACGCCTCCCAGCGCCTCTCCTGGTGGGAGCAGAACGAGGCGGTCGTCGGCTTCCTGAACGCCTGGGAGGTCACGGGCGAGGAGAAGTACCTCGACGCATCGCTCCAGTGCTTCGACTTTGCGGATAAGCACTTTGTCGACCACGAAAAGGGCGGCTGGTTTGCGGTCCTCTCCCTGGACGGCACGCAGGTTCTCTCCAAGCAGAAGGCCAACGGCCCCACCTGCCCCTACCACAACGGGCGCATGTGCATGGAGATCATCGAGCGCTACCGCAGGCACGCGGCCGCCGAGGGCGCAAAGGCCGAGTGATCCCCACAAAAACGCAAACAAGAGGACCGGGCGGAGGATTTTTCCTCCACCCGGTCCTTTTTTAGTCCCAAACCTCGCCCTCGAGCGCCTTGCGCGCGGCGAGGATGTAGCGCGCGGTGTCCAGCGGGTCCACGCCCCGCCGCGGACAGGTCGCGCCCAGGGAAAGGTCCACCGGCTCGTAGCCCTTGAGCTGCGCGGCCATCGCCCCGCGGCCGCCCGTGTAGGCCGCAAGCGCCGTCGGGTATTCCAATGAGGTCGCCGCCGGAAGGTCCGCAAGAAGCATCGTCAGCTCCCCGCGCGTCTGCGGCGCGTCAAACCGCCCGCGCATCTGGGCCAGGTCGCTCATCAGCCGGCCCGCGCAGCTCGAGGGCACCGTGAACCGGCAGCGCAGGATGGGCTCCAGCAGCACGGGCCCCCCGCGGCGCAGGCCGTCCATCAGGCCCATGGGCGTGGCCAGGGCGAAGTCCAGCGGGTGCGTGTGCCACTGGTGGTCGCTGCCGTCGTACAGCTCGATGCGCACGTCCGTGACCTCCCAGCCGAGCATGCCCTGGCGCAGCGCGCGCGGGACCGTCTGCTCGACCTGCTTCAGGTACCGGGGGCGGATGGCCGTGGGCGGCACGGTGCAGACGTACTGCACGCCGCTGCCCGGGGGCAGGGGCGTCAGGTGGAACTTCATCACCGCCCAGCAGGGCTTGGGCATGGTGTAGGCGACAAATCCCTCCGCCTCGTGCGCGATGGTCTCCTTGTAGATCACCGTCGGCGGCGCAAAGCGGCAGCGCAGGCCGAAGCGCTCCTCCAGGAGCGCCTGCAGGACCTCGACCTGGATGGCGCCGGTGAGGCGCACGTAGAGCTCGTGCGTGAACGAGGACCACTGCGCGTCCAGGTGCGGGTCCTCGATAGAGAGCTCCTCCAGGGCCTCGCGCAGCGCGCGCAGGTCCTTTTCGTCCTCCGGCTCCACGCGGGAGGAGAGGAGCGGCTCCGCCAGCGCGGCGCGCAGCCGGCCCTCCGGCACGAGCGAGGCGTCGCCAAGGACGTCCCCGGGCCGCACGTCCCCCAGGCCGTAGACCATGCCGATCTCCCCGGCGGAAAGCGCGCCCCGGTCCTCCCAGCGCGTGCCGCGCAGCGTGCGGATCTGCGTGACCTTGCTCTCGCCCACGGCCTGGCGGTTCTGCAGGGCGCCGCTGTAGAGGCGCACCTGCGCGCCGCGGCCCATGGTCTTGTCCATCGTCACGGCAAAGACCACGCCGCAGAGCGCCCCGGCCGCGTCGCCCGCGGGCGCGGGGAGGAAGTCCACGACGGCGTCCAGCAGCGCCTCCACGCCCTGGCCGCGCAGCGCCGCGCCCGAGAGCACCGGGCAGAGCGTCCCCGCCCGGCACGCGCGCGCGAGCGCCGCGCGGACCTCCGCCTCGGCGGGCGGCTCGCCCTCGAGGTAGCGGGCGAGCAGATCGTCGTCCGTCTCGCACACGGCGTCCAGCAGCGCCTCCTCCTCCCAGAGGGCCGCCGCCGGCGCCGAGAGCACCTCCCGGATCTCCCGCAGAACGCGGTCCCGGTCCGCGCCCACGCGGTCGACCTTGTTGAGGAAGAACACGACCGGGATGTGCGCCTGGCGCAGCGCCGCGTAGAGCAGCTCCGTCTGCGCCTGCACGCCCTCCACCGCGGAGAGGACGAGCACCGCGCCGTCCAGCGCCCAGAGGCTGCGCTCGACCTCGCTGGAGAAGTCCGCGTGGCCCGGCGTGTCCACCAGCGCGATCTCCACGCCCTTCCACGCGCAGCAGGCCGAGGCCGCCTTGACGGAGATGCCCCGCGTGCGCTCCACAGAGAGCGTGTCCGTGTGCGCCGTGCCCGCGTCCACGCTGCCCTGGCTCTGGATGCCGCCGCAGAGGTAGAGAATGCGCTCGGTCAGCGTCGTCTTGCCCGCGTCCACGTGCGCCAAGATTCCGATGTTTCGCCGCTGGGCGGCCATGTCCATTCCTCCCTGCACGATGGTTTGCCGGTCTGTTTAGGGCTCGACCTGGTCCGTGAGGTTGAAGAAGCGCGTAAAGCGCGCCTCCCACCCCAGGCGCACCGTGCCCAAGGGGCCGTTGCGCTGCTTCTGCACGATGACCTCGGCGATGTTCTTGTCCTCGGTCTCGGGGTTGTAGTAGTCCTCGCGGTGCAGGAACATGACCGTGTCCGCGTCCTGCTCGATGGCGCCCGAGTCGCGCAGGTCCGAGAGGATCGGGCGGTGGTCCTGGCGCTGCGCCGCCCCGCGGGAGAGCTGCGAGCCGACGATGATCGGGATCTTAAGCTCCAGCGCCAGGAGCTTGAGCTGGCGCGAGAGGTCGGAGACCTCGTTCTGCCGGCTCTCGTTGCGGCCGGTGCTGCTCATCAGCTGCAGATAGTCCACCATGATCAGGTCCAACCCGTGCTCCATCTGCATCCGGCGGCAGCGCGAGCGCATCTCCGGGATCGTGATGGAGGAGGTGTCGTCAAAGTAGATGGGGGACTGGGCCAGGGGCCCCAGGGCGTCGGCCAGCCGCAGCCAGTCCTCGTCCGTCAAGCTCCCCTGGCGCACGGACTGCATGTCCACGTGCGCCTCGCCGCAGAGCATGCGGTTGGCCAGCTGCTCGCGCGGCATCTCCAGGGAGAAGAAGGCCACGGTCTTGCGCGCGACCATGGCCGCGTGCTGCGCGATGTTGAGCATGAAGGCGGTCTTGCCCATCGAAGGGCGCGCGCCGACGAGGATGAACTCGCCGCCGTGGAAGCCCGTGGTCAACCGGTCCAGCTCCGCAAAGCCCGAGGGCACGCCCTGGATGCGGCCCTTGTTGAGGTAGGTCTCCTCGATGTTGGCATAGGTCGTCATCAGCGTGGGCTTGATGTGCACCAGCGCGTCCGAGGAGCGCTTCATGGAGATGTTGTAGACCTGCTTTTCGGCGTTGTCCAGGATCTCCGGAACGGTCTTTTCCTCCGCGTAGCACTCCGTGGAGATCGCGTCGCAGGCGCGGATCATGCGCCGCAGCACGCTCTTTTCCTCCACAATGCGCGCATAGGCCTGCGCGTTGGCCGCCGAGGGCATGGACCGCGACAGCGACGTCAGGTACGGCAGCCCGCCGATGCCCTCCATGCGGCCAGTGCGGTTGAGCTCCTCGGTCATGGTCACAAGGTCCACCGGCCGCCCCGCCGCGTACAGCGCGCACATCGCCGAGAAGATCGCCCGGTGCACGGAGGAGTAGAAGTCATCCGGCACGAGCGTCTCCACGGCCATCATGACCGCCTCGCGCGAGAGCATCATCGCACCCAGCAGCGACTTTTCCGCGTCCTCGCTGTGCGGAGGCACACGCCCTTCCAGTTCCATATCCATCCCTGCCCATCTCTGGATTCGATTCCGCGCGCCCGCACCCAAAAAAAGGAGCCCTGCCGGAACCCTTCCAAACAAATCTCATCAGTAGTATACACCATAAACAGCCGGCCGACAAGCGGGATGGGCATCACGCAAAAAGCGGGGAAGGCATCGCCCTCCCCGCCCCAGGCTGCTGTAGGAACCCCTTCCCGCTGCCTTTGGGGATGCAGGAAGGGAAGAGACACCGCCTTTTGAAATCCGCAGCGCGCGGCGCGCCGAATGTCTCTCGAACCCATGCAGATTGCATGGGTTCGCAGCATGGTTACATGCTGGGACGGGGAAGGCATCGCCTTCCCCGTCCCAGAGGTTGATTAGATTTCAAAGATCGCGCCGTCGTAGGCCACGCGGAAGCCCTCCGGCGCGGCGAGCGCCTCCAGCTCCTCGTGGAGCAGCTTGCCGTTGTGGGAAAAGTGCGTGATGATCAGCTGCGTCTTCTCATCCACGCACCCGATGGCCCGCAGGCGGTCGCGCATCTCCACGTCGTCCGGGAAGCCCATGTGGTTCGTGCCCTCCGCCTCCGGACCGTTCGTGCAGTCCAGCATGACAAAGTCCAGGTGCTTGCCCGCGAGGAAGTCCATCGTGTCCTGCGGGAAGAGTCCCGTGTCGTGGCCGTAGAGCATGCGCTTGCCCGCCGCGTCCTCCACGAGGTAGAGGTAGCACTGCTGGCTGCGGTCGTGCAGCGCCGTGAGCGCCGTAAAGCGGTAGCCGTGCGCCTCCTCCGTGCGGAAGGGCACGACGCGCCGGAACGCGACCCGGCCGCCCGGCCCGCCGTAGGAGAACGTCCCCCGCGAGACCTGCGAGCCCACGCGGTCGTTCCCGTAGACGAGCAGCGTCTCCGGCGAGCGCGCATCCAGATGTGCAAACCAGGTGTAGCGCGTGCCCAGGTCCTCGGCGTAGAGGTGATCCTCGTGGTCGTGGGTCACCAGCAGCGTGTGGATGCGGCTCAGGTCCAGGCCGAACCGCAGCGCGTTGCCGTACGTGTCGGCCGAAAAGTCGATCAGCAGCTGGTCGTCGATCAGCGTGCCCGCGCGGGTGCGGATGTTCTTGCCGCCCTTTTCGCGCGCGCGGCGGCAGGCCTCGCAGTTGCAGAACAGGGCTGGCCAGCCCTCGGCCGCAGCGGTCCCTAAGATCTGAATCTTCACAGAGTATCCTTCCTTTCCGTGGGTTCCTCCGGAGTGACCGCAGGATCTTCCGCCTGGGCGGACGCCGCCGTATCGCTCTGCGCGAGCACGAATTCCGCCTCCTGCTCCGGCGTCAGGGGAGAAGCGTCCGGCTCCGCCGCCGCGGCCGAGAATTCCGAAACGGGCTGCGCGTCCGGCGTGGGCTGGGCATCCGACACGGGCTGGGGGCCTGACACGGGCTGGGGGCCCGACACGGGCCGGGGGCCTGACACAGGCCGGGGGCCCGACTCGGGCTGGGAGGCCTGCTGGAACGAGGCAGCCGGCCGCGCGCGGCGGCCGCGCAGCGCGCCGCGGACGAGGAGCCAAACGCCCAGCGCGATCAGGATCACGGGGAAGATCAGCCCGTAGTAGGGACGCAGGATCTCGTTGATCTCGGGCGTGAGCACGAGAAAGAAGAGGACGCCGAAGACCAGCAGAATCAGCGCCGGGAGCAGCGGCCAGTGGCCGATGCGGCGGTATTCGCAGATGTGGATGAGCAGGAACGCCAGCGCGAGCGAGAGGAGCGTCGCCACAATGCCGTACATGCCCGGCAGCTTGAGCAGCTCCATCGCGCTCCACCCCGCGCCCAGACAGAACACGACAAAGCCCGCGATGCTCAGGCCGTAGCGCCCCGTCGTCAGGCGCGCGATGAGCAGCGCAAGGCCGACCGCCAGGAAGAACACGCTCCCGGGCAGGTCGACGCCGGGCAGCGCGTCGACGAGGAAGTACAATCCGGCCAGGATCAGGATCAGGCCGGGGGTGATATACTTTTTCATAGAGAAAGACCTCCCAAACAGAAAAAATACAGTCTCCTTGTCCTCATTATACGGCAAACGGGCGGCAATCTCAAGGCGGTTCACAATTCCTTTCACATTTGTTCACGGCCGGGAATAGGATACAGGGAAATTTCCGATAAGGGAGGATGTCAGGGATTATGAAAAAGGCGATTCTCATTCTGCTCGCCGCGGCGCTGCTCGTGCCGTGCCTCACCGGGTGCAGCGGCGGGGAGCTCAAAAAGGTGCGCGTGCACGAGGTGACGCACTCCGTCTTCTATGCCGCGCAATACATCGCCATGGAAAAGGGCTACTTCGCGGACGAGGGTCTGGAGGTCGAGCTGACCAACGCCGGCGGCGCCGACAAGGCCATGACCGCGCTGCTCGCGGGCCAGGCGGACATCGCCCTGATGGGCCCGGAGAGCTCCGTCTACGTCTACAACGAGGGCCGCGCGGACTACACCCAGGTCATCGGCCAGCTGACCACCTGCGACGGCGCCTTCATCGTCGGCCGCGAGCCGGATGAGGACTTCACACTCGAGACCTTGCGCGGAAAGTCCATCCTCGGCGGCCGCGCGGGCGGCATCCCGCTGATGACCCTCGAATACGCGCTGCGCCAGGCGGGCCTGGAGCCCGGCGTGGACGTGGACGTCCGCTCGGACGTGCAGTTCAACCTCATGGCCGGGGCCTTCATCGGCGGCGAGGGCGACTACACCACCCTGTTTGAGCCAACCGCGACCGAGGTCGAGCAGCAGGGCGAAGGCTATGTCCTCGCCTCCGTCGGGGCGCTGGCGGGCGAGGTGCCCTACACCTGCTACCAGGTGACCCGCTCCGCGCTCGAGGAGGACCGCGAGACGATCGAGGCCTTCCTGCGCGCCATCTACCGGGCGCAGAAGTTCGTCGAGGAGAGCGACGCCCGCACCGTGGCCGAGGCCCTGGCCCCCGCCTTCAGCGACGCCTCCATAGACACCCTGGAGACTGTCGTGCTCCGCTACCGCGAGATCGGCGCCTTTGCCACCTCGCCCGTCATGACCGAGGACGCCTATGAGCGCCTGCTGGACATCATGGAGCAGGCCGGCGAGCTCGACGCCCGCCCGCCCTACGCGGAAATCATCCATAACAGCATCGCAGAGCAGGTGATGCAGGAGGAGTCCTAGGAGAAAGACTACGCAGAAGGCGTTCCCGCTGCCGCGCGCGGCGGGGGCGTCTTTGCGCGCTTTTTTGCGGAAAAGGGATTCCCCATCGCCCGCGAACGTGGTACCATGGGGGAAACGGAAGGGAGGCGAGCCCAAATGCACGCAAAGCTTGTGCGCGCGCCCGCCGCGGGCGCGGAGGCGGCGATCTGCCTGCCGCCGGAGGCGGAGCGGGAACCCGTCGCCGCGATCTATGTCAACGGGCCGGCGCAGGAGGCGATGGACCTGGCCGAGGCCCTCTGCGCCCTGCCGCGGCGCGAGCGGGAGGGGCTTCGGCCCGCGGCGCTCATCGCCCTGGAGCCGCTGGATTGGAACCGGGACTTCTCGCCCTGGCCGGAGCCGGGCATCCGGCCGGGGGAGGACTTTGCGGGCGGCGCGGCGGCGCGCCTGCGGCTTGTCGAGCGCGCAAAGGCGGAGCTGGAGGCGCGCTGTCCGCTGCTGCCCGGGCCGGAGAACAGCGGCATCTTCGGCTATTCCCTGGGCGGGCTCATGGCGCTGTACGCCCTGTGCGAGAGCCGGGCCTTCGGCCTGTGCGGCGCGCTGTCCGCCTCGCTGTGGTACGAGGGGTTCCTGGACTATCTGCGGGAGCGCGCGCCCGCGCCGGGCGCGCGGGTCTACCTCTCCCTGGGCAAAAAGGAGGAGAAGGTCCGCTCCCCGCGCTATGCCCGCGTGGGCGACGGCGTGCGCCAGGCGCACGGTCTCCTCGCCGAGCGCCTCGGGGCGGAAAACGTGCGCTTGCAGTGGTTCGACGGCGGCCACGGCACCGAGCCCGCGCGCCGGATGCTCGAAGGGCTCAAGTGGCTGCTGGCGCGGCCATGATGCGGCGCGGCCCCCGGAACCGACCGGTTCCGGGGGCCGCGTGCGTTCTATAGCAGGAACAGCGCCAGGATCCCGCTGCACAGCGCCAGGAGCAGCAGCGCCGCGCAGTAGCGCGCGATGAGCTTTGCGCGGAAGACCTGCGTCAGCAGCGCCCACTCCGCGATGGAAAAGAGCATCACCGAGAGCAGGAAGGTCAGCGAGACCGCGGGCGAATAGGCGTAGATCGTCTGCACGATGGGCAGGATGGAGAAGACGTCCGAGTGCAGGCAGCCGCCCAGGATCGCCGCCAGCGGCAGGGCCAGCGGGTTGCCCGTCAGCGCCCGGGAGATCCACTCCTGCGGCACAAAGGCGGAGAGCGCCGCCGAGGCCGCCACCCCCAGCAGCAGGAAGGGCCAGACGCTGCGGAACGTCAGCCAGGCCGAGCACAGCGCCTTGACCAGGCGCGAGCGCGCCGTGTTCTCGTCGTGATGGTGGTGGTGCTCGGCGTGCAGCTTGTCCAGGCGGACGAGCCCCTCCGCGCCCCGCGCGCCCACCAGGACCGAGGAGAGCGCGCAGATCGCCAGGCAGCAGGCGAGGTACAGGATGGAAAAGCGCAGGTCCATCTGCGCAAAGAGCGTCGTCAGCGCCGTGAGGTTCATGCAGGAGGCCGACGTCAGAAACGCCAGGCACAGCGGCAGCGGCACGCCCGAGGCCAGAAAGCCCATCAGGATCGGGATGACCGAGCAACTGCAGAACGGCGAGAGCATCCCCAGCCCGATCGCCAGCGCAAACCCCGGCGCGCCGTGCAGGCGCATCAGGCGGCTGTGCATCTTTTCGTAGGGGATGTACGTTTGCAGGTACGAGACCAGCGTCACCACCACAAACAGCAGCACCGCGATCTCCAGAAAGTCCGAAAGCGCGTGCGCCGCAAAGTGGCCGACGCTCTCCGGCGCGCCCAGCGAGGTCAAAACCCCTTCCACCGGCTCCTCCAGGAGCCCGCCGAAGAGGCTGAAGTGTTCGTGTTCCATGTGCGTTTTTCCCTCTTCCCCCGGGAGACATGCGAATTCCCGGCCGGATTTCAGTGTAGCACAAAATGGGGAAAACGCAAGTTTCTTTCGAAAAAACTAACACACTCACATGAGAAATGGGGCGACACACATGAAAGGTTGCGCATACTTCGCAGAAAAGAGAATGCAAAATGAAAAACATGAACAACTGCGCATATGAGAAGAAAAGAAAGCCCGGCGCGCGGCGCGAAAAAAGGCGTTGACTTTTCCCGGGTGTTGCAGGTATACTATCTCTATCCGCAGCGAGGGAGAGAGTATGCGGAAGGCTTCGCGCAACGACCAGGGATGGGTTGCCATGGACTGAAAGCGCCCTGCGCGCCGAGGCCTCCGACAGAAGGACACTCCGGAGCGGACGCAGCGGCCCTGCGTTACAAACGGCAGGAGCGGCACGGGGCGCGCCCCGTGCAACGAAGGTGGCACCGCGCAAGAGAAATCTTTCGTCCTTCTCAAGGGGAAGCAAGGGGACGGAGATTTATTTTTTTGCCCGTTTTTTGGGCGATGAAAGGAGAATTCCCATGAACAACATCGGCTTTCGCAGAACGCACATGTGTGCGGAGCTGAACGAGGCCAACGCCGGGGAGCTGGTCAACCTCTCCGGCTGGGTGCAGCGCACCCGCAACCTCGGGTCCATCATCTTTGTCTGGCTCCGGGACCGCACGGGCCTTGTCCAGCTCGTCTTTGACGAGAAGGACTGCGACAAGGAGACCTTCGCCCTGGGCGAGAGCCTGCGCGGCGAGTACGTGCTCTCCGTGCAGGGCAAGGTTTCCCTGCGCGACGAGGCGGCCGTGAACGAAAAACTCAAGACCGGCCGCATCGAGGTCTTCGTGCGCAAGGCGATCCTGCTCAACAAGGCGGAAACCCCGCCCATCTACATCGACGACGACCACCCGGACGAGAGCGAGACGGTGCGCATGAAGTACCGCTACCTCGACATCCGCCGGCCGAGCGTGCAGCGCACGCTGCGCATGCGCCACAAGATCCTGCAGACCCTGCGCAACTACATGGATGGACAGGAGTTTGTGGAGGTCGAAACCCCGATCCTGACCAAGTCCACGCCCGAGGGCGCGCGCGACTTCCTGGTGCCCTCCCGCCTGCACCACGGGACCTTCTACGCCCTTCCGCAGAGCCCGCAGATCTACAAGCAGCTGCTCATGCTCGGCGGGTACGACCGCTATTTCCAGATCGCCCGCTGCTTCCGCGACGAGGACAGCCGCGCCGACCGCCAGCCGGAGTTCACCCAGTGCGACATCGAGATGAGCTTTGTCGAGCCGGAGGACGTGCAGACCGTGGTCGAGGGCGCGTTTGAAGAGGTGTTCCGCACGGTCAAGGGCATCGAGCTTCAGCTCCCCCTGGAGCGCATCACCTGGCAGTACGCCATGGACACCTATGGCTCCGACAAGCCGGACCGCAGGTTCGGCCTGACGATCCACGACGTCTCGGACGCGGTGCGCGGCTGCGGCTTCTCCGTGTTCGCGGGCGCGGTGGAGAACGGCGGCACCGTGCGCGGCATCAACGCCAAGGGCCTTGCCGCGAAGATCAGCCGCAAGGAGATCGACGCGCTGGGCGAATTCGTCAAGACCTTCAAGGCCAAGGGCCTGGCCTGGATCAAGGTGCAGGAGGGCGGCGCCGTGCAGTCGCCGGTCGCCAAGTTCCTCTCCGAGGCGGAGATGGACAAGGTCCTCCAGGCCCTGGACGCCCAGCCCGGCGACGCGCTCTTCTTCGTCGCGGACAAGACCAGCGTGGTCCTGCAGTCCCTGGGCGCGCTGCGCCTGGAGCTGGCCAAGAAGTTCGACCTCATCGACAAGAACAAGTACGACCTGTTCTGGGTCACGGAGTTCCCGCTCCTGGAGTACGACGAGGAGGAGGGACGCTACGTCGCCATGCACCACCCCTTCACCTCGGCCATGGACGAGGACGTGGACAAGATGGAGACCGAGCCCGGCAAGGTCCGCGCCAAGGCCTACGACCTGGTGCTCAACGGCATCGAGATGGGCTCCGGCTCCATCCGCATCCACTCCAGCGAGATGCAGGAGCGCATGTTCAAGCTCATCGGCCTGCCGCACGACGTGGCCTGGGAGCGCTTCGGCTTCATGCTGGAGGCCTTTAAGTACGGCGTGCCCCCGCACGGCGGCTTCGCCTTCGGCGTGGACCGCCTCATCATGCAGCTGACGGGTGCGCAGTCCCTGCGCGACGTGCTCGCCTTCCCCAAGGCGGCCAACGCCTCCTGCCTGATGATGGAGACGCCCTCCACCGTCGACCCCGAGCAGCTCAAGATGTGCGGCATCGCGGTCGTGGACGAGGAAAAGTAAATCCACCTAAGAAAAGCGTCCCCAGCCGTCCCAAATCGGGATGGCTGGGGACGCTTTTTACGCGCGGTGCTGGCGGCGGTACTCCGTGGGCAGCGCCTGGGCTACGTCCTTGAAGGCCTTGGTGAACTTGCCCTGGCTCTCGTATCCGACGGCCGCGGCGATGTCCGCGATGCTGGAATCCGTCTCGCGCAGCAGGCGCATGGCCTCGCGCACGCGCGCCTCCTTCATATAGGTGGCGATCGGCTGACCGTAGACGGCCTTGAAGGTGGACTTGAGCGTCGCGGTGTTGAGCAGGAACTGGCGGGACAGGTCCTCGATGGTGTAGCGCCGGTCCAGGTGCGAGACGAGGAAGGCGTGGACCTTGCGCACCTGCTCCGTCTGCTGGGCGTGCACGCGCTGGAGCGCCGGCGCGCCGCCCTCCTGCCGCCAGAGGTAGAGCAGGAGCTCCTGGCTCTTGAGCGCGAGGTAGGCCGGCCGCAGGTCCGCCGGCGCGCGCAGCAGGGGGGAGAAGATCTCCGCAAGCTCTGGGCTCGCCGGCAGGCAGAACGCGCCCCCGCCGCAGAACCGCGCGCGCAGCGCCTGGGCGTCAAACCCCGCCGCGGCAAGGATCTCCGGGCAGGCGCGCGCGAGCGCGCCAAGGTCCACGGACAGGGAGACCCCCGCCGCAAAGCCCAGCGGAAAGGTCATGGACGAGTCCGCGCAGCAGGCCTGGCTGTGCAGGGAGAGGTCGCCCTGGCCGAGGTAGACCGCCGCGCCGCAGCGCATGTCCCAGCCGATGCGGCCGGCGCAGCAGTAGTCCAGGGAGAGGACCTCCTCCCGCGCCTCGTGCCGGAAGGCCGCGCGCGAGGCGCAGAACATCCCAAACGCCGCGTCGATCCCCGGGAAGACGCGGTACGCCTCGATCCGCCCCCGGCCGTCCGTCTCCGCGCGCAGGGGCGCGGCCGGGGCCCCGTCCGGCTGGACGACGCGCACGCGCCCCGCGGGCACGCCGCGCAGCGCCTCCGCCCAGGGGCAACCGGCGCTCATTTCGCGCCCGGCGCGCTGTGGCCGGGACAGGCGATCTCCACGAGCTGCTCGATCATGTGGTGCAGGAGCTGGGCGCGGTCGGTCTCCGCGGCGCGGTAGTAGACCTCCTTGCCGCTGCGCTCGCTGACCAGGAGGCCCGCCGCCTTGAGCTGGCGCAGGTGGTGGGAGACGGCCGGGCTGCTCATCTCCACCATGGCCGAAAGGTTCGTCACGCACTCCTGGCAGTGGCAGAGCAGCCAGAAGATGCGGATGCGGCTGCCGTCCCCGAGCTGCTTGAAGATGTCTGCGACGGTCTGAAAGTTCTCCACGCTGGGCATGTTCTGCAATTCCTGCTCGATGCCCTGGCCGTGGTCGTGCGGCAAATTCGCGTTGGGCATAGGAAAAACCACTCCTTTTCCCCCATTGTACCACAAAGCGGGCGGGCCGAGGAGGCCCGCGGCGAAAAAGTCGCGCGCGCCGCCTTTTAAGAGAGGAGCCGCACGGACCGGCGGTACTCCAGGGGGCTGCAGCCGACGAGGCGCTTGAACTGGCGGTTAAAATTGGAAAGGTTGTTGAACCCGCAGCCCGCGGCGATGTCCGCGACGCGGTCGTTCGTCCCGCGCAGGGCCTCGCAGGCCGCGCGCACGCGCAGGCGGTTCAGGTGCTCCACGGCGCTCAGCCCCGTCGCGCGCTTGAAGCAGAACATGAAGTAACTGCGGCTCAGGTTGCAGCAGGCGGCAAGGCGCTCGATGGTCAGGTCCTCGGCGTAGTGCGCGGCCATGCAGCGCAGCGCCTCGCGGATGAGGCCCGCGTCAAAGCCCTCCGCCCGGCTGGGCGCCGGCTCCGGCGCGCCCTGGGAGAGGAGGTAGAGCAGGCGGAAGAGCTCGCTCTTGAGCAGAAGGTCCGCGCGGGCGGTGTTGCGGCGGGCGGCGGCAAAGACGCGCTCGGCGCAGGCGAGGATCTCGCCGTGACTTCCCTGGCCGCAGGGGATGCGCCGCTCGACCGGCAGGTCCCCGCGCGCCAGGGGGAGGATGCAGTCCTGCGCGCTCCGGTCCCCGCCGGACGCGCCGACCAGCGAGGGGTGGAAGACAAACGCCTCGTAGTGGAGCGCGCCCCCGTCCCGCGCATAGGCGGCGTGCAGCGTGTTCGGCGGCAGGAGGAAGACGTCGCCGGCCGCCGCGGGCAGGCGCTCGCCGTTGAGGAGGAAGTGGCCTTCCCCCTCGCGGATGCAGTTGAGCTCAAACTCCTCGTGCCAGTGCGCCGGGACGTTGGCGTACATTTCGGGGATTTTGCAGGCGTAGAGGCTGAAGGGAACCTGCAGCGTGCTGTGCGTCCGGTTCTCCTTGGCCTGCGGGATGTCAAAGTGTTCACGCATGATCGTAGAATCGTACCAGATATTCAGAGGATTTCAGGAGAAACTCCCGAAGGTTTGCAATAGAATTGTATCAGAAAAACGCGCTTTTGACAAGCAGAAGGGAGAAGCGAGCATGCGGTTTGCGATCGAAGAGGGAGCGCTGGTCTTCTACCACAACGGGGAGAGGACCCGCATCGAGGCGTGGGGCAAGGATTCCCTGCGCGTCCGCTCCACCATGCAGGGCAAGTTCACCGAGAACCCCTGGGCGCTGACGGAGGACATCCCCCACGGGGAGGCGCTCATCGTCGTCGAGGAGGAGGACCACTGGGTCGGGGACGGCACCATCGACAAGAAGGAGAAGGCCACCATCACCAACGGCCGCATCCAGGCGGTCGTCAACTTCGCCGGGATCATCACCTTCTACCGGGACGGCCAGCAGATCCTGCGCGAATACTACCGGATGTATGACGGCACGCTCTCGCGCGAGAGCCGGTGCCTCAAGGTCATCAACCGCACCTGGAAAGGCGTCATCGGCGGGTCGGAGTACGAGCTGAACGTCAAGTTCGAGAGCAGCGACGGGGAGAAGATCTTCGGCATGGGCCAGTACCAGCAGCCCTATCTGGACCTGAAGGGCTGCACGCTGGAGCTGGCGCAGCGCAATTCGCAGATCTCGGTGCCGTTCGCGGTTTCGTCCCTGGGCTATGGGTTCCTGTGGAACAACCCGGCCGTGGGCCAGGTGACCTTCGGCAAGAACTACACCGAGTGGGTCGCCCGCTCCACCAAGGAGATGGACTACTGGATCACCGCCGCGCAGAACCCCAAGGAGATCCTGCAGAACTACACCGCCGTCACCGGCCGCGCCGGCGCCTTCCCGGAGGACCGCATGGGCCTTTGGCAGTGCAAGCTGCGCTACCGCACGCAGGACGAGGTGCTCACCGTCGCCCGGCAGTACAAGGCCGAGGGCATCCACATCGACCAGATCGTCATCGACTTCTTCCACTGGACTGTGCAGGGCGACTGGAAGTTCGACCCGGTCTACTGGCCGGACCCCAAGGCCATGGTAGACGAGCTCCACGAGATGGGCATCAAGGTGATCGTCTCCATCTGGCCCTCCGTGGACCGCAAGAGCGAGAACTTCGGCCCCATGATGGAGCGGGGCCTGCTGATCCGCACCGAGCGCGGCGCCCAGCAGACCTACGACTACCAGGGCGACTGCGTGGAGATCGACGCCTTCAATCCCGAGACGCGCAAGTACATCTGGGAGGTCTGCAAGAAGAACTACTACGACCTGGGCATCGACGGATTCTGGCTGGACAACTCCGAGCCGGACTTCGGCGTCTACGACTTTGAGCACTACCGCTACTGCGAGGGGCCGGCGCTGTCCATCAGCAACCTCTACCCGCAGATGTTCAGCCGCGCCTTCTACGACGAGATGAAGGACGCCGGCCGCGGCCCGGTGGTCAACCTCCTGCGCTGCGCCTGGGCCGGATCGCAGAAGTACGGCAACGTGGTCTGGTCGGGCGACGTGCCCAGCACGTTTGAGGCCTTCGAGGACCAGCTGCAGTGCGGCCTCAACATGGGCCTTGCGGGCATCCCCTGGTGGACGACGGACGTGGGCGGCTTCATGACCGACGACGTCAACGATCCGGACTTCCAGCAGCTGCTGATCCGCTGGTATCAGTTCGCGGTCTACTCCGCGGTGCTGCGCATGCACGGCGACCGCGGCCCCTACAACATCCCCCCGCTCGACACGCGCGACTGGGGCGGCGGATACCTGCACACGGGCCAGCCCAACGAGCTCTGGAGCTATGGCGAGAAGAACTACGCCATCATGAAGAAGTACTACGACATCCGCATCTCCCTGCACGACTACATCAAGAAGCTCTACGACGAGGCTAGCGAGAACGGCTCCCCGCTGATCCGCACCATGTTCTACGAGTTCCCGGAGGATGCGGCGTGCTGGGAGCTCAAGGACCAGTACATGTTCGGCGAGAAGTACCTCGTCGCGCCCATCTTCCACCTCAACCAGTTTGAGCGCGAGGTGTACCTGCCCGCCGGGCGGTGGAAGCTCACCTCCACGGGCGAGGTCTTTGCGGGCGGAAAGACCGTGAAAGTCGACGCGCCCATCGAGTACACCCCCGTCTTCGAACGCCTGTAAATTGCCAAAAAAGGAGCTTCTCCTCTTGGAGAAGCTCCTTTTTTGGCGCGCTGCGCGGTGATCAGGCGACGGTCTCGATGGACTTGACCTCGTATCCCGCGTCCACGACCGCGGCCGTGATCGCCGCGTCCGTCACGCTCTCGGGCACGGTCACGTCGGCGCACTTGCCCTCCAGGTTCACGGCGACATCCGCCGCGCCGGGGAGGCCCGCAAGGGCCTTGGTCACGTGCTTGACGCAGTTCTGGCACATCATGCCTTCGACGATGAGATGCTTTTTCATGGTGTTCCCTCCTGTAGGTGTAGTGGTGGTAGCAGCATCCTGCACAGGGCAGGCGCAATCGCTGGGCGCCGCCCCCGGCGCCGGGCAGGCCGCGGCCTGCGCGGCCTGCGAGGCCTGCGAGGCTTGCGAAGCCTGCGGGGTCTGCGAGACCTGCGGGGCGGGTTCGGCGTGGGCCCCCGCGGCGGAGGACCCGTGCTTCGGCTTGAAGAAGCGCAGCCGCAGCGCATTGCTGACGACAAAGACGGAGCTGAAGCTCATCGCAAGGGCCGCGACCATCGGATTCATCTTCAGGTCAAAGGCCGCGTAGAAGCAGCCCGCGGCGATCGGGATGCAGATCGCGTTGTAGAAGAAGGCCCAGAACAGGTTTTCCTTGATGTTGCGGATCGTGGCGCGGCTCAGCTCCACCGCGGCGGCCACGTCCAGCAGGTCGTTCTTCATCAGGACGATGTCGGCGCTCTCCATGGCCACGTCCGTGCCCGCGCCGATGGCGATGCCCACGTCCGCGCGGGCCAGGGCGGGCGCGTCGTTGATGCCGTCGCCGACCATGGCGACCTTCCTGCCGCTCTCCTGGAGGGCGCGGATCTCGCGCTCCTTGTCCTCGGGCAGCACCTCCGCCACGACGCGGTCGACGGAGACCTGGCGGCGGATGGCCTCGGCGGTGCGGCGGTTGTCGCCGGTGAGCATGACGACCTCGATCCCCATGGCCTGCAGGTCCGCAACGGCCTGGCGGCTGGTGGGCTTGACCACGTCCGCCACCGCGATGACGCCCAGCAGCTCGCCGTCCGCGGCGAAGAAGAGCGGCGTCTTGCCCTCGTCGGCCATGCGGTCCTGGATCGCGTCCAGCGCCGCGCCGCGCACGCCAAAGGCGTCCATCATGCGGCGGTTGCCCGCGAGGCAGACCTTGCCCTCGACCTTGCCCTGGATGCCCTGGCCGGGAATCTGCGAAAACTCCGTCACGGGCAGGAAGGGCGCGCCGCGGCGCCTGGCCTCCTCCACGATGGCGCGGGCAAGGGGATGCTCCGAGAGCGCCTCGAGCGAGGCCGCGGCCGTCAGCAGCGTTTCCTCGGAAACCTGCGCCTGCGGGGCGAGGTCCGTCACCACCGGCTGGCCCTGGGTGATGGTGCCGGTCTTGTCCAGCACGACGACCTGCACGTCGTGCGCCGTCTCCAGGGCCTCGGCGGACTTGATCAGGATGCCGTTGCTCGCGCCGCGGCCGGTCCCGACCATGATCGCCGTGGGCGTGGCCAGGCCCAGCGCGCACGGGCAGGACACCACCAGCACCGACACCGCGATCGTCAGCGCGAATTCAAACGTCGCGCCGCACAGCAGCCACACGACCGCCGCGACGACCGCGATGGCGATCACCACCGGCACGAACACGCCCGCGACCTTGTCCGCGAGCTTGGCGATCGGCGCCTTGGAGCTGGTCGCCTCGTCCACCAGGCGGATGATCTGGGCGAGCGCGGTTTCGTCGCCCACCTTCTCGGCGCGCATCTTGCAGTAGCCGCTGCGGCTGACCGTCGCGCCGATGAGGCGGTCGCCCGGCTGCTTGTCGACCGGGATGCTCTCGCCCGTGATGGCGGATTCGTCCACCGAGGCGCTGCCCTCCACGAGCACGCCGTCGACCGGAATGCTCTCCCCGGCCTTGACCACGAGCAGGTCGCCCTTTTGCACCTCCTCGACCGGGAGGACGACCTCCGCGCCGCCGCGAAGGACCGTCGCCGTCTTGGGCGCCAGGTTCAGCAGCTTGTTGATCGCGTCCGAGGTGCGGCCTTTGGCGCGCGCCTCGAAGAACTTGCCCAGCGTGATGAGCGTCAGGATCGTGCCCGCGCCCTCAAAGTACAGGTCGTGGGTGAACTGCTCCACCATCGCAAGGTCCCCATGGCCGAATCCAAAGGCGATCTTGTAGAGCGCGTAGACGCCGTAGGCCAGGGACGCGCCCGACCCCAGCGCGATGAGCGAGTCCATGTTGGGCGAGCCGTGCAGCAGCGTCTTGAACCCCTGGCGATAGTACTTGAAGTTGATGGCCACGACCGGCAGCAGCAGCAGGAACTGCGTCAGCGCGTAGAGCATCGCGTTTTCCGTCCCGAGGAAAATCCCCGGCAGCGGCCAGCCCATCATGTGCCCCATGGAAAGGTAGAACAGGGGCACGGTGAAGACAAAGGACCCAATCACCCGGCGGCGCATCGCCAGGTATTCCCGCTTGGCCGCCGCGCCCGGCTCCTCGCCCTTGGGCGCGGCCTTTGCGCCGGCCTTCTGTTGCAGCGAGGCGCCATACCCAGCCTTTTCCACCGCGGCGACGATTTGCCCGCTGCTCAGCGCCGCATCGTCGTAGTCCACGACCATGCTGTTCTTGAGCAGGTTGACCGTGCACTGCGTCACCCCCGGCAGGGCGGAGACGCTCTTCTCCACGCGGGCCGAGCAGGCCGCGCACGTCATGCCGGTTACGTCATATCTCTCCTGCATGCAGGAATCCTCCTTCCCTTGGATAACACCCCTACGGGGTATCCGTATCCTCTCTTAGTATAAACGACTTGGCCGCGTTTGTATCGCCCAAACGGAAGGTTTTTTTGCCCAAAGGGCGCGCATGCAGAAAAAGTCCGAGTTTCCGGGGATTTTTTCGAACAGCTTTGGTCCGAACGGGAGGACCTTTTGCCCAAACGGGAAAAAGCGCGGCAGGCCCCTTGACGGAAGCGGGCACGGGGTGTATCCTATAGCTACAGTTAAACAGTTACTTAATTGTTTAAGCTGAACAGATGGAAGGCGAATCCATCCAACGCGCGTCCGGCCCGGCGCCGGACAGATAGGAGGAGCGGAACGTGAAAAAGACCTATAAGATCGAAGTGGACTGCGCAAACTGTGCCAACAAGATGGAGGAGGCCGCCTGCAAGACCCCGGGCGTGGCCAAGGCGACCGTCAACTTCATGACCCTCAAGATGATCGTCGAGTTTCTCGACGGACACGACCCCAAGACCGTGATGCAGCAGGTCCGCGCCAACTGCAAGCGCGTGGAAGACGACTGCGAGGTCTATCTCTGAGTCAGGACCCAACCCCTCGCAAGGAGGGGTTGATTTTCGCTCAACATATGAATAGATGAGCATATAATAAGAGAAAAGCTCCGAGGCGGCGCCTCGGGGCGGAGGGAGGAACTATGAACAAAAAGCAGAGGACCATGCTCGCGCGCATCCTCGTGGCCGCGGCCCTGCTGGTGGCGCTGCACTTTGTGCCGGCGACGGGGGCGCTGCGGTTTCTGCTGTACCTCGTGCCCTATCTCGTCATTGGCTATGACATCCTGATCAAGGCGGCCAAGGGCATCCGGAACCGCCAGGTATTCGACGAAAACTTCCTGATGGCGATCGCCACGGTGGGCGCCATCGCCCTGGCGCTCTACGAGGGCAGCGGGGACTACACGGAGGCCGTGGCCGTCATGCTCTTCTACCAGGTGGGCGAGTGGTTCCAGAGCTACGCGGTGGGCAGGAGCCGCCGCAACATCAGCGAGCTGATGGACATCCGGCCGGACTCCGCCAACGTGGAGCGGGACGGCGCGCTCGTGCAGGTGGACCCGGACGAGGTGGAGATCGGGAGCGTCATCGTCGTGCAGCCGGGCGAGAAGGTGCCCATCGACGGCGTCGTGCTCGAGGGCGCTTCGACCCTGAACACCTCCGCGCTCACGGGCGAGAGCCTGCCGCGCGAGGTCCGCGCGGGCGACGAGATCCTCTCCGGCTGCATCAACATGAGCGGCCTGATCAAGGTGCGCACGACAAAGGAATTTGGCGAGTCCACCGTCTCCAAGATCCTGGACCTTGTGGAAAACGCCTCCTCGCGCAAGTCGAAGTCCGAGGACTTCATCTCCAAGTTTGCGCGCGTCTACACGCCCGCGGTCTGCATCGCGGCGCTGGCGCTGGCGGTGCTGCCGCCGCTGGTGCGCCTGCTCTTCCTCGGCCTGCCCGCGGCGTGGGGGACGTGGATCTACCGCGCGCTGACGTTCCTGGTCATCTCCTGCCCGTGCGCGCTGGTCATCAGCATCCCGCTGTCCTTCTTTGCGGGCATCGGCGGGGCGAGCAACGCGGGCGTCCTCGTCAAGGGCTCCAACTACCTGGAGACGCTCTCCAAGACGCGCGTCGTGGTCTTTGACAAGACCGGGACGCTGACCCAGGGCGTGTTCGAGGTCTGCGGCGTGCACCACTGCGCGATGGAGAACCAGAAGCTGCTGGAATACGCGGCCCTGGCCGAGAGCGCGTCCTCGCACCCGATCGCAAAGAGCATCGAGAAGGCGTACGGCAAGCCGGTCGACCGCAGCCGCGTGCAGAACGTCCAGGAGATCGGCGGAAACGGCGTCGTGGCCCGGGTGGACGGCATGGAGGTCGCCGCGGGCAACGACAAGCTGATGGAGCGCCTGGGCGTTCCGTGCATCCCCTGCCACAGCGTGGGGACCATCGTGCACATGGCCCTGGACGGCAAGTACGCGGGCCACATCGTCATCGCCGACGTGGTAAAGCCCAACGCCAAGCGCGCGGTGGAGACGCTGAAGCGCGCCGGCGTGCAGCAGACCGTCATGCTCACGGGCGACAGCCGGCGCGTCGCCGAGCAGGTCGCCGCAGACCTGGGGGTCGGCCGGGTGTACAGCGAGCTCCTGCCCGCGGACAAGGTCGCCAAGGTGGAGGAGCTCCTCGCGGAGAAGCCCGAGGGGGCAAAGCTCGCCTTCGTGGGCGACGGCATCAACGACGCGCCGGTGCTGCGCCGCGCGGACATCGGCATCGCCATGGGCGCCATGGGGTCGGACGCGGCGATCGAGGCCGCGGACGTGGTCCTGATGGACGACGATCCGATGAAGATCGCCAAGGCGATCCGGATCTCCCGCAAGTGCCTGCGCATCGTCTACGAGAACATCGTCTTTGCCATCGGCATCAAGATCATCTGCCTGGTCCTGGGCGCGCTGGGCCTAGCGAATATGTGGCTGGCGATCTTCGCGGACGTGGGCGTCATGATCCTGGCCGTGCTCAACGCGATCCGCGCGCTGTTTGTCAAGAACCTCTGACGCAAAAGAATCCCTCGGACCCATGCGGTCCGAGGGAGTTTTATATCACCCTTCCAGGCTGCGGATGGCGCGGTCCTGGGAGAAGCCCAGGCACAGCGCCGTGCCCGCAAGGCCCAGCAGGAAGAGGAGCGCGCCCGCCGCGCCGCTCTGGCCCGCGCCGAAGGCCGCCGAAAGCAGCGGCACGGCGCCCAGCGCCTCCGATGCGCTCAGCGCGTCCACCAGCGCGCCGCCCAGCAGGTACCCCAGCGGGATCGTGAAGAACTGCAGGGCGTTGCGCGCGGCGTAGACGCGGCCCTGCATCTCCAGCGGCAGGGAGGTGCGCAGCAGCGCGTCGAGGTTGGCGTTCATCAGCGGGATGCCGATCCAGCCCAGCACCGCGCCCACGCACCAGGACAGGGGAGAGCGCCCCAGCGCCAGCAGGAAGTTCTCCGTGCTCATCGAGAGCAGGAGCGTGCCGCAGAT
This sequence comes from uncultured Clostridia bacterium, assembly GCA_904393115.1. GTDB lineage: Bacteria > Bacillota > Clostridia > Christensenellales > UBA1750 > Spyradocola > Spyradocola merdavium. The sequence goes on from CAJFMX010000007.1 coordinate 77,272, forward strand.
CACGCGCGCGCGCCGCTTGGGCGCGGGCAGGAGCACCGCGAGCGCGGACCCGGCGAGCATCGCCGCGCCGGATACGCTGCCCACCAATCCGTAGCCGGCCTGGCCGGCAAGGGGGAGCGTGCGCGCGGGCAGCGCCGCGTTGTACATCGAGGCGATGAGGTTGATGCCGGCCAGGAACAGGATCAGGTGCAGGATGCCTGCGTGGCGCCAGAGGAAGCGCAGCCCGGCGCGCGCGGCGGCAAGGAGGCTCTCCTCGCGCGGGGCGCTGTCCGCGGCCTTGGGCAGGCGGATGCCGAAGGCCAGCGTCAGCGCCGCCACGGCAAAGGTCGCAAGGTCAAAGGCGATCACGCCGGGCAGGCCCGCAAAGCCGAGCACCGCCGCCGCCAGCGCCGGGGTCGCAAGGTTCACCACCGAGGAGGACAGCGCGCGCAAGGAAGCCGCGCGCTGGAACTGCGCCCGCGGCGTGAGCAGCGTCGTCGTCACCTCGGAGGCGGGCTGCTGCACGCTGTTCATCAGGCCACTGAGCGCGTTGAGCGCGTAGAGATGCCAGATCTGCAGCCGGCCTGTGCACAGCAGCAGGAGCGTGAGCAGCGTCGTCAGCGCCGCAAAGCCGTCGCAGATCAGCAGCACGGCCTTCTTGTTCCAGCGGTCCGAGAGCGCGCCGGCAAAGACGCTCACCAGCACATACGGCGCGTAGGAGCAGACCGAGAGCAGCGCCGTGGTCAGCGCGGAGCCCTCGGCCTCGTAGGACCAGACGACGAGCGCAAAGGCGGTCATCGAGCTGCCCAGGGAGGAGAGGGCCTGCGTGCTCCACAGCAGGAGGAAGGCGCGCATCTCCACAAGGTCTGCGCGCGTGGGAAGCGAGGAAAGAAACTTCGGGGTCTTCATGGGAACTCCGCTCCTTTTTTGGTTTTTCCGAAAAAAGGCGCAAAGTCCGCAAGGGGCGAAAAGAATGGGGGTTCTCAGGCTCCGCGCGCGTTTCGCCCGTCTTTAGACTTTGCGCGGAGCGGAGACAATGCACAGCCGCATGGGGCAAGTCCCTCCTTTCCCGGGGGATCAGGAGAAGGCCTGTTCAACGGCCTCCTGCTCGAACTGGCGCGTGTAGAGCGTGTAGTAGTGGCCCTTCTTGGCCATGAGCTCCTCGTGCGTGCCGCGCTCGATGATCTTGCCCGCGTCCACGACCAGGATGATGTCCGCCTGGCGGATGGTGGAGAGGCGGTGCGCGATGACAAAGGAGGTGCGGCCCTTCATCAGGTGCTCGATGGCGTTTTGGATCAGGTGCTCGGTGATGGTGTCGATGGAGCTGGTGGCCTCGTCCAGGACGAAGATGCGCGGGTCCGCGAGCACCGCGCGCGCAAAGGAGATCAGCTGCTTGCCGCCGGTGGAGAGCAGGTCGCCGCCCTCGCCAACGTCGCTGTCGTAGCCGTTTTCGAGCTGGTCGATGATCGTGTCCGCGGAAACGGCCTTGCAGGCGGCCTCGATCTCCTCCATGGTCGCGTCGGGCTTGCCGTAGCGCAGGTTTTCCAGCACCGTTCCGGAGAAGAGGTGCGGAGTCTGCAGGACGTAGCCGATGTTGGAGTGCAGCCAGAGCTGGCTGCGCTCGCGCGCGTCGCGCCCGTCGATGAGGACGCGGCCCTTTGTCGGCTCAAAGAAGCGGCAGACCAGGTTGACCAGCGTGGACTTGCCCGCGCCCGTCTCGCCCACGATGGCCACGTTCGTGCCCTGGGGGACCTTGAGGTTGAAGTGCTCCAGGATGTATTCCTCCCCGTCCGGGTACTTGAAGGAGACGTCCTGGAACTCCACGTCGCCGTGGAGGGGCTCCCAGTTCTCGCGCTTGGGCTGGAAGGTATCGCCGTACTTTTCGACGACCTCGGGGCTGTCCTCCACGTCCGAGCGCGTGGCCAGCAGGTTCGTGAAGCGCTCGATGTTGACCTGGACGTTGATGAGCTCGGAGATCATGCGCACCAGGGTCTGGATCGGCTCCATGAGACCCAGCGCGTAGTTCATGAAGACCGACAGCGTGCCGATCTGCATGAGCGTCTCGCTCGTCATGGCCAGCGTGCCCCCGCGCCAGAGCACCAGCGCCATCGCAAAGGAGGCCGTGAACATGACGATGGAGATGAAGGTCGCGCGGTAGCGCGCGGTGCGGATGGAGGTCTTGCGCATGTCCTCGGTCGTGCGGCCGAAGTCCTGCTCCATCTTTTCCTCCACGACCAGGGTCTTTGTGGTCTTGGCGCCGGTGATGCCCTCGTTGAAGTTGCCCGTGATCTGGGAGTTGATCTCGCGCACGCGGCGGTTGAGCACGGTGAGCTTGCTCTGGAAGAAGGCCGCGATCAGGGTGATGACGGGGGTCAGCGCCACCACCCACAGCGCCAGGCGCCAGTTGATGACGAACATGACCACGATCACGCCCACAAGGTACGAGAGGTTCCACACCGTGTCCATCAGGCCCCAGGCCACGATGGAACCGATGCGGTTGGTGTCGGACATGACGCGCGCGTGGATGTAGCCCACGCTGTTCTGGTTGAAATAGGAGAAGGAGAGGGTCTGCAGGTGGTTGAAGCTTGCGCGCTTCAGGTCCCGGCCGACGTACATCTCGATCTGGCAGGCCTGGTAGGCGTCGATCATGGAGAAGACGATCTGCAGCGCGATCACGCAGACGTACAGGCCGATGAAGTCGCCCAGGCCCTGGAGCGTGCCCTTGGCGATGAAGTTGTTGATGGCGTATTGCTGGAATAGGGGCAGGCAGATGTCGATGACGCCGTTGAGCAGCACCAACACCGCCATGCAGATCACGATGCCCTTATAGGGCTTGAGGAAGGGGACGAGGCGCGGCAGGCCGAACCACGGCAGCCGGACCTTGTAGTCGCTGTGCGTTGTCTTTTCTGTCATGCGGTTACCTCGCTGCTCATCTGCATGTTGAAGATGTGGCGGTAGATGCCCTCCTGCGCCATGAGCTCCTCGTGCGTGCCCATCTGCTGCACGCGCCCCTTGTCCAGGACCAGGATGCAGTCCGCGCTCATGAGGGTGGTGACGCGGTGGGAGATCAGGATGACCGTGGAGCCGCCCAGGTGCGTCTTGAGCTGGGTGCGGATCTTGAGGTCCGTCTCCGCGTCCACGGCCGAGAGCGAGTCGTCAAAGACCATGATCGGCGCGCGCTGCGTGAGCATCCGCGCGATCGCCGTGCGCTGCTTCTGCCCACCGGAGAGGGTCACGCCGCGCTCGCCCACGACCGTGTCGTATCCGTGCGCAAAGTCGGAGATGGCCTCGTCCACGCAGGCGATGGAGGCGGCGCGCCGGATCTCGCCCATGTCCATGTCGCGCGCGGTGATGCCGATGTTCTCCCGGATCGTGCGGCTGAAGAGGAAGGGCTCCTGCAGGCACATGCCCACGCCCCGGCGCAGGTAGTCCGCGCGGATGTCGCGCACGTCCACCCCGCCGATGGAGACCGTGCCGCAGCCCTCCGGCACCTCGTAGAGGCGGTTGAGCAGGTACATCAGCGTGCTCTTTCCGGACGAGGTCGAGCCCAGGATCGCGAACGTGGACCCCGCGGGGATGGTGAAGGAGACGTCCTTGAGCACCGGCGGGTTGTCGTCGTAGGCAAAGGTCACGTGGTCGAACACGATGTCCTGCCGGAGGTCCGGCTCCAGGGCGCCGGGGCGGTCCTCCTCCTCCGGGGAGGACATGATGTAGTTGATGCGGTCGATGGATACGCTCGCCTTGGACATGTCCGCGATCACGCGGCCGAGCTGGCGCACGGGCCAGGTGAGCATCGAGTTATAGGAGATGAAGGCGATGAACTCGCCCGCGGTCATCTCCCCCTGCACGCTGAGCACCGAACCCAGGACGATGATGAGCATCACCTGCAGGAGCGAGACGAAGTCGCCCGTTCCCCAGAAGATGGCCAGCACCTTGCACAGCCGCATCCAGAGGTTGGTGTAGACGTTGTTCTGCTTTTCAAAGCGGTCCTTTTCGTATTTCTCGCGGCCAAAGGCGCGCACGACGCGCACGCCCGTCAGGTTTTCCTGCGCGATGGTGGAAAGGACGCCTTCGCTCTCGTCGCACTTGGTGAAGCGGTCGCTGATCTTGCGCTGAAAGATCATGGAATAGGTGAAGATGACCGGGATGGAGACCATCGCCACGACCGAAAGGCGCAGGTTCATCGAGATCATGAACGAAAGCGACAGCACCAGCAGGATGCTGATGCGCACCACGTTCATGAACTGATCGGTCACGAAGTTGCGCACCGTGTCCACGTCCGAGGTGCAGCGCTGGATGATGTCGCCGGTCTGGTTCTTCATGTGCCAGGCAAAGGGCAGGCGCTGGATGTGCGCAAAGAGCAGATTGCGGATGCGGCAGACGAACGTCTCCGACGCGCGCGCCGTCTCCAGCAGGTTGACGAAGCGGAACACCGCCGTCAGCGCCGCGATCAGCACCACCGCCGCCGCGATCCAGAGCAGGTTGCCCTTGAGCGCCTCGACCCCGCCCACGGCGTCGACCAGCGCCGCAAGGAACCCGGGAACGCGCAGCGGTTCGGATCCGATGACGCTGTCGACGGTGAGCTTGATGATCTGCGGGGTGATCATCTCCGTCAGCGTCACAAAGAGCGAGCCCAGGATGGCCAGCAGGTAGTACCGCTTGCTGCCCCGCAGGAAGAGGAAGATCAGCTGCACACGGCTCATCTTCCCGTTCTGTCGTGTCTTCATAACTCCTCCATACGTTGTTTTTTTTACACGGATACAGGCCCATTGTATCGGATGGCCCCGCGCTTGTCAACGGGGGATGTAACAAAATGGTAATATTTTTTGCGGAAAAAGGGGAGGGCTGCGCCTATGGCGCAGCCCTCCCAACGTCCAAGTGAGGGTTTATTCCTCGCGAATCAGCGCGTGGAACTCCTGCAGGGAGCGCGGCGGGCGCTTCTCCTCGTGCGCGACGGCGCGGATGCCGGCGATGGTCGCCCGCGCCGCGGCCATGGTGGTGACGTAGAAGACGCGGCTGCGGATGGCGGCCTTGCGGATGATGCTGTCGTCCTGCGCGCCCTTCTTGTCGTTGGGGGTGTTGACGACGATGTCGATGTCCCCGCGGGCGATGAGGTCCACCGCGTGGGGCTGGCCGTGGTGTAGCTTGTGCACGCGCTCGACCGGGATGCCCAGGCCCTCGATGACGTCCGCCGTGCCGCCGGTCGCGCAGAGCTTGAAGCCGCACTCGGCAAAGCCGCGGGCGATCTCCGGCAGCTCGGGCTTGTCGCGGTCGTTGACGGAGAGGAAGACCCTGCCCGACAGCGCGATCTTGGTCTGGGTGGCCTCCTGCGCCTTGAAGTAGGCCTCGCCGAAGTCCTCGCTCAGGCCCAGGACCTCGCCCGTGGAGCGCATCTCCGGCCCGAGCAGGGGGTCGACCTCCTGGAACATGTTGAAGGGGAAGACGGCCTCCTTGACGCCGTAGTAGGGGATGTGGCGCGGGCGCAGCGCGGGCACGGGCGAGGGCCGGCCGGTCAGCGGCGCGGTGATGATCTCGGTGGCCAGCGGCACCATCTGGATGTTGCAGACCTTGGAGACCAGCGGCACCGTGCGGCTGGCGCGCGGGTTCGCCTCCAGGACGTAGACCTTGCCGTCCTCGATGGCGTACTGCATGTTCATCAGGCCCTGGACGTGCATCTCCTTGGCGATCTTCATCGTGTAGGAGCGGATGATCTCGACGTTCTCCGGCGAGATGTTCTTGGAGGGCAGGATGCAGGCCGAGTCGCCCGAGTGGATGCCCGCAAGCTCGATGTGCTCCATCACCGCGGGAACAAAGACGTTCTCCCCGTCGGAGACGGCGTCCGCCTCGCACTCCGTGGCGTTGTGCAGGAAGCGGTCGATGAGGATGGGCCGGTCGGGTGTCACGCCCACGGCCTGCGCCATGTAGAAGCGGAGGGACTCCTCGTCGTGCACGACCTCCATGCCGCGGCCGCCCAGCACGTAGGAGGGGCGGACCATGACCGGGTAGCCGATGCGGTTGGCGATCGCCACCGCGTCGTCCGCGGTCACGGCCATGCCGCTTTCGGGCATGGGGATCTCGAGCTTGTCCATCATCGCGCGGAAGAGGTCGCGGTCCTCGGCCATGTCGATGGTCTCGGGGCTGGTGCCCAGGATGTGGACGCCGTTCTTCTTGAGCGCGGCGGCGAGGTTGAGCGGCGTCTGGCCGCCGAACTGCGCGATGACGCCCAGGGGCTTTTCCTTTTCGTGGATGGCGAGCACGTCCTCCAGCGTCAGGGGCTCGAAGTAGAGCTTGTCCGAGGTGTCGTAGTCGGTGGAGACGGTCTCCGGGTTGCAGTTGATCATGATCGTCTCAAAGCCCAGGGACTTGAGCGCCTTTGCCGCGTGCACGCAGCAGTAGTCGAACTCGATGCCCTGGCCGATGCGGTTGGGGCCGGAGCCGAGGATCATGATCTTCTTGGGGTTTGCGCTCACCGGGGACGCGTCCTCGATGTTGTAGGAGGAGAAGTAGTAGTTCGCGTCCTTGGTGCTGGAAACGTGCACGCCCTCCCAGCCGGCGTGGATGCCGTACGCCTTCCGGGCGGCGCGGATCTCGTCCTCCGGCAGGTCCAGGAGCTTGGAAAGGTAGCGGTCGGAGAAGCCGTCCTTCTTGGCGGCGAGCAGCGTCTCGCGGTCGGGAAGCGCGCCCTTGTGCGCGAGCAGCGCGTTCTCCTCGTCCACGAGCTCCTTCATCTGCTCGAGGAAGTAGGGCTTGATCTTGGTCAGCTCCCAGAGCTGCGTGACGCTTGCGCCCTTGCGCAGCGCCTCATAGAGGATAAACTGCCGCTCGGAGGTGGGCTTTTCCAGGAGCTTGAGCAGCTCCTCCAGGCTCTTTTCGTGGAAGTCCTTGGCAAAGCCCAGGCCGTATCTTCCGTTCTCCAGGGAGCGGATCGCCTTCTGGAAGGCTTCTTTATAGGTCTTGCCGATGCTCATGACCTCGCCCACGGCGCGCATCTGCGTGCCGAGCTTGTCCTCGGCCTTCTTGAACTTCTCAAAGGCCCATCTGGCGAACTTGATGACCACGTAGTCGCCGCCGGGGACGTAGTTCTTGAGCGTGCCGTGCTTGCCGCAGGGGATGTCGGCAAGCGTCAGGCCCGTTGCCAGCATCGCCGAAACCAGCGCGATGGGGAAGCCCGTCGCCTTGGAGGCCAGGGCCGAGGAGCGCGAGGTGCGCGGGTTGATCTCGATGACGATGATGCGCCCGGTCTCCGGGTTGCGGGCGAACTGCACGTTCGTGCCGCCGATGACCTGGATGGCGTCCACGATCTTGTACGCCTGGCGCTGCAGCTCCTTCTGCACGTCCTCGGGGATGGTGAGCATGGGCGCCGAGCAGAAGGAGTCGCCCGTGTGCACGCCCAGGGGGTCGATGTTCTCGATGAAGCAGACGGTGATCATGTTGCCGTCCTTGTCGCGCACGACCTCCAGCTCCAGCTCCTCCCAGCCGAGCACGCACTCCTCGACCAGCACCTGGCCGACGAGCGAGGCCTGCAGCCCGCGCGCGCACACCGTGGCCAGCTCCAGCGGATCGTAGACGATGCCGCCGCCCGTGCCGCCCATGGTGTAGGCCGGGCGCAGCACCACCGGGTAGCCGAGACGGTCCGCGATGGAGAGCGCCTCGTCCACGGAATAGGCGACCTCGGAAGCGGCCATGTCGATGCCCAGGTCGTTCATCGTCTTCTTGAACTCGATGCGGTCCTCGCCGCGCTCGATGGCGTCCACCTGCACGCCGATGACCTGGACGTTGTACTTGTCCAGCACGCCCAGCTTGTTCAGCTCCGAGCAGAGGTTCAGGCCGCTCTGCCCGCCGAGGTTGGGCAGGAGCCAGTCCGGCCGCTCCTTTTCGATGATGTCGGTCAGCCGCTGGGCGTTGAGCGGCTCGATGTAGGTCACGTCCGCGATGCCCGGGTCCGTCATGATGGTGGCCGGGTTGGAGTTGACCAGCACGATCTCATACCCCAAATTGCGCAGGGCCTTGCAGGCCTGGGTGCCGGAGTAGTCGAATTCGCACGCTTGGCCGATGATGATGGGTCCCGATCCGATGATGAGAACCTTTTTCGCTTTCGCCATGTTATCTTCCCCTTTTTCGCGTTCGATGGAATGCAGAATGCATACAGGTTCAGTATAGCACACTTTTTGCAGGAAAAGGAGCGCTTTCCCGCGATTTCGGGAGAAATTTACATACCGGCGCGATTGTTTGCCGCCGGGCGCTCGGCGCGGCGGTAGGCCAGCAGCACCACGAACGACCCCGCCAGCAGGAACAGCGCGAAGAACAGGAACGTATTCTGCAGCCCCAGCACCGAGCTCTCCGACAGGTACCCGCCCACCAGGCTCCCGAAGATCCGGGAAAAGCCCGCGGTGATCATGGCCAGCAGGGTCTGCGCGGTGGACTTGAGCTCCGGCGGGAAGCGCTCGTGGATGAGGTTTGCCGAGCAGTAGTAGTTCGTCATGTAGCTGACCGACTGCAGGAGCTGGGCGAAGGTCAGCATCGCGAAGGCCCCCGCGCCGAAAAACCCGCTCACATAGGTCAGAAACAGCCGCAGCGCGCAGAAGAAGGCGGAGGCCACGATGATGGTCGAGCCGCGGATCTTCTTCATCACCCGGTCGATCAGCAGGAGCGTCGGGATCTCCGACAGCGCGGAGAAGGCGTTGAGCAGGCCGCAGGCGTTGTTGTCATACCCCAGCTCCGAGGCGTACAGCGGCAGGTAGGTGTAGGCGCAGATCCCCACCGAGATCACAAAGTTTGCAATCAGCAGGAAGAGCACCATCGGGTCGCGCAGCAGGGGCCGCAGCGAGAGGGGCTTCTTTTCGCCCGCGTTTTTCTGCGCGGCGCGCATGCGCTGTTCGTCCGACCGGGGAAAGAAGAGGGTCGCAGCCGCCGCGGCGCAGGTGAAGATCACGTATGCGTAGAAGATGCGCCTTAAGTCCAGGGAGAACAGGGTGCCCAGCAGGATCGGTATCAGCGCGTAGCCGACCGTCCCGCAAAGGCGGATGGGCGAAAAGCGGTAGCGGTTCTTCGTGCAGAATTCCAGCGCCATGGCGTCCGCCATGGGCAGGACCGACATGTTGAAGAGCACGTACAGCACCGAGACAAAGAGAATATACCCAAACGACGCGCCCAGCAGGTACAGCAGCGCGCACGCCGCCGACAGCACGAGCGTCAGCAGCAGCACGAACTTGCGGTTCGTGCGGTCCGCAAGGCGCCCCCAGGCCGTCTGAAACACCAGGGACGCGAAGGGGCCGATGGCCGTGATCAGGCCGATCTGGCTCGTGGACAGGCCCGCTTCCTTATAGTAGAGCTGGATGTACGGGCTGTAGGAGCCGTTGCCCATGTAGATCAGCGCAAAGACCAAGCCGACAAGGAGGATTCCCCGGTGCCGGTGCAGGAAAATTCGTGCGTTCATGTGGTCCACCCATCCTTTTGTATTTTTGTCGAATCTATGATACCATTTCCGATCCGGCAAGACAAGGGCGAGTTCCGGGAAACACGGTACAATGAGATTTTACAAAAACTGAATCTGAATGAAATGGGATTTCACCAAAGCGGCGTTGACAGATCCCAATTCCAATATTAGAATAGAGCCGTAATATTGATGAAGCGAAAGGCGTTTGCGGGATGAAAAGACGAAAGTGTTTTTGGATCGGCGCGATCTGTGCGGCAATTTTGTTTTCCGTCGTGGGCTGCACGGAGCCCGCACAGATGCAGGGTTCGCCCAGCCACCCCAGCGAACAGGAGGGCCAGGTCACCATCCGGTTTCTGCACATTTGGAGCGAGCACGAGCAGACGATGGAAAAGATCGTCCGCGCGGTGGAGGAGGAGAACGAGGCCCTGCGCGTGGAGATCAACACCGTGGACTGGAGTTCGGTGAACCGGGAGGTGCAGTCCGCCGCGGCCTCCGCCAGCATGTACGATGTGTTTTTTCAATATGCGGATGAGTTCGGCAGCGCGCACAGCCAGGGGCTGGTGCTGGACCTGACCCCCTACATGGACGAGGAATGGGCCGGCGGCTTTCAGCCCGGCGCCCTTGCGGAATACACCCTGGAGGACGGCCTGTACGGCATCCCCTTCCGGGGCAGCGGCGTGGTCGTGATCTACAACGAGGACCTGTTCAACCGCTACGGCTGGCGCAAGCCCTCCTCCCAGGAGGAGATGACGGCGCTGATGCAGCTGGCCCTGAACGAAGGCCTCGTCCCGCTCGCCGCCGCGGGCCGGCCGGACGGGTTCCAGATCGAGGCGCTGCGGGGCATCGTGACGAATTACGTCACCCTGGAGGCCGGGAACCTCGACGACGCGGACCGCCTGCGCGGCCGGCGCACGGACTGGCAGGGCGAGCTCGCCGTGGGCGCCCAGCGCGTCAAGGACTGGGTCGAGCGGGGCTTCTTCGGGCCCAGCCCCCTGTCCGTGGACGAGGAGGCCGCGATCGACAGCTTCCTCTCCGGCCAGGCGGCCATGCTCCTGTGCAATACGAACGACCTGTACCAGCTGCGCGGCCAGGAGGACTACCTCGCCTTCTCCATGGACTGCTTCCTGTTCCCGGGGCCGGAGTCCTGCGAAGAGACCCTCTTCTCCGACGCCTGCTATCAGGACGGCTTTGCGGTCTACGCCGGCACCGAGCACCCCCAGGAGGCGGTGCAGCTCCTGCGCGGCCTGACCAACCCGGAGAACTGCGCCTCCTGGGCGGAGGAGACCCTCTCGGTCATGGCCGTGCAGGACGTCGAGTACGAGGACAAGCTGCTGTGCGCGTTCAACGACTTCTTCCAGCTCGCCGGCCGGAGCCGCGTCGTCCCGGACTATGCCCTGGGCGATTCGCAGACGCAGAAGGCGCAGCTCTTCGTCTCCTATCTGACCAGCGACATGACCGCGGACGACTTTGAAACCAACTACGAGAACATCACCCGCGCCGCCATCCGCGCCAGCGAGGCGGGATGAGGCGCCCCGGCCAAGAATGAAAAGGCCCCTGCCGCGCGGCGGCGGGGGCCTTTTCGCGCGCCGGGGAAACCGCAGATCCTGCGCAAAAAATCGACAAAATCCGGGCAACCTGCGGCCCGATTTCGTCGTTTTCTATGCGGAAGGGCGCGGTTTCCGTGCAGCCGATTGAATCCAGAGAAAACCTGTGGTATAATAACCAAAAAAGAATGCAGAAAGGGCGTGTGCCTGTGCTCTATACGCGAAATAAGCCGCATAAAAGAAGACCGAATTGGCGGAACATCCTGCTGACGGCGCTGTGCGTTGTGCTCCTTGCCACCAGCGTCACCTTGCTCGTGCGCGCCGTGCCCAGCTGGCTGAAAAACAGTGGGGACGACCTCCAGCTGAACAACCCCTCCGCGCCGCCGAGCGCGACGCCGGAGGCCTCCCCGGACAGCTCCCCCGCGCAGACGCCCGCCGCCTCCCCGGACGGCGAGCCCACGGAAAGCCCGGAAGCTTCTCCCTCGGCAACGCCCGCGCGCGGCTCCGGCACGCAGTCGGTGACGCTGGGCGCGGTGGGCGACATCCTCCTGCACGCGCAGGAGCTGCAGGCCGCAAGCCTGGAGGCCGGCGGGTACGACTTTACGAATTTCTTCAGCCGCATCGCGGCCTATACCTCCTGGCAGGACTTCACCATCGGCAGCCTGGGCGCCACGGTCGGCACCTCCAACTACGACGCGGTGACCGCGCCGGCCTCCCTGCTCACGGCCCTGTCCGACGCGGGGTTTGACGTGCTGAACCTGGCCGGGGCGCACATCCTCGACCGGGACATCGCCGGCGCGCAGCAGACCGTGCAGGCCGTGCGCGACGCAGGGCTCCACGGCGTGGGCGCCTACGACAGCGGGTCGGAGTACGTCAACCCGCTCATCCTCACCAAGGACGACCTGCGCATCGCCGTGCTCAGCTACACCGAGTCCACGCTCCAGACGCCCGAGGGCGCGGCCGATACCGTCAAGTACCTCAACGAGACCACCTTTGACAACGACATGAAGCAGGTCGAGGCCGACGCCGCCGGCGTGGACTTCGTCGTGGTCTGCGTCCGCTGGGACGGCGAGGAGGACGTGCTCACCGACTCGCAGAAGAACTGGGCGCAGGTCTTTGCCGACCGCGGCGTGGACGTCGTGCTCGGCACCCACGCGAGCCTGCCGCAGACCCTGACGTACGTCCAGGGCCGGGACGGCGGCAGGACCCTTGTGGCCTACGGCCTGGGCAACTTCGTCGGCCCCACGCGCTCGGGCGGCGAGGACGCGGGCTATGTGCTCAGCGTCACCCTCACCAAGAACTTTGACACCGGGGAGGAGAGCATCGACAGCGTGACCTATGTGCCGACCTGGGTGCTCAAGTACTCGGCGGGCGGCAAGTACTCCTTCGAGGTCCTGTCCGCCGTCGAATACAGCGAGCGGGGCTACCAGAACATGAGCGCGAGCGACCGCACGCGCGTCGCCGCCGTGCCCGCGGAGATCCAGGAGGCCCTGGGCGCGGACGCCGGCACCCTGGACGAGACGCGGCGCGAGATGGTCGACGGCGTGAGCACGGTCGTGCAGGAGGAAGAATAAAAGCGCAAAAAAGGGGCGCTCCGGTCGTTTCGGGCCGGGGCGCCCCTTTTGCCGCGCAGGGGAGAGGAGAGAGGAACGTGAATCCGCAATTCTATCTCATCACCGGCGTCATGGCGTCGGGAAAGTCCACGGTGGCCGAGTGCCTGGCGCAGGAGCTGGAACCCTGCGCGCACGTGCGCGGCGATGCGTTTCGCCGCATGATCGCCTCCGGCAGGCGGGAGATGGGGCCGGACCCGGACCCGGAAGCGCTGCGCCAATACGCCCTTCGCTGCGACCTGGCCGCGCAGACGGCCCGAGCCTACTTCCAGGCGGGGTTTTCCGTCGTGCTGCAGGACAACTACTACGGCCGGGCGCTGCCCGATATGCTCGGAAGGCTGCGCGGCCTGCCGGTGCGCGTCGTCCGCCTCTGCCCGCGGCCGGAGGTCGTGGAGCAGCGGGAGCGGGACCGCGGCAAGACCGGCTATGCGCGGTTTTCCGTGCGCGCGCTGTGCGCGGACTTTCTGCGGGAAACGCCGGCCATCGGCCTTGCGCTCGACAACAGTGCGGAGACGCCGCAGCAGACCGCTGCGCGCATCCTCGCAAACCGCTGGGCGTAAAAAAATCCCGCCCCCGGATCGCGCCGGGGGCGGGGAAGAGGGGATGCGCGGCGCTGCGCCTCAGGGCATGAGCAGCTCGCGCACCAGGTCGTAGCGGACGGTGCCCTCGTAGTTGGCGGGCAGTTCCAGCGTCACGCACACGAGGCGGGAATACTCCTCGTTGTCCACAAAGGCGATGAACCAGCCGATTTCGCGCGTCTTGTCCGAGCCGATTTCGGCGGTACCGGTCTTGCCGTAGATGGTCAGTCCATCGATGTCCGCGCGGCGGCCGGTGCCCTCCTCGACGACGCGGTGCAGCATGGGCACGATGGTGTCCAGCGCGTCCTGCGTGATGACGTCCTCCCGCCAGACGGAGGTGGGCATCTCCTCGACGACGACGTATTCCGTGCCCTCCATGCGGCGCGTGGCCTTGACCAGGCGCGGGGTCATGATGTCCCCGTCGTTGGCCAGGGAGGAGAAGATGCAGGCCATCTGCAGGGGGGAGATGAGCAGCTCGCCCTGGCCGTGGCCCGTACCGGCCAGAAGCTGGCGGTTCTCGTAGTTGCCGCTGGACAGGTAGCTCGGCTGGGAGACGCGCAGGTCGAAATCGATGCGCTCGTCAAAGCCCACCCGCTGCAGGAACGGCTCCAGGATGTCCCACCCGGCCTGCAGCGCCACGTAGGAGAAGTAGATATTGTCCGAATAGGTGATGGCGTTGGACATGTTCACCGGGCCGGAGTAGTAGGTGGCGCGGGTGATGGCGGGATAGGGCCAGAAGCCCGAGGGCGTCCACTGGTTGCGGTAGATCTCGCCCGTGAACTCGTAGTCCTCGTCCACAATGTCGTATTCCAGGGCCATGGCGGCAATCAGGGGCTTGACCGTGGAGCCGGGGATGTAGGAACCCTGCACCGCGCGGTTGTAGAGCGGGCTGTTGGAGTCCTCCGCCACATAGGAAGCCAAGGTCACCGGGTCCGAGTTGAGGACGAAGAGATTGGGGTCAAAGTCCGGATAGCTGGACATGGCCAGCACGTCCCCGGTCTTTGGATCGAGCACGACCACCGCGCCGGCGAGGTTGTCCACAGACAGCGTCGCCAGGATCTCCTCCGCGCGGACCTGCAGATCGTAATCCAGCGTGATCTCCAGGTCCAGGCCGTCCACGGCCTCCTTGCGGGCGACGGTGGAGAGCCATTGGCCGTCGCTGGCGTAGATGTCCAGGGAGTAGCCCTTTGTGCCGCAGAGCGTGTCCTCGTAGGCGGCCTCCAGGCCCGTGCGGCCTACATAGGAGGAGATGTCGTACCGCTCGGAGTCCAGGGTGTTCATCTCGTCCGCGGTGATGGCCGAGGTGTAGCCCATGGTGTGCGCGAAGAAGGAGCCGTGGGGATAGTAGCGGATCGGCGTCATGGAGGTGCGGTTGACCCCGACGCCCGGCAGCGTGGTCAGCGCGCTCTCCGTCGCCTCGGAGATGCCGCCCGGCGGATAGGACTTGACGACCGCGGAGTCGTATTTCTGCGCGGTTTCGGAGTGGATGACCTTCTCCACGTCCGCCGCATCCATGCCCAGGACCGAGGCCAGGGCCGCGATGGTGTAGGCCTCGTCCTCGATGAGGGAGGGCTGCACGTAGACGCTCTCGGCGTAGGCGTTGACGGCATAGGCGTTGTGCGCGCTGTCCAGGATCTCGCCGCGATCGGCCTCCAGCGTGCGCAGGCGCACGACGTTGGAGGAGGTCAGCCCCTCAAAGATCATGGCCGGCGTCCAGTTGAGGACAAAGGTCCCCGTCTCTTCCGAGTAGTCCAGAACGAAGGAAACGTCCTGCGCAAAGGTGCCCAGGATCGGGCTGTCGTAGAGGAGGGTTGCCTCCTGCGTGTAGCGCTGGCCCGCGTCCATGGTGAGCGAGCCGTATTCCACGGAGAGCTTCGTCAGCTCGATGGCGCTGAAGATGTTCTCGTACCGCTCGGAGAAGTCCACCAGCGTCACGGCCTCCTGCGTCCCGGGCGCGAGCATCGCATAGCAACTGCCAAAGTCGTTGGCGTTGAGCAGCGCGATGAATTCGTCCAAAAAGGGGCGCGGGTCCTCCGTGGGTTCGCTCGTCTCCTGGGCGGCCGCGGCGACGGCCTGCAGGTCGATCTCGCGCGTGCTGGTGCCGCAGCCGGCCAGCAGGCACAGGGAAAGGAGAAGAAGGAGAAATTTCGTTGTGCGGTTTCTTTTCATGCGTATCCCCTCAAGTCGTCACAAAACGTGGGCATATGGTCTATTATGACGGAAAACGCCCTCTCTGTAAAGAAAGAATTTGCGGGGATTTTGTTCCCGGGCGCGGTGCGCCGCCCCGGCGGCGCGGCACGTAAAAAAGTTGCAAAAAATCCCGTTTTCTGTGGAAAAACTGCCTTTTTTGCGCGCGGGAATTTGACAGGCAACCGCAAATCCCTTACAATATGGCCGGAGGGGAGAACCCCGGCCACCCAAATCGAAAGCGAGGCAATGCAATGAACAATCTCGGTACGGGGAAGGGAGATCCTTCCCGCCGAAGGCAGCGCCCGAAGGGCCAACGGCCCACGGGCTTGGAAATTTGGAATGGGTTTGCGCGCGGCCTGGACGCCGTCGCCCACGCCCTGACCTGGTTTTTCCGGAAGGCGGCCGCCTTCCTCGTGCGCGCGGCGCACCTGGGCGCGGCGCTGAGCGTCCACGGCCTTAGCGTCGTGCGCGGCCTTGCGCCCACGGTGCGCGCGCTCTGCCTGGCGCTGGCGTTCGTGCTGGCGCTGGGCGCGGCGCTGAGCGCCGCGCCGGTTGCGCGGCTGCTGAACACGCAGACCGTGTCGCTCGTCGAGGACGGCATCGCGGCGCAGATCCGCACGCAGTCGCGCACGGTCGCGGACGTGCTGACCGAGTACGACATCGCTCTGGGCGAGGGGGACGTGGTCTATCCCGCCCTGTCGACGGAGATCGACGGCGGGGATGAGATCCAGATCCGCCGCGCGCTGGAGGTGAGCGTCAGCGCCGACGGGCAGACGCACACCGTGTCGCTCCTCAACGGCACCGTGGGCAAGGCGCTCTACCTGGCCGGCGTCTCGATCGATCCGGACGACATCGTCTACCCGGCCCTGACCGAGACCGTTTCCTCGGGAATGGACATCACGGTCAACCGCGTGACCATCACCGAAGAGGTCGAGCAGCAGCGCATTCCCTACCACATCACCTACCAGGACAGCGCGGACCTCTACATCGGGGAGGAGGAGATGGTCCGCCAGGGCACCGAGGGCGTAAAGGAGGTCACCTACCGCGTGGTGACGGTCGACGGCGAGGAGACCGAGCGCACGGCCGTCTCCGAGGAGGTCGTCGAGCCCGCGTACAACCGCATCATCGCCCAGGGCACGCAGCCCACGCCCACGCCGCGCCCGACCGCCACCCCGCGGCCGACCGCAACCCCCGCGCGCACCTCGTCCCCCAGCCGCACGGCGACGCCCCGGCCCACCGCAACGCCCCGGCCCGCCAACACCCCGGACCCAGACGAGACCGAGACCGAGGCCGTGACCGACAACACCATCACCGTCAACGGCGAAACCTATACCTACAGCCGCACGCTCAGCGTCATGATCACGGCCTATACGCACACGGGCCGCAAGACCTCCACGGGCGTCTGGCCGGAGGTGGGCACCGTCGCCGTCGACCCGGACGTCATCCCCTACGGCACGCGGCTCTACATCCCCGGCTACGGCTTTGGCGTGGCGCAGGACACGGGCGTGTCCGGCAACCACATCGACGTCTTCTTTGACACCGAGGCCGAGTGCATCTCCTACGGCCGCAAGCGCGACCGCACCATCTACATACTGGAGTGACGAGTTCCATGACAACCGGCGAAATCCTGACCCTTCTTCGGGCGCGCGGCTTTCGGTTCGCGCACGCGCTCGGGCAGAACTTCCTCGCGGACGACGAGGTCCTTGCGCGCATCGCGGACAGCGCGCAGGCGGACGGCGCGTGCGTGCTGGAGATCGGCGCGGGCGCCGGGTGCCTGACCGTTCCCCTGGCCAGCCGCGCAAAGAAGGTCCTGGCCGTCGAGATCGACGAGCGGCTCATCCCCGTGCTGGAGACGGCGCTCCAGGGGCGCAGGAACGTCCGCATCGTCCAGGGCGACGCGCTCAAGGTCGACCTTGCGGCGCTGGCGCAGGAGACGTTCGGGGACGAGGACTTCCTCGTGGCGGCGAACCTGCCCTATTCCATCACGACCCCCGTGCTCTTCCGCCTGCTCGAGAGTCGGCTGCCCATCCAGCGCATGTGCGTCATGCTGCAGAAGGAGGCCGTGGACCGCGTCGTCGCGCAGCCCGGGGAGAAGGCGTACGGCCCCCTGGCCATCTACTGCGCCTACCGCGCGGAGGTGGAGCGCCTCTTCCGCGTGCCGCCGCACTGCTTTGTGCCCCAGCCGCACGTGGACTCCGAGGTGATCGAGCTGCGCATGCGCCCCCGGCCCGACCCGGCGCAGGAGCAGGCCTTCCTGCGGCTGGTCAAAAACGCCTTCCGCATGCGCAGAAAGACGCTGCTCAACAACCTTTTGCAGTGCGGAATGGGCAAGGAACAGGCGCAAAAGACCCTGGAGGCGGCCGGGCTCGCCCCGAGCGTGCGCGCCGAGGCGCTCTCCCTCGCGGATTTTGTGCGCCTGTATGGAATTCTTTGCGAGCCAGATGTTGCAAATGGAAAATTTGTGGTATAATGGAGAGTAGATAGATTCAATCCGCATCGAAAAGGAGGAGACGAACATGGAAAATCTCAAGGGTACCCGCACGGAGGCCAACCTGCTCGCCGCGTTCGCCGGCGAATCCCAGGCCCGCAACAAGTACACCTACTACGCTTCCGCAGCCCGCAAGGAGGGCTATGTCCAGATCGCCAAGTTCTTCGAGGAGACCGCCGGCAACGAGAAGGAGCACGCCAAGATCTGGTTTAAGCTCCTGCACGACGGCGCCGTGCCCGGAACGGCCGAGAACCTCAAGGACGCCGCCGCCGGCGAGCGCTACGAGTGGACCGAGATGTACGCCGAGTTCGCCAAGGTCGCCCGCGAGGAGGGCTTTACCCGCATCGCCTACCTGTTCGAGGCGGTCGGCAAGATCGAAAAGGAGCACGAGGAGCGCTACAACAAGCTGCTCAAGAACCTGGAGGAGGGCAAGGTCTTTGCCCGCGACGGCGAGTACATGTGGATCTGTTCCAACTGCGGCCACATCCACTTCGGCAAGGAAGCGCCCCAGGTCTGCCCGGTCTGCGCGCATCCCCAGGCCTACTTCGAGCTCCGCGCCGAAAACTACTGATTTCCCCCGCAAAGCGAGCGGGCGGTTTCCGGATTTTCCCGGAAATCGCCCGCCTTTTTTTGTATGACGAATTGGGGAAGGCGCGTAAAGGGGCCTCACTCGTCGCCCTGCGCCCTCTCGCGCCGGAGCTGCCAAAGAAGGACCGCGCCCAGGTAGAGGAAGAAGAGCGCCATCCCCAGCGGCAGCGCGGCCTCCGTCAGCTGCCCGGCGCGCGCGATCGCCTCCCCGGCCGCCAGCCGCATCGCCGCGACCGCGGCCAGGACCGCCCCATCCGCCAGGAAAAAGAGCGCCGCCCCCAGCGGATGCCGCTCCCTGCGGCTGAGGTACGCCCCGCGCCGCACCGAGGCCGTGAAAAAGTACAGCGAGGGCGGCAGGAGCAACGCCACGGCCTGCAGCAGCGGCGGCGCCCAGGGGTGAAACGTGTTCACCAGCCCGTTGGCCAGGATGAGCGCCAGCGTCAGCAGCAGCGCCCGAAACGCAATGCGGTAGCGGATGGTCAGCTGGTATTCGTCGTAGTGCCGTTCCATGCGTCAATCCTCCTCCCAAAAGAGTTCGTCCAACGTCTTGCCGAGCGCGCGGCAGATCGCCCGGCACAGGCGGATCGTCGGGTTGTATTCGCCCGATTCCACGGCGTGGATCGTCTGCCGCGTCACGCCGACGGCCTCGGCCAGGGCCTGCTGCGTCAGGCCCTTTTCCCGTCGGGCGTCGCGCAGGCGCAGGTTCTTTCCCATCGCTTCTCGCCTCCGATGCGCTTAGCATAGCACAGCCCTGCAAGAATGTCAAATATATTTTACGCCACGGGCGAAAAAAAGCGCCGCGGGGAAGGGGCGAACCCCATTCCACGCGGCGCTTGAGAGATTTTTTTTGCGACGCCCGAGCGCGGGATTAGTACATCGGGGGCTGGGCGGGAGCGGCGGGAGCGGCCTTCTCCGGGATGTCGCAGACCAGGGACTCGGTCGTCAGCAGGACGGAGGCGATGGACGCCGCGTTCTGCAGGGCGGAGCGGGTGACCTTGGTCGGGTCGATGATTCCCTTGGCAACCATGTCGCCGTACTCGTTGTTCAGCGCGTCGAAGCCGTAGTTGACGTCCTTGCGGGCCTTGATCTTCTCCACGATGACGGAGCCTTCCAGGCCGGCGTTGACCGCGATCTGGCGAACGGGCTCCTCCAGGGCGCGCAGCACGATGTTCACGCCCGTGCGCACGTCGCCGGAGACCTTCTTGGACAGGGCGGTGACGTCGTCGATGGTGCGGATCAGAGCGGTTCCGCCGCCAGGCACAACGCCCTCTTCCACAGCGGCGCGGGTCGCGCTCAGCGCGTCCTCGATGCGCAGCTTGCGCTCCTTCATCTCGGCCTCGGTCGCAGCGCCGACGGACAGAACCGCAACGCCGCCGGCGAGCTTGGCCAGGCGCTCCTGGAGCTTCTCGCGGTCGTAGTCAGAGGTGGTCTCCTCCAGCTGCGCGCGGATGGAGTTGATGCGGGCCTGGATGTCTTCCTTCTTGCCGGCGCCCTCGACGATGGTGGTGTTGTCCTTGTCGACGGTCACGGTGCGGGCAGAACCCAGCATGCCGACGTTGGCATCCTTGAGCTCCAGGCCGAGCTCCTCAGAGATGACCTGGCCGCCGGTCAGGATCGCGATGTCCTGCAGCATGGCCTTGCGGCGGTCGCCAAAGGCGGGAGCCTTGACCGCAACGCAGGTGAAGGTGCCGCGCAGCTTGTTGACGATCAGGGTCGCCAGGGCCTCGCCCTCGATGTCCTCGGCGATGATGAGGAGCTTGCGGCCCGCCTGCACGACCTGCTCCAGCACGGGCAGGACGTCCTGGATGTTGGTGATCTTCTTGTCCGTGATCAGGACGTAGGGGTTGTCCAGGGTGGCGATCATCTTGTCGTTGTCGGTCGCCATGTAGGGGGAGAGGTAGCCGCGGTCAAAGGTCATGCCCTCGACGATCTTCAGCTCCGTGTGGCCGGTCTTGCTCTCCTCGATGGAGATGACGCCGTCGTTGCCGACCTTCTCCATGGCGTCGGAGATCCACTGGCCGACCGCCGGATCGCCGGCGGAGATGGAGGCGACCTGCGCGATGGCCTGCTTGTCTTCCACGGGCTTGGAGATGCGCTTGAGCGCCTCAACCGCCGTCTCGCACGCCTGCGCGATGCCGTTCTTGATCTGCATGGGGTTGGCGCCGGCCGCGACGTTCTTCATGCCCTCGCGGATGATGGCCTGCGCCAGCAGGGTCGCGGTGGTGGTGCCGTCGCCGGCCACGTCGTTGGTCTTGGTGGCGACTTCCTTGACGAGCTGGGCGCCCATGTTCTCAAAGGGGTCCTCGAGCTCGATTTCCTTGGCGATGGTCACGCCGTCGTTGGTGACCAGGGGCGCGCCGAACTTCTTGTCCAGCATGACGTTGCGGCCCTTGGGGCCAAGGGTAATCTTCACGGTGTCGGCCAGCACGTTCACGCCCTTTTCCAGGGAGCGGCGAGCCTCTTCACCATACTGCAGCTGCTTTGCCATAGTAACCTACCTCCGATATGTTGAGATGGAAATCTGCTTGCGTCCGGTTCTTAGTCCTCCAGGATGGCGAGGATGTCGCTCTGGCGGACGATGGTGTACTCCTGCTTCTCGATCTTGACCTCGGTGCCGGCGTACTTCTGATAGATGACCTTCTGGCCGACGGAAACCTCCATCTTGACCTCCTTGCCATCGATCATGCCGCCGGGGCCGACCTCGACGATCTCCGCAAACTGGGGCTTCTCCTTGCCCGCGGCGCCGGCCAGGATCAGTCCGCTGGCGGTGGTCACTTCCACCTCGACGTTCTTGAGCACGACGTGGTCACCCAAAGGCTTGATGCGCATAAGAATAGACCTCCTTGTCTAAATTGCTTTCTCGGATCTTGTTAGCACTCACTGAACCTGAGTGCTAATCACAGGTATTAGTTTACAAAATCAGGCCCCGCAGCGCAAACGGAGCGGAAACCGATTTTCCGGTATTTTTCCCTGAATTTCAAAAATAAATCCGGATATCTCACTAATTGGGGGAAATTCGCCGCATTTCATCTTCCGGCCGGCTGGCAAATTGACATTCCTGCGCGCCGGGGATTATAATGTACGAAAAGCGCGGACAGGCTAGTGTATGGAGGGCGAGCGCATGACATTCACCAAGTGGGACCATCGGTTTATGGAAATGGCGGACACAATCGCGGGCTGGGCCTCGTGTTATCAAGAGAACCGGAAGATCGGCGCGGTCATCGTGCGGGACAAGCGGATCCTGACCACGGGCTACAACGGCGCGCCCCAGGGCATCCTTCCCTGCAAGGAGCGGGGGGAGTGCCTGCGCCGCAAGCTGAACATCCCGTCCGGCACGCGGGCGGAGGTCTGCTACGCGGTCCACGCCGAGCAGAATGCGCTCATCCAGGCGGCGCGCATGGGCGTGTCCGTCTTTGGCGCGACGATGTACGTCACCCATTGCCCGTGCATCATCTGCTCGCGCCTGCTCATCAACGCAGGAATCGTCCGGGTGATCTACCGGCACGAATATCCGGACGACTTTTCCAAAGAAATCTTAAAGGAGGCGGGCGTGGAGTTGATCCGGTTCGACCCCGAAGCGCCCATCGTTTCATGAAAACGCTCATCTCGGTCATCGTTCCCCTCTACAATGAGGAAGAGGTCATCGGCGAGAGCTATCGCAGGCTGACGCAGGTGATGTCCTCCATGGAGGAGGACTACGAGCTCATCTTCGTCAACGACGGAAGCCGCGACAAGACGTTCGACCTTGCGCGCGGCATCCAGGAAAAGGACCCGCACGTGGTGCTGGTGGACTTTTCGCGCAACTTCGGCCACCAGATGGCCGTCAGCGCGGGCCTGGAGCAGGCCCGGGGCGACGCGGTCGTCATCATCGACGCGGACCTGCAGGACCCCCCGGAGCTCATCCCCAAGATGGTGGAGATGTGGCGCGGCGGCGCGGAGGTCGTCTACGGCAAGCGCGCGTCCCGCCAGGGCGAGACCGCCTTCAAGAAGCTGACGGCCTTCTGCTACTACCGCGTGCTGGACGCGCTCTCGGGCTGGAAGATCCCCAAGGACACGGGCGACTTCCGCCTGATGGACAGGAAGGTCGCCGACGTCCTCCGTTCCATGCCGGAGCACAACCGCTTCCTGCGGGGCATGGTGTCCTGGCTGGGCTTCCGGCAGGTGCCGCTGGAGTTCGTGCGCGAGGAGCGCTTTGCCGGCACGACCAAGTACCCCCTGAAGAAGATGCTCAAGCTCGCCTCCGACGGCATCGTCTCCTTTTCGGGCAAGCCCTTTGGCATCATGCGGGTCCTGGGCGGGCTGCTGCTCGCGGCGGGCCTTGTGGACCTGCTGGCGCTGCTCATCGCCCACGCGGTGACGGGCGCGTCGGGCGGCTGGCCCTACGTGATCGCGGCGGTGCTGGCCGTGGGCGGGGCGAACCTTTTGGCCCTGGGCATCTGCGGCGTCTACTTTGAGCGGATGTACGACGAGCTCAAGGGCCGGCCGCTCTACATCGTGCGCCAGGTGCTGCGCAGCGAAGGCCCAGACGGCCAGACGCGCACCTAAAGACGGGCCGCGAAAAAGTTTTGCCGAGTTTTTTTTCCGCCCATCTTGCCTTTATACGGCAAATGGCGTAAAATAATACTGTAACTTGTGGACCTATATCGTTAAGGGAGGTTTTCCAAATGGTGAAGGTTGCTATCAACGGTTTCGGTCGCATCGGCCGCCTGGCGTTCCGTCAGATGTTCGACGCCGAGGGCTACGAGGTTGTCGCCATCAACGACCTGACCAGCCCCAAGATGCTTGCGCACCTGCTCAAGTACGACACGGCGCAGGGCTCTTTCTGCGGCAAGATCGGCGAAAATAAGCACACGGTTGACTCCACCGACGATTCCATCATCGTCGACGGCAAGGAGATCAAGATCTACGCCATCAAGGACGCGAAGGATTGCCCCTGGGGCGAGCTGAACGTCGACGTCGTGCTGGAGTGCACCGGCTTCTACACCAGCAAGGAGAAGTCCATGGCGCACATCGCCGCCGGCGCCAAGAAGGTCGTCATCTCCGCGCCCGCGGGCAACGACCTGAAGACCATCGTCTACTCCGTCAACGAGAAGACCCTGACCGCTGAGGACCAGGTCATCTCCGCGGCTTCCTGCACCACCAACTGCCTGGCCCCGATGGCGGATACCCTGAACAAGGCCTACCCCATCGTCTCCGGCATCATGACCACCGTGCACGCCTACACCGGCGACCAGATGATCCTGGACGGCCCGCAGCGCAAGGGCGACCTGCGCCGTGCCCGCGCCGGCGCGCAGAACATCGTGCCCAACAGCACCGGCGCCGCCAAGGCCATCGGCCTGGTCATCCCGGAGCTCAACGGCAAGCTGATCGGCTCCGCGCAGCGCGTGCCCGTGCCCACCGGCTCCACCACCATCCTGGTTGCGGTTGTCAAGGGCAAGGACATCACCAAGGAGAGCATCAACGCCGCCATGAAGGCCGCCGCTTCCGAGTCCTTCGGCTACAACGAGGAGCAGATCGTCTCTTCCGACGTCATCGGCATGAAGTACGGCTCCCTGTTTGACGCCACCCAGACCATGGTCGCCAAGATGGACGACGACACCTACCAGGTGCAGGTCGTGTCCTGGTACGACAACGAGAACAGCTACACCAGCCAGATGGTCCGCACCATCAAGTACTTCGCGGAGCTGTAATCTCGACCGAAACCCGCAAAAAAACGCCGCCCGCCCGGGCGGCGTTTTTTTGCCCGCACGCCTATTGCAAATGCGCCGTCCTCCCCTTACAATATAGACGGAACGATCTTTTTGGAAAGGAGGCGTGCAGCATGATTTGGGTTTGCACCAAGTGCGGCTACGAGGTCGAGTCGGACAAGCGCCCGGACCTTTGCGCTATGTGCTACGCGGCCATGCACCACATGATCCCGAAGAAGGAAGAGGAACAACCGGAAGAGAAGAAGGACTGACAAAGGACGCCCCCGGCGGAAAGGGCGTTGGTCATAAAACAGTTCATCGGCACAGCGCTGTGCCGATGAACTGTTTTCAAGGTGACTATGATACCGTATAGACAATTCAACAAATCAATATTTGATGAGGAGATAAGGCAATGCTTTTAGATGGATATGTGAAAAGTAAGAACAATACTCCTATTGCCGGAGCTAAGATTGAAATAAAGAACAACTGTTTTACTACTATCTACTGTGCAGAAAGTAACGAGGATGGATACTATCAATTCGATATTCCCGAGGGGAAGTATCCTTTTTTAACTGCAGTAAAAGACTATGCGGTAAACTATTTGGAGTATTGGTGTCAAAATATTCCTCTTTTAGAAAACACTTCGTTGGATATTAGCTTTGATACATTGGAGATATACGGATTACATATTTTTTCTGTCAAAGGTGCAGGAAATGGTCTTATGATATACTTTAGACCTATGAGTTTGGTAAAATTTCAGGAAGGAAATGAAAACATAGCACCAGATGATATTTCCATTCGTGTGGAAGTTGATGGGAAAGAAACCGCTATTATTGCAAAGAACACAGTCGTAGAAGTAGCTGCTGATAGGGAAATGACAGCTTATTTGATTCAAGTTGAAGGAACCGATGCTTGGAATAAGATTGAAATTCAAATTGTAGATGCAGATAGCCATTATGGAGCTGCAGCAATTTTTAATCCTTGCGTGTAATGATTCAATTCTGCAAATTCCAGTTTATCGAACTGATTAAGGGCGCACTTCTATACACCTTTGGTTGTGTGGTGCGATGTGCAGTGCTGCACCGCAGAAGCCTCCCTTGTGTAAAGGGAGGTGGCACGGCGCAGCCGTGACGGAGGGATTGTCATGCAGTCAAAGCATAATAAGCAGTTGGTTCCATTGGCAAAGCACTTGCGCAAAGAGATGACGAAAGAAGAAAGACACCTGTGGTATGATTTTCTGTGTTCCTATCCTGTGCGGTTCTCCCGGCAAAAAGTATTGGGAAAATATATTGCTGATTTTTATAGTGCGGAAGCCAAACTTGTGATAGAACTGGATGCCTCACAACACTATGAGGATGAGAATATGGACAAAGATGAAGAACGAACCACCTTCTTGGAAGACTATGGATTGCAGGTTCTGCGGATTCCGAATAACGAAGTCAGCAGAAACTTCCGTGGGGTCTGCGAGTATATCGATGCTACGGTAAGACAATCCCTCAGTCAGCCTACCGGCTGACAGCTCCCTTTACACAAGGGAGCCTTTGGAGGATCTCTGCGCCTTTATCCCCACAAAGAAAAGGTCGAGTATCTA
>CAJFMX010000008.1 GCA_904393115.1 uncultured Clostridia bacterium
AAAAGCAAATTTAAGGGAAGCCCTGTTCGGTCCTGTACTGAAGAGGGCTTTTGTAACCCAAGGCGGCGGCAGGGCGATGGCGATTGAAGAAATGGACATCGTCATCCAAGAGAGCAGGAACGTCGTTGGTATGGGCTAGATCGAAGTCAAGATAGAGTTCTTCCTTCATCCAGCCATTCAGAGCCTCTATAATGGGATTATCCGTGGGCGTTCCCCCTCGCGACCTAGAACGAGGTAGTTATCATTGTGGTGGGCCTGGCAAAAGCCCTCGAAGAGTAGACAGCTCCCTGGTCGGTGTGTAAGATTACCTGGGACGTCTGCTCTTCTCTTTTGTCCATCAGCTTTTTCAGTTGTTCAAGGCAGTGGTACTATGGCTTATTGCTTCCCCTTTGAGATGTGACGCTGTGAGCCAGGATCTCGTTGTTGAAGGTATCCAGGAGGATGGTCATGTCGGAGACCACGAGCTGAAGCGGTGCAGCAGCGTTCCAGTGTCCTCTTACCCGATTGGGGGATAAGATGCTTTCCTCTCCAGTCCGTCTATAACGCCCTTTTCTGGCCCTTGAATGAATACCTGCAGCCTTACAACACTTGTGGGCCAGATTGTGAGAAAACACCCACCCCGTTTCCAAAGACACATCGCGAGCCAGACGATGATCCCCATGACTCGGCATAGAAAATTGACCGGATATTTTCCTCTTTGCTCCATTTCCGATGTGGTGTCCCTTTCTTTCCCATTTCCTTCCCTCCTTTTTCTCTGATTTTACTACGAAAAAAGTAGACACTCACACTTTTGTAAGTGTCTACTTTCATTTTACAGGTGCAGCGCTGTGCGCGCCTCCCCTTTTTTGTTTTCTCATTTCTCCGCGTCAAAGGCGGAGGCGGGAATCGTCCGGCTGACGCCCGGGGGCAGGACCAGGTCGCTGTCGTCCCCGGAGAGGACGAGCACGCAGGTCTCCGGCGCGAGGTTCATGTGGTTCACCGCCGCGCGGTAACAGTCCTCGCCCAGGCGCGTGGGAAACACGCACGTGAAGAAGCGGTTCAGGTCCACGGGAAAGGGCCCCTCGCCCCGCGGCACGATGACGCAGGAGCGCAGGTCCTCCTCCCGGCAATAGGCGCCGATGCGCGTGGCTCGGGGCAGGACGTCGCCCTCCTCCACCTCGGAGAGGTAGTCGGCGTAGTAGCGGGTGAGCTTGTTCATCCACATGTCCTCCCGCGCAGGCGTATAGAGGCGGCCCAATGCGCGGCACAGCCTGCGGGCGGCCACCTTGGGCATGAGATGGCTCATCTCCATCCCGGTCTCGGGGGAGAGTTCGTGTCCGAACTCCTCGAACAGGATTCGACGCCAGGACAGGAACCGGTAGTAATCCGATCCTTCCACCATGGCGCCGAGTTTGACCAGCAGACCGCGTTCGCTCATCTAAACACCTTCTCGTCTCATCGGCAGCAGCGCGCAATCAAATTTTTACACTACGTTAATTCGATAGTAAAGGTTTTATTTGCGTTTGTCAAGATGAGCGGCGGAGATATTTTTCTTTTTTGGTGCATATGCCCAAATTCGCCCCAAAAAACTTGTCCGCGCGGCGGAAACTGCCCCGGGAGGCGCAAGGCTTCCCGGGGCAGGCTTCGTTTCTCGCCCGTGCGGCAAGGGATTTTCAGCGGGCGCGGAGCCCGTCGCTCGCGACGACGACGGGGATGGGGCTGTGCGCGTCCATATAGGCCTGGTACGCCGCGTGGCAGAGGTGCTGCACCTGGTTGATGTGGGTCATGTAGACGCGCGCGTCCTGCGCCAAGGCGCCGCAGTCGAGCAGGCGCTGCAGCTGCAGCACGAAGTGCTCGGCGTTCAAATGCGTCGCGGTCTCGGGGTTGACGGGCACGTCGCCGAAGGTGCCCTCCATGACCAGGGTCTGGATGCCCATGCCGGCGAGCGCGCGCAGGTTTTCCTCGCTGTACAGGCCGGTGTCCGCCGCGTAGAGGAGCTTTTCCCCCTCGCGCGAAAAGACGTAGTTGAGCGCGTGCTCGTTCGGGCCGTGGGCCGTGTGGTTGCTCTCGATGGCAAAGACCTCCATGCCGCCCACGCGCACGGGCACGTAGGACGGGAAGGAATGCAGCTCGATCACGCCGCGCCGGATCAGGGTTTCCAGCCCGGTCTCTCCCTGGGCGTAGACGCCGCGCAGCGCCTGCATGTACCGGGTCAAAAACACGTGCGCCGGCTCCGAGAGGTAGACGTGCAGGGGCTTCTCGTTGCGCTGCGGCGTCATGGTGAGGACCTCCAGGTTCGTGATGCAGAGGTGGTCCTCGTGGCTGTGGGTGAGGAAGAGATGGTCCACGTCGTAGAGCCGCGCGTTGTACATCTGGGCCGCGGCCAGGGCGTCCGGCCCGAGGTCCACGAGCGTGTGCGCGTCGAGCAGCAGGCTCGAGCGCTTGCGCGGGGCCTCGCCGCTCTGCCGCAGGCTCTCGCAGAATTCGCAGTTGCAGTAGGGGTTCGGATAGAGCTCCGCCGCCCCGGTTCCCAAGAAGAGCATGGTTCGCGTCCTCCCTTTTTCCCGCCCTATGGCGGTGCCGTTTCCCCTAGGATACGACGTCTTTCCTCCGCTGTCAAGGCTCGCGCCCTTGTGCAGTCAGGGGGTGGGCGCAAATTCGACGGCAAAGCCCTCTTGGGAGAGCTCCATGCGCTCGTGCGCCTCCTCCGCCGGCGCGTCGGCCAGGGGCGTGCGCAGACGCACCAGGCACCGCAGCCCCTCCGCGCCGTAGACCGCCGCGACCGGTTCGACGGGCGTGTCGCTGTAGCTCCGGGGCAGGGCCGCCACAGCCAGGCGCTCGCCGTCCCAGTCCGCGGCAAAGCCCGCGTCCAAGCCCGTCTGCGCCTCGTTGAACAGCGGCACAAGGTCCACCTCGATCGCGGGCGCGTACAGGCCGTCCGCGCCGCGCGCCAGCACGGCGGCAAACCCGGACGCGCGCTGCACGAGCAGGAAGTCCCCGCCGTCCAGCTCGCCGTTCACGTAGTCCTCCTCCTGGATCGCGCAGACGCGCACGCGCTGCAGCGCCTCGCCCTGGCCCGCCTGCAGCGACGCAAGGTCCAGAACCGTGAGGAACAATTCGTCCCCCTCGCGGGTGTAGAGGCGGACCGCCTCCCCGCCGTCGTCCAGGAACAGGCCCTGTACCCGGGCCTCCGCGGGCAGCGGATAGGCGTTGCAGAGCGCGTCCGCATCCGGCGTCACCTGCACGCCGGAGCCTCGGGCTTCGCTGCGCAGCGGCAGGACGTAGACGCCGTTCCCACCCGGCACGTGGGAAAGGTCGAGGCGTCCCTCGCCGCCGTTCGCCAGGGCGAGGAAGCAGGCCTCCTCCGTCACGGCGCTGAGCGCCTGCGCGCTGTAGGCGGCGGCCGCCGGCCCGGAAAGGCTGGACATATTTGCGCTCACGAGGTTCCCCTGCGCGTCGATCTCGATGGACACGTCCGCCCAGGACCCCTTGGGGACCGGGATGCGGAAGAACGCCGCGATGGCCGCGCGCGCCTCGTCCGGGATCTCCACCTGCGCGCCCGGGATGTGCAGATCGAAGGCCAGGGGCGCGAAGTCGTAGTAGTCGGAGAGGTCCACGCGCGCCTGGGCCGTGGGTTCCTCCGGCCCGATCTCCATGGAGGCGGCGGCCGCGTTCTGGTTCGCCTCAGCCTCCTCTTCCGACAGGCGCGGGAAGTCCCCCTCCGCCAGGGTCTTTTCGTAGAGCGCGGCGATGGGCGCGGCCATCATGCCCTCGCGCTCCATCTCCTCCGCGTCCAGGGCGCCGGTCGTGGTGATGCCAAAGCTGGCGCCGGTGTATAGGTCGGCGCGGGGGCGTCTCGCGCTCCCCTCCCGAATGGGCGAGAGGCTGGCGAGGAACTCCGTCTCCTGCGCGCCCGTGTCCAGCGCCACGCGGGAATCCCACTGCAGGCGGTCCCCGCTGCGCAGCCGGACCTGCACCGAAAGGCCCGCCAGCGCCGCCGCATCCCCTTCGCGGACGTCAACCGCCCAGTCCGGCTCTGCGGCCCAGGCGCGCGCCGTGCCGCCAAGGCCCGTCAGCGCCAGAACCGCGGCGAGCAGCAGCGCCGCCGCAATGCAAAGGCTCGTGCGCACTTCCTCATTCCTCCCCTCCGAAGGCGTCCTCCAGGGCGCGCTGGACGCGGTCCCCGCGGTAGCCGTAGGCGGACTTGACGGTCTGCAAGAGGCCCGTCTCCTCCCAGGCCTCGTTCTCCAGGTCCGCGATCACCCGTCCCTCCCGCAGCAGAACCGCGCGGCCGACGAAGTCCTGCACCTCCTCGATGAGGTGCGTGGCCAGCAGGACCGTCTCCCGCGGGGTGAGCAGGCCCAGCAGGAGCTTGTAGAAGTCCTCGCGGTTGAACACGTCGTTCCCCGCAAAGGGCTCGTCCATGAGGATGTAGTCCGCCCCCTGGCAGAGGGCGAGGGTCACCTCGAGCTGGTTCTTCTGCCCGGTCGAGAGCGAGCGCGCGCTCTTGCCCTCCGGCAGGCGGAAGAAGTCCACCAGCGCGTGGTAGCGCGCATAGTCGAAGGCGCCGAACTGCTCCTCGTAGAAGGCCGCGTGCGCGCGGGCGCTCAGCGTCGGGAAGAAGCTGTGCTCCACCGTCGCAAACGAGAGGCGGCCGACGTTCCTGCCCGTTATGCGCTCGCCGTCCAGGCGCACCTCGCCCCCGTGGCGCACAAGGCCCAGCGCGCACTTGAGCAGCGTGGTCTTGCCCGCGCCGTTCTCGCCGAACAGGCCCACGATCTCCCCCGGCCCGAGCGCGAGGTCCACCCCGCGCAGGGCCTCCTGGGTTCCATAGTTCTTCTGCACAGAAATCCATTCCAGCATGGGCGTTTTTTCCCCCTCTCAAAAGGGTCCCGGCAGGGCCGCCGCGGGCGTGCAGAGCCGGTAGACCATCCAATAGACGCCAAAGAGAATCGCGGCCAGCGCCCCGGCGCCAAGCGCGCCGGCCACCGGCACCGCAAGGCAGCGCACGGGGAGCTCGCTGCGCCTGGGCAGGCGGCGCATCAGGTCGATGCTGCGGCTGCCCTGGTAGTGGTAGAGCAGGTGCCACAGCGCCAGGCCCGCCATCAGCAGCGCCGCCGCCGCAAACCCCAGCAGCGCCCCGTCCAGGACCTCGAGAAACGGCTCCATCCGCGCGCCCGCCTGCAGGACGCGCCGCCCCGCCTCGACGGTGAAGAGGTTTTCGCGCCGGCCAAAGTAGCGCACCAGGAAGGTCAGGCTCCAAAGCCCGGCCAGCGCATAGGCCGCAAGGACCCAGCCGATCTCCCGCCGGGCGCTCAGGCCCGCGGGGACGAGGTCGTCCAGCTTCTTCACGCCGCTTCGCCCCCTTCCTCCTCCGGCGCATAGAGCGCGTAGATCTGCGAGGCCGCGATCAGCGCCGCCAGGCCCCCGAGGGCGACGTCCCCGCCCCACTCGCCCATCTCCTGGGAAAAGAAGAGGAGCGTCGCGCACAGCAGCACGGGCAGGGCGAGCGGCTTGCGACCGCGCCGCAGCACGGCGGGGAAGCGGGCCGCCGCGATCCCCAGCGAAAGGCAGAGCACGGCGTTGCGCGCAAGGCGCGGCGGGTCGGCAACGGGCAGCAGGCTGTGCAGGTAGCCCTCCCGCAGGAAGGCCAGGCCCGCAGCCGCCTCCCCGGCCCGCGCCGCGATCAGGAACAGAACGGACGCGTGCGCCGCCCACAGCATCAGAAGGCACGCCGCGTCAAACCCCGCGATGTGCAGCAGGGCCGCGCGCTCCCCCACGCGCAGGCGCAGGAGCGTCAGCCCCGGACGCGTGCCGAACAGGTCGCTCAGCGGCAGCGCCAGCGCCGCGCACAGGGTCGCGAGCCCCAGCCCCGACGCGAGCGCGCACGCGCTGTCCGATACCGCTGCTTCGACGCCGCCGGCCGCCGCAACGCCCTCCGGCGCGGCCAGGAAAAACGCCGCCGCGACGAGGGCCGTCGAGACCAGGATCGCCGCCAGCGCCCAGGGGCCCTGGGCCCGCGCGGCCAGCATCCAGATCGCCGTCCATTTCCTCATGTTCCCTCTCCTCCTCTTTGGGCCTCCGCCCCTTGCTGGCGCGGAACGCTCCCATCGCATGGGCCGCTCCCGTCGCACGGGCCGCTCCCGTCGCACGGGCCGCTCCCGTCGCACGGGCCGCTCCCGTCGCACGGAGCAGCCTCGCGGTACTGGCGGTCCACCTCGCGCAGCGCCTCCTCGCGGGTGACGCCCATCTGCCGGAGCGCCGAGACCAGGTCGCCGACCTCCTCGCGCAGGAGCGCCTCGCGGATGCGCGCGACCTGCGCGCCATCCACCTGCACGCAGGAGCGCGCCCCTGCGCGGGAGACGAGCACGCCCTCTTCCTCCAGGAGCCGATACGCCTTCTGCACGGTGTTCGGGTTCACCCCCAGCAGCGCCGAGACCGCCCGGCGCGAGGGCATCTCCTCCCCGTCCTGGATCGTCCCCGCGACGACGCCACGCCGCACAAACCGCACGATTTGCAGGTAGATCGGTCCCCTTCCGTCCAGCTCCAGGTTCTCCAGCGACATGGCACGCGCTCCTTTCCGCTCAAACTGTATTACTCGACTCATACGGTTATCTGTATTATAGGCGTAATACAGTTCTTTGTCAAGCAAAAGAAGAGCGGCGCCCTGTCCCAGGACGCCGCTCTTCTGCGCGCTGGCCCTTAGCGCAGAAAAAACGCGGAGGCAACTGTAACTGCGCTGTACAAAGCGGAGAAGGCACATGGAAGACTTTGGCTTTGCCTTGCGTGTAGCGCGGGAGCGACGAGGGCTAACGCAGATGGAAGGGATGCGGTAGACGGGAATCCATAACAAAACGCTTTCAGGCTATGAAAACGGCTTCTCCAAGCCGGATCTTTCCACTTTCTGCCGACTCCCGAGGAATCGGATTTGCTCGCCCTCTTCCGCACTTTCTCTGAAACAGAGCGCAGCGAACTGCTCCTGGCGCTCCGATCCATCATAGATTTTTATCGCCCTGCGCACAGGCATGCGCAGGGCGATTTTCTGCTGAATGCATCGCTTCAGGACGGCTTCCCCGGCGATAAGCGGAGTTTCTCCCAGGTATTCATTCGATTTTCCAGGGCGATGATGGCCAAATAGGGGCAAACCGCTGCCAACAGCAAACAGGGCACTGCCAAATCGGAAAGCTGCGGTGCGCGTGCCCGCGTCAGCGCATCCAGTCGGTCCGCCTGCCTCCACGCCCAATACACTATGTAAAACGGCGCTGCCAGGCACAGCAGCATCTGCATGGCCGGGCGATACGTCTCCTCCCCGCAGCAATCGTTTACGCGCTGCGTCGCATCCCGCACAAAACAGCCGAGCGCAATCATATAGGCAAGGCCCAAGCCGACTATGGTTGCCAAGATCTGGAGCACATCCATCCACTGCACGCTCTTCACCTTCCCTCCACGCTCATTTTAATAAATTTATTTACTAAAGTCAATGCAAAAAAAATCCCGTGTGATAAACTAAGCCATGAGAGAAAGTGAACGTGCGAGGGAGTGGAGGTGAGCAGGAGATGAACCTCATGGCAAAGCTGCGGACGCTGCGGGAAGACAACGACCTGACGCAGGCGCAGGTCGCCGAGATCCTGGGCACATCGCAGACGATGGTCGCGCGCTATGAGCGCGGTGCGAACGAGCTGCCGCTGCGGCACCTCGCGGCGCTCTGCCGGCTCTACAACGTCTCGGCGGACGATCTGCTGGACACCGCGCCGGACCCTGCGCGCCCCCGCGGCCGCTGTTCCCCTTGAGGAAATTCCGGCCGCCTTGCGTGCTTTTTGCGCTCCGGCGGAATCGCCGCAAAACGAAAAAGTCCTGAAAACCTTCGTTTTCAGGACTTTCCACTGGTCTGGGTGAGAAGATTTGAACTTCCGGCCTCTTGAACCCCATTCAAGCACGCTACCAAGCTGCGCCACACCCAGATTTTCCGCCGCCGTACCTCGGCGACGGATATTATCTTACCACAGTGCGATCGAAAATGCAAGTCTTTTTTTCAAGTTTCTTCCGCCTTTTTTGGCGAGAGGATTCCGGCCGCCAGGCGCGCGCCGCACTCGATGCACTTCAGGCACGGCCGCTTCGCGTAATAAGCGGGGGTTCGCGCCTCCGGGACGGGCGAAGTCGAGGCCCCCGGCCCCAGGAGATCCCCGCAGAGGATGCTGCCCATCTCGCCCTCAAAGCGGTGGGCCAGGTCCTGCACGCGGGCATAGAGGGCCGCCTTGGCCTCGGCGTCCGCGGGGTCCGCATAGCCGCGCAGCGCGCCCTCGACGAGGAAGGCCGCGCTCAGCGCGCCGCAGACCTGCCGCAGGCGCCCCATGCCGGCGCCCAGGGGCGAGGCGAGCCGGAGCGCGCGCTCCGGCGTCTCCCCGATCTCCCCGGCAAAGGCCAGGAGCACGGACTGCGCGCAGTTGTAGCCGGCGAGGAAGTTCTCCCGCGCAGCGGCGGCGTACTCGTCCGCGGTGCGCATCACTTCACCTGCTCGACGACGTCCGCGGCGTGCTCGATGGGATCGGTCACCGCCAGCTCAATCATGCCCTTGTCGCAGGCCGAGGCCAGGCGCGGGTCGAGCGGCAGCTTGCCCAGGATCGGCAGGCCGAAGTGCTCGGCGACCTCCTCGACGTGGCTCTCGCCAAAGAGCGGGATCTGCTTGCCGCAGTCCGGGCAGAGGATGTAGGAGAAGTTCTCCACAAGGCCCAGGACCGGAATGTCCATGAGCTTGGCCATGTTCACGGCCTTCTCCACGATCATGGAGACGAGCTCCTGGGGCGAGGTGACGATGATCAGGCCGTCGAGCTTGATGGTCTGGAAGACCGTCAGCGCGACGTCGCCGGTTCCCGGAGGCATGTCGATGAAGAGCACGTCTTCGTCGTGCCAGATGACGTCCGTCCAGAACTGCTTGACCGTGCCGCCGATGATCGGGCCGCGCCAGACGACCGGGTCCGTCTCGTTCTCCAGGAGCAGGTTGATGGACATGACGTCGATGCCCGTCTTGGTGCGGACGGGATAGATGCCGTTTTCATCGCCCGTGGCCTTGTCGCGCAGGCCGAAGATCTTCGGGATCGACGGGCCCGTGATGTCCGCGTCCAGGATGCCGACGCCCAGGTTCCGGCGCTTGAGCGCCACCGCCAGGAGCGAGGTGACCATGGACTTGCCCACGCCGCCCTTGCCGGAGACGACGCCGATGACCTTCTTGATGTTCGAGAGCGCGTGCGGCGCCTCGTGCATGTCCTCCGGCTGCTGCCGGGAGGGACAGTCCACGCCGCAGGAGCTGCAGTCGTGGGTGCAGTTTTCACTCATGTGTTTTGACCTCCCCTGTGTTGCGGGCGCACGGCGCAGGGCCGCCCCGCTCGCGTTTCTTCTACTATTATAGTCTGCCTTCGGTTTCTGTCAAGTGTCAGAAACCTGGGCCTTCTCCCCCAGTTTGCCCCGGCATGCGCCGCTCCATGAGGTCGCGGAGCGTGACGCTCCCAAGATACGCCTCGATGCGCGCGTGCAGCCCCTCCCAGAGCGGGAGCGTGGCGCAGTCCGGCGCGCGGGAGCACCGCACGGGCTCCTGCTCCAGGCAGGAGACGGGCGCGAGCTTCCCCTCGATTCTCTCCAGGATCGAAAGGACCGTGTACGCCTCCGGCGCGCGGGAGAGGCGATAGCCGCCGCCCTTGCCGCGCGCGCTGACCAGGTCCCCGGCGCGGGAGAGCTTGACCACGATGCCCTCGAGGTATTTCTCCGAAATGCCCTGGCGGTCCGCGATCTCCTGCAGGCGCACAAAGCGCTCCGGGTCCTGCTCGGCCAGGTCCACCATCACGCGCAGCGCGTAGCGTCCCTTTGTCGAGATCAACATCGCCCTTCCCTCCTTTCAACCTATCTTACCACAGGGAAGATGGGTTTGCAATCCCCCGCCCATTTCCCGCTTGACTTTTCCATCGCACTGCGATATACTATAACCATCGCACCGCGATGTATCGCAGGACGAGTATAGAAGGGAGGCGGCAGCGTGGACGCGCACATCCGAAAGGTCTACGTGCCCATGACGGAGACGGCGTTTTACATCCTCCTCTGCCTGCAAACGCCAAACCACGGCTATGGCGTGGTGCAGCGCGTGGAGGAGATGACCGGCGGGGAGATCCGTCTCGCGCCGGGGACGATGTACGGCAGCCTGTCCAAGATGGAGCGGGACGGCCTGATCCGCTTTGTCCGCGAGGAGGACAAGCGGAAGATCTACGAGAGCACGCAGACGGGGCGCGAGGTGCTGCAGCTGGAGCTGAAGCGGATCGAGCGCCTGTACAGGAATGCAAAGGAGGCCTTGTCATGAAGGAAAAGCGCGTGTGGAAGTTCTTCTCCATCGCCGAGCAGGAGAAGGAGCAGGCGTTTCTGCGGCAGATGCACCGCGCGGGCTGGAAGTTCGTCCGGGTGGGCGGGCTGTGCGTCTATCACTTCGTCCCCTGCGAGCCGGAGGACGTGGTCTACCAGCTCGACTACAATCCGGAGGGCTGGGCGCACCGGGCGGAATACCTGCAGATGTTCCGGGACTGCGGGTGGGAGTACCTGCAGGACTACCTGGGCTACGCCTACTTCCGCAAGCCGGCCGCGGCCATGCGCGGAGAGGAAGAGGAGATCTTCTCCGACGACGCCTCGCGCCTGCAGATGCTGCGGCACGTGTTCCGCTGGCGGGTGATCCCGCTGGGGCTGCTGCTCCTCCTGGCGCTGGTTCCGCTGTACGTCGGCGCGCTGTGCGACCGGGCCTACGGCATCGCCGCCGGGCTGGGGGTTCTGCTGCTGTTCTGCGTCTACGTGGTCGCCTCGTTTGCCGCCGCCTACTTCCGCTGCAAGCGGGGCGCGGAGAAGTAAAAAGGATCGAAAAAGACCGGCCCTGCCGTGGTGCAGGGCCGGTCTTTTTTGAGGCGTTAGATCTTCTTGAGCTCGTAGGCGCGGGTGCCCAGGCCGATCTTCTCGGCCTGCTCCAGGGTCGCCTTCCACTCGATGTTGGGATTGGAGTCCTTGAAGTGGTCGTGGTGGCACTCCCAGCCGGGGCTGGAGAGGTTGTCGGAGAGCTGGCTGCCGGGCATGGGCTGGGCGGCCATGCAGGCGTCGGCGCAGGCCTGATCCAGGGCGACGGGGTCGAAGCTGGCGAACATGCCGATATCCGGCAGGATGGGCGCGTCGTTCTCGCCGTGGCAGTCGCAGTTCGGGCTGACGTCCTGCACCAGGGAGATGTGGAAGCAGGGGCGGTCCTGGCAGACGGCCTGGGCGTACTCGGCCATCTTGCGGTCGAGCATCTCGTTGGCGGAGTCGTCCGGGCTGGAGATGGCGTCGAACGTGCAGGCGCCGATGCAGCGGCCGCAGCCCTTGCACTTGTCGTAGTCGATGACGGCCTTGTTGTTCACATAGGAGATGGCGTCGCTGCCGCACTCCTTGGCGCAGCGGCGGCAGCCGCGGCAGGCCTCGGCGTCCAGGACGGGCTTGCCGTCGGCGTGCTGGTCCATCTTGCCGGCGCGGCTTCCGCAGCCCATGCCGATGTTCTTGATCGCGCCGCCAAAGCCCGTCATCTCGTGGCCCTTGAAGTGGGTCAGGCTGATGAAGACGTCCGCGTCCATGATCGCGCGGCCGATGCGGGCGGTCTTGCAGAATTCGCCGTTCTTGACCGGGACCTCGACGTCGTCCGTGCCGCGCAGGCCGTCGCCGATGAGGATCTGGCAGCCGGTGGTCATGGGCCAGAAGCCGTTGAGGTTGGCGCAGTCCAGGTGCTCCAGGGCGTTGCGGCGGCTGCCGGGGTACAGGGTGTTGCAGTCCGTCAGGAACGGCAGGCCGCCCATCTCCTTGCACAGGTCCACGACGACCTTGGCGTAGTTCGGGCGCAGGAAGGCCAGGTTTCCCAGCTCCCCAAAGTGCATCTTGATGGCGACGAACTTGCCCGTCAGGTCCATGTTCTTCATGCCGGCGGCGATGCAGAGCCGGCGCAGCTTGTCCGTCAGGCTCGTGCCAACGGGACAGCGGAAATCCGTAAAGTACACAACGGCCTTTTCCATATTGCTCTTTTCCTTTCTCTGTGTCCGAATCGTTCCGTCCTGCGCGCAGGGGCGCGCCCTTTTAGAGTAGCGGAAGATGCGGAAAATTTCCACCCCCTTTGTGTAAAAAGTTATGAAGGGGGGAGCATTTCCTCCGCCCGGCGAACGTAGACCTCCTCGCCGCCGACGTCCTTTTCGCCCGTCCGGACAAAGCCGAAGGACGCGTACAGCCGCGCCGCGGCCTCGTTTCCGGCCACGACGCTCAGGTACACGTCCCGGTTTCCGTATTCCGCCCGCAGCCGCGCGAGGAGCAGGCCGAGCGCGGCGCGGCCGTATCCCCTGCCCTGGTGTGCCGCGCCGATGAGCAGCCGGTCCAGCCACACGCGGCCCGCGGGCTTGTACATCGGGAAGAAGCCGTACATGGCAAAGCCCACGACCTCCTCCCCCCGCAGGAGGGCCACCGGCCGCCAGGCCCCGTACCCCTGCGCCTCGCGCAGGCAGTCCTCCACGCTCTCGATAAAGCCCTCCTGCCCGGGCGCGGTCCGCAGCCCCAGGCACGCGGCCCGGTTTTCCGGCCCGACCGGCAAAATGCGCAGCTCGTTTTCCCGTCTCATGCGCGCTCTCTCCTCCCCGCGCGGCGCAACCCCGCGCAAGGAAAGAGCATACCACCTTTTCCCGCCCGGCGCAAGGGGCGCAGCCGCGCGTCCGCCGCGAGCCCCGCGCAGGCCGCCGCGAGGTCG
Organism: uncultured Clostridia bacterium; assembly: GCA_904393115.1. Classification (GTDB taxonomy): domain Bacteria; phylum Bacillota; class Clostridia; order Christensenellales; family UBA1750; genus Spyradocola; species Spyradocola merdavium. Next base: position 12,758 of record CAJFMX010000008.1, read on the forward strand.
GCCGCGCAGCCCAGGTCCGTGCGCAGCAGGACCGGCAGGTTCGGCTCCGTCGCCGTCCAGCCCAGGTTCGCCAGGGCGTAGGCCGCCGTCCGGGCCAGGAGCGCCGCCGCGCAGGCCGCCGCAACCGCCGCACCCTCCGGGTCCGGGGCGCGCCGGGCCGTCCGGCACAGGCGCAGGCCCAGGGCCAGCGGCAGCGCCAGCAGCGCCGGCCACGCCCACCAACCCCATTGCCCGGTCAGGCGCGCCAGCAGGTAGTCGCCCGACCGGGCCATCTTTGCCCCGGCAGAGAGAGCGCCCTCGAGCAGGGCGCGCACGGAATTCTTGACGTAGAGGAGCTCCTGCGCCGGGGCCGAGCCGTTGGCGTACAGGAGGACCGCCGCCAGCGCGCCGCCCAGGGCCAGCGCTGCCGCAATCGCCCAGGCGGCGCTCCATCCCGCGCGCCACGCGCCGCGCCGGCCGAGCTCCAGCGCCGCGCCCGCGAGCGCCGCCGCGGAGAGCAGCGCCCCGGCGCGCGACCCCAGCGCCGCGCAGAGCGCCATCGCCCCCAATGCCGCCGCGCCGAGGAGAATCGCGCCGCCCCGGCGCAGGCGCAGGCGCCCGGCCAGCAGCCCAAGCCCCGGCGCGAGCAGCGCCGCCAGCGCGTCCACCGGCGGATAGCCACCGGAGATGCGCGGCGTCCATGCCGCGGCCGCCAGGAACGCCGCGACCAGCCCGCCGAGCAGCGGGGCCGCCCAGGGCCAGCGCCAGCAGCCGGCTCGCCAGCGCGCCCGGCCCCTGCGATGCGGTCTGCAGCACGGCGCTCGCCGCGCCCATCGCCGCGAGGAGAACCAGCGCCCCCACGGGCGCCGCCGGGCGATGCGCCTGCCGGATCTGCCGGGCGAGGGCCTTGGGATCGCCCATGGAAGCCACGGCCCGCGTCTCCGCCTCCTCCGGCGGCAGGCCCTGCGCGCGATAGGCCGCGGCCGCGTCGTCCATGTGGCCGCGCAGCTCGCGCTCCAGGGCGGCGCGCGCCCGCCCCGGCCGCAGGGACCGCAGCGCGGCCCGCAGAAACGCCTCCCGCTCAGGGCTCCGGAACATGCTCCTCCCCTCCCAGCACGCGCCGCATCGCGGCGGCATAGGTCGTCCACGCCCGCTTCTTCTCCTCCAGCGCGGCGCGGCCCGCCTCCGTCAGGCGGTAATAGCGGCGGGGCTTGCCTGCGGCGCTCTCCCCCTCGTAGGACTCCACCCAGTCCGCCCGCTCCATGGCGTGCAGCAGCGGATAGAGCGTCCCGGCCTTGAGGCGGAAGGCGTTCTCCGACCGCTTCTCCAGCATTTCGGTCATCTCATAGCCGTAGAGGTCCCCCTCCCGCAGGAGCTCCAGCACCAGCAGCGCCATGTCCCCGGAGAGCAGGCTTCGATCCGTCCCCATCGCGCATCCCTCCTTATATCGATCATCTATATATAAGATACATCGACCGTCGATCTATGTCAATCCCCGCGCAACGTTTTTTCTTTCCTCTCGTTTTGAAGAAGAGAGAACTATTTGAGGGGGCGATTTCCATGAGAGAGATCCTGCCGGACCTGGCGCTCTGGCGGCGCGTGCAGGAGGCGCACCGGGGCGAAGCGCACCCGCCCAAGCGCACGGGCGAGCAGGTGGCCGCGCACCTTGCCGCGCGCTATCCGGCGGAGCGCCTGGACGATGCGCGCTTTTCGGAGGTGGTCCTGGCCAACCTGCAAGAGTACCCGTATGCCTCGCTTCCGCCGGAGCCACGCGTGCGGGCCTTCCGCGTGCGGCGGGAGGCGGCGGGCGCGGCGCTGTACGCGCACCGGGACCGCGCGGTCTACGGCGACACCCCCATCCTGGTGGGAATTGAGCTGGAAACCGGCTTTGTCCACTGCGAGGGGAGCGACGAGCTGCAGGAGGAGCTCTTTCTCTACCAGGGGCTGAGCGAGGCGGAATGGGAGAACCCCTTTCTCGCCTGGCGGATGCTCACCCGCTGTTCGGGATGAGGCGCGTCTCTTTCCGCCTGTTCGCGCGCCTGCTGTGGCTGGGCATGCTCCTGCTGGCGTGCGCATACCTCCTCCTCCTGGAGGTATCCGTGCGCCGGGACGTGCTCCTGCCCACGGTCTACGACGCGGTGCCGAGCGTCAGCGTGGACACGCAGTTCGCACTTGCGCCCATCGACTCCGAGGATGTGCTCCATAGTTACGTCAGTCAGGAGGGACGGCCTTTCCTGCTAAGACAGGACATCCTACTCTCGCGCCTGGCGTATTTGGAGACGCCGCCGGACTTTTCGGGCGGAACGGTCGCCGACCTCTGCGACGCGGTAGAGGCAGTTCTGGCTGACCCGCAGGCCGACGTCGAGGCGGCGCTCGGCCGGGATCGAAAGGAGGCAGAGTCCCTCCTTGCCGCGCTGCGGGCGGATGCTCCGCTGCTGGAGATGCAGGTCCTGGGATTTTTCTCCTATCCCTCGGGCCTTGCGGGCTGCGCGCTGGACTGGGACGGCGAGCCGGTGCTCGCCTTCCGCGGCACGGACGACCTGCGCGACGCGCTGGACAACTTCCTGCTGCTGCCCTTCAACCTTTCCGCACAGTACGGAGATGTTCGCAAGCTGCTCGCCGGATTTCCGCAGGCGGAGCGGATCTGGCTGGTCGGGCACTCCAAGGGCGGGCACAACGCGATCTATGCGGCGAGCATCGATGCGCGCTGCCGTGCGGTGGAGTTCAACGCGCCGGGCTTTGGCATCTTCCTGCGCTGGTCGCAGCTGCGGGGCCTGGACCGCGGCGTGAACTACGTGCTCAACGGAGACGTGTCGGGGTTCCTGCTCTTTCACCTAGAGCGGCGGGTGGTGCTGGACTCCTCGGCCCTGCCGGTCGAGGGCGCCAATCTCTTCACCGCCTGGCACCGATTGGACAGCTTCTTCCCCATCGACGACCTCCACGCCTCCGGGCGCATCCACATGCTCTCGGTGGCGGCAGAATGGATCACGCAGATTTTGTGGCTTGTGCTGGTGTTCCTCGTGCTGTACAAACTCCTGCTGCTGGGCGTGCGCCTTGTGAGTGCGCCATTCCGCCTGCTGCTGCGCAGGCAGGCGCGCGCCCGCGCCTAAAAGCGCAAAAAGAGAACCGGAAAGGCAAGACCTTTCCGGTTCTCTTTTTGTGTGCGCTCAGCGCGCGGACCTGTGGAGCCACGTCGGGATGCCCACGATCAGCACCTCGCCGACGAGCCAGACGAGCACGAAAACCGTCACCAGGTTTTCGCCCGCCCAATTCGCAATGCTCTGCAACATCTGCATCCCCTCCTTTTCCTTCATTGTAGAAAAGGAGGTTCAAGATCGCGCAAGCGTCCTGTTGCGCCTGTGTTAAGCGGACCCGGCTGCGCGCTTTTTTAGTCCAGGACCTCGAAGAACAGCATGCGGCCGGGGAAGAGCGGCACGTCGAAGGCGTACTCGGTCTCCTCCGGGATGACGCTGGTCGCGTCGCCCTTCATGCCGGGCTTGGGCAGCGTGCGGAACTCGGTAAACGTGCGGCCGGTCTCGATGTCGCGCAGGCCCTTGCAGGCGCCGCGGACCACGACCTGCACGGTGTCGGCCATCGGGCGGTAGGAGGCGATGCCGTAGACGTTGTTGTCATAGGCGAAGAAGTTGATCTGCGCGTGGGCGCCGACGTAGACGCGCTGGCCCATGCTCAGGTGCTTGTTCATCGCGCGCCAGACGATGGCGGGCAGCTTGTAGAGGTCCGCGAAGTTCTCCGGCACGTTGAGGAGGAACAGGCGGCCGCGGCCGTAGTTGTCCTCGGTCATCAGCGGGAAGTTGTCCTCCCCCGCCAGGATCGTGATGTCGGAGTGGGTGGCGTTGGTCTTGTAGTTCAGGACCTCAAAGAGCACGGGTTCGTCGCTCCTTGCCACCTCGGAGGAGACGTAGTTCGCATTGGAGACCAGGAACTCGCTGCCCAGGACGTGGCGGTGCGTGAGGCGCACGCTGGTCATGTCCTTGATGCCCTTGTCGTAGACCTCGTGGAAGAAGCCGACGGTGACCACGGCGTTGCCGCCCTTGCGCACGAAGGCCTCGAGCTTGTTCATGATGTCCGGATCGCAGGCCGAGGACTGCGTCAGCAGCACGGTCTTGGCCTGGTCCTGGAAGTACGGGGAGGGCTCGACGTTCAGCCCGCCCTGGCCGAGGTAGTTGTAGAGCTGGTCCTCGCCGTCGGCGTCGTACGGCTCGTAGGCGGCCACGCCCACGGGGTTGCCGCAGCGGCCGACGAGGTCGTCGATGCGGTAGAGCTCCTGGCCCAGCGGCGGCAGGGCCGGCGAATCCACCAGCACCGAGAAGTTAAAGAGCATGAGCTCGCGCGCCTTGGCCAGCATCGTCAGGTTCGCCTGCTCCAGCCAGCGGCTCAGGTTGTCCGAGGAGCCGCCCTGGTCGATCCAGCCGCCGCCGTTGCGGCCGGGCGCGGTGTTCTCCAGCAGGCGGATGATGGAGTAGGACTCGTAGCGCTGCAGGTGCTGCGGGGAATAGCAGGCGGTGCGGGTCTCGGTGCCGGTGTAGATCATGTCGAAGATGTCCTTCTGCTTGCCGGGGTTGTAGCCGGTCTCCTGGTAGCTCTCGTACCAGTTCGGGTACTTGATGATGAAGTGCATCTTCGGGTTGACGGACCGGGCCAGGTCCACGATCTCGTGGGAGAACTCCTCCATCAGGCCCAGGCGGTAGTCCTTCCAGGACTTGTCGCCCTTGGCCTCGATGCACATCTCGCACCGGCAGGCGGTGAAGAAGAAGTCGTCCAGGATGATCTCGTCAAACACGCCCGCGAGCTCGCGCACGATGCGCTTGTACTCCTCGCGGTGGCGGGGATCGGTGTAGCAGAACGTGTCATAATAGGAGGGCTTGCGCTGCCCATCCACGAGCTGGGTGGACGTGATGCCGCCCGAGGTCTCGATGCCGTTCTTCTCGAAGAGCGCCTTGACCTCCCGCAGGCGCTGGGGCGGGATGTCCACCACGCCGCGGTGGTTCTCGATGTAGACCTTGTCCAGATGGATGTACTTCTTGAAGTAGTCGATTCCGCGCTGGATCTCGGCGTCGTCCGCATCCTTCAAATAGTAAGCGTAGACGTAGGCCGCGATCTTGAAGTTCTTGAACGCTTCCATGGCAACCCCCTGGTTTCTTTTCTGTATTTGGCAAATGCCGCATTTAGCATAGCACGAAATATCCTCCCTGTCAAATTGCGCGCCCTTTTTGTTAAAATCCTGCAAATCGCTTGCGCTTGACTGCGCTCCAAGGTTTATCATAAGCAAAGATCCAAGCTGAATTCGGGAGGTGTTTTTGCATGAAGACCTATACCATTGGCCAGGCCGCCGAGCGGGCGGGCTTGAGCGCGGATACCCTGCGCTATTACGACAAGCAGGGCCTTTTGCCCTTTGTCGCGCGGGCGGAAAACGGCTACCGCGTCTTTACCGAGGAGGACTTTGCCTGGCTGGACACCATCGCCTGCCTCAAGGGCACGGGCATGGAGCTCAAGGACATCCGCACCTTCATTCGCTGGTGCATGCAGGGCGATTCCACGCTGCAGAACCGCCTGGACCTCATCCTCGCCCGCAAGCGCGAAGTCGAATCCCAGATCTCGCAGCTGCGCGGGTACTTGAACAAGCTCGAGCAGAAGATCGACCACTACCGCCAGGCGCTGAACGCCTCCCACCCGGCCTGAGCGCATCTTCTCCCCCCTTCGCGCAATTCCCTTCCCCGCGCCTCTTGCAAATGTCCTGACATATTGGTATACTGATAGGGAAAAAACGACGAAAGCGGAGGGGGATTCGCATGCCATCCAACGTATTGTTCGCACCCATGGCCTACACGCGCTACGAGGCCAGCCAGACCTTGCCGGAGAAGTTCTCGCGCCTGCTGGAAAAGAGCGGCCTGGGCGACAAGGTGAACGGCAAGTCCGTGGCCATCAAGATGCACGTGGGCTCCGGGATCACCTATTCGACGATCCCGCCGGTCTTCGTGCGCAAGCTGGTGGACTTCGTGCACAAGCACGGGGGCGACTGCTTCATCACGGACCACTACGTCTACCGCCGCCATCCGGAGGAGCGCGGCTACACGGAGAGCAACCTGGGCTGCCCGGTTCTGGACGACTGCGGGCACCTGGGCAAGTACTTCTACACCAAGGAGGTCAGCTTTAAGACCTTCCAGCACGTGGATGTCGCGGGCCTGATCCACGACGCGGACTTCCTGATCGACTTTTCGCACGTCAAGGGCCACGGGGCCTGCGGCTTTGGCGGCGCCTGCAAAAACATCGCCATGGGCTGCGTCACGGACCGCACCCGGCACGAGATCCACGCCCTGGAGGGCGGCCTCGTCTGGAACGAGGAGAAGTGCGTGCACTGCGGCAAGTGCATCGACGCCTGCAACCACTTCGCCAATTCCTTTGACGAAAACGGCAAGTACAGCGTTCGCTACCACCACTGCACCATGTGCCAGCACTGCCTGAAGGTCTGTCCCGTGGGCGCCATCACGCTGGACAGCCACGACTATGCGGACTTCCAGACGGGCATGGCGGTGTGCACCAAGGCGGTCCTGGACACCTTTGCCCCGGGCAACGCCTACTACATCAACGTGCTGACGAACATCACGGCCCTTTGCGACTGCTGGGGCATGACCACGCCCGCCCTGGTGCCGGACATCGGCATCATGGCCTCGGAGGACATCGTCGCCATCGAGCGCGCGAGCCTGGACGCCATCAAGATGGAGGACCTGATCCCCGCGGGCGTTCCGGCCGGGATGGAGCTCTCCGGCCACGGCCACCTCTTCGAGCAGCTCCACGGCAAGAACCCCTACATCCAGCTGCAGAAGTTGGAGGAGCAGGGCCTGGGCACGCAGGAATACGCCACCACGATCGTAAAGTGATCCCCGCTCCCCCAAAAACACAACAAGGAAAAGGCAAATGCCAGCGCCGCAAATTTGCATTCGCGTAATGCAAATTTGCGGCCATCCTATTTTTAGGAGGGAAAAAACAATGAAACCGCTGATCAAACCAAAGCGATTGGCAAGTGGGGAGAAAATTGCGACCGTAAGCCCCTGTCACGGCTGGGCCGGAGATGTGGAGACAAAATGGAAATACGATTTGGGCGTTTCGCGTTTGCAGGAATTGGGTCTTTAGGTCGTGGCGGCGCCAAACTCGCTGCGGGGCTCCGCGTATTTATCCCAAAATCCTGCGGCTCGTGCAGACGACCTGCAGTGGACCTTTGAAAACAAGGAGATTCGTGCGATTGTTGCGAACGTCGGGGGGAATGACAGCATGCATCCGATAGCGGATCCGTCTGGGTGGCATGCATACAGCAAAAAATGGTTTCTCAAAACATTGTTTGATGCGTCGCCTATCGGTCCAATCGAGCCCTCGCCCGACTGGACCTTTGAGCCCTCCGATCCGGTTCACAGGGAAAAGAAGAGGGCCTATTCCCCAAACAGCGGTTACGAAATCATTCAGGGCAAGGGCGTTGCAACCGGGCGATTGATCGGCGGCCACACAGGGATTCTGGAGCTGGAGGGAACTTGTATCGCGCTCACACCAGAAGATTATGAGGGAGCAATCCTGTTCATCGAAGACATTCCCGAGTTTTTTGATGAAAAGGGCGTGCGCGTTTTCTTTGCGTATCTGGGGCAAAAGGGGATTTTGCAGAGACTAAACGGAATCATTCTCGGCAAGGCGAATGAGAATTGCTCTTTTTCGGGGAGATCGCAGGTCATTCGGCAAATCGTTTCCGAAAAATACGCCTGTTCCATACCCATCGTGTATGGACTGAATTTTGGTCATTCCTCCCCTATGTTTGTATTGCCTTACGGCGCGCTTGCCGAAATTAACTGCGAGAAGCAAACTTTTTCCATTTTAGAAAGCGGCGTACTTGCATAATTCCGGTAGTAGACTGAAAACTTGATACCCCATCAGCAATGCGGAGCAGCACTTACGCTGCTCCGCATTGCTGATGGAATTTCCCGCGTTTTTTACGCTGTGGGCGCGCCCTTTTTCTCTGTCAGCGGAAGGGCTTGACGTCGCGCACGGCCTCGGCGGGGTCGATGCGCGCATCGCCGTTGTCGATGTCCAGGAGCGCATAGCGGTCGTTGCCCATCCCCAGCTCCTTCATGTAGGTGAGCTGGCGCAGGCCGTGCCGGGACTCCATGCGCTCGACCAGGTCGTGGTGCTCCTGCGGCTTCAGGGCGTAGACGAGGTCCACGCTGGCCTGGTCCGCGGCGAGGATGTCGAGCGAGGCCACGATGCCGATGTTGGGCGTGACAACCGGCGCGGCCCCGACGCCCTCGCAGTCGCAGGAAACGGACATGTTCCGCAGCACGTTGACAAAGGTGATGTGCCCGGCGAAGTGGTCGACGGTGGCCTTTGCGGACTCGGTCATGCGCTCCATGAATTCCTCCTTCCCGATGCTCCACATGTTGGCGGAGCCGGGGATGGTGTGGATCATGGCCTTGCCGACGCGGCCGTCCGCGCAGCCGATGCCGATGTTCTTGCACGAGCCGCCGAACCCGCCCTGGGCGTGGCCCTTGAAGTGCGTGAGCACGAAGAGCGAGTCGTACTTGGTGATGTGGCTGCCCATGCTCATGTGGTCAAACCACTTGCCGCCTGCGACGGGCAGGTCGACCGTCCCCTCCTCGTCAAGGATGTCGACCGGGCAGAAGGTCCAGCCGTTGACCTCGAGCGTCTTTCTGTGGTCGGCGGTGGTGTAGCGGTCGCCGGCGTAGTAGGTGTTGGTCTCCACGATGGCCGCGCCGGGCAGGTCCTTTTCCAGGAGCGCCTGCACCCAGGGCCGCGGGATGATGTTGGGGCCGTGCTGCTCGCCCGTGTGGAGCTTGACGGCCACCTTGCCCGCCAGCGGCGCGCACACGCGCGCAAAGATCCTGCGCAGTCCCTCTGCCGACAGGTCGCGCGTGAAGTAGACCACGGACTCCGCACCCGTGCGGTCCGCATACGGGATGTACTTCTCGCCGCCCTTTCCCGGGACGGGTTTTTCCATTGCCATGATTCCTCTTCCTCCTTTGCGCTGTGCCGGACGCGCATCGCCGCCCGGACCGTTTTCTTTAGCATACACCTTGGAGCGGACACAATGTCAAGGCCTTTCCCCTGTTTTTTGCGCAAACGAAACGAAGAAGGCCCTCTGCGGCAAATGGGCTCGCCCGAAGGGCGGGGCCGTTTGCCGCGGGGGGCCTTGTGCGACGGCCGGGGCTCCCCTTGCGGGAGTCCCGGCCGTCGCGCACACGTCGAGGGTTGCTGGGGTGGGGCGGGGAACGCTATCGCGCCGCGCGGACGTCCTCGAATTCCTGCTGGATCTCCTGCGAGGGCGGGGCGGCGCGGTCACCAGCGAGGCCACGACGATGCACAGGCAGGAGACGAGGAAGGCGGGCAGCAGCTCGTAGATGTCCCAAATGCCGCCCAGGGGCCGCACGAGCAGGTTCCAAATGAAGACCATCGCGCCGCCGCTGATCATCCCGGCGATGGCGCCGGCGCGGTTCATGCGCTTCCAGAAGAGGCTGAAGAGCATCAGCGGTCCAAAGGTCGCGCCGAATCCCGCCCAGGCAAAGCTGACGATGGTGAAGATGACGCTGTTTTCGTCCAGGGCAATGACGATGGCGATGAGCGCGATGAGCAGCAGCGTCACGCGCGAGACGAGGAGCACCTGCCGGTCCGTCGCCTTTTTATGCAGAAGGCCCTGGTAGATGTTCTTGGCAAAGGCCGAGGCCGCGATCAGCAGATAGGAGTCGGAGGAGCTGATCGTCGCGGCGAGGATGCCGGCCATGACCAGGCCCGCAAGCACCGGCGGCAGCAGGTTGGTCGCCAGCAGGATGAACACGTTCTCCGCCTCGGAGGAGGTGGTCAGCGCCGTGGGATACAGCGCCCGGCCGACGATGCCGATGAACACCGCGACCGCCAGGGAGATGAGCACCCAGACCGTCGCGATGCGGCGGGACTGCGTGAGCTCCCGCTCGGAGCGGATGGCCATGAACCGCAGCAGCACCTGCGGCATTCCGAAGTAGCCAAGGCCCCAGGCCATCATGGAGACGATGCTCAGCGCGCCATAGGGCTGCGCCTCGCCGAAGAGGGGTGCGCCGTTTTCCACCTGCTGCACGCCGTCCACCGTCACGGGCGAGGCCAGGCCGAAGAATTCAAAGAACCCGGGGATGGACTGCGCGTTCTCCATCACCGCGGAGGGGCCGCCCGCCGCGATGGTCGCGGTGGTGACGATCACGATCAGCGCCACGATCATCACCAGCGCCTGCATGAAGTCCGAGGCGCTCTCGGCCAGGAATCCGCCGATGAGCGTGTAGAGCAGCACGAACACTGCGCCCACGATCATCATGGCCACGTAGTCAAACCCGAAGAGCGTGGAGAAGAGCTTGCCGCAGGTGACCAGGCAGCTGGCGGCATAGACCGTGAAGAACACCAGGATGAACAGGGCTGCGATGGTCATGATGACCTTGCCCTTCTCGTGGAAGCGGTTGGAGAAGAACTCCGGCAGCGTGATGGCGTTGCCCGCGCGCTCGCTGTAGCGGCGCAGCCGGCGCGAGACGATCAGCCAGTTGACATACGTGCCCACCGCAAGGCCGATGGCCGTCCAGGCCGCGTCGGCGAGGCCGCACCAATAGGCCAGCCCCGGCAGGCCCATCAGCAGCCAGCCGGACATGTCCGAGGCCTCGGCGCTCATGGCCGTGACCCACGGGCCCAGCGTGCGCCCGCCCAGGAAGTAGTTGTCGGAGCTCGCGTTGGAGCGCCGGGCAAAGGCCAAGCCGATGCCGATGACCGCCAGCATGTACACGAGCATGGTGATTGCGATCTGGATCGCGTCTCCCATAGGGACCCCTCCTCTATCAAATTAAAAAAATCGCGGGGCAGACTGCGGGGGATTTTCATCCGCCGCAGCTGCCGCCGCGTTGCGGAGCCGTTAGTGGGCGCAAAATTATTTTGCCGCCTTCTCCTTCTTTTCGCCGATGCTCAGAAGGAGGTTGAGCAGGATGCCGAAGATCGCGGCGCCCGCAATGCAGGGCACCTGGATGCCGAAGAAGGGAATGTTGCCGCCGAAGGCATAGTTGCCGCCGATGCCGATGACCATGATGGAGGCGATGACCGCGATGTTCTTCGAGGAGAACATATCCACCTTGTGGTCGATCATGATGGCGATGCCCTGGGCCGCGATGGCGCCGAAGAGATAGATCTCCAGGCCGCCGATGACCGCCAGCGGAATGCCGTAGATCACCTGGATGAGGGGCGTGAAGAAGCTGACCACCATGGCGATGATGGCCGCGGCAACGAGCACCGGGACCGAGAAGACCTTGGTGATGGCCATGGTGCTGATGTTTTCGCCGTAGTTGGTGCCGGCCGGGCCGCCGACGACGCCCGAGATCATGTCGCAGATGCCGTCGCCGATCAGGTTGCGGTCCAGCATATCCACGAGGCTGTAGCCGAGCTTCTTGCCCTTGCGGCGGGCCACGTCATTGACATAGATGTCCAGCTGGTACATGTGCGCCGTGGACTCGGGGATGGTGGCGATGGCGATCGGCATGATCGCTGCGGCCGCCGTCCAGGAGACCTTGGGCAGGGAGAAGGCGGGCACGGCGAAGATCGAGCCGTCCCCGAGCTTCCACAGGGAGGCGTCCAGCGCCGCAGCGGGCATGGCGCGGAACAGGTTGGCCCAGTCCACCGCGTAGGCGATGCCGGCCACCGCGCACCCCGTCAGCGCGCCAAGGAGCAGCGGCAGCTGCCCCAGGAAGCCCTTGAGGTAGCGGGAATAGAGAATCGTGGACACGAGCGTCACCAGCGCCACGACGATCCAGGCCGTGCTCTCGGCCGTGACCTCCGTCACGTTCGGGATGGCGTCGGAGAGCGCGTTGCCCGCCAGCGTCAGGCCGATGATCATGGCCACCGGGCCGGTGATGGACGCCGGAAGGATGGTCTCCACCGCCTTGCGGCCGAAGAAGCGCACCAGCAGGCCCGCGGCGATGGACACAAAGCCGGAGAGGATGATGCCGAACTGCGCGTACTGGATGGCCTCCGTGGGCAGGATGCCGTCCACCTTGGCAAAGCCCTCCGCCGCGCACATGCTGGCGATGGCCGTAAGGTAGGCAAAGCTGGAGCCGTAGTACAGCGGGATCTTTCTTCCCGTGATCAGAATGAAGCACAGCGTCGCAAGTCCGCTGGCAAAGATGGTCGTCGAAACCTGGAAGCCGGTGACCAGCGCCACGGTGACGGTTGCGGGGAACATGACGATGACCTGTTGGATGGCGTACAGGATCAGCCGAATCCAGCTCGGCCGCTCCTCCGGCAGGTAGCCTACTTCGGATCGAAGTTCTTTCATGTGTGAGCGTCCTCTCCTCTTCTTGCTTTGAGACGCGCCTTTTCCCGCCCCCCTGAGCCGGGGAGCTTTGTGGGATGGGGCGTTTGGTCTCAATTGTTCTAATTATAGACGATCAAAGGGGGAGTTTCAACACTTTTTCCCAAAATTTCGCTCAGTCCCCTGGAAATGCGCCGCGTTCTGCGTTCTGTGCAATTTTTCGCAGGAAATTTTGCGAATACGCCGCCGCACGAGGCGGCAAAAAAACAAAAGGCCAGGAAACGCGGAGTTTCCCGGCCTTTTTGGTGCGCCTGACAGGATTCGAACCTGCGGTCTCCCGAGTCGGAGTCGGACACTCTATCCACTGAGCTACAGGCGCGCTTGAAAGCCTATACAGTATAGCACAATTTTCCCGCGAGCTCAAGGGGGGCGGGGCAAAAAATCCCGTGCGTTTTTTCCGCCCCCGCTCGCCCGGGGCCCTAGAGCAGGATGCAGATCATGCCGCCGCTGCCCTCGTTGATGATGCGGGAAAGGGTTTCGCGCGTCTTCTGCTGCGCGTCCTCGGGCATGCGCATGAGCTTGCCGGCGAGGCCTTCGCGCACGAGGTCGTGCAGGGATTTGCCAAAGATGTTCGTGCTCCAGAGCTTGGCGGGGTTGTTCTCAAACTCGGAAAGGAGGTAGTGGACCATGTCCTCGCTCTCCTTCTCCGAGCCGAGGATGGGGTTGACCTCGGTGGCGATGTCCACGCGGATCATGTGCAGGCTGGGCGCGGAGGCCTTCAGCCGCACGCCGTAGCTGCCGCCGTGGCGGGTGATCTCGGGCTCGGCGAGCGTCAGCTCCTCCATGGCCGGGGCGACGAGGCCATAGCCCGTGGTCTTGACCGATTCCAGCGCGTCGGCCACGCGGTCGTACTCGCGCTTTGCCGCGACAAGGTCCGTCATCATGGCCATCAGGTGCGCGTCGGAGCGGATCTCCTCCCCGCAGCGGCGGCTGAGCACCTCGTAGAAGAGGCCCTCCCGCAGGGGCAGGCCGAGCGTGATGCGCCCGGTTCCCAGGTCCATGTCCTCGACAAAGGGGGCCTTGGCGTCCTCCATCTCAAAGCGGCCGATCATGCGGTCGATGTCGCGTACGTGCGCAAGGTCCTGTCCGCTCTGCTGCACGGCCGAAAGGATCGCCTGGGGCAGGTCCTCGTCCTCGGGCAGGGCCTGGACCCAGGTGGGCAGGTCCACGATGACCTCGCGCAGGGGGAACTCGTAGAGCACGGTGCGCAGCAGGCTCGCCAGGTCCTCCTGCGTCAGGTGCAGCACGTCCAGCAGCAGCGCGGGAACGTCGTACTTCTCCGTAAGGTCCTCCGCCAGGCGCCGGGCCTCCGGGGAATCGGGCGCTGCGGAGTTGAGCACGAGCACAAAGGGCTTGCCGCTGCGCTTGAGGGCGGAGACCGCCTTCTCCTCCGCCTCGACATAGCCGAGCCGGTCGATCCCGGAGAAGCTGCCGTCGGTCGTGACGAGGATGCCGATGGTCGAGTGCTCGCCGATGACCTTGTCGGTGCCCACCTCGGCGGCCTGGGCAAAGGGGATCTCCTTCTCGAACCAGGGGGTGCGGACCATGCGCTGCGTCCCCTCCTCGTCCGCGCCCAACGCGCCCTCGACCATGTAGCCCACGCAGTCCACGAACCGGACCGAGAGGTCGCCGACGCCCTCCATGTCCAGGGAGACGGGCTCCGCGGGCACAAAGCGCGGCTGGGTGGTCATGATGCTCTTGCCCGAGCCGGACTGCGGCACCTCGTCGACCATGCGCTCCTTGCGGTAGCTCTCGGGGAGGTTGGGCAGGACCATTTGCTCCATCATCTGCGCGATGAGCGTGGACTTCCCCGTGCGCACCGGCCCCACCACGCCGATGAACACCGTGCCGTCGCACCGGGTGGCAATGTCGCGGTATATATCGTATCGTTCCATGAATGTTCCCTCCCGTACACATCAGGTTGTTCCAGCGTATGCGGGCGGAAAGGGGACTAGAACCGGGTTTGAGGCGCACAAAGCTCGGGAATGCGCTCTGCGCGCACCCGGCCAAGCAGCGCGCACAGGGCGGGGAAGCCGGCGCGCAGGCGGGCCTCCAGCGCGTCGGCGTCGGCCCGGGCGCGCGCGGCCTCCGCGCTGGAGACGAGGCCCGCGTCCACGGCGGCGCGCAGCTCCGCCTCGTCCAGGCGGAAGACGCGGCCGTCCGGCTCGGCCACCACGTCGAGGAACAGGTCCTCAAAGTGGGAATCCGGGCCGTTGAGCGCGTTGCCGCGGGTGATGTCGAAATAGAGCTGCTCCAGCTGACCATCCGGCCGGAAGAAGGCTGTGCACCACCAGCGCTCGCCCTGCGGCGCGAGCTGCAGCCAGTCGTACCCGGCGCCGCAGAGCAGGCGGTCCCCGTCCATCAGGGGCACCTGCACGCGGTCCACGCGCAGCAGCGCCGCGACGCCCTGGACGCCAAAGCCCGCAAAGCCGCCCCAGGCAAAGCGCATCTCCCAGCCGCCCCACCACTCGGCGCGGCGGAGCGTCTTTCGCTTGATCTCGATGGGAATCCCTCCTCTTCTGCAAAAAAGGCGCGCCGCGGGGAGAAGGACTCTCCCCCGGCGCGCCCCATGGGATTTACTTGGTGCCGAAGAGCCGGTCGCCGGCATCGCCCAGGCCCGGGACGATGTAGCCGTGGTCGTTGAGCTTCTCGTCCACGCAGGCGACGTAGACATCCACGTCCGGATGGTCGCGGCGGACGCGCTCGATGCCCTCGGGCGCGGCGATGAGGTTCATCATGCGGATGGACTTGCAGCCGCGGTTCTTGATGAAGGAGATGGCCGCGGAGGCCGAGCCGCCGGTGGCGAGCATGGGGTCGAGCACGATGAGGTCGCGCTCGGTGATGTCCCCGGGCAGCTTGCAGTAGTACTCCACGGGCTCGAGCGTCTCCGGGTCGCGGTAGAGGCCGATGTGGCCCACGCGCGCGGCGGGGATGAGGCGCAGCACGCCGTCGAGCATGCCAAGGCCCGCGCGCAGGATCGGCACCACGCCGATCTTCTTGCCGGCGAGGACCTTGGTCTTGCAGGGGCAGATGGGGGTTTCGACCTCGGCTTCGGTCAGCGGAAGGTCGCGCGTGGCCTCGTAGGCCATGAGCATGGCCACCTCGTTGACCAGCTCGCGGAACTCCTTGGAGCCGGTGTTCTTGTCGCGGATGAGAGAGAGTTTGTGCCGGATCAGCGGGTGATCCATGACGAAGATCTTGCCCATGGTGTGCACTCCTAACACAGTTTTATTTGTTGTACTTCTTCTCGATTTCCGAGATCATCGCCACGCGCGCGGCATGGCGCCCGCCCTCAAAGGGCGTGGACAAAAAGGCGTCCACGATCTCCATGGCCAGGCCCGGCCCCACCACGCGCTCGCCCATGGCGAGCATGTTGGCGTCGTTGTGCAGGCGCGTGTACTTGGCCGAATACGTGTCCGAGCAGACGGCGCAGCGGATGCCGGGCACCTTGTTTGCCGCAAGCGAGATGCCGATGCCCGTGCCGCAGAGCACGATGCCCGCCTCGTACTGGCCGCTGGCCACGGCCTCTGCCACCTTCTGCCCGTAGACGGGATAGTCCACGCGCTCCGGGCCGTAGCAGCCCAGGTCCTCGAACTCCACGCCCTTTTCCTTCAGGTGCTCCTCGACGAGGAGCTTGAGGTTGTAGGCCGCGTGGTCACTGCCGATTGCAATCATTGTCGATTCCCCCTCCCTTTTGCCTTTCAGTATACTCCAAATTCCGCGCGGGCGCAAATCGTTTCGCGCCTTGGAACAGCGCGTCAGTCGTTGGGGCTGTAGACGCGGCGGATCTCCTCGGCGTGCGCGGGATACAGGCGGATGAGCAGCACCACCAGCGCAAGCTCGATCTGGTCCAGGGTCTTCAGATATACGTCCGCGTCCCCGCCGAAGGGGTCCTCGATGTCCTGGTCGCGCCCGGCGGCGTAGCCCAGGAGCGTGTGCGTCTTCTCCTCCGCCTCCGGGCAGAGGGCGAGCACGCGCGCCTTGTGCGAGCGGCCCATGGTGAGCACGAGGTCCGCGTCCTCGATCATGGCGCGGGTGAGCTGGCGCGCGCTGTGGTTGAACAGGTCGCCGCCGCGCTCGGCGATGACCGCGCAGGCGCCGTAGGAGGCGGGCATGCCCTCGTCGGCGTCCGTGCCCGCGGAGAGGACCTCCAGGTCCTCGATCTCGAGCTGCTCGGCCATGCGGCGCAGGAGCTCCTCGGCCATGGCGGAGCGGCAGGTGTTGCCCGTGCAGACAAAGAGTACGTTCATGCGCGATCCTCCTTCGCATCGTCCAGGCGCACGACGGTGAAGCCCGCCGCGCGCTCCACGCGGTTCATGACCGCAAGGCCCACGCCGGCAAGGTCCAGCCCCTCGGCGTAGACGCGGGTATAGCCCTTCTCGTCCGCGGCGCGCAGGGCGGCAAAGAGGTTGTGGGCGTAGTCCTCCGGCGTGCTGCCCGCCGACAGCACGGGCACCTCCCCGTACAGGCCGCGGTTCTTCTCCAGGCAGAGCGCGCAGGGGCGCGCGTCCTCCCGGGCGTGGGCGCGGACATAGGCGCCGCGGGCCGCGTCCCCGCCCAGGACCACGACGACCTGGGCCCGGGGCGCGTAGTGCCGGTGCTTAAGGCCCGGGCTCAGCGCCTTTTCTCCCTCGGGCAGGGGCTCCATGACGCCCTTGCCCAGGGCCACCGGCTCGCCGAGGGCCGCCTCCAGCATCTCGCGGGTGACGCCGCCGGGCCGCAGCAGCACGGCCGGGCCGCGGCTCAGGTCCACGACCGTGGACTCCAGGCCGACCTGGCAGGGCCCGCCGTCCAGGATGAGCGGGATGCGGCCCTGCAGGTCGTGGAGCACGTGCTCGGCGGTGGTGGTGCTCGGCCGGCCGGAGAGGTTGGCGCTGGGCGCGGCCAGGGGCCGGCCGGCCGCGTCGATCAGCGCGCGGGCGACGGGGTGCACGGGGAAGCGCACCGCCACGGTGTCCAGCCCCGCCGTGACCTCCGCAGGGATGGCGGGCGCCTTCTCCAGGATCATGGTCAGGGGCCCGGGCCAAAAGGCGGAAAGGAGCTTCTTCGCGCGCTCGGGCACCTGGCGCACGACGCCGGGGAGCTGGGAAAGGTCGCTGATGTGGACGATGAGCGGGTTGTCCGCGGGCCGGCCCTTTGCCGCAAAGACGGAGAGGGCGGCCTTGGGATTCGTGGCGTCCGCCGCAAGGCCGTAGACCGTCTCCGTCGGCATCCCGACCAGGCCGCCTGCGCGCAGGATCTCGCCGGCAAGGCGGAGGTTTTCCTCCGTCGGGGGGCAGATTCGGGTTTCCATGTGTGTTCCTTCCCTTCTGAAGCGGCGCGGCTCAGCCGATGTCCTCGGCGGCCAGGCGGGCCGTCTGGTCGGCAAAGATGAGGGCGTCCAGCAGCTCGTCCATGTCGCCGTTTAAGAACTGCTGCAGCTTGTAGAGCGTCAGGTTGATGCGGTGGTCCGTGACGCGGCCCTGGGGATAGTTATAGGTGCGGATGCGCTCGGACCGGTCGCCGGAGCCGACCTGGCTCTTGCGGAAGGCGGAGACCTCCTCCTGCCGCTCCTGCTGGGCCTTGTCCCACAGGCGCGCGCGGAGCATGCGCATGGCCTGCTCGCGGTTCTGGATCTGGCTGCGCTCGTTCTGGCACTGGACGACGATGCCGGTCGGGATGTGCGTGATGCGCACGGCCGAGTCCGTGCGGTTGACGTGCTGGCCGCCCGCGCCGCCCGCGCGGTAGGTGTCGATGCGCAGGTCGTTCGGGTTGATCTCGACCTCCACGTCGTCCACCTCGGGCATGACGGCGACGGTGGCGGCGGAGGTGTGGATGCGGCCGCCGCTCTCGGTCTCCGGCACGCGCTGGACGCGGTGCGCGCCGCTCTCGTACTTCAGGCGCGAATACGCGCCCTGGCCCTCGATGCGCAGGGAGAGCTCCTTGACGCCGCCCAGCTCCGTCAGGTTCGCGTCCAGCTCCTCGCACCGCCAGCCGCGGGCGTCGGCGTAGTGGCCGTACATGCGCGCCAGCTCCGAGGCAAAGAGCGCGGCCTCCTCCCCGCCGGTGCCGGCGCGGATCTCCAGGATGACGTTGCGCTCGTCGTTGGGGTCCTTGGGCAGCAGCAGGAGCTGCAGGCGCTTCTCCAGCTCCTCCTTGCGGGGCTCGAGCTGGGCGATCTCCTCCTTGGCCATCTCGCGCAGGTCGGCGTCCTCGAGCATCTCGCGGGCGCCCGCGAGGTTGTCGACCGTGGCCCTGTACTCGCGGTAGGCGGCCATCAGCTCCTCCATGTCCGCGTGCTCCTTCATGAGCCGGCGGAAGTTGTCCATGTCCGCGACCGTCTCCGGCTGCGAGAGGCGCGTCTGCAGCTCGTCGTAGCGCGCGGCCAGCGCCTCGAGCTTTTCCATCAGATTGACCATGCCGCTTCTTCTCCTTCCATCGTTGGGTTTCGCTGCGCCAGGACCACGCGGTCCAGGCCGTTCAAATCGCGCAGGATCTTCGGGTTCCAGCCCGAAAAGAGCGCGCAGACCGCCTCGCCCTGGGCGGAACCGATCTCCATCAGCAGCGCTCCGCCGGGCACAAGGCGCGCGGGCGCTTCCCCGGCCAGGCGGCGGTAGAAGTCCAGCCCGTCCGCCCCGCCAAAGAGGGCGAGGGCCGGCTCCCGCCGGACCTCCGGCTGCAAGTTCTCCATCTCCTGCGCCGTAAGATAAGGCGGGTTGCAGGTGATGAGCGGAAAGCGCAGGCCCGCGGGCAGGGCGTCAAAGAGGTCGCCTTCGTACAGCGCGAGGGAGACCTCGTTTTGCCGCGCGTTCTCCCGCGCAAGGGCCAGGGCCCCGGCGCTGATGTCCGTCGCGGTGACGGCAAGGCCACCCAGGCGCGCCAACGCCACGGCCACCGCGCCCGTGCCCGTGCACAGGTCCAGCGCCGTGCGCGCGCCCAGGCGCCTACCCTGCTCCAGCGCCGCCTCGCACAGCAGCTCCGTGTCCTGCCTGGGGATCAGCGCGCGCCCATCCACCACAAAGGGCAGGCCCATGAACCAGGCCCGCCCCAGGACGTACTGCAAGGGCTCGCCGGCGGCGCGGCGGCGCACCGCGGCGAAAAACGCCTCCGCCTGCGCGGCGGGAACCTCGTCCGCAAGGCGCCGCGCCAGGGCCGTGCGCTCCGCCCCCATCGCGTCGGCGAGCAGGGCGCGCGCGTCCCAGTCCGCGTCCGGCGAGGGAAGGAGCGCCGCCCGCCCGCGGCGCAGCAGCTCCGCCGCCCTCACGAGATCGCGGCCGCGGTCGGCCCCGCCCCGGTGGCAGAGTCTGCCTCCCTGGCAGAGCCTGCCACGGGGGCAGCGCCTGCCTCGGGGGCGGCGTCCGCCTCGGGAGCAGCGTCTGCTTCAGGAGCGGCGCCGGGTTCCGGGGCGGCATCGGCCGCATCAGGTTCCGGGTCCTCGCCAAGGCCGCAGATCCGCTCCTCCTCCGGCGTCAGGGGGATCTGCGCGGCCAGCTTCATGGAGACGATGGCGACCTCGAGCATGTCGCTCGTGGGCTGCAGGGCGGTCAGGCGCTGCAGCTGCATGCCGGGCCAGCGCAGCACGCGGGTCACCGGCGTGTCGTGCCTGCCGAGGTACTGCAGGGCCTCGTAGCTCAGCCCGGCGACAAAGGGCAGCAGCGCGATGCGGATCAGGATGCGGGTCAGCGGGTTGTTGTCCAGGCCGAACACGCCGGCGACGGAGGTGACCAGGATGGAGACGATCATGACGATCAGCAGGAACGCCGTGCCGCAGCGCGGGTGCATGACCGGGTACTTCCTGCAGTTTTCGACGGTGAGCTCCTCGTCGTGCTCGTGGCAGTAGACGGTCTTGTGCTCCGCGCCGTGGTACATGAAGACGCGCTTGATCTCCTTCATGCGGGTGACGGCCCCGATATAGCCGAGGAAGATGCCGATGCGCACCAGGCCCTCCAGCAAATTGACCAGCAGCAGGTGGCCGGGCAGCACGCGGTTGAGCAGCGAACCCAGCAGCGAGGGCACGACGAAGAACAGCCCCACCGCGAGCACGATGGCCAGCACCACTGCGCAGAAGATGACGATGTCGTCCTGGCTGCGCCCGGTGACGCGGCTGAGCCACTTCTCAAACCGGGAGGGTTCCTCCTCCTCCACCTCCTCGCCCATCATCTGGGCCGAGCGGGTGATGGTGTTCATGCCCGTGACGAGGGACTGGATGAAGGCCGCAACGCCGCGCACCACGGGCCAGCCCAAGACCTTGTGGCGCTTGGACAAGGGGACGAAGTCCTCGACATGGGTTTCGATTTTGCCGTCGGCCGGGCGGCGCACGGCGATGGCCAGGCGCGTCGGGGCGCGCATCATGACGCCCTCCATCACGGCCTGGCCGCCGATGTAGACCTTTTCTTCCTTTTTCGGATGCTTCATAGCTTCTCCCTTCTGCGGGCAGGCGCAGCGCGCGGCCCGCGGATTGGACGTTGGGCGTTTTGCCCTCGTTTTTCTATATACCCCAAATGGGCAATCGCATTTCGCGAAAAACACAGACTCCTTAGAAAAAAAAGCGCAGACTGGCGCGCCAATCTGCACTTTCTCTTCGCATTACATGCCGTAGCGCTTCTTGAAGCGATCGACACGTCCGCCAGTGTCCACAAGCTTCTGCTTGCCCGTGAAGAACGGGTGGCACTTGGAGCAAATTTCGACCTTGAGCTCGGGCTTGACCGAACCGGTCTCAAACGTATTCCCGCAGGCGCAGCGGACGATCGCCTTGCCGTACTTGGGATGGATTCCTTCCTTCATGTTATCTCACCTCTTTCAAACCACAGTCATGTCTGTGCGTTGATAACATCGACAGCATATCTAGCATAGCATACGCGGTGCGGAATTACAAGCCGTCATGGAAATTTAACAGACTCATCCCTCGATCGCCGCGCGGACCTCCTCCTCAAAGTCGTCGCCCGCGCCCCAGTCGAACAGGTCGAACAGGCCGGTCTTGGTTCCGGCGCTGGCGGCAAAGACCTTCGTCATGCCCGAGAGGTTGTCCAGGTTCACGCAGAGCGCGCAGTGGTTGCCGGCGCGCAGGAAGTACTTGTCGAACAGCAGCGTGACGCACTGCGCGCCGTCCGGCCCGCGGGAATCGCTCTGGGCGACGAGCTCGGCGGAAAAGGAGCCGTTCACGATCGCATCCGTCACGCGGCGCGCGGCCTCCTCCACGGGGAGTTGGGTTCTCAGTGTCAAAGCCATACTTTTTCTCCTCCTATCCTCTTGCGCACAAGGATAGCGCATCGCCGCGCGCGCGTCTGCACTTTCTGTTCCAGTTCCGCGCGCAGGCGGCTGAAACGTCGCATTCTGCGCTCACTCGAACAGCAGGACGCCCAGCGCCCGATAGGTGGCCCAGTCGACCTCGTGGCTCGCGGGAAGGCCCTTGTCCGCCTTAAAGCGCAGCAGGGCGGCCTTGGTGTACTCGCCAAAGACGCCGTCCGGCGCGCCGAAGAGGTAGCCCTTCTGGATCAGGCGCGTCTGGACCTCGCGCACGTCGCTGCCGCGGTCGCCGGGCAGGAGCGTGCGCAGGCCCCCGGCCACGCCGCCATACGCCGCCCGCTCGATGAGCACGCGGCTGCCCACCGGCACGCGGGCATAGAGCTCCTCGACGTCCGCGTTGTGCATCCGGATGCAGCCGTGGGAGACGGCCGAGCCGATGGAGGCGGGCTTGTTCGTGCCGTGGATGCCGAAGGTGCCCCAGGGGCAGTCCAGCTGCAAAAACCGGCTGCCGAATCCGCCGCCCCAGTCCGCGGCCTTGCCCGCAATTCGGAACACGCCCAGGGGCGTCGGGGTGTCCCGCGCGCCGACCGCGCAGGGATAGGTCTTGACATGCCGCCCGTCCTCGTAGAGGGACAGCGTCTGCACGTCCGCATCCACGATCAGCAGCGTTCCCTCCGCGCCCGCGGGCGCGCCGGACTTTTCCTCCATCCCTCCGCAGAGCGCAAGGGCGATCACGACGAGCGCCAGCGCCGCGGCAAGCCGCTTTCCCACGCACAACTCCCCCTTTCAAGGGAGTGTATGCAGCGCGCTAGGGCCGGATGTCCACGACCTCGATGCCCGAGAGCGCGCGCTCGATGAGCGCCTCGCCGTCCAGGAGCGTCTCGCTCTGCTCGAGCTGATCGACGCGGGGCTTGGTCTGGGGGTGGCGGGGGGTGAAGATCGTGCAGCAGTCCTCGTAGGGCAGGATGGAGGTCTCGTAGGTGCCGATGCGCTCGGCGTAGTCCATGATCTCCGTCTTGTCAAAGCCGATCAGGGGCCGGAAGACCGGCAGGGAGCACACGGCGTTCGTGCAGGTGAGGCCGTCCATGGTCTGGCTGGCGACCTGGCCGATGGATTCGCCGGTGACCAGGGCCTGGCAGCGGGTCCTGCGCGCCACGCGCTCGGCGATGCGCATCATGAACCGGCGCATGAGGACCGTCAGCTGGCTGTCCGGGCACTTCTGGTAGAGCTCCTGCTGGATCTCCGTGAAGGGGACGATGTGCAGGCGGATGGGGCCGGCGTAGGCGGACAGCAGGCGCGCAAGGTCGATCACCTTCTGCTTGGCCTGCTCGGAGGTGAAGGGGAAGGAGTGGTAGTGGATGCAGTGCAGCTGCACGCCGCGCTTGGCGATCATGTAGCCGGCAACGGGCGAGTCGATGCCGCCGGAGAGCAGGAGCATGGCCTTGCCGCCCGTGCCCACGGGCATGCCGCCGACGGCGGGGATCTTTTCCACGTAGAGATAGGCCCTCTCGCGGATCTCGATGCTCAGCTCGTGCTCGGGCTTGTGGACGTCCACCTTGAGGCCGGGATGGGCGCTGAGCACGCGGTAGCCGACCTCCTCGTTGATCTGCATGGAGTCCAGGGGGAAGCGCTTGTCCGCGCGGCGGGCAACGCACTTGAAGGTGCCGGTGCAGTTCTCCATCAGCTCGATCGCGCGCGCGCAGATGACCTCCATGTCCTTTTCGCACTCGACGACGGGGCTGACGGAGTGGACGCCGAAGACGCGCGTGGCGCGGCGGATGACCTCGTCCATGTCCCGGATGTCCCGCAGGAAGATGCGGCCCTGCGTCAGCTCCAGGGTGCAGTCCGTGCCCTCCAGGGCCTTGCGCAGGTTGCGCACGAGCGCCTTGATGAAGAAGTTGCGGTTATCGCCCTTGAGGAAGATCTCCCCCATGCGGACGAGCAAAACGGTTTTCATAGCTCTCTCTCCCTTATTCCAACGCTTCAGAAAAAAAGCGGATTCAGCGGCGGCGGAACGCGCGCAGAAGGTTTACGCACCGGCCGATGGCCTCGGCGGCCTGGTCCATCTCCTCCTGCGTGTTCATCGGGCAGAGGGAGAAGCGCAGCGCGCCGTCGATCTCCTGCGGGGTGCGGCCCATGGCGGCGAGCACGTGGGACTTGGACTTCTTGTGGGAGGAACAGGCCGAGCCCGTGGAGCAGAGCACGCCCTCGCCCTCCAGCGCGTGGAGCAGCACCTCGCCCTTGACGGGGAAGGTGCAGTTCAGGATGTGGCCGGCGTTCTCCTCCGGCCCGTTGAGGCGGGCGTCGGGCACGGCGGCGCGGATGCCCGCCCAGAGCCGCCTGCGCAGGCCGGCCATGCGGCCCGCGGGGTCGGGCAGGGCGCGGAAGGCGCGCACGGCCGCCAGCATCCCCGCGATGCCGGGCACGTTCTCCGTGCCGGAGCGAAGGCCCCCCTCCTGCCCGCCGCCAAAGACCGTGGGCATTAGGTGCACGCCGGGCGCGACGACCAGGGCGCCGATGCCCTTGGGCCCGTGGATCTTGTGGCCGGAGAGGGTGTAGAGGTCCACGCCCTCGCGCGCCATGTGGATCGGCACGCGCAGGAAGCCCTGCACGCCGTCGACGTGCACCAGGGTGCGCGGGTTCTTCTCCTTGACGCGGCGGGCGATCTCGGCGATGGGCATGCGCGCGCCGACCTCGTTGTTGACCTGCATGACGCTGACCAGGGTCGTCTCCCCGTCCACGGCCGCAACGAGCGCGTCCACGTCCACCACGCCCTGCGCGTCGACGTCCGCATAGGTCACGCGGCAGCCCAGGCGCTCGACCTCGGCCATGGTCTCCAGCACCGCGGGGTGCTCGACCTTGGTGGTGAGGAAGTTGCCGCTGCGGCCGCGCAGGGCGCGCTGCGCGCCAAGGATGGCCAGGTTGTCGGCCTCGGTGCCGCCGGAGGTAAAGAACACCTGCCCGCGGCCGCCCACGGCGGAGAGGATTTCGCGCCGGGCCTCGGCGAGGATCTCCCCCGCGCGCATGGCGGGCGCGTAGAGGGAGGAAGGGTTAAAATAGGTTTCGCGCATGCAGGCGGCCATGGCCTCGATGGCGCTGTCAAAGGGCCGTGTGGTTGCGCTGTTGTCCAAATAGATCATCGAGCATTTCCCCTTCCTGGAAAAGGGGGAGCCGCGCTCCCCCCGCAAAAGAACGATTTCCGCGCAAAAAAAGGGACGGGCGTCCCTTTGGCGCGCCTTCAGTATGCCACACTTTGGCCGCCGCGTCAATCGCGCTCCCGCCGCATTTTGTCAATTTTGCGAAAAGCCCTTGCAATCGGGGAGGCTTCATGCTAAAATACATTTGTTTTGAACTGCATTTTCCACCTGAAGGAGGTGTTTGTACAATGGGAAAGATCTGTGAAGTCTGCGGAAAGGGCGTCATGTCCGGCAACCACGTCGCGCACTCCAAGAAGGCGACCCGCCGCATCTGGGCTCCCAACACGCAGAAGGTTCGCGTGGTGGTGGACGGCACGCCCAAGTCCATGTTCGTGTGCACGCGCTGCCTCCGCTCCGGCAAGGTTGAGCGCAACGTGTAATACCCACTGAAAAAAACACGGCCCAAAGAAGCCGTGCTTTTTTCGTTTTGGCCGGTTTTCCGCTCACTTTCGGCAGATCTTGAGCGCAAGGAGCGCCGCGCCCGCGGCGAGCAGCACGACCCCCAGCGCGCACAGGAGCCACGTGGGCAGGAAACAGAACAGCAGCAGCACGAGCCCCGCCATGCACAGCACAAGCGCGATCGCCGGATTGCACATCGCCAAAAACACCTCCGCATTCTCCCTGCAAAGAGGGTATGCGGAGGCGTTTTGCTTCATGCCTCAAGCGGGGGGATGGAAGTGCAGCACCAGCGCCCAGCCCTTGTGCACGACAACATGCGCCTCGGGCTCGGTGAGCACGTTGCTCACGCCCAGGGGATGGCCGAACTCCACGTCGCAGTGGTCCAGCGGGTAGAACAGGCCCGAGAGGGAGAGCTGCAGCTCCTCGGTCATCTGCAGGACGGAGAGGAGCTGGCCCGGGGTTCCGCGCACGGTCAGGCGGTCGTGCACGGCCCAGGCGGTCATGTCCTCCTGCTCGGCGCGGGCGCGGATGCCGTTCTTCTCCAGGTAGATCAGCAGCTGAAAGTTCGCCATCCAGTGGTCGATGCGGCCGCCGCCCGCGCCGACGAAGACGACCTCCTCCGGCCGGCGCTCGAGCAGGTAGCGCGCGCAGGCCATGCCGTCCGTGTCGTCCTTGATGGCGGGGTAGACGATGTGGGGCAGGTTTTCGCGCTCCATGTAGGCGATGGACTCCGGCCTTGCCGAGTCAAAGTCGCCGATGACGGCGTCGGGCCGGACGTCCGCGGCGATGGCGGCGTCCAGGCCGGAATCCGCGCAGAGGAGGAAGTCGCTCTCCGCCGCCATCTTCCGCAGGAACGCCGCGCCCGGCGCGCAGCCGCCGAGCACGACCAGCGCGCGCCTCATGCCGTTTGGCCGCGCAGGACGGCCATGGCGGCGGCGGGGTCCTTGGCGCCAAAGAGCGCAGAGCCTGCCACGAGCACGTCGGCCCCGGCCCCGCGCAGGAGCGCCGCGGTGGACTCGGCGACGCCGCCGTCCACCTCCAGGCGGATCTCGCGGCCGCTGCCGCGCAGGAGCTGCGCCGCCTCGCGGGTCTTTTCCACCGTCGCGGGGATGAGCTTCTGCCCGCCAAAGCCGGGGTTGACGGTCATCACCAGCAGCAGGTCGATGTCGTCGAGCACGTAGCGGACGGCGTCCAGGGGCGTTGCGGGGTTGAGCGCAAGGCCCGGGCGCGCGCCGAGGTCGCGGATGTGCCGCAGGGCGCGCTGCAGGTGCGGCGTGCACTCGGCGTGCACGGTGAGGAACGTCGCGCCCGCGCGGACGAAGGTCTCGGCGTAGCGGTCCGGGTCCTCGACCATGAGGTGGACGTCCAGCGGCAGGGAACAGACCGCGTGCACGGCGCGGATCACGTCCGCGCCAAAGGAGATGTTGGGAACGAACCGGCCGTCCATGACGTCCATGTGCAGGAAATCGGCCCCGGCGGCCTGCATGCGGCAGGCCTCCTCGCCCATGCGGGCAAAGTTCGAGGCGAGCATGGATGCGGAAATTGCAGTCATACCTTCTCCCCCATTTTTTCGATCGTTGTCGGGTTAGCTGTAGCGGCGGTCCCACTTTTCCTTGACCTCGGCAAAGAGGGCGGCGTAGCGCTCCAGGCGCTCGGGCGCGATCTCGCCGCGCTGGGCGGCGTCCTTGACGGCGCAGCCCGGCTCGCTCAGGTGGCAGCAGCCGTCAAAGCGGCAGAGCCCCTCGTAGGGCTCGAACTCGGGATAGAACGCGCGCAGGTTTGCGGGGTCCTCCGCGTCCAGCTCCAGCAGGCTGAAGCCCGGCGTGTCCGCCAGGTACCCGCCCGCCTCCAGCGGCACGAGCTGCGCCTTGCGCGTGGTGTGGCGGCCGCGCTCGATGCGGCTGACGGAGCCGGTCTGCTGCCCGAGGCCCGGGCAGAGGACGTTCATCAGCGAGGACTTGCCCACGGCCGACTGCCCGGCAAAGGCGACGATGCGCCCGGCGGCCAGCGCCATCAGCTCCGGCACGCCCTCGCCGGTCCCGGCGTTGGTGAGCAGCACCGGGCAGCGCGCGCCGCGGTACTGCCTGGCGATGTCGCAGGCGGTGTCCAGGGCAAGGTCGGTCTTGTTGATGACGAGCGCGGTCTCGATCCCGGCCTTGCGCGCGCGCAGGAGCAGGCGGTCCGCCAGAAGCAGGTCCGGCTGCGGGGCCGCGGCCGCGACCGTGACAAAGAGCAGGTCAACATTGGCCACCGGCGGGCGCAGCAGCTCGCTGGACCTGGGCAGGATCTCCTCGAGGAAGCCCTCCTCCTCCGCGGGGCCGGGCGGCGCAAAGAGCACCTCGTCCCCGACCATGGGGCTGATGCGCTGCTTGCGGAAGCGCCCGCGCGCGCGGCAGACATAGAGCTGCCCTTCGCTCTCCACCGTGTAGAAGCTGCCGATTCCCTGTAGGATTCTTCCCTTCATTCCTCGTCCTCCTCGACGCGCAAGGTGACGGTGTCCCGCGCGGCCTCTTCGTCGTTGACAAAGACGATGAGCGTCTTTTCCCCGGGGGTCTCGCTCTCCAGGTTGAGCTCCACCTCCAGCGTCCCGCGGTCGCAGCTCATGGTGCTGACCTCGCGGTAGAAGCCCTCCTCCTGGAGGAAGATCGTCACGAGCGAGTCGTCCTGCTCGATCTCCAGCGTCAGCGGATAGGTGCCCGTGGCCATGATGAGCTCCCGGGCGACCCAGATCTCCACCGCGTCGCCGCTGCGCATCTGCTGGCCGGCCTCCGGGCTCTGGGCAAAGACCGTGCCCACGGCGACGCCCGTGGCGCTCTCCTCGTGGATGGTGCCCAGGGTCAGGCCCGCCTCCTCGATGAGGGCCTGGGCGCTCGTCAGGTCCTCGCCCACGACCTGGGGCACGCTGCGCAGCAGCGGCGGGTCGCTGATGGTGAGGTTCACGCTCTCCCCGTTCTGCAGGACCTCGCCCTCCTGCGGGTCCTGGTGCAGAACCGTGTCCCGCGCCTGGCTGCTCTCCTCGTCGCGGAAGATCTCGCCGACCTGCAGGCCCAGGCGCTGGAGCGCGCGCCGCGCGTCGTCCAGGGACAGGCCCACAAGGGTGGGCACCTGCGCGCTCTCCGGGCCGGCGCTGACCACGACGCTGACCGTGTCGCCGCTGCGCAGGCTGCTGTCGGCCTCGGGCTCCTGGGTGAGGATGGTTCCGGGCGGCTCCTCGCTGTACTGCGTATCGCTCACCTGCAGGACCAGGCCGATCTCCGCAAGCTCGGCCGCAGCGCCGTCCATGGAATCGCCCAGGATCGCGGGCACGACCGCGAGCGTCTGCTGGCGGTGGGCGATGCCGATGCGCAGCAGGGCCACGGCCAACACCCCGGCCAGCAGCAGGCAGAGCCCCGCCAGCAGCAGCCGCACCGGGCGGATGCGCCCTTCGAGCACGGCGCGGGCGCGCTTCTTGTCGCGCGCCGCCTCGCCCTTGCCGTCGTCCTCTCCGTCCTGCGGGGGGAGCGCCTTGTTGCCGTCGACAAACCCGCCCTCCGGGTAGACCAGCGCCAGGGAGAGGTCGTCGTAGAAGTCGCGCGCGCTCTGGTAGCGGTCCTTGGGCTCCTTGCGGATGGCCTTGAGGATGATCTCGTTGAGCGCGGGGGTGACGTTGCGGTTGCGTTCGCGCGGGGGCGTGGGCTCGGCGTTCATGTGCTGCAGGGCGATGGCGACCGGCGTATCCCCGGAAAAGGGCAGCTCGGCCGTGACCATCTCGTAGAGCACGACGCCCAGGGAGTAGAGGTCGCTCTGGGCGCTGGCCGGCTCGCCGCGGGCCTGCTCGGGCGAGAAATAGTGCACGGACCCGAGCACCCCGTTGTCCCCGCCGCCGGTGATGGTCTGCGTGTCGCTGGTCTTTGCGATGCCGAAGTCCGCCAGCTTTGCAATGCCCTTGCGGTCGAGCAGGATGTTCTGGGGCTTGATGTCGCGGTGGATGATGTGCGCATCGTGGGCGATCTGCAGCGCGGTGCAGATCTGGCGGGCGATGGTGATGGCGGTATAGTTGTCCAGCGCGCCGTGCTCCTGGATGAGGGACTTGAGCGTCATGCCGTCGACGTACTCCATGACGATGAAGCGCGCGCCGTTCTGCTCGCCGACGTCGTAGATGTCGATGAGGTTCTCGTGGCTGACGGCGGAGGCGGCCTCGGCCTCCTGCTGGAAGCGGCGCACGAATTCGCGGTCCTGGTTGTACTGCTCGCGCAGGACCTTGACGGCGACGGTGCGGCCGCTGCGGAAGTCGTAGGCCTTGTAGACCACGGCCATGCCGCCCTTGCCGATGACCTCGCCCAGCAGATAGCGGCCCTTGAGGCAGGTACCCTTCATCGCTCCGCCTCCCCTTCCAGGCGCGCGACGACCACGGTGATGTTGTCGCGCCCCCCGCGGTCGAGCGCCAGGTCCACCAGGCGCTCGCAGGCCTCCTGCGGGGGGGATTCCGCGAGGATGTCGCGGATTTCGCTCGTCTCCAGGTAGTTGCTCAGGCCGTCCGTGCAAAGAAGGAACACGTCGCCCGGGCGCGTGTCCACGTCCTGGGCGTCCACGGCGACGGTGTCGTCCGTGCCCAGGGCCCGGGTGATGATGTTGCGGTAGGGGTGGTCCTTGGCCTCTTCCTCGGTGATCTCGCCCTTGCGCACGAGCTCGGCCACGAGCGAGTGGTCCTTTGTGATCTGGTAGACCTCCCCGCCGCGCATCAGGTAGCAGCGGCTGTCCCCGACGTGGGCGAGCATGACGTGCCCCTGCATGAAGTAGAGGAAGGTGAGCGTCGTGCCCATGCCGGAGCGGCTCAGGTCCTCGTTTGCGGCGCGGTAGATGGCGCGGTTGGCCTGGCGCACCCAGGAGACGGCGGTCTTGACCGAGATGTCCCTTCCCGCGGCCTTGCGCGCGCTCAGGCGGATGGCCTCGGCGGCCATGGAGCTTGCGACCTCGCCCGCGCGGTGTCCGCCCATGCCGTCGGCGACCAGGGCGAGGGAATCCCCCTCGGGCACGAGGTAGCTGTCCTCGTTGATGGGGCGCACGCGCCCGCAGTGGGTCTTTGCGGCGACGGTGATGGCGGCGTTCATGCGAGCGTTCCCTCCTGACTCAGGTGCTTGCGGCGGAGCTGGCCGCAGGCGCCCTGGATGTCGGCGCCCATCTCCCTGCGCCGGGTGACGGAGACGCCCCGCGCCTCCAGCCGGCGCTGGAAGGCCTCGATGCCCTTCTGCCCGGGGGCGGCGAGGTTGCGCTCCGGGACGTCGTTGAGCGGGATGAGGTTGACGTGGCACAGCAGCCCGCGCACGAGGTCCGCCAGGCGGTCCGCGTCCGCAAGGGAGGTGTTGACCCCTTCGATGAGCGCGTATTCAAAGACGATGCGCCGGCCGACCGCCTTGACGTAGTCGCGGCAGGCGCGCAGCAGCTCCTCCAGGGAATAGGTCTTGGCGATGGGCATGATGCGCTGGCGCGCCTCGTCCGTCGGGGCGTGCAGGGAGATGGAGAGCGTGATGGGCAGGTTTTCCCGCGCCAGGTCGTAGATGCGGGGCACCAGGCCGCACGTGGAGACGGAGACGTTGCGCAGGCTCACCCCGATCCCCTCCGGCGCGCTGACAAGGCGCAGGAAGCGGATCACGTTTTCATAGTTGTCCAGCGGCTCGCCGCTGCCCATCATCACGATGTTCGTCACGCCGCGCTTGTCCTTTTCGGCGTGCAGGCGGTTGACGGCAAGGACCTGGCCCATCATCTCGCCCGCGGTCAGGTCCCGCACGCGGCCCTCGAGCGTGGAGGCGCAGAACGCGCAGCCCATGCGGCAGCCCACCTGGGAGGAGATGCAGAGCGTGTTCCCGTAGTGGTAGCGCATGAGCACGCCCTCGACGAGGTTGCCGTCATGGAGGGAAAAGAGGTATTTTTCCGTGCCGTCCTTTTCCGAACGCAGGGTCTTAAGGATCGTCGCGCCCAGAGCGCGGTGCGTTCCGGCCAGCTTCTCCCGCAGCGCGGCGGGCAGGTTGCGCATGCCCGCAAAGTCCTCGCCCTTTTGCAGCCAGCCATAGACCTGCTTGGCGCGGAAGGCCGGCTCGCCCGCGTCCGCAAGCACCTGCGCAAGTTCCGCAAGGCTCAGCCCCATGAGGCAGTCGTCCATCTGGTTCTCCTCCCCTCTTCTGTGTCTAGTTTTGAATCGGTTCCTTTTTCTTCACCAGCCGCGCGAGGAAGAACCCGTCCATGTGGTCCACGTGCGGGTAGACGGTCAGCATCCCCTGGCGGGCTTTTGCGGCAAACTCCGCCGGGAGCAGGCCCGCCAAGTCCCCGGGGGCAAACTCCGGGTGGTCCGCAAGGAAGGCGCGCACGTTGTTCTCGTTCTCCTCGGGCAGGAGCGTGCAGGTGGAGTAGACGAGCGCGCCGCCGGGCTTTACGTACCGGCAGCAGGCGTCCAGGATCTCCCGCTGCATCCGGGAAAGGGCGTCGATGCCGTCCTGCGTCACGCGGTACTTGATGTCCGGCTTGGAGAGGTAGTCCCCGAGGCCGGAGCACGGCGCGTCGATCAGGACCGCGTCCATGCGGCCGAGGTCCCCCTCGGCGAGGACGCGCGCGTCGTGGACGCGGGGGCGGATGTTGTCCAGGCGCAGCCGGCGCGCGGCGCCCGCGATCAGCTCCACCCGGTGATCGTGCAGGTCCCATGCATATACACGACCCGCGCCGCCCATGCGTTCCGCGATGTAGCAGGTCTTGCCGCCGGGCGCGGCGCAGGCGTCCAGGATCTGCATGCCGGGCCGGGCGCCCACGGCCATGGCCGCGAGCATGGAGCCCTCGCCCATGACGGAGTAGAGCCCGCTGCGGAAGCCCGGGTGCTGCGCGACGAACCCGCCGCGCACGCGGTAGGCGCCGGGCACGCGGCCCTTCTCCCAGTCCAGGCCCTGCTGCGTGAGGTAGGCCTCCAGCTCCGCGTCCGTGCAGCGCGCGGCGTTTGCGCAGATGGTGACGTCGCTCTCCCGGTGGCGGTACTCGATCAGCGCGCGGGCAAAGTCCATGCCGAAGCCATCGGCGAACTTGTCCACCAGAAAGCGCGGGAAGGAGTAGCGCACGCTGAGGAATTCCCGCTCGTCCTGCGGGTAGGCGATGCGCTCCGGCTCGCGGGCGATGGCGCGCAGCACGCCGTTGACAAGGCCGGCCATGCTCTCGCGCTTAAAGCGCCGCGTCAGCTCCACCGCGTCCGAGCAGACGGCGTTTGCGGGAATCTTGTCCAGGAAGACGAGCTGATAGGCGCCCATGCGCAGGATCTCGCGGGCGACGCTCTCCTCGCAGGGGCGGTCCATGTACAGGGACAGGATGTGGTCCAGGCAGAGCCGGTTCTCCAGCGTGCCGTAAAAGAGCTCGGTCATCAGCCTTCTGTCGCGCGCGTTCAGGTGCGCCGAGGCGATGCGGCGCGTCAGGGCCAGGCCCGCATAGGCGTCCGAGTTCTGCACGTCCATCAGCGCCTCCAGCGCGACAAGGCGCGCCGGGGCGATGGGCGCGGGGCGCGCCTTGCCGTCCCGCCTTGCGGGGACGGAGGGGGTTCCGGGGCGGCGGGTTCTTTTTTCGGTCATTCTCTCTCTCCTAAGGGCGCGCCTTGGCGCATGGGCTTGCCGCGCAGATAGTCGCGGGCATTCATTCTCTTGGACCCGGGGGCCTGCAGCTCCAGGATCTCCAGCGTGCCTTTTCCGCAGGCGACAAAGAGCCCGCCCTTGGCGTCGGCGCGCGCGACCGTGCCCGGGGCAAGGCCGCTGTCCTCCTCGTGCGCGCGCGCGGACCAGATCTTAAGGACGCCGCTGGGCGTCTCGGCAAAGGCGCCGGGCCAGGGGTAGAGGCCGCGGACCTGGTTGTGCAGCTCGCGCGCCGGGCGGGAAAAGTCCATGCGGCCCAGCTCCTTGTCGAGCATGGGGTAATAGCTTGCGGCGCTCTCGTCCTGGGGGGTGCGCACGAGCGTCCCGGCCTCGAGCGCGCGCAGGGTCCGCAGGAGCGTTTCCGCGCCGATCTTCGAGAGCCGCGCGGAGAGCTCCTCGGCCGTCTCCTCCGGCAGGATGTCCGTCTCCTCCCGCAGGAGCATGTCGCCCGTGTCGATGCCGGCGTCCGTCATCATGGTGGTCACGCCCGTGCGCGCCTCGCCGCGCAGCAGGCACCAGTTGATGGGCGCGGAGCCGCGGTAGGCGGGCAGGAGCGAGGCGTGGACGTTGATCGTGCCAAGGCGCGGGATGTCCAGCACCTTCTGGGAGAGGATCTGGCCAAAGGCCGCCGTGACAAAGAGGTCGGGCGCCAGCGCGGAAAGGGCCTGGCGCCCCTCGGGCCTGCGGATGCGCTCAAACTGGAGCACGGGCACGCCGTGCGCCTGGGCGCAGACCTTGACCGGCGGGGGCGTGAGCGTTCCCTTGCGGCCGACGGGCCGGTCCGGCTGGGTGACGGCGGCGGCGACTTCGTACCCCGCGCCGAGCAGCGCCTCCAGCGAGGGAACGGCAAACTCCGGGGTTCCCATGAAAACAATGCGCAAATCCACTCGCCTCCGTCAGCTCTTTTTTTCGTCCGGTTCGGTCTGGGCCGCTGCCTCGGACTTGTGCTCTTTCTGCTGGTCGCGGTAGACGTCGATGAAGAGGCGGCCGTCCAGGTGGTCGATCTCGTGGCAGAAGGCGCGGGCGAGCAGGCCCTCCCCCTCCATGGTGAAGGACTTGCCAAAGCGATTGAGCGCGCGGACCTTGACGCGGTTCGGGCGCGAGACGGGCAGCCACTTGTCCGGAACGGACAGGCAGCCCTCCTCGCCGGTCTGCTCCCCGGAGCATTCGAGGATCTCGGGATTGATCAGCTCGATCACGCCCTCCCCGATGTCGATGACCACGATGCGGCGCAGCAGGCCGACCTGCGGGGCGGCAAGGCCCACGCCGTTGGCCTTGTGCATGGTCTCGGCCATGTCGTCCAGGAGCTGGTGGGTCTTTGCGTCGATCATGGTCACGGGCCTGCAGGTCTTGCGCAGCACGTCGTCTCCGACCTTGACGATGGTTCTCAATGCCATAAAGCGTCTCTTCCTTTCCATTCGATCTATAAAAAGCTCGGGGGATCGATCTCCAGCTCCACGCGCAGGCCCGGGGTCTTCCGCGCGCGGGCCAGATCCGCGAGGTATTCCAGGGCCCCGGCGCTGCCCGCGGCGTAGAGCTTTACGAACACCTGGTGGCGGTACTCGTCCCGGATGCGGGAGAGCGGCGCCTCCATGGCGCGCACCTGGATCATCTGGCGCCGCCGGGCCGCGTCCCTGCGGAACCAGGCGTCGATCTCCATCTCCAGGAGCTCGGCCTCGGCGCGCACGTCGCTCTCCTGCCGGCCGGTCACCAGTAGCCGCGACAGCACCGCGTAGGGCGGGTAGAGCCTGCGCCGCCTGCGCGTGATCTCCGCCTCGTAGAAGGCCCGGTAGTCCTGCGTCGCGGCCATGGCGATGGCGTAGTGCTCTGGCTCGTAGCTCTGGACCACGACCCGGCCAGGCTTTTCGCCCCGGCCCGCGCGGCCCTCGACCTGGGTCAGGAGCTGAAAGGTCTTCTCCTCGCTGCGGTAGTCGGGCAGGTTCAGGCTCATGTCCGCCATGATGACGCCCACAAGGGTCACGCCCGGGAAGTCGTGGCCCTTGGCGACCATCTGCGTGCCGATGAGCACCTGCGCCTCCCCCCGGCGGAAGGTGGTCAGCATCCGGACGAGGTCGTCCTTGCCGCGGGTGGTGTCGTTGTCCATGCGCAGCACGCGCGCGGCGGGAAACTCCTCCCGGAACTTCTCCTCCACCTGCTGCGTGCCCACGCCGAACCTGCGGATAAAGGGCGAGCCGCAGGCCGGGCAGGTCTTGGGCGGCGGCAAGACCGCGCCGCAGTAGTGGCACTTGAGCGTTTCGTCGCTGGAGTGGTAGGTCATGGTGACGTCGCAGTGCGGGCAGTGGACCGTGTAACCGCAGGCGCGGCACTTGACAAAGCTGGAGTGCCCGCGCCGGTTGTGGAACAGGACCACCTGCTGGCCGGCGAGCAGCGTCTCCTCGATGGCGTCGCGCAGCGCGCGGGAGAACATGCTCCGGTTGCCCGCGATGAGCTCCTTGCGCATGTCCACGATCTCGACCGCGGGCAGCGGCCGGCCGGCGACGCGCTCGCGCATCTCCAGCAATACGTTGTGGCCGCGCAGCGTGCGGGCGTAGGTCTCCACCGAGGGTGTCGCGCTGCCCAGCACCAGGGTCGCGCCCTGCAGCCGGCAGCGGACGCGCGCCACCTCCCGCGCGTCGTAGCAGGGGTGCGTGCCGCTACGGTAGGTGCCCTCGTGCTCCTCGTCGACGATCAGCAGGCCCAGGGACTCCACCGGCGCAAACACCGCCGAGCGCGCGCCGATGACCACGCGCGCCTCGCCCTGGCGGATGCGGCGCCACTCGTCGTACTTCTCCCCCTGGGACAGGGCCGAGTGCAGCACCGCGGCCACGTCCCCAAAGCGCGCGCGGAACCAGGAGACCATCTGCGGGGTGAGCGCGATCTCGGGCACGAGCAGGATCGCGCCCTTGCCGCGCAGCAGCGCCTCGCGCACGGCGCGGATGTAGACCTCCGTCTTGCCGCTGCCGGTCACCCCGTGCAGGAGGAAGGCCTGCGGCTCGCCGTCGAGCGCGGCGCAGATGCGGCGCGCGGCGTTCTCCTGGCCGGGGCTCAGGCGCACCTGCGCGCCCTCGTCCGGCAGGTCCTCGTAGGGCCTGCGCCGCACGCTCTGGGGGAAGATCTCCGCAAGGCCCTTCTTCTCCAGGGCGCGGGCCGCGGCGGCGCCGGCCGGCGCAAGGTCCGCAAGGCGCACGCCCTCCGGGCTTTCCGCAAGGCGCGCGATCAGCTCCCGCTGCCGCTCGGAGCGCTTGCACCGAGCGAGCGCGTCCTCCTGCGCCGCGGTCAGGCGCACGGCCAGGCGCGTCAGGGGCTTGAGGTTCGCGCGCACCTGCGCGGGCAGGATGCAGCGCAGCGCGGCGGCCATGGTGCAGCGGTATTCCGCGGCAAGCCAGCGCGCAAGGTCCATCAGCTCCGGCAGGACCACGGGCTCGTCGTCCACGCGCGCAAGGATGGGGCGCAGCTTTTCCGCGGGGACGTCCGTCTCCTGCGTCAGCTCCATGACGACCCCGGGCAGGCGGCGCGGGCCAAAGGGCACCGTCACGCGCTCGCCGACCGCAAGGTCCATGCCCGCCGGCACCGCGTAGGTGAAGCGGCGGTCCACCTGCTCGCTGTTGATGTCCACGATGACAAGGGCGTACGTGCGCATTCACCTCCCCGCCTGCGCGCCTTTCAGGTGTCCTGCTTTTCCCGCAGGAGCCGTGCGACGCGGTCCAGGATGCGGTCCGCGACCTCGGTCTTTTGCAGGAGGGGCAGGGCGGTCTCCCCCTGCCGGTCGTAGAAGGTGACGATATTGGTCGCCACGTCAAAGCCCGCGCCCGGGCGCGTGACGTCGTTGCCGACGATGAAGTCCGCGCGCTTCTTTTCGAGCTTCTTGGCGGCGTTGGCCTTCAGGTCCTCGGTCTCGGCCGCAAAGGCCACCACGACCTGGTCCTCCCGCTTGTTTTCCCCGACCATGGCCGCGACGTCCGGGTTTTCCACCATGCGCAGCGTGAGCCCGTCCGCGCCGGTCTTCTTGATCTTGTGGTCCGCGGCCGCCTCCGGGCGGTAGTCCGCCGGGGCTGCGGCCTGCACGATCGCATCCTGGTCCGGGCACAGGCGCGCCATCTCGTCGTAGAGGTCCTGCGTGCTCTCGACGAACACGCGGTTGACGCCCGCCGGGCACTCCAGCGCGACCGGGCCGGACACCAGCGTGACGCGCGCGCCGCGCCGCGCCGCGGCCTCGGCGATGGCGTAGCCCATGCGGCCGGAAGAGCGGTTGGTGATGTAGCGCACGGGGTCGATCCTCTCGCGCGTGGGACCGGCGGTGACGAGCACGCGGTAGCCCGCGAGGTCCTTTTCGCTCAGCGCCCGCTCCACCGCGGCGAGGATCTCCTCATTGGAGGCGATGTGCCCCTTGCCCACGGTGTTGCAGGCGAGCAGCCCGACCTCCGGCTCGACGAACGCGACGTGCAGAAGGTCCCGCAGGGTCTGCATGTTGCGCTGGGTCACGGGGTTTTCATACATGTTCGTGTTCATGGCGGGCGCGACGACGATGGGCGCGCGCGTGGCCATGACGGTGGTGGTGAGCATGTCGTCCGCCACGCCCGCGGCAACCTTGCCCAGGAAGTTGGCGCTGGCCGGCGCAACAAGGAACACATCGGCACGCTTGGCGAGCGCGATGTGTTCCACCTCCCACTGGCTGGGCCGCTCGAACATGTCCACGACCGCGGGGTTTCCGGTCAAGGTCTCCATGGTCTTGCGGGTGATGAAGTTCAGGGCGTTGCGCGTCAGGATGCAGTAGACGGCCGCCCCCCTCTTGGTCAATGCCCTGGCGATGTCCGCGGCGCGGTAGGCGGCGATGCCCCCCGTGACGCCCAGGACGACGTTCTTTCCCTTCATGTCCATGCGGGAAGCTCCCTCCCTCTCGTGGGTCAATCCTCTCCCGGGGTGTAGGTGACAAGGCCCTGGTCCACCTCGCGCACGGCGATGGAGACGGGCTTGTTTTCGTCGGTGGCGATGAGCGGCTCCGCGCCGGCGACGAGCTGGCGCGCGCGCTTGGCGACTTCGACGATGAGGGTATAGCGGCAGTCCACGCGCTTGGCAAGGGACGTGATCGGCGGATCGATGATCATAGTTCGGTTTCCTCCTTCAAGGTCTTGATGCGTTCTTCCAGGTCGGCGGGGTTTTGGTATTCCCCGTGCAGGATGTCTTCAATGCTCTGGACCGTGTCCTCGAGCTTTTCGTTGACGATGACGTAGCGGTAGGCGCGGGCCAGGTCGATCTCGTCGTAGGCGCAGCGGAAGCGCTCCATGGCCTTTTCATAGCCCTCGCGCCCGCGGCTGACGAGCCGGTCCCGAAGGACCCGCATCGTGGGCGGCAGCAGGTAGATGGAGCAGACGTCCTCCGCCTTGCGCATGACCTCCATGGCGCCCTTGGTCTCGATCTCCAGGATCACGTTCTTGCCCTCGGCCATGCGCTTTTCGACGTAGTCGCGCGGCGTGCCGTAGCGCCCGCCGTAGATGCCGGCGTACTCCAGGAATCCGCCGGAGGCAATCATGCGGTCGAACTCCTCGTCCGTGCGGTAGAAATAGGTGATGCCCTCCTCCTCGCCCTTGCGCCTTTCGCGCGTGGTCCAGGAGATGGAGGGGACGAGGCTCTCGTCCACCTTGAAGAGCTCCTTGCACACCGTGCCCTTGCCGATGCCGCTCGGGCCGGAGATGACGATCAGTCTTCCCTTATTCATCGCTTTCCTCCTCTTCCGTCTGCGTCGCCTCCGGCGCGTCGAGCCGGTGGGCGACGGTCTCCGGCTGCACGGCCGACAGGATGACGTGTCCGCTGTCCATGATGAGCACCGCGCGCGTGCGCCGGCCGTATGTGGCGTCGATGAGCGTGCGGCTGTCCCGCGCCTCCTGCACGATGCGCTTGACGGGCGCGGAGTCCGGGCTGATGATGGAGATCAGCCGGCTTGCGGAGGCAAAGTTTCCATACCCGATGTTGACGAGCTTGACGCCCATGCAGCGCCCCCTCCTCCCCTTTTACTCGATGTTCTGCACCTGCTCGCGGATCTTTTCGATCTCGGACTTGAGGTTCACCACGCAGGAGGTGAGCTCGATGTCCGAGGCCTTGCTGCCCATGGTGTTGGCCTCGCGGTTCATCTCCTGGACGATGAAGTCCATCTGGCGGCCGACGGGCTCTGCGCTCTTCAGCGCGTCGCGCATGGCGCCGACGTGGCTGCGCATGCGCGCGATCTCCTCGTCGATGTTGATGCGGTCGCTGTAGAGGGCGACCTCCTGCGTCAGGCGCGCAAGGTCGATCTCCCCGCCGGCAAGCGCGTCCTCCACGCTCTTTTGCAGGCGCTCGCGGTAGTCCTGCGCCACCTTCGGCGCGCGCAGGGCCACGCGGTCCACCAGCGCGGAGACGTTGTCCAGCCGGCCCTCGACGTCCGCCCGAAGGCGCGCGCCCTCGGCCTCCCGCATGGCGCAAAGCCCGTCCAGCGCCTGGGAGAGGCACTGCAGCGCGAGGGCGCGCAGGGCGCTGCCGTCCTCCTCGGCCTCCTCCACGCGCAGCACGTCCGCAAAGCGCGCAAGGTCCATCAGGCGGACCTCGCCGCAGGCGCCCGTCTCCTGCGCAAGATGCTCGAGCGCGGCAAGGTATCCCTTTGCCAGGCCCGTGTCCGCAACGACCGTGCAGCGGTCCTGCCGCTCGTTGCGGTAGGTGACAAAGACGTCGATGTGGCCGCGATGGACGCGCGCGCTGATCTCGCTGCGCAGGGCGTCCTCCAGCGCGGCAAACGACCGCGGCATCCGGAAATTCAGGTCCAAAAAGCGGTGGTTGACGCTCTTGAGCTCCAGCAGCAGGCTGCGCCCTTCCGCGTTTGCCGCGCCGCGGCCATAGCCCGTCATGCTCCGCATGCGCACCCCTCCCCTTTGTCGATTGATTTTTTCATTATACCACAAAGCCCGGTACGTGAACAGGAATTCTCCGCTTTTTTACGTTGGCGCGCCCGTTTCCTGGCCGATCCGCTCCAGGAACTCGGCCTCGGTGAGGATTTGCACGCCGAGCTTCTGCGCCTTTTCGAGCTTGGAGCCGGCGTTCTCCCCGGCGACGACGTAGTCCGTCTTGCTGGACACGGAGCCGGTGACCTTGCCGCCGTGGGCGGCGATCAGGTCGCTTGCGGTCTTGCGGCCCATGGTGGAGAGGGTGCCGGTGAGGACGACGGTCTTGCCCGCAAAGGCCTGGCCCAGGCGCTCGCTCTCCCAGGCCGGGGCGCAGCCGGCCGCAAGCAGCCGGTCGCAAAGGCGCCCGCCCGCCTCCGAGCCGAAGAACCCGCGTATGGAGGCGGCGACCGTCTCCCCCACGTCCGGGATGGCGACGAGCTCCTCGAGCGAGGCCGCGCGCACGCCCGCAAGGCTCCCAAACGCCGCGGCCAGGTCCCGCGCGGTCTTGCGGCCGACGTTCGGGATGCCCAGGGCGAAGAGGAAGGCGTCCAAGGGCCGGTTCTTGCTCTTTTGCACGGCGTTAATCAGGTTCTCGATGCGCTTGTCCTGAAAGAGCGGCAGGCCGCGCAGCTGGTCCTCCGTCAGGTTCATCATGTCCGCGGCGTCGCGCACGACGCCCTGCTCGACCAGGAGCGCGGCGGTCTTTTCGGAAAAGCCCTCGATGTCCATGGCCTCCCGGCCGGCAAAGTGCGCGAGCTTTCCCACGATCTGCGGGGGACAGTCCGGATTTGTGCAGAAGAGGTGCGCGCCGCGCGCCGTGAGGGCCGCGCCGCACGCGGGACAGACCGCGGGGATCTCGATCTCCCGCTCGTCCGGCTGGATCTCGTCCGTGCGGCCCATGATCTCGGGGATGACGTCGTTGGAGCGGCGGATGAAGACCATGGCGTTGAGCTTGAGCTTTTTGCGCGCGATGTCGCCGGCGTTGTTGAGGGTCGCGGCCTTGACCGTGACGCCGCCGATGTCCACCGGCTCCAGCGCCGCCGCGGGCGTGAGCTTGCCCGTGCGCCCGACCTCCCACTTGACGCTAAGCAGCCGCGTGGTCATCTCCTCCGCCTCGAACTTAAAGGCGATGGCCCAGCGGGGGAAGCGGTCCGTGTAGCCCAGCCGCTCGCGCAGGGCGAAGTCCGTGAGCTTGACGACCGCGCCGTCGATCAGGAAGTCGAGGTCGCCGCGGTGGGTCTCGATCTCGTCCAGCGCGTCGATGAGCTCGTCCATGTCCGTAAAGTACCGGGTGTAGGGGCTGACGCGGAACCGGTTTTCGGCGAGGAACTCGCGCATCTCCTGGTGGTTGCGCAGCTCCTTCCCCTCGATGTAGCCGACGTTGTAGAAGTAGGCGTCCAGGCGGCGGCTGGCGGTGACGCGGGGGTCGAGGTTGCGCAGGGCGCCGGCTGCGGCGTTGCGCGCGTTCTTCAGGGGTTCCTCGGCCGTGGCGTTGTAGGCCTTGAGCGCCGAAAGGGGCATGATGCCCTCGCCCTGGACCTCCATGCGCCCGGTGAAGGGGATGGAAAGCGGCACGCTCTGGATGGTGCGCACCTGGGGCAGGATCTCCTCGCCCACCTCGCCGTTGCCGCGCGTCGCCGCGCCGACGAGCTGGCCGCCCTCGTAGGTCAAATTGAGCGTCAGCCCGTCGAACTTGTACTCCAGGGAATACTCCTTCTGCGCGCCGGGGGCGAGCTTTTCCACGCGGTCGGCCCAGTCGCGCAGGCCTTGGGCGGTCTGGGACTTGTCCAGCGACCAGAGGCGCGCCAAGTGCCTGTGGGGCACGAACTCCTTGAGCGGCTCCCCGCCGACGCGCCGCGTGGGGCTGTCCGGCAGGCGGACGCCGGTCTGCTCCTCCAGGCGCAGCAGCTCGTCAAAGAGCAGGTCGTATTCGCGGTCCGAAATGGTGGGGTCGTCCAGCACGTAGTAGCGGTAGGCGTGCCGGTTGAGCTCGTCCACCAGGTCCCGCATTCTCTTTTCCATCGTTTCCTCTCCCTGTCGCATGAAATTGGTCGCCTCAGCGCTGGATCTTTTCCATCGGCGCGAACTGGATGTCCAGCTCCTTGATGCCCTGGCCGGCGAAGGCGACCTGCGCGATGGTCCCCTTGACGGCGATGACCGTGCCGCGGCCGAACTTGCGGTGCTCGACCGCGTCGCCCGCCTGCAGCGATCCAGGCGCGGGCCTGCGCGGCGGCTCCTGCGCGTGGGAGACCGTGGGCGCAAGCCCCCCGCGCGAGAACGAGACCGCGGCGCGCTCGCGGGGCTTGGTCTCGCGCCGGCGCTCGACGGTCTGGTCGATCGTGTGCACGAGCTCCTGGGGCAGCTCCTTGAGGAAGCGCGAGGGGCGGTTGTACTGCGGCGTGCCGTAGAGCATGCGCTTTTGCACATAGGTCAGGAAGAGCTGGTCCTTTGCGCGGGTGATGGCCACGTAGCACAGGCGGCGCTCCTCCTCCAGGCGGTTTTCGTCCGTAAACGAGCGCGATCCGGGGAAGAGCCCGTCCTCCAGGCCCAGGACGAACACGGCCTGGAACTCCAGCCCCTTGGCGCTGTGCATGGTCATCAGCGTCACGGCGCCGCTGTTTTCCGCAAGGCCGTCCACGTCCGTGACCAGCGCCGCCTGCTCGAGGTAATCCTCCAGGGAGGGGGCCTCGGCTGTGCTCTCGTATTCGCGG
Source organism: uncultured Clostridia bacterium (assembly GCA_904393115.1). Classification (GTDB taxonomy): domain Bacteria; phylum Bacillota; class Clostridia; order Christensenellales; family UBA1750; genus Spyradocola; species Spyradocola merdavium. Next base: position 55,202 of record CAJFMX010000008.1, read on the forward strand.
ATGGCGCCCAGGAACTCCTTGATGTTCTCCATGCGCTGCTGGGACTCGTCGTCGATCTTGTCGTACTGGGCGAAGATCCCGGTCGCGTGCAGGGCGTAGTCCACGTATTCGGAGACGCCCATCGTCTCCTTGCGGGCGAACAGGTCGCCCATCAGGTCCGCAAACTTCTGCACCGCGGCGCACGCGCGGGAGCCAAGGCCGGGGATCTCCTCGGCCTCCATGGCCGCGCCGAGCATGGATTCGCCCGTGTCCTGCGCGCTCCGGGCCAGGGTCTCCACCGTCGCGTCGCCGATGCCGCGGCGCGGCTCGTTGATGATGCGGCGCAGGGCGATGTCGTCGTTGGGGTTGACGGAAAGGCGCAGGTAGGCCAGGATGTCCTTGATCTCCTTGCGGTCGTAGAAGCGCTGGCCGCCGTAGACGCGGTAGGGCACGCCGGAGAAGATCAGGTGCTCTTCCGGCACGCGGCTCTGCGCGTTTGTGCGGTACAGGATGGCCATCTCCTGGTACTTCATGCCCTCGGCGTGCAGGCGCAGGATCTCCCGGCAGACAAAGCCGGCCTCGCTCTGCTCGTCCGGCAGGGCCGCGACCAGGATCGGCTCGCCCTCGCCCCGCTCGGACCAAAGGCGCTTGCTCTTCCGGCCCGCGTTGTGGGCGATGACGGCGTTGGCCGCCTCGAGGATGCGGTTGGTGGAGCGGTAGTTCTGCTCGAGCTTTACCGTGTGGCAGTTCTTGTAGTCCTTCTCAAAGTCGAGGATGTTGCGGATGTCCGCGCCGCGCCAGCCGTAGATGGACTGGTCGTCGTCGCCCACGACGCACAGGTTGTTCTCCCCCGTGGTCAGGGCGTGGATGAACTCGTACTGCACGCGGTTGGTGTCCTGGTACTCGTCCACCAGGATGTAGCGGAAGCGGCGGCGGTAGTGGTCCAGCACCGGCGGCACGGAGACGAACAGCTCCAACGTCTTGAGCAGCAGGTCGTCAAAGTCCAGGGCATTGTTGTGCTTGAGGCGCTCCTCGTAGAGGCGGTAGATGTCCGTGATCTTCTGCATGCGGAAGTCCTTCTCGGACTGGGCGAAGAACTCGTCGGGGCTGAGCAGGTTCATCTTGGCCCCGCCGATCTTGCTCTTGAGCTCGCGCGGCGGATAGGTCTTGTCCGACAGGTTCAGCTGCTTGAGGATGTCCTTGAGGATGGACATCTGGTCCTCGTCGTCGTAGATGGTGAAGTTGTTGCTGTAGCCGAGCTTTTCGATGTCCCGGCGCAGAATCCGGCAGCAGGCCGCGTGGAACGTGGAAACCCAGAGCTTCCCCGCGCGGTCGCCCACCAGCGCCTCGATGCGCTCGCGCATCTCGCGCGCGGCCTTGTTGGTGAAGGTGATGGCCAGGATGTTGTAGGGGTCCACGGGGTCCTCGGCCAGCAGGTCCTCGGCGCGCGCGTCGAGCTTTCCCGCGGCAAGGCAGGCGCGGATGTGCGCGCGCTCCTCCTCGGAGAAGGCCGGGTCCGCCTCGCTGTTGTAGGCGTTGCCAAAGCGCATCATGTAGGCGATGCGCTGCGTCAGGACCGAGGTCTTTCCCGAGCCCGCGCCGGCCAGAACCAGCAGCGGCCCCTTTACGTGAAACACCGCCTCGCGCTGGCGCGGGTTCAGGCGGGAGTACTCCGCCTCCAGCGCAGCGCGGCGCAGCTTTTGATCTTCGTTCATTCTCTCTTCTCCTCCTCATCGCCCGCTCTCTCTTCGCGCGCGGCATGCATGCGGTCCAGGACGCGGCGATAGCCGTCCGCGCCGTAGACCAGGCACCGGCTGACGCGGCTGATGGTCGCGGTGGAGGCCCCGGTGGACTCGGCGATGTGGCTGTAGGTCTTCTTTTCATCCAGCTGCCGCGCCACCTCCATGCGCTGCGCCAGGGACTGCAGCTCGTGGATGGTGCACAGATCCTCGAAGAAACGATAGCAGTCCTCCAGCGTCTCCAGCGTCAGGATGGCTTCAAACAGATGGTCGATCTCCTGATTGCCCAGCTTGGATTGGTACATAGCGTTCCTCCTGCGTTATTCCTCCGCTTTCACGGTGTTCTTCAGCGTGCCGATGCCGCCGATGCGGACCTCGATGACGTCGCCCGGCTGCATGGGGCCGACGCCCTCGGGCGTGCCCAGCGTCACCACGTCCCCGGGCAGGAGCGTCATGACGGACGAGGCAAAGGCGACCAGCTCCCGCGCGCCGCGCATCATCATGCCGGTGTTGGCCTTCTGCTGCGTCTTCCCGTTGAGCAGGGATTCGATGGGCGCGTTGTAGGGGTCAAATTCCGTCTCGATCCAGGGGCCCATGGGCGCGAAGGTATCAAAGCCCTTTGCGCGGGTCCACTGGCCGTCCAGGGGCTGCAGGTCGCGCGCGGTGACGTCGTTCAGGCACGTATAGCCCAGGATGCAGGCGTCCGCGTCCTCGGGCGCGATGGAGCGGCAGGGCTTGCAGATGACCGCGGCCAGCTCCGCCTCAAAGTCCACGCGCGCGGACCGCTTGGGCGCGACGATGGCCTCCTCCGGGCCGATGACGGCGGTGGAAGGCTTCAGGAAGATGACCGGTTCCTCGGGCATGGGGTCGTTCATCTCGCGGATGTGGTCCAGATAGTTGAGTCCCACCGCGACGATCTTGCTGGGCTCGCAGGGGGCCAGCAGCTTCACCTGCGCAAGGGGCAGGCTGCGGCCGTCCCGCGCGATTTCCCCGTAGGGCAGGCCGGAAAGCGGGAAAACGGTCTCTCCTTCGAGGACGGCGTAAAAGGTCTCTTCCTGATATTTGGCGCGAATGATCTTCATAAAGGCAAATCCCCCCATCTTTTTATCCTCTCCATTGTACCACAAATTCGCCCGGCCGCCTAGCACAACTTCTGCGGTTCCGCGCCGGGGTGCGAAAACTCCCCAAAAGTGAAAAAAACGGGAAACCCGTTTTTTTCACTTTTGGGATTCGGCATTTACAGCACCGTGAGCTTGCCGATGGACAGCTCGTAGGCCGTGCGCGTCTCCTGCACGCCGTCCAGGACCTTGACGTATTCGCGGCTCTGCAGACGGCCCGTGGCCTCCAGCATGGTGCCGCGGCCCAGGTGCGCGCAGAACCGGGCGCACCGGCCCCAGACCACGCAGGGGATGTAGTCCACCCCGCTGTAGGGCCGGGGCACCTTGACCATCAGGTCTGCGATCTCCCGCCCCAGGGGCGTGCGGCGGAAGACCACCGGGCGCACCAGCTCCCCGCGCAGGGAGATGACGTTGTTGTCCTCGGGCGCGTCGAGCGAGACCTCGCGCACGAGCACCATCAGCAGCAGCCGGCGCTTGTCGGCGTCCTGCCGGGTATAGCCGCGGATCTGCCCGCGCACCGTGATGCGGCCGGCCATGTGCGCCAGCAGCGCCTCGGAAAAGAGCAGGTTCACGCGGTCCACCGTGCCCGAAAGGCGCTCCACGCCCAGGGCGCAGGTGTACAGGTTCGCGCCGTGCACGCTGTGGGAAAAGACCGGCTCGGTCAGCACCGTGCCGGAAAGGAGCGCTGTATTCCTATCCATTGGCGCCTCCCACCGTGCCTGCGTACTGCTTGCCCGTGTGATCGATCCAGTACTCCCCGTCCACGATCAGTTCGGACACCGGCACAATTTCATAGCCCTCCTCCAGGATCGCGTCCAGGATGATGGGCAGGGCCTCGGTGATGTACTGCGAGTTGTTGTGGAAGAGCACGATGGCCCCCGGCGCGAGGTTCTTCATCACGCGCTCGACCATGGGCGTCACGCCGAGGTTCTTCCAGTCCAGGCTGTCCACGTTCCACTGGACGACCTCATAGCCGTTCTTGCGCGCGGTCAGGACCACCTCGTCGTCGTAGTCGCCGTAGGGCGGGCGGAAGAGCGTGGGCCGCGTGCCGGTGAGGGCCTCCACCTTGTCCGACAGGTCGTTCAGCTCCTGGACGATCTGCGCCTCGCTCAGCTCGCTCATGTGCGGGTGGGTGTTGGAGTGGTTGCCGATCTCATGCCCGGCCTCGGCGATCTGGCGCACGCGGTCGGGGTATTTGTCCACCCAATAGCCCACGAGGAAGAAGGTGGTTTCGATGTCGCGGTCCTTGAGGATCTGCAGGATCTCGTCGGTCTTCTCCTCGCCCCAGGCCGCGTCAAAGGAGATGGCGATCTTCTTCTCCTGCGTGTCCACATTGTAGATGGGCAGCGGGCGGCTCGCCGGGGAAAAGGCGCTCTCCGAGGCGGTCGGGTTGAAGATGCGGATGTAGGCGACGGAGATCAGGGCCAGACAAAGGACCAGGCAAGCCTGCGTGAGCGTCGTCATGTGCTTGCTCAGCCACTGGACCGCGCGCGTAAAATCCGGGCGTTGCGTCTTGCGCATAGGGCACTTCCTCCTGTTCTTCCGGTATGGTCATGCCTATGCGCATCCGCGCGCGGTTTATGCGCGCTTCCTCCCCCGCCGCGCGCGCAAAAAAGGCGCCCCGGCCTTTATGCAGCCGGAGCGCTGGATCTTGACGGCGCGCGGCAGGCGTCACGCCGCGCGCTCCAGTTCATACAGGCGATAGAACTTGCGATACAGGCGCTCTGCGAACACCGCTCGGAAGAACGCTCTCTCGAGCGGCTTCAGCGCATTGACCAGGACGTCTGGTGTGAGCGAATGCTCCGCCCTGCACCCGATCTTCGTATCCTTCAGCAAGGAGCGAATCTCCTCGATGCCGTACACTTCGGCGACGCCCACGTCCTTCACTGGATTCTTGTACTTTGATGCCCTTGCGCCCAGCGCGGTATAGACATCCATCAGAATCTGAAGGCGGGCGTATTTCTTTCCGAGCGCCTGGAGCAAGCGGCGCACCTGCTCGTTTGTCAGATACATGCTGACCCCTTCCAAGAGCAGGACGGCCGACTCCCCGTCCGGCAGGGTCTCGAGCTGCTCCGGTTTCGAGGCGTCCAATGCCATCATCCGATACGCCTCGTCTTCCTCGTAGTATTTTTTCCGCAGGAAGAGCACTTCCGGAAAATCCGTGTCGATCCAATGCAGATAGGGAGCTTTGACCCGCAGGCATCGGCTGTCCAGGCCGCAGCCAATCTGCAGGACGAGCGCCTCCGGGTTTGCGCAGAGCATCTCCTCCGTCCAGTCGTCAAACACCCTGGCCCGCATCGCCATCGCATACGCCAGCCACTTGGACTTTCCCTTGCCGCGGATGGGGAACCCTTCCGCTTCCCAGATTTTTTCCGCCATTGGGTCGTGCAGAATCCGATTCTTCTTGCTGACACGCGCCTTTCCATACAGCGGGATAAACAAGGTTTTGTGGACTTCCTTCATAGGCGCCCCTCCGCTTCATTTGCCGTCTGCCCTGGGTCCATCGTATCACAGGGCCGAAGAAACTGCAAGAACAGCCGCAGCAGTTTGCACTGCTGCGGCTGTACGCCGATGCGCGCCCATTGCCCGGAGGGCGCGTTTCCTCACGCGCGGAAGCGGATCCTGCCGCCCATGACCGTAAGGCACGGCGAAAGGTCCTTGACCTGCTCGGGCGCGACCTCGAAGAAGTCCTCCGGAAGGACCGTGAGGTCCGCGTCGAACCCGGGGACGAGGTCTCCGCGCCGCTTTTCGTCCCCGCTCGCCGCGGCGACGTTGCGTGTGAAGACGCGCAGCGCCTCCTGCGCGTTGAGGTTCTCCTCGGGCCGCCAGCCGCCCGCGGGCTCGCCGGCAAAGTCCGCGCGCGTCATGGCGCAGTAGAGGTTCTTGCAGCTGTCCATGCCCTCGACCGGGCAGTCCGAGCCGCCGGAGACGTTGACCCCGCGCCGGAGCAGCCCCTTCCAGCTGTAGCTGTGCGCGGCGCGCGCCTGGCCCACGCGGTCCTCGACGATGTGCGCGTCGTATTCCAGGAACACGGGCTGCACATAGGCCTGCACGCCCAGCGCCGCGAACCGGTCCAGCAGCGCCTCGTCCGTGATCTGGCAGTGGACGATGCCGTGGCGGGGCTTGTGGTCCGGGTCGTCCTTCTGCGCATGCTCGATGGCCGTCAGGCACACATCCATGGCCGCGTCGCCGATGGCGTGGATGGCCACGGGCATGCCGTGCGCGTGCGCGGCGCGGACCATCGCCTCGATCTCCTCCGGCGCGTAGCAGAGCAGGCCGCGCGTCTCCGGCGCGTCGGCATAGGGCGCGCGCAAATACGCCGTGCGCGCGCCGAGCGACCCGTCGGAGATGATCTTGAGGCTGTAGAGCGAGAAGGCGCCCTCCGCCTCGCCCGAAAAATGGCCCTGCGCAAAGAAGCGCTCGATCTCCGCCTCCCCCAGCAGCTGGCACTGTTCCAAGACGCGCACGGCCAGCGCGTCCTCGCGCGCGAGCTTCCGGTAGGCCGCGATCACCGTCTCCGGGCTGCACCCGGCCATGGCGTGCAGGTCGTCCGAGTGGACGCAGGTGATGCCGCGCGAGGCCGCGTACTCCGCCGCGCGGCGCAGGATCTCCGCCGCCTCGTCCACGGAGACCTCGCGCTCCGTCTTGTACAGCAGGCTGACCGCGTTCTCGCTGACGATGCCTGTGGGCCTGCCCGCCTCGTCCAGGTAGATCTCCCCGCCCGGCACGCGCGTCGCCTCCGTGATGCCGAAGCGCTCCAGGGCGCGCGTGTTTCCCACCGCGATGTGGCCGCAGATGCGCGGCGCGACGATCGGGTGCTCCGTGGAGACGGCGTCCAGGTCCTGCCGGGTGGGCATGCGCCTGTCGGGGAAGCGGTCCTGGTTCCAGCCGTGGGCGTAGACGACCTCGCCCGCGGGGATGTGGTTCTGCTCGATGAAGCGGCGGCAGAGCGCCTGCACCTCCTCGATGGAGTTGGCGTCCTTGAGCTCCACCTCGCGCAGCGTCACGCCGAAGTGGAGCAGGTGCATGTGGCTGTCGCCAAAGCCGGGGTAGACCGTCGCGCCGTGCAGGTCCACGCACTCCGTCTCCTCGCCCCGGAGCATGAGGATGGCCTCGTCGTCGCCCAGGGCGTAGATCTTGCCGTCCAATATGGCCATGGCCGTCTCCGGAAGGAGGCCGTCCAGCCCGCGCAGGCGCGCGTTATAGAGAATCAACTGCATGTCGTCCATCAAAAGATACTCCCGCAATCCGTCATGGTCTCGCGCAGGTCCCCGCGGTAGCGCGGGTGGCCCGGCGTCAGGGAGGCCAGCACCACGCCCTCGTCCCCCTCGTGGGAGGTGGAGTGGATGAACAGGCCGTTGCGAATGTACATCCCCACGTGGCCGGGGAAGAAGAGCAGGTCGCCCATCTGCACCCTGTCAAAGGGGATGCTGTGCACGGGGAAGCCGGGCACGATCTTCGCGTCGCGGTAGATGAGCACGCCGCAGAGCATGTAGGCCATCGAGCACAGGCCCGAGCAGTCGATGCCCAGCGGCGACTTGCCGCCCCAGCGGTAGGGCGCGCCCAGGTACGGCAGCGCCGCCTGCACGATCTCCCGGCGCAGCGCCGCCTCGTCCTTGCCCTGCGCGCTCGTCACGTGCGGCGCGAGGTAGTTCGTCCGCGTCCAGGCGCGGCTGCCGTTCGGGAGGATGACCTCGGACCAACCGTTCTCCGCGGTGCGGCCGCTCACGCCCAGCAGCGCCCCGCGCGGCACGCTGACGCGCGGGCTGCTCTGCACGCGCGGCTCGCGCATCAGGTCTGCGCAGCGCTTTGTGAGGATGCGCTTTTGCGCGGCGTCAAAGTCGCGCGTCCCCTCCCCCTCGGGGAAGAGGCGCCCCCGCTCCACCCATCCCTCGTAGCGGTAGTGCGTGCGCACGCGCACCCATTCCTTCTTCTCCTCCAGAACCTCCACGCGCATGCCGAAGAGCGCCTCGTCCGCCTGCTCGCAGACGCGCGCCGGCTCGCTCATCAGGGGCGCAAGGCCCGTGACAATCCGTGCAAACACGGCAATTCCCCCTTTTTTCTCTTTTTTCGTCTATTGCAGTTCGTCCACGACGCGCTTTGCGATGCGGCCGATCGTGCGCCGTCCCGCGCCCTCCTCGGGCAGGTCCGTGACAAAGACCCCGAGGTAAACGGGCGGCCGGTCCGCCAGGAAGAAGATCCCGCTGTCGTGGTCCACGTCCGCAAGGCTCCCGGTCTTGTGCGCGGCGCGCAGCGGCTGCGGGATGTAGCGGAAGAAGTCGTCCTTGCAGCGCTGGGCGAGGAGGATCTCCATCGCGTGGCCGCACATCCCGGGCGAGAGGACCTCCTCCCGGTAGATCCCGCGGAACATCGCGCACTGGTCGCGGGCGCTGGTGTAGTTGTTGCGCCCGGCGTCGATGGCGGCGTAGTCGAGCATGCACCGCTCCAGCCGGGTGCTCCCCCAGCCCTGCGCCTGGCAGAAGGCGTTGACGCGCTCCATCGTCAGGCGCCGGATCAATGCGTTTGTCGCGGTGTTGTCGCTGGTGATGATCATCCAGCGCAGCAGCTCGTCCAGGGTCAGGGCCTGCGGGCCGCCGTCAAAGACTTCGCTGTCGGGCAGGATGTGCGGCGCGGGGACGAAGATCTCCTCCGCAAGGCTTGCCCGCCCCTGCTCGACCTCGCGCAGCGCGGAAAGCAGGATCGCCACCTTGATCGTGGAGGCGGAGACCACGCGCCGGTCCGCGTCCCATTCCAGCAGCGTCTCCCCGCTCCCGGCGTCCGCAAGGAGCAGGGACGCGCGGCCCGGGCCCGCCTGCGCGATCGAAAGAACCTCTTGTTTCCAGTCCATGTGCGCCTCCGTTCTCAGTCGGGAAGGATGGTGAGCGTCTGCGCGCCGGCGTCCAGCTCCGCCCGCGCGCCCAAGGGGAGCGAGAGCGTGGGCTCGCTGTGGCCGCAGGTCAGGCCCGCCAGCACCGGGATGCCAAGCGGCGCCAGCAGGTCGCAGAAGACCTCCTCGAGCGTCAGGCTCTCGCCCTTTGCGGTACAGTCCGTAAAGTACCCCAGCGCGATGCCCCGGCAGCCTGCGAGCGCGCCGGAGGCCACGAGGTGCCAGAGCATGCCGTCCACGCGGTAGGGGGCCTCGCCCACGTCCTCCAGGAAGAGGATCGTTCCGCTTAGGTTCGGCGCATAGGGCGTGCCGATGGCCGAGGAGATCAGGGAGAGGTTGCCGCCCACGAGCGTGCCCGCGGCCCGGCCGGGCGCGATCGTCGTGCGCGGCGCGCCGTCGCAGTTGGGCAGCGCGCCCCACTCCCCGCCAAAGAGCGCCAGGCGCAGCCAGCGCTCGGTGTAGGGGTCCAGGCCCTTGTGCCACTCCGTGGAGGGCATGGGCGTGTGGAAGGAGCGGATGCCGAGGTTCTGCAGCATCGCGTGGAAAAAGGTGATGTCGCTGTAGCCGAACAGGGGCTTGGGGTTGCGCGCCACGGCCCCCCAATCGATGCGGGGATAGAGGCGCTGCGCGCCATAGCCGCCGCGCAGGCAGAGGATGCCCTCGACCTCGGGGGCGAGGAAGGCGGCGTTGACGTCCGCGGCGCGGACGGCGTCGTCGCCGGCGAGGTAGCCGCGGCGCGCGCGGGCGCTGGGATAGACCTTGGCCGCAAGGCCCAGGGCGCGCACGGCCTGCTCCGCCGCTTCGAGCCGGCCCTCGGGCAGCGGGCCGGAGGGCGCCAGCAGCGCCACGCAGCTCCCCTGCCGAAGCGGCGGCAGGGGCGACAGATGCGTATCCATGGAAAAAACGTCCTTTCCGCAGACAAGGGCGCGCCGCAGCGCGCCCTTGTGCGTTGATTTTTTGCGATGCAAAAGCGGTTCGGTCAGCGGAGCAGCCGCTCGCGGTACTCGCCGATCTCCTTCTGGTTGCCCAGGACGAAGTGCCCCTCCTCCAGCTCGATCCAGATGGGCTTGTCCACGCTGTAATCGTGCATGCGGGGGTCATAGATCTCAAGCTGCTTGTTCCGCTCGCGGACGGGGTCCGGCTGCGGGATGGCGGAGAGCAGCGCGCGCGTGTAGGGGTGCAGCGGGTGGGCGAAGAGCTTCTCGCACTCGGCCAGCTCCACGAGCAGGCCCTTGTGGATGACGGCGATGCGGTCGCAGATGAAGCGCATGACCGACAGGTCGTGGGAGATGAACAGGTACGTCAGCCCCCGCTCCTTCTGGAGCTTGGCCAGGAGGTTGAGCACCTGCGCGCGGATGGAGACGTCCAACGCGGAGATGGGCTCGTCCGCGATGATGAACTCCGGCTCCATGACCAGCGCGCGGGCGATGCCGATGCGCTGGCGCTGGCCGCCCGAGAACTCGTGCGGGAAGCGGGAGGCGAACTCCGGCAGCAGGCCCACGGCCGCGAGCGCCTTGTGGACCCTGTCGCGCCGCTGCTCGGCGGTGATGCCGCCGATGTTGTACAGGCCCTCGGAGACGATGTAGTCGACCTTGGCGCGCTCGTTGAGCGAGGCCATGGGGTCCTGAAAGATCATCTGGATCTTGCGGGTGATCTCGCGGTCCAGGGCCTTGTCGATCTTGCCGTTGATGCGCTGGCCCTTGAACTCGATGGTGCCGCCCGCGGTGGGGTGGATGCGGATGATGGCGCGGCCGATGGTGGTCTTGCCGGAGCCGGACTCCCCAACCAGGCCGAACGTCTCGCCCTTGTAGATGTCAAAGGAGACGCCGCCGACCGCGGTGAACGGGTTGCGCTTGCTGCCGAAGGTGACCTTGAGGTCACGCACGCGCAGAAGCGGTTCTGTCTTGAGCTGTGTCATGCGCCTGCGCCCCCTTCGCTGTTGAGTTTCTGGATGATCTTGGGCGGCTCGACCTTGGGCGCGCGCGGATCGAGCAGCCAGGTGCGCGCCTTGTGCGTGGGCGAGACGTCAAAGTAGGGCGGCCGCTCCACAAAGTCGATCTTGAGCGCGCGCGGGTTGCGCGGGGCGAAGGCGTCGCCGTGCACGGGGGTGAAGAGGTTGGGCGGCGTGCCCTGGATGGAGAAGAGCTCCTCCCCCTTGACGCCCAGCTGCGGCAGCGACGAGAGCAGCGCCCAGGTATAGGGATGGCGCGGATCGTAGAAGATCTCCTCCGCCATGCCCAGCTCCACGATGTCGCCGGCGTACATGACGGCAACGCGGTCCGCGATGTTGGCCACGACCCCGAGGTCGTGGGTGATGAAGATGACGGTGAGGTTGTACTTCTTCTTGAGCTCCTTGAGCAGGTAGAGCACCTGGGCCTGGATCGTGACGTCCAGGGCCGTCGTCGGCTCGTCGCAGATGAGGATCTTGGGCCGGCAGGCGATGGCGATGGCGATGACGACCCTCTGGCGCATGCCGCCGGAGAACTCGTGCGGGTACTGCTTATAGCGGCGCTCGGGGTTGTCGATGCGCACGTCCCGCATGATGGACAGGACCGCCTCCTTGAGCGCCTTGCCGCGCAGGCCCTGGTGCAGGCGGATGGCCTCGCCGATCTGCGCGCCGATGGTCTTGAGCGGATTGAGGCTGGTCATGGGGTCCTGCAGGATCATGCAGACCTCCTTGCCGCGCACGCGGAGCCAGTCCTTCTCCTTCTTGAACTTGGCAAGGTCGGCATAGACGCCGTTCTCGTCCTGGCCGTAGAGGTCGGGGGCGCTCTCGTCCTTCTCCATACCGTAGTAGCGGATGGAGCCCTCGTCGATGAAGCCGTTGCTGTCCAGCAGGCCGATCAGGTTCTTGTTGAGCACGGACTTGCCGCAGCCGGACTCGCCGACGATGGCCAGGCTCTCGCCGCGGTGCACGTCCAGCGAAAGGCCGCGGATGGCGTGCAGCACGCGCCCGCGCAGGGAAAAGCGCACGCTCAGGTCCCGGATGGAGAGGATGGTGTTGTTTTCAGTCATTTTGCGCGCGCCTCCTTAGCGATGGTTCTTGGGATCGGCCGCGTCCGAGAAGGCGTTGCCCACCACGTAAAAGGAGATGGTGACGATGGACAGGATGATCGTCGGATAGATGAGCTGGTAGCGCAGGTTCGGGCTCATCATGAGGGTGCGGCCCTCGTTGATGAGGTTGCCCAGGGACGGGATCGTCGCCGGCAGGCCCAGGCCGATGTAGGTGATGAACACCTCCGAGCCGATGGCCGAGGGGATCGACAGCGCCATGCGCAGCATGACCACCGACACGAGGTACGGCAGCAGGTTGCGCAGGATGATGCGGTATACCGGCGTGCCCAGGCACCGCGAGGCCAGGTTGTACTCCCTGTCGCGGATGATGATGATCTGGTTGCGGATAAAGCGCGCCATGCCGATCCAGGAGGTGATGGACATGGCCAGGATGATCGTCCCCACCCCGGGCCGCAGCATGTAGGACACCAGGATCAGCACAACGGTCGAGGGGATGTTGTCCAGGATGTTGTACAGCTCCGTAAAGACGAAGTCCAGCTTGCGCACATAGCCCCACAGCACGCCGACCGTGATGCCGACGACCGCCTCGATGCAGGCCACGGCAAGGCCGATCAGCAGCGAGGTGCGCGTGCCCTGCCACAGCCGGGACCAGAGGTCCTGGCCGATGGAGTTGGTGCCCAGCCAGTGGACGGAGTTCGGCGGCTCGTTGCGCAGGGGGATGCCGGTCTCCGGGTCGTTGTTCACGGCAAAGGCGTCGAACTGCCCGGGAAGGTACGGCTGCAAAAACGTAAACGCCAGGATGATCAGCACAATGAAGACGAGGGCCAGCGCCAGCTTGTTCTTGCAGAAGGCGCGGAAGGTGCTGCCCCAGTAGGAGTAGTTGGAGTAGCCGGTGCGCTCGACCTCCTTGGCGTCGAACTCGGCGAACTGAAAGGCCTCCGCCTCGTCCAGGGCCGCCTTGAGGTTTTCGCTGCACTCGCGCTCGAGCGCTTCGAGCTTGGGATGCTTGATGATGCCCATGTTACCGGTTTCCTCCTTTCGAGCCGAAGCTGATGCGCGGGTCGAGCAGAACCATCAGCAGGTCGCCGAAGATCAGGCCCACAACGCCCACGCAGGCGAACACCAGCACGATGCCCTGCACCATGTTGTTGTCCTGCTTTTTGACCACGTCCACGAGCAGGCCGCCCATGCCGGGGATGGAGTAGAGCGACTCGATGTAGATGGAGCCGACGACCGTGTTGAGGAAGGAGGTCGGGATGTACTGCGCCATGGGCACAAAGGCGTTGCGGAAGATGTGGGTGAACATGATCCGGTTGCTGGACACGCCCTTGATCTTGGCCAGCTGCACGTAGTCCTTTGTGCTCTCGTCGACCATGTAGCGCCTGAGCCACATGGCGTAATAGGCGATGTTGCCCAGCGACATGGAGAACACCGGCAGCACCCAGGAGACCCAGTTCTCCTCGTCAAAGATCAGCGAGATGCCCAGCAGCTCCGTTCCATAGAGCTGGATGAACAGGTAATAGACGGCCGCGGGCACCGCCTGGATGAAGACGATGAACGCCGTGCCGATGTGGTCAAAGAGCCGGCCCTTGTACTTGGCCATGAGCGTGCCCATGGGGATGCCCACCACCAGCGCCACGATCAGCGCCATGGAGCCCAGCTGGATGGAGACCGGAATCTTCGGGGCGAGGATCTCGGTCACGGGCACGTTGTTTCGATAGATTCTGGACGTTCCAAGGTCGCCGTGCAGGAACAGATTCTTAAAAAAGTTGAGCACCTGCACGGGCATGGGCTGATCCATGCCCATCAAGGCAAGGCCGTTCTGAATCTGTTCATTCGTCATTTTATCAAAGTTTGGGAAATAGCCTTCGATGGGCATCTGGCGCATCAGGACAAAAACAATGGTCAGGATGATGAGCAACGTTATGAATGACCGCGCCAAACGCTTGCCTAGGTATTTGAGCATACGCACTGCCCCCTTGCAAAGTTCGGGGATGCGCCTTTCCCAATGCGCACCGCCCTTTTTCTCGCGCCGCAAAAGGGCGCACGCCTCCCGTTTGAAGCAGAAATCTGCGCAAGGAACCCCCGCTCAGCACAGGGGTTCTTTGCACAGGATCGGGCAAAAGTGGATTTTGTCGTCTTTTTGTGGATTACGCCGCAGCTTCTTCGGACTCTGCGGGAGCCTCGGACTCTGCGGGAGCCTCGGACTCTGCGGGAGTCTCGGACTCTGCGGGAGTCTCGGACTCGGCGGGAGTCTCAGTCGCCTCCGGCGCGGTGGATTCCGCCGCTGCGGACTCGGCAGGCGCTTCGGACTCGGCGGGCTCTGCAGCCTCTGCTCCGCTGCTGCGCGCTTCCTCCCACGCCTCGCGGTTGGCCTCGAACTCCTCCATGGTGATGAAGTGGTCGTAGACCTTCTGGCCCTTAAAGCGCAGGGTCGAGATGCCGGACGGGCTGTACTGGCCCTCGTAGATGTTGAGCTTGGTCGCCTGGTAAGAGGAGGGCGCGATCATGAACGGGATGACGAACGCGTGCTCGATGAGGAGGTCCTCCGCCTCGGCAAAGGCGTCGTAGCGCGCGGTCATATCCATCACTTCGCCCTTGGCCGCAGCCACGGCGTCGACGTACTGCTGCATCAGCGCGTAGGTCTCCGGGTAGGCGGCCTGCAGCTCCGGATTGTAGACGATGGCGTCCATGCGGTTGTAGGAGTTGCCGATGCAGATGCCGGTGTCGGGATCGAGGTTATCGCTGCCGTCCCAGGGATCGGTCCAGGTCTGCGGATCGATGTAGTCCGCGCCCCAGTTGCACTTCATGATGCTGTACTTGCCGTTGCGGCGGGTCTCGGCCAGGAAGTTCTCCGATGGGCCGGCCCACAGCTCGCAGACGATGTAGTCCGTGCCGAGCACGCCCTCGAGCTGCTGCTTGATGAGGATGCACTCGTTCTCCCAGTCGGTGTCGCCGCTCTTGTAGCTGATGACGACTTGGATGGGGAAGGTGACCTGGCCTTCGAGCTCGGCCATGGCGGCCTCCTTGTACTCCAGGGCCTTGGTTTCGTCATAGAAGTACTGGGCGTTGTCCTGGAAAGCGGTCAGCTGCGAGAAGTCCGTGCCGTCCACGGAGCAGAAGTCCGCGGGGGTGATGGTGTTCTGCAGAAGGGACTCGGGATCGTCCGGCTCCAGGGCGCGGATGGCGTAAACGCGGTCCATGGCGCTCATGATGGAGTGGCGGAAGTTCTCGTTGTTGACGGCCGTGGCCCAGTCCTCGGGCGCGTACTGCTCGTCATAGGTGGGGTCGAAGTTGAAGCAGTAGAAGTAAGACCACATGCTGTCCGTGCGGGAGCGGGAGAGGTACTCCGCGTTGTTCGCCTTCCAGTCGTCCACGATGTCCATGGAGATGTCGGAAGTATCGATCTCGTCGCGCAGGATCATCTGCGGGCCAAGGGTCGCGGCCTCGGCGTTATAGGTGCGCTCGATGCGGTCGATGTAGATCTGGTCCGCATCCCAGTTGTTCTCGTTCTTGACGTAGAGGTGGTGGCCCTGGGGCTCATACTCGGCCAGGATGTAGGCGCCGCAGTAGTAGAGCTTGTCGTTGGAGGTGCCAAAGTCCTTGCCCAGCTCGTCCAGCAGCGGGCCGTAGGCCGGGAACCACGGCGTGTAGGTCAGGCCGGAGAGGAAGTAGGGCGTGGGCTGCTCCAGGGTGTACTCCAGGGTGTAGTCGTCCAGCGCCTTGACGCCGACCTCGGCAAAGTCCGTGATCTCCTTGTTGTAGAAGGCCTCGGCGTTCTTGATGCAGGCGACCTGGCTGTACGTCAGGGACTCATTTTCCGCGGTCATGACGTACTCCAGCGCATCGACGAAGTCGTTCGCGGTCACTTCCGCGATTTCATTGCCCTGGTAGTCGTACCACTTGACGCCCTCGCGCAGGTGGAAGGTCCAGGTCAGGCCGTCCTCGGAGTTTTCCCAGGTCAGCGCAAGGCCGGGGATGATGTTGCCGTAGGGGTCGTTCTCCACGAGGGAGTCGATGACGTTGGCCGCCACCTGCTGGTCCCACTGCTGGGAGGCGATCAGGTAGTTCAGCGTCGTGACCTCCGAGGAATACAGGTCGCGGTAGACCATGGGTTCGGTGGTCGTGCTGTCGGGCTCATCCGCCCCGCCGACGCTGCTGCTCGACGAGGGGGATTCTGCCGGCTCCGTCGTCGTCGTGCAGGCCACGAGCGACAGCGCCATGCACAGACAGAGGACCAGGGCGAGAAGCTTTTTCATCTGGGGTTCCTCCTTACAAAATTAAAATGAATTGTAAACCGATTGTGTCTCGGGGGGGGGGTGACCGTTTCGGACTGGCTCGTCTTCCCGTTTCTTAACAGTAAGTACTATAGTCTTCTTAATACAATGCATACAATACCACATTTTCCCCCGATTTGCAACTGGAAATTTCCCGTCGCTGCAATTTTTCCGCCCGCTCCGCTCCAGGGCAGCTTTTGCAGAAATCATGAACGCGGCGCGAAGATTTCGAAGATTTTTTGGCGCGTCTCCGAGGTTTTTCGGTCGATTTCATGAAATCTTTCGGCGTGTTCGGCGCGGTCTTCCTGGATTCCAGTGCCACTCTTCCCTCGTGGGCTCCGGCCGGGGCGGGATTTGTTTTGCAACTTTCCCCGGAATAAAATGCAAGACTGCACCCAAATTACCCTTTGGATTGCAGTCTTTTGTGTATAGCGTTGTGTATTTATACCCCGGTATCAGCGCAGGTCGCCCTCCGCGCAGAAGGCGTAGAGCGGCGCGCTGTGCGTGCGGCGGGCCCAGGGGCCGTTGCCGTAGTCGAAGTGCCACCACTCCGCGCTGTAGTGCGTAAAGCCGGCCTGGCGCATGGCGTGGTGGAGCAGGCGGCGGTTCCGGCGCACGGTCTCGTCCAGGCCCTCGCGCTCAAAGGCGTCGGCGTGGGCGATGGGCGCAAACTCGTCAAACCCCGTGCCCATGTCCAGCTCCTGCCCCTCGAGGCAGAGGGTCAGGTCCACCGCGCCGCCGGACTGGTGCGAGGAGGGGTGCAGCCGGTCCAGGACGGGCCGGGCCACGAATTCCTCCGTGAGGCAGGCGGCCTGTTCGTCCGAAAGGCCCGGGTGCTCGGCCTTTACCCGGGCGAAGTAGTCGTCGTAGAGGGCCTGCTGCACGCGCTGGGGGCGCAGGCTGTCGTAGATGCGCAGGGAATAGGCCTCCGGCAGGAGGTCCAGCGCGCGGCAGAGGCGCTCGTAGACGCCCTTGCGGACGTAGCAGCGCGTCAGCGCGCCGGGGACGCCCATGTGCAGATAGCTCGCCGCGTACGCGATGCGGGGATGGCAGTCGGTGATGTCCAGCACCGGCTCGCCCGCCTCCGGCGCGGGCGGCAGGGGCGCGTCCGGGTCGTACCCGGGGTAGGCGGCGCGGGCCGTGGGGATCGGGGTCTGCATCCAAAGTTCGATCTGGTTCATGTCTCTTCCTCCAGCAGGCGCGCGGAGACGACGACGTTGTCCATCAGCGCGGCGAGATAGGGCTTGCCGCGGCCGGCCTTTCCCTCGATGAGGATCTCCTCGGTGGTGAGCACCGTCTCGGTGCGGTCGGCCTGGGTCGCGAGCAGGCGCCGGGGATCGGTCACGGGCAGGGCGCAGACGAGGGCGCTGCCGTTTGCGCCGTTTTTGTTGAAGGCGAAGGTGCGCACGCCCTTGCCGCCGCGGCGCTGCACCTCGTAATCCACCAGCAGGCAGCGCTTGGCGTAGCCGCGGTCGCTGAGCAGCAGGAGCTCGCCCGCCTCCGGCACGAGGAGCGCAAACGCCGTCTCGTCCCCGGGTTCGGGCACGATGCCCTTGACGCCGCCGGCCGCGCGGCCCTGCACGGGGATCTGTGCGATCTCCGTGCGCAGCGCCATGGCCTTTTTCGTCACCAGCAGGAGCGTGCGCTCCGCCTCCTCGGGCAGGACGGCGATCAGCTCGTCCCCGGCCTTGAGGTTCAGGGCGGCGGCGCGGCCCTTGCGCGCGCCGTATTCCTCGCGCGCGGTGCGCTTGACGAGCCCGGCGCGCGTGACGAAGAGCAGCGTCTCGCACGCGAGGTCCCGCGGCAGGACGCGCAGGACGCGCTCCTCCTTTTCCAGCCCCGCGAGCAGCCCGGCCGGGGCGATGCCGCGGTCCTTCATGCGGCACTCGGGGATCTGGTCCGCGCAGATCGTGTAGCAGAAGCCCAGGCTGGTGAAGAACAGGAGCTTGTCGTCCGTCTTGAGGGAGAGGACTTCCTCGGGCGCGTCCTCGCTCTCCTCCTTCTTGGCGTAGAACTTGGGCGGCAGGCGCTTGAGGTAGCCCAGGCGCGTGCGCAGGACATAGCAGGGATCGGCGGGGACCTCCTCCCTCTCCTCCTGTGCGGGCAGGCTCTCCTCCTGCACGAGCTCTGTGCGGCGCGGGTCGGCATAGCGGTCGCGGATGTCGCTGAGCTCCTCGCGGATGACGCGCAGGAGCTTCTTTTCGCTGTGGAGGATGCCCTCGAGCCGGGCGACGGTGCGCTGCACCTCGGCGTACTCCTTGCGCAGGGCGAGGATCTCCAGGCCCGTCAGGCGCTGCAGGCGCATATCGAGGATGGCCTGGGCCTGCGCCTGGGTGAGGGCGAACTTCTCCATCAGGCCCTCGCGCGCCTCCTTGGGGTTCTTGGCCGCGCGGATGAGCGCGATGACCGCGTCCAGGTTGTCCACGGCGATCATGAGCCCTTCCAGGATGTGCTCGCGGGCCTTGGCCTGGTCCAGGTCGTACTTCGTGCGCCGGGCGACGACGTTCTTCTGGTGGGCGATGTAGCGGCGGATGAGCTCGAGCAGGGAGAGCTGCATGGGCTTGCCGTCGGCGATGGCGACCATGTTGACGCCGAAGGTCACCTGCAGGTCGGAAACGCGGTAGAGGTGGCGGAGCACCTTTTCGGCGTCCGCGTCGCGCTTGAGCTCGATGACCGCGCGCATTCCCGTGCGGTCGGACTCGTCGCGGATGTCCGAGATGGCCGAGAGAATCCCCTTCTTCTCCTCGGAGAGCTTGAGGATCTTCTCCAGCAGCGCGCTCTTGTTGACCTGGTAGGGCAGCTCCGTCACGACCAGGTTCTTCTTGCCGCTGGGCAGGTCCTCGACGTGGACCTTGGCGCGCAGCAGCAGGCGGCCGCGGCCGGTCTCGTAGGCCTTGCGAATCTCCTCGGTCGCAAGGAGCTGGCCGCCGGTGGGGAAGTCCGGCGCGGGCAGGATCTGCATCAGCGCGTCCAGGGAGATGTTCGGGTCGTCCAGGACCGCGATGACCGCGTCGATGGATTCGCCCAGGTTGTGTGTGGGGATGTTCGTGGCCAGGCCCACCGCGATGCCGGAGGCGCCGTTGACGAGCAGGTTGGGGAAGCGCCCGGGGAGCATGTCCGGCTCCTTGAGCGTGTCGTCAAAGTTCAGGGAGAAGGAGACGGTGTCCTTTTCCAGGTCGCGCAGCAGCTCCATGGCAAGGGGCGCCATACGCGCCTCGGTGTATCGCATGGCCGCGGCGGAGTCGCCGTCCACGGAGCCGAAGTTGCCGTGGCCGTCCACCAGCGGCGCGCGCATGTTGAAGTCCTGCGCCATGCGCACCATCGCGTCGTAGACGGAGGTGTCGCCGTGGGGGTGGTATTTGCCCAGGCAGTCGCCCACGATGCGGGCGCACTTGCGGTGGGGCTTGTCGGGCGTGTTGCCCAATTCCAGCATGGTGTAGAGGATGCGCCGCTGCACGGGCTTGAGGCCGTCCTCGACCCGGGGCAGCGCGCGCTCGAGGATGACGTGCTCCGCGTAGGGGATCATGCTGTCGTGCATGATCTCCTCCATGGGTTTTTGCAGGATCGTCTCGTTGCGCTCGATGGTCTCGTCGCGTCTCTTCTTCGGCATCAGCCCTTCACCCACCCTTCAAAGGAGTCGACCTTGTTGAAATTCGCCTGCTGGCTGATGTAGAGGCGGCGGGGCTCGACCTTGTCGCCCATGAGGATGGTGACCATGCGCTCGGCCTGCGCCGCGTCCTCCAGCGTCACCTGCACGAGGGTGCGGTGCGCGGGATTCATCGTGGTGTCCCAGAGCTGCTCGGGGTTCATCTCGCCAAGGCCCTTGTAGCGCTGGATGGCATAGCCCTTGCCCATGCGCTTGACCGCCGCGGGCAGGGCCTTGTCGTCGTAGACGTACTCGCTCATCTGGCCCTTTTTGACCAGGTACAGGGGCGGCGTGCCGATGTAGATGTGCCCCTCCTGCACGAGCTCCTTCATGTAGCGGTAGAAGAAGGTGAGCAGGATCGCGCGGATGTGCGCGCCGTCCTGGTCCGCGTCGGCCAGGATGATGATGCGGTGGTACTTGAGGTTGCCGATCTTAAAGTCCTCGCCGATGCCCGTGCCCAGGGCCGTGATCAGCGAGCGGAACTCCTCGTTCATGAGCACCTGGTCCAGGCGCTTCTTTTCGGCGTTCAGGGGCTTGCCGCGCAGGGGCAGGATCGCCTGGAACCTGCGGTCGCGGCCCTGCTTGGCCGAGCCCCCGGCGGAGTCGCCCTCGACGATGAAGAGCTCGTTCTCCTCCGGGCGGCGGCCCGTGCAGGAGGCGAGCTTGCCCACCAGGGGCGCCGCCTCCAGGGAGGACTTCTGGCGGGCGATGTCCTTGGCCTTGCGCGCGGCCTCGCGCACCGCGGCGGCGGCGCGCGCCTTCTCCAGCAGCTTTTCGGCCGTCTCCTGGTGGGAGAGGTCCTCCAGGTACAGCGCGAGCTGGTCGTAGACCAGGCCCTCGATCAGGGGGCGGACCTCGCTGTTGCCGAGCCGGCCCTTTGTCTGGCCCTCGAACTGCGGGTTCTTGACGTAGCAGACGAGCACGGCGGTCATGCCCTCGCGGTAGTCCTCGCCGGTGAGGTTGGCGTCCTTCTCCTTGAGCAGGCCGGCCCGGCGGGCGTATTCGTTCATGGCGCGGGTATAGGCGGCCTTAAAGCCGGTCTCGTGCGTGCCGCCCTCGCCGGTGGGGATGGAGTTGACGTAGGAGAACATGCTCTCGGTATAGCCGTCGGTGACCTGGAACGCGCAGCGGAAGAAGAAGTCGTCCTTTCCGCCCTCGAGGTAGACCACGTCCTCGTGCAGGGGGTCCTTTTCGGCGTTCAGGTAGCGGACGTAGTCCACGATGCCGCCCGCGTAGCAATAGGTGGTCTCGCGCTCGTCCTTGGGCAGGCGCTCGTCGGTCAGGACGATGGTCACGCCCTTGTTGAGGTAGGCGAGCTCCCGCAGGCGGCGGTCCACGACGTCGTGGTGAAAGGTGATGTCCTCAAAGACGCGCTTGTCCGGCAAAAAGGTGGTCTTGCTGCCCTTTTTGCGGGTATTGCCCACGCGCAAAAGCGGCGTCATGGGCTTGCCGGAGACGATCTTGCCGGTCTTTTCGTCCACGACCGAGGCAAACTCCTGCCGGTAGAGGGAGAAGTCGCTGTAGACCTCGCAGACCAGCCACTCGGACAGGGCGTTGACCACCGAGGCGCCCACGCCGTGCAGGCCGCCGGAATAGGCGTAGTTTTTCCCGGAAAACTTGCCGCCCGCGTGCAGCTGCGTGTAGACGACCTCCACGCCCGAGATGCCCAGCTGCGGATGCTTGTCCACGGGGATGCCGCGGCCGTTGTCCTCGACCGAGGCGCTGCCGTCCTTGTGCAGGGTCACGCGGACGGTGTCGGCGTAGCCGTTTGCGGCCTCGTCGATGGAGTTGTCCACAATCTCCCACAGGAGGTGGTGCAGGCCACGGGAGCCGGTGGTGCCGATGTACATGCCCGGCCGCATGCGCACCGCGTCCAGTCCCTTCAGGACCTGCAGATCGCCCGCGTTGTATGTGCTCATTCCTCGTCCTCCGACCTTTCAGATTTTTTTGCGCGCAAAAACGGGCGCGCTCCGCTGTATGTCCTCGTCACAGCACAATCTGTGGCTTGAA
The DNA here is from genome assembly GCA_904393115.1 of uncultured Clostridia bacterium. GTDB lineage: Bacteria > Bacillota > Clostridia > Christensenellales > UBA1750 > Spyradocola > Spyradocola merdavium. Next base: position 76,873 of record CAJFMX010000008.1, read on the forward strand.
TGACCATTTTACAACAAAACGCGCCGGATTGTCAAATGCTGCCGGGAATTTCCCCGCGCAGGACGCGGTCCGTCTCCTCCGCGCCGGGCGGCTCAAACCGCGCCTCCATCTTGCGCAGCAGGCCCTCGTCCACGAAGTAGGCGCCGCCCTCCCCGCTGCGCACGCGGGCGTTGCGCGCGGCGATGTTGCGGCGCAGCTGCTCCGGGGACACCTCGCGGTAGAACAGGCGGCAGGGCAGGCCCTCGGATGCGAAGAAGGCCCGCGCCGCGTCCCGGTCCCGCCGCGCCCAGAAGCCCCAGTCGAGCACGACGGGCACGCCGGCGCGGGCGATGCGCGCGGCCTGGCGCAGGAGATAGCCCTGGGCGCGGGCGGCGACCTCGTCGTGCAGGTCGCCCAGGCGCTCGGGCAGGAGCGCGAGCATGAGCTCGTCCACCGAAAGGCACAGCGCCCCGCTCTCCCGGCAGAGCGCCTTTGCCCAGGTGGACTTGCCGCTGCAGATCTTGCCGCAGATGAGGATCACTTCGGCCATGGCATCTTTCCTCCTCTCGTTTCGCAAAGAAGGGCCCTTTTCCGCGCGGAAAAGGGCCCCGTGCGCGCTCAGCGCAGCTGGGAAAGGTCCTTGAAGCTGTCCTTGAGCGCCAGGTAGATCTTGTCGTAGAGCGCATAGACGCGGTCGTAGACTTCCTCGTTTTCGGGGATGGGCTCGGTGCGGGTCTCCTCGCGCAGCACGCTCGTGGCCTCGATGAGGTCCTTCCAGATGCCAAGGCCCACGCCGGCCACCAGCGCCGCGCCGTAGGCGCCGCCCTCGCCGCTGCCGGAGACGGTGACCACCGGCATGTGGAACACGTCCGCCACGATCTGCCGCCACAGCGGGCTCAGCGCGCCGCCGCCGGAGAGGACGACCTTTTCCGGGCGGATGGTTTCGTCCATGGCGCGGATCTTCTCCCAGACGTCGCGCAGCGAGAAGGTCACGCCCTCCATCACCGCGCGGGACATGGCGCCCTTGCCGTGCTCCAGGCCCAGGCCGTAGAACACGCCGCGCGCGTCGGAGTCAAAGTGCGGGCACCGCTCGCCGGACAGGTAGGGCAGGAAGAGCAGGCCGCCGCACCCGGGCGCGACCTTCTCCGCCGCCTCGCCCAGGATGTCGTAGACGTCCCTGCCCGTGCGCGCGGCCTCCTCCTTCTCCGCCGCGCAGAGCGCGTCGCGGTACCAGCGGTAGGAGCCGCCGGCGGCCAGCGTCACGCCGATGGCGTGCCAGAGGTGCTTGGCGTTGCTGCAGAAGAGCTGCAGCTCGCCGTTTGCGTTCTCCTTGTAGCCGTCAAGGCCCATGGCCACGACGCCCGACGTGCCGATGACCACGCCCAGCACGCCCTGGTGCACGAGCCCGGAGCCCATGGTCTGGATGACGGCGTCGCCGCCGCCCGCGGTCACGGGCAGGCCGGCGGGCAGGCCCGTAAGCTTCGCGGCCTCGCTCGTGACCTGGCCCACGATCTCGTAGGACTCGTAGCACTTAGGGAAGAGCGAGCGCGCAAGGCCGAGCTTTGCGATGAGCTCGTCCGAAAAGCAGCGGTTCTTGACGTCGAACAGGCCCGTGCCCGAGGCGTCGGAGACCTCGGTGGCGACGACGCCCGTCAGCTTATAGCGCACGTAGTCCTTGGGGTTGAGGATGACCTTGGTGCGGGCGAAGTTCTCCGGCTCCTCCTCCTTCATCCAGAGGATCTTGCCGCCGGTAAAGCCGGTGAGCATGCGGTTGTTGGTGTAGGAGAGCAGGCCCGAAAGGCCGCCGGCGGTCTCGGTGATCTCCTCGCACTGGCGCTCGGTCCTCTGGTCGTTCCAGAGGATGGCCGGGCGCACGACCTCGCCCACCTCGTCCAGGGCGACCATGCCGTGCATCTGGCCGGAGAAGCCCACGCCCGCGATCTGATCGCCGGGGACCTTGGACTTTTCCAGCACCGCGCGGATGGACTCGGCCGCAGCCTGCCACCAGTCGGCGGGGTTTTGCTGCGTCCAGCCGGGCTTGGGCGTCTCCAGGGGATATTCGACGGTCTTTGCCGCCGCGACGCGGCCCTCGTCATCCACGAGGATGGTCTTGGTTCCCGAGGTGCCGATGTCGATGCCGAGAATGTATTTCTTCACGTTTTGTTTCCTCCTCAGTCGGGGGTGTTTCCCTGCGCGGTCTCGATCTGCGGGCTGACGAGCAGGCCCATCCTGCGCAGGCGGTACTCGTAGCACCAGCGGATGCCGGTCGAACGCCAGCAGTCCGGGCCGTACCAGGTCAGGCTGTCGTCGCAGTTGTGGACGCAGCCAAAGCCGTTGACGCGGTTGCCGTAGACCGTGATGCCCATCTCATGCGCGCCGGGGGTGAGGCCGTCGAACCGGAACTCGTAGGGCGCATAGGCCAGGTCGCCGGCGCGCTCGCCGTCCATCTCCATGCCCAGCACCGCGCCGCGGTACTGCGGCACGCGCACGCGAAGGCTCGTGCCCGCGACCTCCACGGGGATCTTGTAGGTCACGTTTCCGCAGTAGAAGGGCAGGCCCTGGCTCGTCCAGTCGCCAAAGCCGAGCTCGCGCACGGGCGGGGTGATCGTCTTTTCCGCGCCGGAGACGCGCACGCCAAAGTCGCCCAGCAGGTAGCACCACTCCACGTTCGTGCGGCGGCCAAAGGGGATCGCCAGCTCAATCGCGCTCTCCCCCGCGGGCAGGTCCGGCAGGGGCACGGTCTTGATGCACTCGTCCACAAACCAGCCGTCGACCGCGCTGGGGACGGGCGCGCCGTTGACGCGGATCTCCACGCGCTCGGCGTCCTCCAGGGCAAGGCGCGGCGCGAGGACGGCGATCTCGCTGCGCACGGTGAACTGCAGGCGCATCTTGTGGACGATCGGCTCCTCCGGCACGACCCAGGGCTGCGCCACGTGGTCCTTGCGCGAGGGCCAGGAAAGCGCTGCGCGGAAGGCGTTGTCCGCGCGCAGCAGCTCCTCTTCCTCCTGCCAGGGGCCGTCGTCAAAGGCGAAGCGCGCCGTGTCCAGCAGCAGGACGTTCGGCTCGGACAGGGCGACCTTCACCGGCCGGCGCAGCGTACGATACGGGAACGCCTGCTGCGGGGCCTGCGCTTCCCCTTGCGTGCGGACGCCGGGCACAAGGCGCAGCAGCAGGCTGTCATGCGCGTAGAGCGCGCGGCGCAGGACCGTGTTCCCGCCCGCGTACTCCGCGGCAAGGGGGACGATGTCGCCCGTCGCGGTGTCGAGCAGGTCGACCTTCCAGGACCCGCGCAGGCGCACGACCAGCTCCTGCCGCGGGCAGACGTCCGGGTTTTCCGGCTTCCTTCCGTTGCAGAGGAAGACGTAGCGCGCGTCCCCTTCCGCGCGGACCTGGTGCAGCAGGTGGTTTGTGCGCGCGCCGTGCTCGTCGCGCACGTCGAGGAAGCGCGCGCCGTCCACGGCGGACAGGATCTCCCCGCGGGAGAAGCCCACGGTGCAGGCGCGCTGCGCCAGCTTCCTTGCGCGGTCCGAGGGCTCGGCGTCCACAAGGCGCGGGATCTGCCCGGCGAAGACGAGCTTGCCGCCCGCGTCCGCAAAGGCCTCCAGCCGCTCCAGGGTGCTCGCGCGCAGCGTCTCGCACGCGGGCACGAGCACGATGTCGTAGTCCATGCAGCCCACGGAGAGCGGCGCGCCGCCCGCCGCGCACTGCTGCGGGAGCAGGGACTCGCTGATGTAGTCAAAGTCGATCAGGCCAAAGAGCAGCCAGTCCGCAAGGTTCTGGAAGTTCTGGTCCATCTCCTCGCGCACAAGGGCGGTCTGCTCCTGCGGGCCCCAGTGCAGCCAATAGCTCTCCACCGGGTGGATGACGCCCAGGCGCACCTGCGCCTTGCCGCGCGTGAGCGCGGAATTGACGCGGGCGAAGTGGTCCTCGACCAGGGGATACTCCTTGTACCAGGGGCTCTGGTAGCCGATGGAGGCGGGGTAGTCGCGCTTGGCCTCGCCCGCCATGGACACCCACGTCAGGTGCGGCACGCGCGTGGTCACGCCCAGCGCCGCCTGCCAGTCGCCCCCCAGCTTGTGGCCGCGGAAGTCAAAGTCCCAGTTCGTCACGCCGTAGAGCTCCGAGAGCACGCCCGGGCAGCCGAACTGGCGCGAGGCGGACTGCGCCTGCTTGGCGGTGGTGTACTCCCGATAGTCGCAGAGCATGTCGATGCCCGGCAGGCCGAAGGAGCGGTAGGAGCGCATGGCCTCGCCCAGGGCCGCGGTCTGGGAGTGGAGCGTCGGCTCCTCCATCATGTGGCCGGTGAGCAGGATGCCGTTTTCGCGGCACCAGGCGCCGCAGGTGTCGGCAAAGGCCGAGGCAAAGCGCTCGGCGATGTGGTCGTGGTAGCGGTAGCGCGCGCGGGAGACCTCGCCGTCCGGCTTTTCCCAGATGAGCTCGGGCAGGCGCGCCATCAGGTCCTCGCCGTAGGATGCGGCATAGGTCGCGGGCAGGTCGTCCGTCCAGGGCAGGACCACGTCCTTCTTCTCCCCGGCAAAGCCCAGCGTGGTCTTGCGCGGGAACTGCGGCTCGTCGGTGAAGATCGAGGGCACAGCCTTGCCGAACTCGTCGCCGACGACCTGCTTATAGCGCTCGTGCGTGACGGCGACAAAGCGCTCGATGGCCTTCTTGTCCAGGGTATTGACATAGGTCTGGTTGTTGTACCAGGGGCTCTCCGTCGCGTGCTCGAGGTAGGCGTACCAGGCGCTCTCGCCGGGCTGCGCCCTCTCCCCGTCCGCAAGGCGGCGGTAGGCGGCAAGCTCGCCCGCCTCGTTCAGCCGCACGGCGTAGCGCGCGAGGAGTTCGCCGTTGCCCTTGCGCGAGGCGCGCGCAGAGGAATCCAGCGCTTCATGCTCGCCGGAATCCTCCTCGTAGGGCACGGGGGTGAAGAGCAGGTGCCGCGCGCGGTAGGCTTCGTCCTTTGTCACATAGCCGCCCGCCGCGCCCGAGGGCCAGCGGTCCTCGTCGTAGAGGTAGGCGAGCATCTTCTCCTGCTTGGCCTTGTCCGTGCAGGCGCGGATGAGGTGCATGAACTCGTCGGAAAGGTAGGTGGTGCTCATGCCCGTGCGCACGTGCATGTGGAAGCCGCCCATGCCCATTTCCTTCATCTGGTCGATCTCGCGCAGGAGCTGGTCCTCGCTGAGCTCGCAGTTCCAGGCCCAAAATGGCGCGGCGCGGTACTCGCTCGGCGGGTTGCGGAAGGTGCTCTCGTCCAGAGCGGGCTTCTTGTTTTCCGGATACAGCATGGTTTCTCCCCCTTTGCTTTGGGTTTTTGTCTTGTTCTGTGCAGGTTTTTCGGTCTTTTTGCTTAGAAGGCGCAGTATTCGGCCATGTAGGCTTCCATGCGGGCAAGGACGTCCGCGTAGTCGCCGCGGGTGCGCAGGTATTCGCAGATGTCGCGCGCGTCGACGATGGAGTGGACCTGGATGCCGTAGGTCTCCATGACCTCCATGACCGCCGTCTTGCCCGGCGTCGCGCCCACCTCGCACCGGTTGACGGAGATGAACATGTGCGGCACGGTGACCTTGGCCGCGGAGGTCAGGATGGGCATGGTCTCGCGCACGGCGGTGCCGGCGGTGATGACGTCCTCGATGATGGCGATGCGGTCGCCGTCCTTGGGCTTATAGCCGACGAGGCTGCCGCCCTCGCCGTGGTCCTTCTCCTCCTTGCGGTTGAAGAAGAAGGGCAGGTCCTCCCCGTAGAGGCGGGAGAGCGAGGCGGAGGTCGTCGTTACCAGCGGAATGCCCTTGTAGGCCGGGCCGAAGAGCGCGTCGACCTCGCCCGCAGCCATCTCGTGCACGCAGGCGGCGTAGAAGTCGCCCAGGCGCGCGATCTGCGCGCCCGTGCGGTACAGGCCCGTGTTGACAAAGTAGGGCGTGCGCCGGCCGCTCTTGGTGACAAAGTCGCCGAAGCGGAGCACGTCGCAGGACATCATGAATTCAATAAACTTCTTCTTTGCATCGGTAAGCATGTCGTTCTCTCCTTTTTTCGGATCGGCCCGAGCGTCGGGAGCGGCCCGAGCGTCGGGGGCGGCCCGGGCACTCCCAGTATAGCATCTGCGCGCCGCGCAGGGAAGGGCGATTTCTCAGCCCCGGCCCCAGAAAAACTCCGACCGGGTCATGGAATAGGCCATCTCGTCCTCGATTCTTCCGTCGTAGTTCCTGCCGGCCATGCGGCGCAGGCCCTCGGGGCGGAAGCCCAGGCGCTCGATGACGCGGCGGGAGCGCTCGTTCCAGGGGTAGTGGAAGACGGTCATCAGCTCCACGCCGAGCTCCGCAAAGGCGTATTCCAGCGCGGCCATGCACCCCTCGTGCATGAAGCCCTGGCCCCAGTCCTTTTCGTTCATGACGTAGCCGAGCATGCGCACGGGCAGGCCCTTTGGCCGGGACTGGTCCTCGTGCAGGCCGATGGAGCCGATGACGCGGCCGTCGTCCTTGCGCTGCATGGCGAAGTTGTCGTCATGGGGCAGGAACAACTCGCGCAGGACCTGCTGCGTCTCCTCGATGGACTCGTGGGGCTTCCAGCCGGCCGCGGGGCCGACGTTCGGCGTGCGGGCGTAGTCGTACATGTCGGGCGCGTCCTCCAGCGTCCACGGCCGCAGGATGAGGCGCGCCGTGCAGAGCGTCTTCATGGAACCGCCTCCTTTTGCGTTTGCGATGCAATCAGTATACCAAAATCCGGCATGGCCTGCAATCGGAAAGGCCATCCAAAAAAGAGATTGCATTCGCCCTGCCCCTCCTGTAAAATAGAAGGGGTACACAGAAAAAAAACGTAGGGAGTGGGTAACAGAACATGGCCAAATTCAGCATTCGGAGGCTGTTTGACGTGCGCGACATGACGAGCGGAAGCCCCATGGCGTGCATTGCGCAGTTCTCCGTCCCTCTGCTCATCGGCAACCTCGCCCAGCAGCTCTATTCGACCGTAGACAGCATCGTCGTGGGCCAATACGTGGGCGACGGCGCGCTGGCCGCCGTCGGCGCGAGCAATCCGGTCATCAACCTTTTGCTGGTGCTCTTCATCGGCATTTCAACCGGCGCGGGCATCATGGTTTCGCAGTATTTCGGCGCAAAGCAGCGCGAGCAGCTCTCCATGACGGTCGGCAACTGCATGACGCTGACGCTGCTGTCCTCCCTTGTGATCACGGTGCTGGGCGTTGTGATCACCCGGCCGCTCATGGGCCTCCTCAACACCCCGGAGGAGATCTTTGACATGGCCTGCGACTACATGCTCATCATCTTCCTGGGGAACGTGGGCACCTCGTACTACAACATCGTCTCGGGCATCCTGCGCGGGCTGGGCGATTCGTTCACGCCGCTCGTCTTCCTGCTGGTCGCCTGCGGCCTCAACATCGTTCTGGACCTCTACTTCGTGGCCGTGCTGGGCATGGGCGTCGCGGGCGCGGCCTGGGCCACGATCATCTCCCAGATCATCTCGGCGATCCTCTGCATCCTGCGCCTGTGGCGGATGAAGGACATCATCTCCATCGACCGCAAGACGCTGCGCCTGCACGGGTTCTACGCCCTGCAGCTCGCGCGCCTGGGCCTGCCCTCGGGCATCACGCAGGGCATCTTCTCCCTGGCGATGATCGTGGTGCAGTCCCTGACCAACTCCATGGGCACGGCGGTCATCGCCTGCACGACGGTCGTCATGCGCGTGGACGGCTTTGCCATGATGCCCAACTTCACCTTCGGCACGGCCATGACCACCTTTGCCGGCCAGAACATGGGCGCCGGGCTCCTGGACCGCACGCGCCAGGGCACGCGCGCCGGGCTCAAGCTCGCCGTGATCTGCGCCTGCATCCTGACGCTGTGCATCCTCCTGTTCGGCGAGAACCTGATGCGCATGTTCACCTCCACGGACGAGGTGGTGCGCCTGGGCATGCGGATGCTGCGCGTCATCGCCGTGGGCTACATCGCCATGGCGGTCACGCAGACGCTCTCGGGCGTGATGCGCGGCGCGGGCGATACGCTCACCCCCATGTGGATCTCCCTGATCACGACCGTCGTGCTGCGCGTGCCGGTGGCCTACATCTGGGCCTTCCTCACCCGGAGCGAAGCCCTGCCGCACGGCTCCTCGGACGCGATCTTCTTCTCCCTGCTCATCTCCTGGGTGATGGGCGCGCTCATCACCACCTACTTCTTCCGCCGCGGCAAGTGGCGCCAGAAGGCCATCACCGGCAATGCGGACCGCTCCGTCCAGTTCGACTGACAGGCGGGCGCAGCAAGGGCCCCGGATTTCTCACGAAATCCGGGGCCCTTGTTGTATGCGCTTCTGACCGCAGGCGGCACGGGGCGTATGCGCAAGGGGGCGAAGCCCCTGGAGGCCGTGCGTTTGGGCCGCAGGCCCAATAAGCCGGCCGAAACCCCGGGCCGCGTATGCGGCACGGGGCGTAGCCGTAGGGGGCAAAGCCCCTGGAGGCCGTGCGTTTGGGCCATCGGCCCAATAAGCCGGCCGAAACCCCGGGCCGCGTATGCGGCACGGGGCGTAGCAGCAGGGGGCAAAGCCCCTGGAGGCCGTGCGTTTGGGCCATCGGCCCAATAAGCCGGCCGCAACCCCGGGCCGCGTATGCGGCACGGGGCGTAGCAGCAGGGGGCGAAGCCCCTGGAGGCCGTGTGTTTGGGCCATCGGCCCAATAAGCCGGCCGCAACCCCGGGCCGCGTATGCGGCACGGGGCGTATGCGCAAAAGCGGCTCCGTGCGAAGTCTATTCGTACCGCAGCGCCTCGATGGGGTCGAGCTTGGCGGCTTTGTTGGCCGGGTAGTAGCCGAAGAAGACGCCGATGGCGAGCGAGAAGCTCACCGCGATCGCGATGGAGCCGATCGAGGGCAGCGCCGGGAAGCCCAGGAGATTGGAAGCCGCATATCCCAGCACCGCGCCGACGATGATGCCGATCACCCCGCCGATGAGGCAGATGATCATGGCCTCGACCACGAACTGCACGCGGATGGCGCTGTTGGGCGCGCCCAAGGCCTTGCGGGTGCCGATCTCGCGCGTGCGCTCGGTGACGGAGACGAGCATGATGTTCATCACGCCGATGCCGCCAACGACGAGCGAGATGCCCGCGATGACCGCGATAGCGATGGAGACGGTGTCCAGCATGCTGCTCATCTGGGAGACCATGGTCTCCATGCTGATGGTGTAGACGCTAAAGTCCTGGTTGTCCGCATAGTAGCGGTTGAGGAAGTCCGCGGCCTCGTTGGCGACGGTCTGGGAGTCCATCTGCACGTCCGCGGTGACGGTGGCGCTGGTGAACCCCTCCTCCGCGCCGGTGATGCGGTGGGAGGTCGTCACCGGGATGTAGAGGTCGGTGCGCTTGTCCGCCTCCGAGCCCGTGCCCAGCAGCGCGGCGTAGGGCGAGTCCACGTTTTCATAGACGCCGACGATGGTGAAGTTGTAGATGTCGTCGTTCAGCGTCACGCGGACCTCCTGGCCCAGGGCGTCGCGGTTGGAGAGCCCGGGGAACATCTTTTCCACGAGGAAGTCCGAGACCACGGCCACGTACTTTGTGCCCTCCATGTCGCGGTCGGTGATCGTGCGGCCGGTGAGCAGGTTGACGTTGTTGACGGAGAGATAGGCGCCGTTGACTCCCGTGACGGAGACGTTGGCGTACTTGTGGCCGTCCTTGGCCTGGCCGCTGCCCGCGGACTCGGAGATGGAGTAGTCCAGCACGCCGGGGACCTCCTCGACCAACGCGTCGAGCATGTCCGTCGTGAGCAGGTCGTCCTCCTCCGGGGTGAGGATCTCCATGGAGTTGAGGTCGACGACGCGCTGCTGCACGGCGACGGTGATGTTGTTGACGCCCAGGGAGGACATCGCGTCGGTGACGGAGCCGGTGACCGCGTCGCCCACGCACATGATGCCGATGACCGAGCCGATGCCGATGATGATGCCCAGCATCGTCAGCAGCGCGCGCATCTTGTTCGACCGCAGGCCGTTCAGGGCCAGGAGCACGTTTTCCCACATTCCGGTCATGCTTCCTCCCCCCCTTCGCGATTGGGCACGATGCGGCCGTCGGAGATGGTGACGATGCGGTCGGTCTCGGTGGCCAGCTTGTAGTTGTGGGTGATGAGCACGATGGTCTTGCCGTGCTTGTCGTGCAGGTCGTGGAACAGGTCCATGACCAGGCGGCCGGTCCGGCTGTCCAGGGCGCCGGTGGGTTCGTCCGCCAGGATGATGGCCGGGTCGTTGGCCATGGCGCGGGCGATGGCCACGCGCTGCTTCTGGCCGCCGGAGAGCTCGTTGGGCATGTGGTTCATGCGCTCGGTCATCTCGACCATCTCCAGCAGCTCCTTGGCGCGCTTGGTGCGCTTGCCGGCGGGGACGCCGGCGTAGAGCATGGGCAGCTCCACGTTCTTGAGCGCGGAGGTGCGCGGGATCAGGTTGAAGGTCTGGAAGACGAAGCCGATCTTCCCGTTGCGGATCTTGGAGAGTTGGTCGTCCTTGGCCTCGTCCACGCGCACGCCGTCCAGCTCGTAGGTGCCCTCCGTCGGGCGGTCCAGCGCGCCAATGATGTTCATCAGCGTGCTCTTGCCCGAGCCGGACTCGCCCACGATCGAGAGGAACTCGCCCTCGCGGACGTCCAGGGAGATGCCGTTTAAGATCTGGAGCTCGTTGGGCGTGCCGATGTAAAAGCGCTTAATGATGTCGCGCATCCGGATGATGGTCCTTGCGGGGGCTTCCCGCTGCATCTGCACTGCTTCCATTCCGCTCACCCAATGGTCACCTGCCATTGCCCGGCGGGCGCATCTGCCTGCGCCGCGCCCTGGGCGCTCACCGCCGGCAGGATCGTGCCCTCGGCCACGGCCGTGGGGTCGTCGAGGATGAGGTCGCCCTCGGCGAGCGCGTCGCTGATGACCTCCACCTCAAAGTCGGTCTCCACGCCCGTTTCGACCGGGACCTTCTCCACGACGAGCGTGCCGTCGTCCTGGGGCCGGGCGGCCATGACGTAGGGGGCGCCGTCCTCGTCATAGCCCAGGGAGCTGTAGAGCACGGCCAGCACGCCCTCGGTGCTGTCGGTGGTGATGGTCGCGCGGCCGTTCATGCCCACGAGCAGGCCGCCCTCCCCCGGGTCCACGGACAGAGTCACGTCGAACTCCGCGTTCGAGGAGGAGACGGTGTTGCCGTACGCGTCCTTCTGCGCGGTGATGGCGATGTCCTTGACCTGGCCGCTGTAGACCGTGTCGCCGGTGGCATCGGTCTTGATCTCGGCGGGCATGCCCACGGCCAGGGACGCGATGTCGTACTCGCGCACGGAGGTGACGATCTCTAGCTCCTCCAGGTTCTCGATGACGAACAGCAGGCTGCCGGAGGCGTTGCTCTCGCCCTCGTTGACGTAGACGGCGGTCACGGTGCCGGCGGCGGGGGCGGTGACGGTGCACTTATCGATGTTCTCCTGCGCGTCGGCCAGGTTCATCTCGGTGACGGTCTGGTCCGCGGCGATCTGCGCGCTGCTGACGCTGTTGGAGTAGCCGTGCAGGGCGAGCTCGCGCTGCTCCTCCGCCTCCTGCAGGGCCACCTCTGCGTCGGAGACGTTCTCCTGCGCATCGGTCACGGCGTCGCGGTAATCGTCCAGCAGGCTCTCGACCTGGGTGTCCTTGTTCTCGTAGACCTCGCGCGCCGCGTCAAAGGCGGCCTTGGCGTTGTCGGTCTGGACCTGGGCGGCCTCGTATTCGGCGCGGGCTGCGGCATATTCCTGCTGCGCTTCCGCATTGTCAGGTTCATTTTCCGCAGCATGTTCCTTTTCTCTCATCGCGAGGTAGAGGTCGTTCGAGACTTTTTTGGCGGAGGTATAGGCGTACTGGGCCTGGGTGTACTCGGCGTCGACCTGCAGCGTCAATTCGAGCTTGCCGCTGTTGTAGTCCTCCAGGGCGTCGTTGTACTCCTCCTCGGCGGTGGTCAGCGCGTCCTGCATGGCCTCCAGGTTCTGCTTAGCGGCGCGGACGGCCTGCTCCTGCGCGATGACGCCGGTATTGTAGGAATTCTGCGCGCTGTCCAGGGAAATCTGCGCGCTCTTCTCGCTCTGCTCGGCCTGCAGGCGGCTCTTCTCGTAGTCCTTTTCCAGGTCTGTGCTGTCAAAGACGCAGAGCACGTCGCCCTCGGCCACGGTGTCGCCGACCTCGACGTTGACCTGCAGGGCCTTGCCCGCGCCGGCGGCCTCCTGGTAGACCTTCTTGACGTCCGCGCTCTGGATGTTGCCGGAGACGCTGAGCGTGTTTGTCAGGTCCATGCGCTCAAGCGCCGTATAGCTTGCCGCGCCCGTCGTCATGGCCTCCAGCGCGCTCTGTCCGACCCGGACCAGGCCGATGAGCGCCGCGGCAATGACCACGATGACCACGGCGAGGATGAGAAAGATTTTGGTTCCTTTTTTCATTTTGGCCATAAACGAATTGCCTCTCCTCCGCTAAATATTTTGCCAATATGAGTATACCGTGAACATATGGATAACTTGTGAATGGGTATGCAAAAAACGCTTTTGAAATGTTAATCCTCTGTAATCTCCCCGATGCCGATCGACAGGAGAGAGTATACGCCTGCCGCGGCGGTTTTTCCAGGCCTTGCGTCCGAAAACCGCATTCTCCCGTCCAAAAGCGCAAAAAAGAGGAGCGACGGTTTCGCTCCTCTTTGGGGTTGCGGGTTAGCGGCTGGCCGAGCGGTCGACGTAGTGGGTGTGGAGCAGCTCGTGGGCCTTGTGGCTGTTGGGCTTGCCCAGGTACTCGTCGTAGAGCTTCTGCACGGACGCGTTCTTGTGGGACTTGCGCTCGGGCAGGGCCTTGTCCTCCTCGTAGATGGCCTTGGCGCGGACCACGCGGGGATCGGCCGCCATGCGCTCGCGCGCGGGGACGATGGGCTGGCCGCCGCCGGTGACGCAGCCGCCCGGGCAGCCCATGACCTCGATGAAGGTGTAGTCGGCCTCGCCCTTCTTCATCTTCTCCATGAGGATCTTGGCATTGCCGGTGCCGTGCGCGACGGCGAGCTTGATCTCCTTGCCGCCGACGTTGACGGTGGCTTCCTTGACGCCCTCGATGCCGCGGACCGCGGTGTACTCGATGGCGTCGAGGTCCTTGCCCTCCAGGATGTCGGCGACGGTGCGCAGCGCGGCCTCCATGACGCCGCCGGTCGCGCCGAAGATGGCGCCGGCGCCCGTGGACTCGCCCAGCAGGGGATCAAACTCCTCGTCGGGCAGGTTCACAAAGTCGATGCCGGCCTCCTTGATCATGCGGGCAAGCTCGCGCGTGGTGATGACCGCGTCGACGTCCTGCAGGCCGTTGTTGGAGAGCTCCGGGCGCTTGGCCTCGAACTTCTTGGCGGTGCAGGGCATGACGGAGACCACGAAGATGTCCTTGGGGTCGATGTGGTTCTTCTCGGCGTAGTAGCTCTTGATGACCGCGCCGAGCATCTCGTGCGGGGACTTGCAGGAGGACAGGTTCGGCAGGAACTCCGGGTAATAGGTCTCGATGTACTTGATCCAGCCCGGGGAGCAGGAGGTGATCATGGGCAGCACGCCGCCGTTCTGGATGCGGCTGAGAAGCTCCGTGCCCTCCTCCATGATGGTCAGGTCCGCGCCGTAGTTCGTGTCGAACACGCGGTCAAAGCCCATGCGGCGAAGGGCCGCGGCGAGCTTGCCGGTAACGCGCGTGCCCATGGGCATGCCGAACTCCTCGCCCAGCGCCACGCGCACGGCCGGGGCGGGCTGCACGACCACGTGCTTGTTCGGATCGCCGATGGCGGCCCAGACTTCCTCGGTGTTGTCCTTCTCGCGCAGGGCGCCGACCGGGCAGGCCATGATGCACTGGCCGCAGTTGACGCAGCCGACCTCGCCCAGCTTCTGGTCAAAGGCGGGCTCGATCAGGGTATTGAAGCCGCGGCCGACCGTGCCGATGACGCCGATCTTCTGCACGTTGCCGCAGGCCGCGATGCAGCGGCGGCACTGGATGCACTTGTTCGGGTCGCGCACGACCGAGGGCGACGAGTCGTCGATGGGGTACTCGTTGCGCTTGCCCTCAAAGCGGACGTCGCGCACGCCCAGTTCCTCGGCCAGGGTCTGCAGTTCGCAGTTGCGGCTGCGCACGCAGGTGAGACACTTGCGGTCGTGGTTGGAGAGCAGAAGCTCCATGTTGACCTTGCGCGCCTCGCGGATGGCGGGGGTGTTGGTCTTGACCACCATGTTGGGGGAAACGGGCATCACGCACGCGGCGGCAAAGGCGCGCGCTCCAGTATCCACCAGGCACATGCGGCAGGCGCCAATCTGGTTGACGTCCTTCAGGTAGCACAGCGTGGGGATCTGGATGTTGGCCAGGCGCGCGGCTTCCAGCACCGTCGTGCCGGCAGGAACCTGCACCTGGACGCCATCTATCGTCAAAGATACCAAATCCATGCTCACTCAACTCCTTTGAACTATTTGCGCGAAATCGCGTTGAAACGGCACTTCTCCATGCAGGCACCGCACTTGATGCACTTGGAGGAGTCGATGACAAAGGGCTTCCTGATCTCGCCGGAGATTGCGCCGACCGGGCAAACCTTGGAGCAGAGAGAGCAGCCTTTGCACAGGGCGGGGTCGATGGTGTACTTGAGCAGCTTCTTGCAGTGACCGGCGGGGCAGCGCTTCTCGTAGATGTGCGCCTCGTACTCGTCGCGGAAGTAGCGCAGGGTGGACAGAACCGGGTTGGGCGCGGTCTGTCCCAGGCCGCACAGGGCCGAAGCCTTGATGTTCTTGGCCAGGGTTTCGAGCTTCTCGATGTCGCCGTCCTCGCCCTTGCCCTCGGTGATGCGCTCGAGGATCTCCAGCATGCGGCGGGTGCCGATGCGGCAGGGCGGGCACTTGCCGCAGCTCTCGTCGACCGTGAAGTCGAGGAAGAAACGGGCAATGTCGACCATGCAGTTGTCCTCGTCCATGACGATCATGCCGCCGGAGCCCATCATGGAGCCGATGGCGATCAGGTTGTCATAGTCGATGGGCGTATCCAGGAGCGAGGCCGGGATGCAGCCGCCCGAGGGGCCGCCGGTCTGCGCCGCCTTGAACTTCTTGCCGTTCGGGCAGCCGCCGCCGATGTCGTAGATGATCTCGCGCAGCGTCGTGCCCATGGGGATCTCGACAAGGCCGGTGTTCTTGATCTTGCCGCCCAGGGCGAAGACCTTGGTGCCCTTGGACTTCTCGGTGCCCATGGAGGCGAACCACTCCGGTCCCTTGAGGATGATCTGCGGGACGTTGGCATAGGTCTCGACGTTGTTGAGGATCGTGGGCTGGTCGAACAGGCCCTTGACCGCGGGGAACGGCGGGCGGGGACGCGGCTCGCCGCGCTTGCCCTCGATGGACTGCATGAGCGCGGTCTCCTCGCCGCAGACGAACGCGCCGGCGCCAAGGCGGATGTCCAGGTCAAAGTCAAAGCCGGTCTCCAGGATGTTCTTGCCCAGCAGGCCGTACTCGCGGGCCTCCTTGATGGCCACCTGCAGGCGCTTGACGGCGATGGGGTACTCGGCGCGCACGTAGATGTAGCCCTGGTTGGCGCCGATGGCGTAGCCGGCGATGGCCATGGCCTCGATGACGGCGTTCGGGTCGCCCTCGAGGATCGAGCGGTCCATGAACGCGCCCGGGTCGCCCTCGTCCGCGTTGCAGCAGACGTACTTCTGGTCGGAGACGGAGTTGGCGGCGAACTGCCACTTGGTGCCCGTGGGGAAGCCCGCGCCGCCGCGGCCGCGCAGGCCGGAGGCCTTGATGGTGTCGATGACCTGCTGCGGGGTCATCTCGGTCAGGACCTTGGCCAGGGCCTTGTATCCGTCAAAGGCGATGTACTCGTCGATGCGCTCCGGGTCGATGACGCCGCAGTTGCGCAGCGCGACGCGCTTTTGCTTTTTATAGAAGTCGACCTCGTCCAGGGACTTGGTCGCGCCCTCCTGCTCGACGGCCTCGCGGCAGAGCAGGTGGCGGACGATGCGGCCCTTGAGCAGGTGCTCGTTGACGATCTCGTCGACGTTTTCGGGCTTGATGTGGGAGTAGAACGCGCCCTCCGGGTATACGATGACGATGGGGCCCATCTCGCAAAGGCCGAAGCACCCCGTGCGCACGACCTTGACTTCCTTCTCCAGGCCGGCATTCTTGATCTTCTCCTCAAAGAGACGGATCAGTTCCGGGGAGCCGGAGGATGTGCAGCCCGTGCCGCCGCAAATCAGAACCTGCGAACGAAACAAGTCCATGTTGTAAAACCTCCTACGATTATCCTCTATCCGGCTAAGGCCGGGCTGTTTTTTACTTTCCCGCAGCCTCCGCCGCGCCGATGGTGTACTCGGTGACGGGGTTGCCGTTGATCAGGTGCTCCCCGACGACGCGGGCGACCTTCTCCGGGGTCATGAGCACGTAGGTGACCTTTTCCTGGCCGGGCATGTAGACCTCGACCATGGGCTCCAGGCGGCAGACGCCGATGCAGCCGGTCTGGGTGACCATGGCGTCCTTGACGCCGCGGCGCTTGATCTCCTCGACAAACTCCATCATCACCGGGCGCGCGCCGGCCGAGATGCCGCAGGTCCCCATGCCCACCACGACGCGGATGCCGTGGCGGTCGTTGCGCAGGTTGACTTCGTCCAGCGTGCGCTGGCGAATGGCTTCCAGATCCTTGATGGATTTCATAGTTTACGCACCTCCGTGTAGAGATTCCATGCCTTCTTGGATATAGCCCTCGATCCAGGAGAGGACCTCCGGCGTGTCGAGCGGCACGCCGCCCAGCACCTGCCGGATCTCCTCGGTGTCAAAGACGAAGGCTTCTTTGTCCACCGCATATTCCAGGTGAAAGTGAAACTCGGGATTGGCCACGACCAGGGAGACCATCGTCGAGGGCATGTCGCCCAGCGGCGGCCGGTCGATGGAGGAAAGGACGAAGTTCGCCGTCATGCGCGTGCCGACGCCCACCTCGCTCTCGATGTCAAAGGACCCGCCGGTCAGCTCGGCATTGGCCTTGAACATGGGAATTCCCAGGCCCACCTTGCGCGTGGTGCGCGTGGTAGTAAAGGGCGAGGTGACGCTCTTTAGGAAGTCCGGCGCCATGCCCTTGCCGTTGTCGGCAAGGGTGATGGAGAGGTTGTCCTTTTCGTGGTCGATTCGGATGAGGATGTCCAGGCGCGTCGCATTCGCCGTGAGCGAATTCTGCGCCAGGTCCAGTATGTGGAGCGAAAGCTCGCGCATCTTTCTCCTCTCCCTTCTGTCTTGTGGACGCGCTTGTTTCTCAGTACTTGGCCAGGATTCCCGGGATCTCGTCGGGCGTGAGGCGTCCGTAGACCTCGTCGCCGATCATCATGACGGGCGCAAGGCCGCACGCGCCCAGGCAGCGCGTGGCGTTGAGGGTGAACTTGCCGTCGGCCGTGGTCTTGCCCACGGGGACCTTGAGCTCCTCGGCCAGGCGGTCCAGAACCGCCTGAGAGCCCTTGACATAGCAGGCCGTGCCCAGGCACACGCCGATGACGTGCTCGCCCTGGGGCTCCAGAACGAACTGCGCGTAGAAGGTGGCCACACCGTAGACCTCGCTGAGCGTCACGCCCAGGCCGTCTGCGATGAACTGCTGCACCTCTTTGGGAAGATAGCCAAAGATGGCCTGCGCCTCCTGCATGACGGGCATGAGCGCGCCCTTGGTACCCTTTTTCGCGTCGATGACGGCCTGAAGTTGCTGAAATTTCTCTTGATCCTTGCAGCTGTTGCCGGACATTGACTTTCGACCCCCTTGTAGAAAATTGTATTCTGTTCAGCATGACATTTTTTTATCAGTGCCACTCGGTAAGAATGATAGCACATTTTCGCCGAAAAAGCACCGGGGAATTGATGGCTTTGCATACAATTTGACGTATTTTACATTTCGTTCGCATGAGTTAATTCCGACTAAACTTCTGGTTTGATAACGATTATCTAAACCTTGATGCTTTCATAACAAAGATCGTTATTTCTCTATCAATCCCCGCCTTTTACACGGTCTTTACACGCGCGCAGGTAAGAAAAGAGACCCTCGCGGCTGCGCTCGGGAAGGTCGAGGAAGAACTCGCGCTCGGCGATGTCCCCCAGGCGGTGCGCGTCGGAGGCGTAGAGGATCTTGTAGGCGCCGGTGTCGACCGCGGGGGCCGGCGCGCCGCGGTAGACCTCCAGGGCGGCAAAGCGCGGCCTGGGCGGCAGGAAGCCGAGGTTGCCGAGCAGGGAGTTGGAGGAGCGGTTGATGTGCGCGGCAACGCACAGGCCGCCGGCCTGCGTGCAGAGCGTCTCGATCTGCTCGATCGAAAGGTCCGTGGCCTGGATGAGGAGCGTGTCCAGCTCCCCCACCGGCTCGTCCTCCTCGTCCAGCAGGATCTGGCCGCCGAAGATGTCGGGGCGGTTCTTCACGGGCGGCAGGCGCCCGTAGACCATGCGCCCAAAGTCCACGGCGGTCGGCACGTCGGGAAAGTAGGTCAGGATGTGGACTTCTTCGCGGCTGGTCACCTCGATCCCGGGCAGGAGCACCACGTTCATCTCCCGGCAGGTCTTCTCCAGCGCGGGGAGGTTGAAGGCGGCGTTGTGGTCGGTGACGGCGATGCAGTCCAGGCTCTTGACGAACGCCATGCCCGCGATGTTGTTCGGGGTCATGTCGTCGTCCGCGCAGGGGGAAAGGCACGAGTGGATGTGCAGGTCCACCGCGCAGCGGCAGGTCATTTCACGGGATTTGGGACCCCTTGCGCGTAGAGGAGTCCGGCCAGTTCATAGGAGGTCTTGCCGCTGCCCAGGACGGGGATCTCCTCCTCGGTCGCCTTGTCGAGCGTCGCCTGCTCGATGGCGATGTTCTCCGGCAGGATGACGCAGGCCATGTCCAGCAGCGTGGCCACGGCGATGACGTTCATGTGGTTCATGACGGTGATCCAGGCGCAGCCGGGCGCGCCCTTGGCCATCACCCAGGAGAGCAGGTCGCAGACGTAGCCGCTTTCCACCTCTCGGTTCAGGTCCACGCCGGGGTTGAGCACCTTGGCGTCCAGGATTTGCGCAAGTTCCGCAACATTCATGGGAAACCCTCCTTTTGTCGTTCTGTCGTTTGCGCGCGAAGAGCGCTATTTTCTCGTCATTTCGGCGATGTCGACCATCTGCTTGGACATCTGCTGGATCTTCTGCTTGAGCTTGAAGATGCAGTCCAGCTCCACCGCGTGGCCGAGCACCACGTCCTCGGCCAGAGCCCGGCACGAGGGCGATCCGCAGGAGCCGCAGTCCAGGCCGGGAAGGTCCGCCAGGACCCGCTCGATCTGCTCCATCTTGCGCAGCGCCACGGCGAAGTCGTCGTCCAGCTTCATGGCGGGGTTGGGCTGGAAGAGCATCTGCGTGTGCATCTCCTCGGGGCTGAGCTCGCGCTCCTCGCCCTCCGGCGCGGAGATCTTGGGCAGGCGCTCGGTGAGCTTGCGCAGGCGGTTCTTGGCCACATAGGTGTTTTCAAACGTCAGCGGCCCGCCGAGGCACCCGCCCACGCACGCCAGGCCCTCGAAGTAATCCAGGTCCGCAAGGTCGCCGTTCTCGATGCTCTCCAGGACCTGGATGACGTTTTCGATGCCGTCCACGGCCAGGGAGTTCTCCACGCCCACGGCCAGCATCTCCCCGCCGGTCTGCGCCCAGCCCACGCCGTAGGCGCCGGCGTGCTGCAGGTTCTCGAAGTGGCGGGCGCGCTTCAGCTCCGCGTTGAGCTTGCCGTAGACCTCCATGATGGAGATGACGCCGTCGACGTTGGAGGTCTTGATGGCCTGGGGCGCGCGCACCTCCGTCATCTTGGCCGGGCAGGGCGTGAGGAAGAAGATGCCCACGTCCGCGGGGTCTGCGCTCATGTTCCGGCAGACGCGCTTGCGCGCGGCCAGGGCGGCGGCCTCCATGGGCGAGATGACGTCCACCACGTTGTCCAGCAGCTCCGGGAAGCGCACCTGGATCAGCCGCACGATGGCCGGGCACGCCGAGGAGATCAGGGGCATGCCGTTGTGGACTTTGCGATGCGCCACGCGCCCGGCGATCTCGCGCGAAACGTACTCCGCGCCGCGGGCGACCTCGTAGACGTCGTCAAAGCCGATGGCGATCAGGGCGTCGAGCAGGCGGCCGATGTCCTTGAGGCCCTTGAACTGGCCGTAGAGCGTGGGCGCAGGCAGCGCGACCTTGATCTTGTAGTCGAGAATCTTGGAAAGGGGATCCGTCACGGCGACCTTGGCGTGGTAGGGACAGCGCTGGATGCAGGCGCCGCAGTCGATGCAGCGCTCCTTGATGATGTGCGCGCTGCCGCCGTAGACGCGGATCGCCTCGGTGGGGCAGTGCTTCAGGCACGTCGTGCAGCCCTTGCACTTCTCCCGCTCGAGCATGACGGAATGGTAATAGGTCGGTTGTTCCACGAGTTCTCTCCCTCCTTCTCTTTGCGGATTGCAGGAGAGCTTGCTTTCCTGTTTCTTTTATTTCTTTAGATGGAATTTCATGAGGATCTGCGTGCCCACGCCGACCGTGGACTGGATGTCGAACTCGTCGGCGTTGCGCTTCATGTTGGGCAGGCCCATGCCGGCGCCAAAGCCCATGTTGCGCACGGATTCCGGCGCGGTGGACCACCCCTCGCGCATGGCCAGGTCCAGGTCCGGGATGCCGGGCCCGCGGTCGCGGATCAGGAGCGTGACCCCGTCCTCGTCCACGGAAAAGTCGATCGTGCCGCCCAGGGAGTGGATGACCAGGTTCAGCTCCACCTCATAGGAACAGACCGAGATGCGCCGGAGCACGGAGCTGTCCACGCCGAGCTTCTTGAGCGTGCGCTTGATCTTGGCGGAAACCTCGCCCGCGGAGACGAAGTCGTCCTTCTCCACGGGAAACACCTCTGCGATCAGGGGCATGTCACTGCCTCCTTCCGATGCCGGTCAGGCCGTTGGAATAGAGGATGCCGCTGGTGCAGTACAGCGTGTGCCAGGTGGTCATAAGGACCATGTCGTTCTCCCGGGCCATGTCGATGATCTCCTTTGTGGGGACCTTGTCGCGCACAAAGACGATGCACTCCAGGTCCACCATCTCCGCCGTGCGGATGACGTGCTCATTGACAAGGCCGGTCAGCAGCACGGTCCTTCCGTGCACGTAGGCCAGGACGTCGCTCATCATGTCGGAGGAAAAGGCCATGTCCACCTCCAGGTCCAGCTTGTCCTCTCCCAGGATGACCTTTGCCTCCAGCAGTTCCGCAATCTTTCGTATCGTCATATGTGCCCTCCTCACGATGATGTTCCCTGCGTTTTGAGCGATTCGACGTAAGATTGATATTCGGTTAAGCTCTTGATACCAGTATACTTGATCTGTGCCGAAACTTCCAGCACAAATTCGGGCGGATTCGATACAATTTCCTCCATGTCCGCGATCGTTCCCTGCAGGACGGTGTACAGTCCCTGCAGCGCGGGGGTCGCGCCCTCGATCAGCGCGTCGGAGAAGGCGGCCTGCGCGGTCTCCTCGAGCTTGCCGCGCTGGTCCTCGATGCGGTCCACCGCCTGGGTCAGGGAACAGAGGCCGGCGTCCACGTCCTGCCAGAGGTCGCCGAGCATCTGCACCGTCTGCTGCCAGATGGAGAAGGCGTCGCGGATGCCGTCGATGCGGCTGGCCTGCGCGGTGATCTTGAGCTCCACGCCGTCGGCCGCGAGCGTGCGCACCGCGGCGGGGACGTTCTCCTCGTCCTGCAGGTTCTGCGCGACGTTCTGCGCGGCCTCCAGGCTGTCGTAGGCGGCCAGGAGCACGGCGTATTCCCCGCCCTCCTCCAGGACAAAGCCCGCGCCGCCGCGCGCCGCGTAGAGCGAGGCGTTGTAGTCGGCCTCCTGCTCGTCCGCAAAGCCCTCGACCCCGAGGGCGTACATCTCGATGGCCGGGAAGGCGACGGTCTCGGTGATCTCCGCGCCCGTCTCCGGCGCGGGCGCGGGCTGCTCGCCGTCCGAGATCTCGTTCTCCTCCGGCGCGCGGAGCGACAGGAGCGCGTCGTGGGCCCAGGTCCCCAGGCCCATCGCCAGGCCGATGTAGAGCGCCAGCCCTGCGCACACCGCGGCCAGCAGCCACCGCCTCGCCCCGTTTCCCCCGCGCCGCCGCCGTCCGCTGCGCGTTGCATAGTACATGGTTCTTCTCTTCAAAGCGCACACCTCCTTTGTTTGTACAGGCTATGAGCCGGCGCCGCGGTATAGAAGTGCCGCCTTGCCAAATCCGCGGTTCTGCGCTATACTCGGAGAAACGAAACGCTTTGGGAGGGACAGGCAATGCCGCAGGTTCATCTGGACACCATCCCCATTTGGGACGCCTACAAACAAGAGACCGAGTGCCCCCTTTGCGCCATGGAGGCCGCGTGCGAGAGGCAGTTCCTGGACGTGGCGCTGGGCGGCGCGATGATGGAGCCGGACACGCGCGTTGCCACGAACGAAAAGGGCTTCTGCGCGGAGCACTTCCGCAAGCTCTACGCCATGGAGAACAAGCTCAGCCTCGCCCTGATGACGCACACGCACCTGAAGGACGTGATCGCCTCCGCGCACAAGGCGGCCGAGCCCCTGCGCAAGGCCGTGGACGCGGAGCGGAAGAAGAACCCCGTCGCCCGGGCGGCCGGGGGCGTGACCAAGTCCACGCCCGTGCACAAGCAGCTCGAGCAGCTCGCCGCCCACGTGGACGGGCGCATGGACAGCTGCTTCATCTGCGAGCGGATCGAGACAACCATGGCGCGCTACGTCGAGACGGTCTGCTATTTGTACAAGAAGGACGAGTCCTTCCGCAAGGCCTTCGGCGAGTCCAAGGGCGTGTGCATGCGGCACTATCCCCTGCTGCTGCGCGGCGCGGGGCAGCACCTCTCCGGCACGGTGCAGCTGGACTTCCTCACGGCGCTGCTGGGCGTGCAGGAAAAGAACCTGGCGCGCATGGAGCACGACCTGGAGTGGTTCACGCTCAAGTTCGACTACCGCAACCAGGACAAGCCCTGGGGGCAGAGCCGCGACGCGGTGGAGCGCACGCTCAACAAGCTCCAGGGCCGCGTCATCCCCTCCGCCGACGACGACAAACCCCAAACGCCATAAACAGAACGCGCGGCGCTCCTTTCCCCGGAGCGCCGCGCGCGTCTCATTCTTCGCCTTTCTCGTCCTGTTTTTGTTCGGTCTTTTCCTTCTTTGGCACCATGTGGTGCATGGCCGCATAGCACATGGCGCAAAGGTCGGGCCGCTTGTCCGACTCCACTTCGTAGCCGCAGCGGGTGCAAACCCAGATCACGCCTTCCCCCTCCTTTCGGATTCGCTCTGCGCTCTCAGTATACACCCATCGCCCCGCATGATGCAACCCTCACGCCCCCGTGACGGTGATCTTCATGGAGCTTGCAGCATATTCCTGCCCATTGGAACTGGGATACTTTGCCGAGATATAGGTCACGCCCGGCTGGACGCCGACCACGTTTCCCTTGCCGTCCAATCGAATCACGCCATTGTCTGACCCTTCTCCGATCTGCAATGTCGCCTCGACTTGGCTGTTCGTCGCGACTCCCAACACAATGGGACGATAGGTCTCGCCAACCGCGATCGTTACGCTGGATTCCGCAAAAAGAATCCCTTGAGGGTCCCGCTGCTCCCCCGTGCCATCCACATAGTGCAGGGAAAACTCCGAGGTGATGTACTCTCCCTTTTCCGTCCGCAGATGGAAGGTCACAGAAGCTCTCTGCTTGACTTCTTCCAAAGAAAAGCGCACTACCGCCTGAGAATCGGTGAGCGGATAGCCGTTTTCCTCCTTTTCTCCTGCGACGGCAAAGCCCTGCCCTTCCTGCAGATAGATGGGTTTCGTGAAGGGTTGACGGTTCACATCGGCGAAGGAGATCCGCACGGAAACTTCGTCTCCGACCGACGCTTCCTCTTGCTCAAACTGAATTCCATAGTTCGTCCGATACACATCTACGCCCGATGTTTCGCTCTCGACCCGCGTCACAACAGCCTCGCGCGGCCAGGGCTCCGTGTTAAAGGGATCTAGACGCACATAGACGTAGTAGAATTTCTGCAGCTCTTCTCCTCCATCCTTCGCCGTTCCCAGAACGCGAACCAAGTAACTCATCGAATTCATTCTATCCGGCAGCTGCGTTGGCAGGCACAACTCTCCCTGCTTCAGGAAGCGCTCCGCCGCGCCCTGCAGGCCGGAGGCCACGGGCGAGTCCGCACCCGCCATGGCCGTCACATCCACGCCATCGGCTTCGATGCGCGTGACCGTGGCAAACTCCTCCGCCTTAAAGCCGGAGATGGTGACGAGCGCCATCCGCCACGTTCCCCCGCCGTACTGTACCGGCGTGAGTTCGTCGTAGTCATAGGTGATGGTAAAATAATCCCCAACAGTTTCTTCTGCAATGGACGTTTCCAGCGCAGTCGTGCTCCCGTCCGGCTGTACGGCGACAGCGCGAATGCTGTAATTCTCCGGCGTCACGCTCTCGCGTTCTCCGGCTACGCCCAGGTCCACGCCATCGATCCACCAGTTGCCGTTTGCCCCGACATAGGGGCGCGTACCGTCTTCGCCATCCGCGCCGTCCTTGCCGTTCGCGCCATCGCGGCCATCGGCGCCGTCTTTGCCGTCGCGCCCGTCCTTGCCGTCCACGCCGTCCCGACCGTCGCGCCCGTCCTGACCGTCCGCTCCGTCCCTGCCGTCCGCGCCGTCCTGGCCGTCCGCCCCGCGCACATGCCCCGCATGGATGACGGTGTCGTCGGACAGACCGATCTGGAGATCGCCGGACTCGTCGACCACGGCGCTCTCCACGCTCGTGCCGTCCTCGCCGCGCACGCGTCCGGCGTTGAGTATCGCGCCGTTGCTCATGGTAAAGAGGAGATCGCCGTTCTCGTCGATCTTGGCATCGACGATGGAGGCGGGGGTGGCCGGGGCGGCGCAGCCGGCGAGCAGGGCCAGCGTCAGCGCCAGGAGTGTTGCGAGCAGCTTGTTCATGTCCGTCACCTTTCCCTTGTATGTTTTCGGCCCGCGCGCGGGGGCCGAGGGCCGCAAACATCTTTGAAGCGATGTTTTTCGCCGTTTTTCTTCCCGCATCGTTTCAAAAACGAGGATAGCGTATTTGAAATGTTTTGTCAACAAATTCGAAATAAATAAAACGGCTACCGGGGCGCGGGACTGCCGTACAATGGGCGGCAGGAAGGGGGCGGCGCATTTGGACTACGCGCAGTACACGCGGGAGCGGATCACGAAGCTGCGCCTGCAAAAGGGCGTTTCGGAATACAAGATGAGTTACGATCTGGGGCACAGCCGCGGCTATGTGAACAACATCTCCTCGGGCAAGGCGCTGCCGTCGATGAGCGAGTTTTTCGCCATCTGCGAGTATTTCGCCATCACGCCGCGGGAGTTTTTCCTTGCGGAGGTCAGCGACCCGCGCGCCGCGCGCGAGGCGCTGCAGGAGATGGAGGCGCTGCGGGAGGAGGACCTGGAGCTGCTGCGCCTGCTCGCCGCGCGCCTGCGCCGCAGGGCGCCCGCGTAAAACACAGGCAAAAAAAAACGCCGCCCGGGCGGGCGGCGTTTCAGCTTGTAGAAAAACCTGCTGTGGCAATTAAGCCAGAGCAGGTTTTTTGCGTGCAAGCAAGACCGAAAAAAGAAAAATATCGAACTAGCAGCTGTATTTTGCCCTAATCTTGTTCGTTTGCCGCCACCCGGTGCCGGATGGCGGCAATTCCATTTCCAGGTGGCCAATTTTTTTAGATTCATGGCAGCAAACTTAAGCTTCACCCAGTTCGTTACCTGGGCCAAGC